>CALXZP010000074.1 GCA_944393255.1 uncultured Clostridia bacterium | reverse complement strand
CTGCCCGCATGCAAATGGCAAAAGAATAATTTGCAAGCATATGATAGCATTGTATTTTTCGGCTTTTCCGAATGAGGCGGTCCAATATAAAAAAGACATTGACGATTATGAGCGCGCACAGGAAGATCATTATGCAGAGCTCGAAACTGAGGTAATAAAGTATGTGAACAGCTTATCGAAAAACGAACTGAGGCAAGAATTACTGCAAGTATTATTTGGAAGTAGTGAGTGGGTATTCGACCGCTTTGTGAGAGAACATATTCGGCGGTGATTTTTGTGATAGATGAAACAAATGAAATGAACTCTGCGTATCAGACCATTGGAGTGTATTTTTTTGACATTGCATATGCTTTTTTACAGACGCTGAGGCGGACACTATATGCCGAGATATTAAAATGGCTTTACAAAGGCAGAATTGATATTTTTATCAATTCTGTCAATAGACAAAACAACGCCTATATGTTAAAATAAATCAAAGCAAAGATAAAAACGCAACGCATATTTGTTAATATGTCAGAGCCGGTAGGTAGCCCGGCCGTCCTGTCAATGACAGGGTAAGTAACCTGCCCCTCCGGGTTGTCCGTTCTTTGTTCATAATATTTTCAGGAGGGATATTTATGGACAAAGTAATATGCAGAGCAATAGTGTGTTTTGAAGCTCCGTTCTGGGTAGGGATATTTGAACGGATCGAGGGCGGCAGATTATCGGCGGCTAAACACGTCTTTGGAGCAGAGCCGAAGGAGCATGAGGTGTACGACCTCATTTTGAAACATTATTATGAGCTGCGGTTTAGTCCTGCGGTCGAAACTGTTGTAAAGGAAGTACGGAAAAATCCGAAACGTATTCAGCGTGATATTAAAAAGCAATTGCATGATCGCGGTATTGGTACCAAGTCGCAGCAGGTGCTGCAGTTACAGCGTGAACAGTTCAAGACTGAGCGTAAAAAGAAAAGCCGTGAACAGAGGGAAGCGGACGCAAAGCGTCAGTTTGAATTAAAACAGCAAAAGAAACGAGACAAGCATAGGGGCAGATAAAGCATATTTTTGCAGATAGAAAAGGACAGATTCTTGATAGCATGTAATTGACTTAAAAGATATGCTGTTGACATAAAAAATGATGCTGTAAATGAAGCGTTTGAGACGATCACTCTGAAATGTGACCGGATGCTATGGATTGATACGTGAGCGGGGGCCGCTCTTAGCGGTAAAGCCTCTATTCTTACCGCTGATCTGCTGCTAACGTCTGTCTTGATTTGCATTATTTTGCCGTATATTGCGAAGTGCGTTCTGTCATAAACAGGCTTTGACGCGGTTTGTAAACGGCGCAGATATCGGCAAAACGGGGCGTAATTACACAAAACCGAAAGGAGAATTATATTGATAAAAATACTGTTCGTCTGCCACGGGAATATTTGCAGAAGCCCGATGGCGGAATTTGTGCTTAAGGATATGGTCAAAGACCGCAGCGATATATATGTGGCGTCGGCCGCTACCTCTACGGAGGAGATCGGAAACGGCGTTCATCCGGGGACGGCGGGACTGCTTAAAAGAAAGGGTATATCTACGGCGGGGAAACGCGCTGTGCAGCTGAAACGGAGCAATTATGACGAGTACGATCATATAATAGGTATGGATGACTGGAATATCAGAAACATACTGAGGATAACGGGCGGCGATCCGGACGGAAAGGTACATAAGCTGCTTGAATACGCCGGGGAGCAGCGCGATATAGACGACCCGTGGTATACGCACGACTTTGAGGCCACATACCGTGATGTGCTCAAGGGCTGTGAAAATCTTTTAAAGGAGCTGTAAGCTATGAAATTGTATACGTATTTGCAGGACGGAAAAGAACGGGTCGGTGCGGAGAGAGACGGGTACATATACCCTGTCAAAAACGCGGAGGATATGCTTTCGCTGATACGCGGAGGAGAAGTGCGGATATCGGATGAAAACGGGATCAAGGCGGACGAGGCTGTCCTGTGCGCGCCGATACCGAGACCGGCCCAGGACGTCATATGCCTGGGCATAAACTATACGGAGCACGGCAGAGAAGCGGCTGAATATAATAAAGAAGCGTTTTTGCGTGAACGCCCGTATGCGATCTATTTTTCAAAACGCGTCAGCGAAGCGGCGGCGCCGGGAGCGGAGATAGACTCGTATGCCGGGCTGGTCAAAAAGCTGGATTATGAATGCGAGCTTGCGTTTATAATAGGCAAGGACGCAAAGAATGTTGCCAGAGAGGATGCGCCGGGCTATATATTCGGATATACTGTAATAAATGACATCAGCGCGCGCGATCTGCAGACGGATCACAAGCAGTGGTATTTCGGAAAAAGCCTTGACGGCTTTACACCGATGGGGCCGTGCATAGTTACCGCCGATGAGATAGGCTATCCGCCTGTTCTGGCTGTAAAGAGCTATGTGAACGGAGAGCCGCGGCAGAACAGTTCAACGGAATACATGGTATTTGATCCGGTGCATATAATAACTGAGCTTTCGCAGGGCATGACGCTCAAAGCCGGAACAGTGATCGCTACCGGGACGCCTGCCGGAGTAGGCATGGGCTTTGATCCGCCGAGGTTTCTTAAAAGCGGCGACGAGGTGGTATGCGAGATAGAAGGTATAGGAAGGCTTATAAATAAGATAAGATGATAGGCGATCAAGACAGTCCCGAGTGATTGCGGGCAGGATAAAATACGGACAGGACAGAGACAGCGGAAGTTTTTGTCCTGTTTTGTATATTTAGATAAATCGTACATATGTTTTTTTTGCAAAATGACAATTGACGCGATCGTATAATTTTGATAGAATAGAAAACAAGAATAATTATTGCGCATTTGCGCAGGGGGATGACAGCTATTGTCCGCAAGCTTTGGTTCAAATGAGGTTGACGGACGAGTGAAGCAATACATATGAACGGAGGTTTTGGTGTGAGAAGAAATGCTATGGCTGCGGCTGCGGCCGTTTTTGTGCTGTCTGCCGCCGAATTAACGGCGGAGGCTGAGGAAAGACCGGTTCTGCCGGTGGGCGGGGTAAGCCGGGAAACGGTGATGCTGGAGACCGGGAGCGATATTTCCGGGATAAGCCTGTTTGGCGGCGGCAGTTCCGAGGAGGAAGAGGATGACAGTGAACCGTCCGTACGGTTTTACGGATATGGCGGCGACTATGCTTACAAGGATATGGAGCAGCGTTCTCACCCGAAGGAAAGACGGGAGCTGTATAAAGCTATCCTGAAAAGCTGCAAAAAGATAGCTGCTTCCGAAAGGGATTTTCTGAGCTATGAGACTTCCGGAGAAGCAGACTTTGACAGGTACAGGGAGCAGATCATCGATATCCCGGATCATATTTCATGGAATGAGCTGCATGAGGTATATTTCATGTTCAGAAACGATCATCCGGAGTATTACTGGCTGCCGTCAACCTGTTATTATGCGGGCTATTCGGCGGATAATATCGAATTTCTTGCATTGTTTCTCTGTGATGAATACAACGAGGCGGAAGAAAGAAAACAGGCGGACGCAGCTATAGATGAAAACGTAGGGCAATGCATAGAATATATAAAGGCGGCGGAGCCGGAGACGGTATACGGTACGGCAAAGCTTGCTCACGACTATATAGCGGGGCTTGTCGAATACGGATATGACGAAAACGGCGAACCGCTCGATACGGTTTACGCACATTCCATAGCCGGTGTGTTTGACGGCGACCCGGAAACGGACGTCGTATGCGAGGGCTACGCGAAAGCGTTTACGCTCGTTTTGAACGCACTTGAGATCGAAAATATATACGTAACGGGAAACTCTTACAACGGCATAAAATGGGGCGGTCATGCGTGGAACATGGTAAAGCTGGACGACGGCAGCTTTTATAATTTTGACGTGACCTGGGATGACGCTTATGAGCCTGCTGCATATGAATATTTTGCTGTGGGACAGTCGTTTTATACAGATCACATCCCGAATACTCCCGCCGGGGTCTCGCAATACTTCCAGTACGCTCTGCCGGAAGTTCCAAAGAGGGACTACAACGCGCCTCTTACCGATATGCATAGAAGAGCAACTCGATTGGAGGAGAACGGCACATACACGTTTGAGGTCGTTTTTGACGACTACATAGAAAACAGCTCGGCAATGGCCGCGTGCTATGACGCGAACGGCAGACTGCTTGATATAAAGATGGCCGAGGTGACCGCGGACGGAGCGGTGATAGAAGGCGTAAAGGTCGGTAGGGACGCGGCTTATGTGACGTTGATGTCATGGCTCAACGATACCAACGTACCTGCCGTGCGCAGCATTGAGATCGGAGTTACACAACAGCAGAATGAATATTGATAAACAAGAGACCGGCGGGCCTATAGATTCCCGCCGGTCTCTTATCATATGAAAACGGCTGCAAACGGAAGAGCCGTTGTGCAGCCGTATGATCAATCTTTTTCTTCTTCGCCGTTATCCTGTTCCGGCTTTGTTTCAAGCTTGCGTACATTTACGCTTTCGATCCTGTGATCGCGTATATCGGTCACCTGAAGCCTGAGCCCGTGCGCCTCCACCAGCGGCGTTGTACCGTCGGCGGGGAATTCGTTCAGTTCGTTGAGTATAAGCCCGGCCAGCGTGTTATATTCATCGTCTTCAAGCTTTATACCCAAAGCGTCCGATACCTCGTCGAGAGGTACGGAGCCGTCCATCCGCCAGAGATTTTCGCTTATCTTAACGATATCCTCGGGTTCGTCGTCAAGCTGCAAGCTTCCGACTATCTCCTCAAGCAGCGACGACATGGTGATTATACCGCTCAGACCGCCGTATTCATCAAGAACTACGGCAAAATGCTTGCGCATTTTCTGCATCTTTCTGAACAGATCGTCCGCGTTCATTGTTTCGGGAACGAAAAATGCCGGTTCGAGCTTCTTTTTCACGTTCTCGCCCTTGTACAGAGCCTTGTAGAATTCACGTATATCGATAACGCCTTTCACATTGTCAACAGCCTCTGAGCATACAAGATACTTTCTGTGCGGCTCGTCCTGGATCGTTCTTTCCCATTCTTCAACGCTGTCATCCATCCACAGTATTTTCAGATCGCGCCTGTGGGTCATAACATCCTCAAGCGGCGTATCGTCGAGCTCGAATATGTTATGGATCATTGTTTTCTCTTCGGGGTCGATCGTACCCTTCTCGCTGCCTACGTCGAGCATCATCCTGATCTGCTCCTCGGTCACCTCGTCGTCCTCAACATCCGGGTTGATACCGCAGAGCCGGAGCACCGCATTCGTCGATTTCGTCAAAAACCACACCACGGGTCGGCATACCTTTGCAACTCCGTAGAGCATGCCCGAAAGAGCGAGCGAAAGTGATTCCGCTTTTTTCATAGCTACGCGCTTCGGAACAAGCTCACCGAAAATGAGCGTCAGAAGCGAAAGTATGATAGTTATCAAAACTACCGCTATGGTGTTAAGTACAGAAGCCGGGATGTTTATCCTCGTCTTAAGGAGCAGGTCAACTATCGGATCTGAGAAGTTATCCGCAGCGAACGCACTGCCCAAGAAACCGGCAAGCGTTATCCCGACCTGGATCGTGCCTAAAAAGTTAGTAGGCTCAGCTGTAAGCTTAGCAAGCTTTTTTGCCCGTTTGTCTCCATTCTCCGCGGCCTTTTGCAGCTTTATATCATTAAATGATATGACCGCTATCTCCGCGGAAGCGAATACCGCATTTAATGCGATAAGTATGATTTGAAGTAGAATTTGTAGGGGCAAACTGTCCAAAAAAAGATCATCCTCTCTGTTTAAAAAAATATTTATTTTTAACCGCACGCATCGTGCAGTTAATTACAGTCATTCTAACATATCGCGGGCAGTCTGTCAAGAGTATTTAACATACTTTAAATAAATTTTACATAAACGAACAAATTTTGTGGATTATACATAGAATTATAAACCGGTATTTGTACATAAACACGGTAAATGCAAAAAAGAGGGCACGATCAGGTTCGTACCCTCCGATACTTATTTATGCATTCATCGTCTCAGCGGTTTTTCAGGTCTATAAAAAACCTTCGGTAGATCGGCATGTTCCGCCGCGGCGCCGCCGCCGCTTTTTTTGTCCCGGTCAGCCGGTATGCCGCTTCGCGCGCGGTGCGTACCGAATATTCGCAGCTGCATGATATGCCGCAGCCCAGACGCGCAAATCTGCCGATAAAGGCGATATTCCCGTCCTTGAACGGCACTGCGAGAGGCTTATCCCCGTCCTCGTGCGGCAGGGATGAAGCGGCTGCGAACGGCATGCAGCAGGGGATGACGTTGACGATCGTGTCAGTTATCTCCTCCCACCGCTCACCGAGTCCGAGCAGCTTTACCAGTTCAAACAGGATCTCGGCTCCGCTTGCGTTCTTCATCGATTTATCCGTGTATCTGCCAGGGGTCTGCGTATTTATGCCATAGCCGCAGATAACGAAAGTGTTTTCATCCTGCGAGGAGAAATACGGCTGCGGCGGACACATAACTGTCATTCCCCAGGGAGAGTCCGTAAAGGTCGTAAGCGTTCCGGGAGCGGAAGAACCGGAGGCATACTGCTTTATAAGGTCGGGCAGCAGCGGAGATCTTGACGTGACGGTAAAGGATATTATATCCGAATCGTCCGAGCTGAAAAAGCTTCCCGGATCGCCGAAACCGCTGTGCTTCTCTGAAATATTGCGCCAGAGAGCGAACGAAGCCGAGGCGTCCTCGTGCTCCGGAGCGGGATAGTTGAAATCGCCCACTGTCGCACATTCACTGGCGGAACCGTTCGTAACAAAGCACAGGTCGCGTTTATTGAGATAAAAGGTCTTTGCTGTTCCGTTATCGTTAAGGTGTATCGCGCACACACGTCCGCTGCTTTCGTCGAGATCGAGATCAACAACGCGGCAGTGAGTGGAGAAATTAACGTTGTGCGATACAAGGTAGCGTTCAAGCGCACCCACAACGGTCTCCTGCATATTGAGCTGTGAGCGCACTGTATTTTTCATATTGATAAGCTCGTCAACGCTGTTCATGCTGAGGATGTTTTTAAGCTCGAGCGCGGCGGAGGACGGCTTTATCATATATGATGTGGAAACAACGCCCCAGAGACCTGAGCTCAGGAAATCGGCGCCGTCAAAAAACTCCTGCACCGATACACCGAAAAGCTCGTCTTCCTTTGCCGAGAGCAGAGCTTTTATCTGTTTCAGCGAGCGCTTTGAAAGAGCGATATCGTCCGTTTCAAGACAGTTCTTGTCAACAAGGCGCGAAAAGCCGTTCAGCGGATTGGCGTTTTCAAAGTTCCTTATCTCATCGGCAACGCTCATGTCCGGGAGCAGTCCCGACGGAAGCTTTGAGAGCATATCCGCCATATTGGAGCGTCCGTCAAGGCTGAACGGGGCGTTCATCGCCGTGATGTAGCCGTCGTCGCCGCTGCCTCCGATGTTGAACGAGCCGCCGAGAGTGGAGGACGCTTCAAAAATATATATGCTGTCGCCGGGTATGCCGCAGTCATGTATAAGATAAAAAGCGCCCGAGAGCGCGGCTATACCGCCTCCCGCGAAATATATATTTCTTTTCGGCGGAAGCGGAGTACCCGCTCCGGAGCCGAGCATTTTCTGCTTTCTTTTTCTCACAATGATCCCTGCCGCTGTCGCCGCGCCGAGGACTGCGCCGAGCGCCGCAAGACCGGCGATGGTTTTTTTCTTCATAATATACGACCTCCTTGGATATATTACCTGGTGATCGCGAAACCTGCGTTTCGCGATCCATTGGGCTTATGTAGGTTAAAAAAGTTCCATCCGATAAAATAAAACTGTTCGTTGAAACTTTTTTAACCGCCATTTCTGACGCGCATGTCGTCAGAAATGGATACAATTCGAGGGTATACCCTCGAGCTCCCCGGAACAACGCAATAATTGAAAAATACTGTCGCATTTTTCAATTATCCATGTGTTATACCTGGTGATCGCGAAACCTCCGTTTCGCGATCCATCGGGTTTATGGGTGATTGCAAAACATCTGTCTACAAAATTATAGCATATTTTTGATGGATTTACAATACAGACCGGATAAAATTAAAAAAATTTATACAAGCACCGGAGCGTCAGCTGCTGTACTTCTCCATTATCTTCTGCCGCGGATACAGCTTGTGTATGACGCGAAGAACGCATTTGCGCAGAAAAAGGCTCATGCTCCACAGCTTGTAATAAGCTATATACGCCCTGCTTTCGTTTGGGATATACTTTTCGTCGCGGTAGAAGCCTTTAGCCACGGCGATTATCTGCGAGTCCTGTATGCCGTGCTCAAGGATCCATTGGTTGTCGCCGCACATTATATATCCGCGCTCGTCCCTGCCGAGACAGCGGTGCATTACCTGCGTGCCGTCGCTGCGCTTGTAGACGGGCAGATCGTATTTTTTCAGACCCTTGCCGTCGTAGCGTACAAGATAAACGCTGTCGCGTCTGTTCCTCAGCATGGGGTACATGCTTGTCCCGACCGGTATGGCGATAAAATCTCCGTTTTCTTTTATATACTGTTCGATCAAAGTCTCGTCCATTTTATATCTGATCCCTCCGGGAATTAATTTGTTTATATCTCAATTATAGCACATATAAAAAAATTTTACAATAGAAGCGGGGAAATTTAATGTATTTTGTTTTAATGCGGAATCCGAATATCCAGCCGCGGCGCGGCGGGAATTTCAGCGGCCGCGGCGGTATTCGGAGGGGGTCATGCCGTAGTTCGCTAAGAACGCGCGGTTGAAGGTGCATTGGCTTGCGAAGCCGGACATGGCGTATATATCGGTTATGCTCTTTTTTGTGGTTCTCAGCAGAACCGCCGCGCAGTCGGAGCGGAGCATGCCGAGGTATTTGGGCAGGCTCATATGTATGCGCGAGCCGAATATGCGTGAAATATAGTATTTGCTCACGGAAAATTCGCGCGACAGGCTCTCGACCGTGATATCCTCCCGGAAATGCGCCGCGATATAGTCCATGACCCTGCGCGACAGGTTTTCGGTCGGGTCGGACGCGACGGGGACAAGCTCTAATTTTTTATACAGCTTGAGCATGAGTATCATAGCCCATGCCGCTTGCTCCACATAATCGCCGCAGTCGGCTATCTCGGCAAACGCAGTCTTTACCGCCGGGTCAACGTCGGTGATGACGGGGTTTTTCGGTACTGCGGAATGGAGGTCGGGGAACTTGCCTCCGAACAGGCGCGGCGAACATATCACGAAAACCGCCCTTGTGGTGCGCCACTGCGGGCGGTAATACGTATGCACTATATCGGGAAAGATAACGGCGGCCTCGCCCTGCATCAGCTCATAGTCCCTGCCGCCTATGTTAATATGCTGCCCTTGCTCAAAAACGTACAGCAGCTCCACCTCGTCGTGCATATGCGACCGGAATTGCAGTTCGCGGTGGTTATGTATGACCTTTATATCCTCAGCTCTCAGCTCGTACATGGGGAGCATGGCTATCACCTCTTTTTTTGACTGAATGATTTGCTTTTTTGACTGTTATTATATCATATTTTATGTTATAATTCAAGTATAAACTGCGGAAAGATCAAATAAGTTTTGTGTGTTATGACAGAAAGGAGAAGCTATGAAAAGAAAAAGACTGATCTCGTCCGTGCTGAGCGCGGCAATGACCGTATCATGCGCGGCGGTTCCGGCAATGGCGGACGGGGGACAAGACGCGTCCATCAGCTATTTGGACGGAAAAGCTGTGATCACTTCGGACAGCTCTGAGGACGCGGTGCTGGTCTATGCAAAGTACAGCGGCGGCGCGCTTGACGGAGCCGAATTTTACGACGTCGAGTTCACGGACGGTACGGCGGAGGTCTCCGTTGACGCGTCGGAGGGAGGAAAACTAATGCTTTGGGACAGTATAGAGGGTATGCATCCACGGTGCAATGCGCTGAGCGTAAAGCCGGAGCACGACCCGAGCGTTCCTATTTATCTTGACACATCCTATTCATATGAAGAAAGAGCCGCCGACCTCGTATCGAGGATGACGCTTGAGGAAAAGGCGGCGCAGCTGGGCTACCAGGCTCCGGCTATAGAGCGGCTCGGCGTTCATGAATACAACTACTGGATGGAGTGTCTGCACGGCGTTGCGCGCCAGGGCAAGGCGACGAACTATCCGGCGCCTCTCGCACTCTCAAACACATGGAACCGCGAGCTGGTATACCGCATTGCGGACGAGACCTCTACGGAGGCGAGGGCGAAGAACAGCAGGTATAACCTTTCATATTATACTCCCACGATAAACCTTGCGCGCGACCCGCGCTGGGGCAGGAACGAGGAGACCTACGGCGAGGATCCGTACCTCACGGGTCAGCTCGGCGCGGAATTTGTAGAGGGTATGCAGGGCAGCGATGAGCAGTACACTAAGATCATCGCAACGATAAAGCATTTTGCGGCGAACAATAACGAGAAAAACCGCCGCAGCGGCTCGTCGCTTATGAGCGAATACAATTTCAGGAACTATTATACAAAGGCGTTCAAGAACGTTACGGAGCAGGTAATGCCGGGTTCGGTGATGTCCTCGTACAACGCTACGACGATAACGCGCGGCGGTGAATACGTATACAACTTCAAGCCGTCGGCTTCAAATTCGTACCTGCTTACGGACGTGCTCAGACGGAACTGGGGCTTTGACGGGTACGTCACCACCGACTGCGGCGCGGGCGAGGACCTTGTGACGAACGAGCAGTACAGATTAGGCGCTCTCGGCAGCTCCGAGCTGCCGGACGAGGCGTATATAGCCGAGGCGCTCAAATCGGGAATGGATCTTGAGTGTAACCTCAGCGGCGGAAACCGTTCAACGGTGCTTGCGGCGGACGCTGTGAACAACGGATATATGACCGAAGCGCAGCTTGAAACGACTATATACCATCTGTTCTTACAGCGTTTCAAAACGGGTGAATTTGACGAGGACGCGCAGACCTACCGCAATTACACTGCCGACGATATAGAAACCGACGAGCATGTTGCAACTGCGGAGCAGGCGGCGGAGGAAAGCTGGGTGCTGCTTGAAAACGACGGCATACTCCCTCTGGGCGACAGCGTAACAAAGGTAGCGGTAGTCGGAGATCTTGCGGATAAGCTGGTTCTCGGCGACTATACGGGTACGCCGGACAAGACGGTCACTCCTGTGGATGGTATCGCGGAGGTGCTCGGCAAAAAGAACATAGAGGTAAAGCACGTCGGGGCGCTTGACGATGCGACGCCGCTTTTCAATTTAAAGAGCATCACGCTCGTGAAGTCGGACGGTTCAAGGATCCGGATAGACCTTTCTCAGTTACAGGAGGCTGAGGGAGCGGACGCAGACTTCAGTAACGTAACTCCGGCGTTTTCGGGATATATACCGAACGTGAATTTTGAAGGCGTTACGTCGGTCGAGGCGGAGATGGCGACCGGTGATATGTGGGGCGGCACGCTCAATATCGCTTACGGAAAGGGCGGCCCGACCGTGGCGTCTGTCAGCTCGCCTGCGTCCGGGAGCGGCGATGCGTACACTGTATGCAGCGGCGAATACGAGGGCGCGGACGGCGGCTATGACGGAGTGCGCGATATGTATATCTCGGCGACGGCCGCATCGCGCCAATTTTCGCCGGAGGAATTCTCAGCAGATCTCGACTGGGCGGACGTTATAATAGCGTATGCCGGGACGATACCGAAGCAGGAGGGCTTCGGCGATTCGGACGCGGCTGAGTCGAACGACCGCGAGGATATAGACATACCTGACCACCAGACGCACGTTCAGCCGCTTTGCGATTCAAAGTATGCGGACAAAACCATTGTTGCGATGTCAACTGTCGGGCAGATGAACGTGGAACCGTTTAGGGATAAGTGCGCGGCAATATTATGGACGTCGTACAACGGTCAGACGCAGGGCGAGGCTCTCGGCAAAGTGCTATCGGGCGAGGCTGCCCCGTCGGGACACCTCACGACCACATGGTATGCAAACTCGGATGTTGAAAAGCTTGAGCTTTACGACAACTCGAACCGCACTATCGAGGGCATAACCGGCAAGTATACCGATTACGACATACAGGCGGAGGACGGCAGGCCGGGCAACACATATATGTATTACAGCGGCAATGCAGTGTATCCGTTCGGCTACGGGCTTTCGTATACGGACTTCACATATTCGGACATGAAGCTTGACAAGACGGCCGCCGATGCGAACGGCTCCGTGACCGCGTCGGTAACGGTGAAAAATTCGGGCGGAAGAGCCGGAGCTGATGTTGTTCAGCTGTACGCAGCTCATCCGGGAGCAGGTACGGGAACAACGCCGAAAAAGCAGCTTCAGGGCTTTGAGAAGATATATCTTGAGCCCGGCGAGAGCAGGGAGGTATCCTTCACGCTCAATATCAGGGATATGTATATATTCGATGAGGCGGCTCAGAAGGACATAGTACCGCAGGGCGAATATACCGTTTATATCGGCAAAGACTCCTCTGACGAGAGCAATTCGGCAAGACTGACGGTAACGGGAGTTCTTGACTCAAAGCTCAAGACGGTAAAGGCTATGCCGGACGGCGTAACGCTCAACGGTCTTATATCCGAGGACGGTACAGATCTTGAGGCGAAGTCGTCGATAGACCCGAGGGTATCGGCAGTCATGAGCGACGAGAGCATAGCGGAGGGCTTTGAGGTAACGCTTACAAGCTCCGATCCGTCGGTTGCGCAGATCAGGGACGGCAAGGTGGTTTCCGGCGTGAGCGCCGGAGCGGCTGTGATAACGGCGAGCGTTACTATAGACGGCGTGACAAAGACCGATGAATTTCCGGTGGTGAACGTACTTGCACTGCGTCCCACATCGGAGCAGACGGACGCGGCCAGGGCGGAGCTTGCGGCTGTATACGGCGCGTATCCAAAGAGCGCGTATTCGGAGGAAAATTACGCGGAGCTTACGAGGATATACAATGAAGCGTCCGAGGCTTGCGGCAGAGCTGAGAGCACGGAGGAGCTGAACGCGATCGTTTCTGAGGCGGCAGCGGCAATGCAGGCGGTCGAGCTTGACGCGCTTGCGGAAACGAACACGATAGTGTCCGAAAATGAGAACGTGCTCATAGACGGAGTTATAGACTACCGCGAGGGCGGCATACCGCCGTACTCGGGCGGCGTCGGTACGATAACGAACGCATCGCCGCAGACTGTGCAGCTGATAGCAAGGGACGCCGGCGGCGAAAGGATAGAAAATGCGGTATGGCAGCTCAGGAAGCTTGACGGCTCCGGCAGACAGACTGCTTCGGTGAACGCCGAAACGGGCGAGCTCACGATATACGGCAACGGCGTTATACAGGTGACGGCGGCTGATCTTGATGCGCTTACCTGCGCAAGACAGACGATATATATAAACACGCAGATAGAGGGCGAATATGCCGACGACGCCGGCGGCGCCAACCTTACGGACGTGAAAAACGGCGCGAGCAACGGGATGAACGTAGGCAGCTCCAAGGACAGCTGGATAGAGTATAAGGACGTGAAGCTGGAAATGCTTGAAAGCGTGCTTATAAGATATTCAAACAAGTCCGAAACGGCTGAGGTGAATATCAGTCTTGACAAGAGCAAGGCGGCGGATAAGCTCATAGCGTCGGGAACGGTCGAGCCGACGGGCGGCTGGGCGAACTGGAGCACGGCAGAGTTCACGGCGGACGCGGAGGTCATAAGCAAAGCCGCGCTTGATGAAAACGGCTGTGCGGATATATATATCCAGACTAACGGCGCTAACCTCGACTACTTCAAGCTCACTCATACCGAGGTGAACGACGAGACGCCGTATCTGATAGAGAGCGTGCGTAACTTAGACGGCGGAGCGATGGAAGCGAAGCTCAAATTCCGCGGCAGCGCGCCGCTTGCCGGAGTGCTCAGAGCGGAGCCGGACGGCGGCCGGGCGGCGGAGGTTGATATAAACGGAACGGGAACGTATCGGATTGAGACCGAAGCGGTGGATAATACTCAGGTGCGCCTTACGGTCGTGAACGGTTCAGGCTCGGGCGAGCCGCTTTCGGAAACGTTCACTCATACGTATATGACGCCTGTGGCGAGCACTATGGTTGTATACAGTCTTGACAGCGCTGACTATGACTATACGCAGCTCACGGGCGGAACTGACAGCACGGCGTACGGCGTTACGGTAAACGGTCTTTCTGGCTACGGCAGCTGGAGCATGAAGGATAAGCAATCGGCGCCATATACATCTACGGATGTAAACGGCATGGAATACAATTCCACCTTTGCACACTCATGGAAAGCCGGACAGGGCGGAACGACCAAGCGCAGCCCC
>CALXZP010000073.1 GCA_944393255.1 uncultured Clostridia bacterium | reverse complement strand
CTGTAAGCGGCTGCTGTGAAACCTCTTTGCCTGTATAGTATGTTTCGTCCGGACCAAAGTAGGAGTCGGAGAAGCCCTTCCAGTTTGAGCTGGTTTTTACTATATTGTTCTTTGTGACAACTATTCTTTGCAGCTGCACGTTCGGCTCGTAGCCGTAAATACGCAGCGTGTGAACGCCCTTTGTCATGCTGTGATCAGTAACTGCCAGACGCCCCGAAAATTTAGTGCTGTTTGCCCATTCGCCGCTTATCCCGGCAATGCCGTAATCATCGGTTATCGACTGGTTGACTGTGATATCGCCGCCGTCCACCTGAACGCCGTAGCGCAGTCTGCTGTCCGGGAGAACATTGTTAGCATGCCCGAAGCAGCCTATAACGCTGTATTCGCCGTTCTCGGGGATGTAAAGCTTATATTCGAGCCATGGTGCGTTTGCAGGGTTTATGACTTCAGAGCTTTCGTCAGCGTTGTTTGTTTCGGTAACGAATGTCTCGGTCGCGGGCGTCATTCTCATCGTCTGACCCCACTTGCCGTAGTCCTCGATATGATCCCAGGATACCTCTATGCCGTTTGCACTTGTCGCATTGCCGGTGTTGGTGTAGTTTTCAGCTCCGATAACTATATTTCCGCAGGAGGGGAAATAGGTCTTGTCATCCGCCGCCGCGCTCGTATCGGTAACTCGCGCGTTCACCTTTATTGAAACCCTCTGTCCGTTATCGGCGGTAACGGTCACCGTCCCGCTCTCGTCCGAGCTGAGCTTATCGAAATCGACTGATATGCCGAATACCGAACCTGATATTACCTTGCCATCAGTCGTGCCCGTCAGCTTTATCCAATCCTTGTCGGCTTCTGCGGAATATGTGAACGAGCTGCCTCCTCCGTTGCTGACAACTATACCGTACATCTGTTTTTCGGTGCTGTCTGTATCGGGAAGCGTGACCTCCATACCGTCAGTAACAGCGCTGTCGCTGCCGGGTACCTCAACCAGGAGCTTGGCGTTCTCTTCGGGAATGACATAGTCAGGTTCCGGATATGCTCCGCTCGAATCCTCCCAGCCGGTATAGGCAATGTGGTCCTTCTGGTTCATCATATACTTCCATTTTCCGCCCGCGATATTTTCACTTCCGTAGTATTCGAGCAGTTCTTTGTCCTGTTCTATCATCTGTTCGGTCAGACCGGCGTAAACGTTCGCCATAACGCTGCCGCGTTTTGCGAAGGTCTGGTTGAGACCGTAATATATCATCATTTTATTTACGGTAGCGGTTCCCGCCGCAGGATAATAGACCAGCTGGTAGAACGCGTCGCCAAGCTCTGTATCCTTCAGTTTGTTCCAATACTTATCGGCTCTGTTCAGCAGATCGTCCGCCTTGGCAAGCTCATCGTAGGCTTCGTTGTAGTTTACGGTGCTGAATGTGTCGCCGTAGATGATCTCCGGCTTGCGGCGGCCGTTCATATCAACATAATCGGTAACGATCTGCGATACCTCCTGTATCTCGTCATCATTAAGAACGGCTCCCAGCTGCTGTTTTACCCATTGGTCTGTATATGTATCAGCTGAATTTGGATATTCCGAACCCCATTTATTGAAATCATATCCCAAGTCGATAAAATATGATATCGGGAGCTCCAGCGGCTTAAGGTCGCCGACGTTTACTATCCAAAGGTCATCGATACCGTTTTCGTAGGAAGAAGTCATGCTGTCCCATATCCTCTGTACCGGAACGGTGTCGATCCACTTATAGCTGTGAGTTCCGCCGTTCATGTCAAAATGGTAATACATTCCCCAATTGCGGTCCTCGCGCTCATCGGGATATGTAAGAAATCTTGTGTAGCCGTAATTGTCGTCACACAGAACGATTATATCATCTTTGAGTGTTTCCCAGTTTCGGAGCGCGTCTGCATGCTGACCTGTAGAAGCGTCATAGCCGTACCAGTACTGCTGAACCTCGGTATATACGGCGAACACCTGAGGGGTGTCAGCCATGCCGTGTTCTGCAAGTATTTCTTTTTGATCGGTTATTACCTCTTTCAGCAAGTCAACGTTCTGCTGTAGCGTAAAGTTTGTTCCGTCGGGATTTTTCAGCGCTGAATCTCCCTCGCCGCGCATACCTATGGTGATAAGGTTATTGTTAAAGGCCTTGTTGCGTACGATACCGTCATTCCAGAAGTCATATATATTATCTCCGTTCAGGAAATAGTTCCATTCGTTGAACGGTACGCCCTGCTCTGTAGGCTTTGTGTATACCGGATTTTCACGCTGCATTCTCTGCCATTCTATACCTGAGCGCGCCATCGGCTCGTGGTGGCTGAAGCCTATGACCAATCCGTAGTCCTCAGATATCCTCATGTTTGCCAGTTCATCGCGTTCTTCTTCAGGGAGTTTGCCGAGGTTGGAGGTATCCTTTGCTTTATCAAGCATATAATTTCCCTCAAGGCAGAAAGCGTTGCCCCACATTGCCGGCCAGAGATAATTTCCCTTGAGCCTGAGCATCAGCTCGCACACGTTGGCATAGAAAAGATAGTTATAGCTTCCAAAGCGTTCGCTTACATAGCTGCTCAGAGAAGGAGCCTCGTTGTTGAGGAATATGCCCCTGTAGTTCACAGAAGGACGAACCGATACCGTTTCCAGCTCATCCTCGGTGAAAACGATCCTGTCGCTGTGAGCCGGGAGCGCGTCCGCCCACCATATCCACGGACTGACTCCGCAGAGATCCTGTGTTATATGGAACAAGCCGTAGATGGTTCCGCGCTTGTCGGCTCCGGCAACGATTATCTTCGTCAGGTCTCCGTCTGTTTTGACCTGTATCTGATACCGTTCCCAGTCCTCCGACTTTATATCCTCGCCGCTCGGGGCGATATCCCATGAAAGACCTTCGTTCTTAATGATGTCCTCATCAACTACGCCCGCCATTATCGTGACGCCGCTGGTCGGAGCCTCTGTTGTGACCTCCGGCTCAACGTCTGTTATCGCACAGATATCATCCGCCACTGCTTCTGCTATGAGCGAAAGACCGTCGTATTCCGGACCGTTTGCGTCGATGTATATCGACGCGGCCGCACCGGTCGTGCTGTCGGCAAGGATGATATCTCCGTTCTGCGAAGTATAGGTCTGTGCTGTATCTTCTGCGGAATACGCCGCAGGGGAGAACAGCGCCGCGGTCATTGCTGCCGCGCTTATCATCGATGTGATCTTGCGTTTCATTAATGTGCCTCCTCGTATGATATTTTTTTATTATAATATCACAATAACAAGATAAAATCTTTTTATTTATTCGTTAAAACGTTGCAAAAGTTCGCTTGTTATGTTATAATAAACACAGCAGAGGAAGCAAAGCCGTTTTTTTCGGCTTTGCCTCGATATGTGTTTATTGTAACGGTGTGTAACAATGCTAAACGCATTGTAATTATGTTATAATAAACACGTCAGAGGGAGCAAAGCCGCTTTGATCTGGTGTTTTAATTTGGTGAAGCAATGCCGAATGATTGCATTTAATAATAAAAACATTATACAATGCATGAATAAGAATGGATGGGGAGGTGCCGGAAAAAATGCAGTTATCATCTTTTGTAAATGAACACTTTTCATATTACCATGAGTTCCATGAGGATTTTGCAAAAATGATAGATCATAAATTGCATTATCATTCCGATTTGCTGGAGATTACGTATATAATGCGCGGCGATGTTCGTATACGCACCGAACTGGGAACATATGAAATAGAACCATATGATATTTTTGTAGCGCGGCCCAATGAAATGCATGGTATTGCGCGGATAGGCGGAACTCCGTATGACAGGAGAAATATATATATCAAGGAGTCATTCTTTAAGGCTAACAGATGTGAGCATTATCTGACATTTTTGAATGAACATGCATTTATATCAAGCAGTGTGATCAATGCAAAAAGGTCTCAGTTTGATATAGTGGGGCTTATAAACAGTTTTGAAAATTGTGTGCGCAGCGGAAATACAGATGATATTTTGCTTGAAAGCATGATAGTGCAATACTTGTATATGATCATGCACAGCGGCGATGAAAGTTCCGAAAAGCTTAAGAAGAATGAAAAGATAAATGATGTCATTATGTATATAAACGAGCATATCACAGAGGATATACAGCTTGACCGCATAGCAGCGGAGCTATATATAAATAAACAATACATGTGTAAGATATTTAAAAAGTACACCGGGTTCACGATAAAAAACTTTATAACGGAAAAACGGCTGCAAATGGTAAACGAGCTTTACCGGCAGGATATCAATTTGCTTGAGGCGAGCCTTCGTTCGGGCTTTAAAAGCTATTCCTCGTTTTACCGTGCGTATATTGACAGATACGGATGTGCCCCGCAGAAGAGGATGGGCGTGTCATGACACAGCGTGTATAAAGAACGCGGAGCTGCATCAAGCAGCGCCGCGTTCGCCGTTAACAAGCTGTTATTTCTTCAGTATTTCACGGGCGTACTCTTCCGCCGCCGCGCCTCCGCCGATTATCCTGCCAAGCTCATGGACTCTGCCCTCATAGTCCAGCTCGCGGAGAGTTGTACTGGCGATATCTCCCGTCACATCCTTTATGATAAGGAAGTGGTTGTCGGCTGCCGATGCGAGCTGGGGCAGGTGGGTTATGCATATGACCTGTTTTGTCCTGCCTATATCCTTCAGCTTGTCGGCTATCTTCTGCGCCGCCGCACCGGAAACGCCGGTGTCTATCTCGTCGAATATGAGCGTGTCAACGCTGTCGGTCTGCGCAAGGATCGATTTTATCGCGAGCATAACGCGTGAAAGCTCTCCGCCCGAGGCGATACGTACAAGCGGCTTGAGCTCCTCTCCCGGATTTGTTGCGATCATAAATTCAACAAGATCCGCTCCGTTGGAGGAATATTTCTGCGGTGCGACCTTGACGGAGAATACCGCCTTTTCCATGTTAAGCTCATGGAGAGAGGTCTCAATCTCATGCTCAAGTGCGCGCGCCGCTGTCTTTCGTGCCGCGGTGAGCGCTTCGGCTGCGCTTTTGAGCTTTTCATCGGTCTGAGCAAGCTCCGCGCGAAGCTCATCCGCGCGTTCGCTGCCGTGGGTCATGTCGTCAAGCTCCTTCTGTGCGCGTCTGCAAAATTCCAGTACAGCCTCAACGCTGCCGCCGTATTTGCGCTTAAGCCGACGTATGAGCTCAAGCCGTTCTTCCGTCTCGTCGAGTGCCTGCTCGTCAAACTCTATGCTGCTTCCGAAGTCTCGTATCTCCCGGGCTGCGTCCTCTATTGAATACATGGCCGAAGTAAGCGCCTCGAAAGATTCGCTAAGCTCGCTGCTCAGCTCCGATATCTCCGACATTGCTTCCACCGCGGTGCTTAAAAGGTCGTATGCCGACATTCCCTCAGGGTAGTCGTAAAGGCTTGAATATGCCTTTTCGGCGCATATGTTTATCTTTTCGGCGTTTTCAAGCAGCGAGAGCTGTTCTGTTAGCTCCTCTTCCTCTCCGGGCGTGAGCTTTGCCGAGTTGATCTCGTTCACCTGGTAGGAGAGCAGATCGGTTTTTTGAAGCTTTTCCTGCTCGTTCATCATAAGTCCGTCCAGTTCCCGCTTTATTTCCATACGCCTTGCATACAGGATTTTATATGCGGAAAGCTCCGCGTCCGTCCCGGCATAATCGTCAAGAAAAGTGATATGCCTTGAAGGGTTAAGGAGCGCCTGGCTGTCATGCTGCCCATGTATGTTTATGAGCCGGTCGGCTATGTCACGCAGTGTGTTCAGCGTCACGATAGTTCCGTTTATACGTGCGGTGCTTTTTCCGTCCTTTGTTATGCGGCGGCTTACTATCACAAGATCGTCTTCCGGCTCGATTCCGTTTTCATCGAGCAGCCCGGCAGTGCGGCTGTCGCAGGTGAAGACCGCCTGAACGTCTGCACGGTCTGCGCCGCGCCGCACGAGATCCTTGTTGGCGCGTCCGCCGAGTATCATATTTATAGAATCTATTATTATGGATTTTCCTGCTCCCGTTTCGCCCGTAAGAACGCTGACTCCGTCTCCGAATGAAACCTCCAGACTGTCGATAACGGCAACATTTTTGATTTTCAGTTGTTCCAGCATTTTTACTCCGTCCTAAATATCGTTTTTATTTTTTTCTCCAGTTCCGCTGCATGCTCCGGTGATTCGGTCACCACAAGAATGGTGTCGTCGCCCGCGACAGAGCCCAGGATATCCGACTTCATAGCCGAGTCGAGCGCGGCGGCAACTGCCGACGCCATGCCCGGATATGTATTTATAACGATCGTGTGCAGCGCTGAGGATACGTGCTTGATCGAATCCGAGACCATATTTATGCGTGAGGATAGGGTTTCCGACGTTGTTTCCGGTACGGAATAGACCGAGCTGCCGTCCGCCGAAGGAACCTTTATAAGTCCCAGTTCTTTGATGTCACGTGAAACGGTCGCCTGTGTGATCTTGAACCCGTCGTTTTTTAAAATTTCTATAAGCTCCTCGTGAGTATGAACAGGCATACTCTTGACGATCTTTATTATTCTGCTTTGTCTCTTATACTTCATTGTTTGACCATTAAATCCTTTCGCAAAATTCAGTCTCATTGCTAAGACAGCTTATTTACCAATGTGTTGTAAAAGCTGCTTGTTCCTATTCGTATAAGCTTAAACTCGTATTGCGATCTTGTCAGCGATACCTCGTCTCTTTCGGATATCACCGCTTTGCGCTCGCCGTCTGCGGTTATGATGGCGTTGTTCTGCGGATAGTCGGGACTGAGCCGTATGGTCAGGCTTCGTCCGGCCGGGAGCACTGCGCTGCGCGCCGAAAGCATGTGCGCGCAGATCGGAGTTGCAACGTAAAGCTCCATACGCGGATCGACAACGGGACCGCCGGCGGATATTGAATAGCCTGTAGAGCCGGTCGGCGTTGCAATTATAAGTCCGTCGGCGGCATAGTGGTTGACCAGCTCTCCGTCTGTGTAAAGCTCCATGCCTATAAGCTGTTCTCCGTCCGTTTTGGAAACGACTATGTCGTTGAGCGCATGAAAGCCGGGCTCCGCTCCGTTGATACTCGTTTTTATGAGCATACGGTTTTCAACGGTATAACTGCCCGAGAGTATACGCTCTGCCGCGGCCTGGATATCGTCCGGCTCGACCTCGGTCAGGAACCCCACTTTCCCGAGATTAACCCCGACCGTGAGAATATTGTGCTTTGCACAGTGGGGAGCGGCGCCGAGCAGCGTTCCGTCTCCGCCTATTATGAATGCAATGTCCGCGTGTTCCCATATCATTGAGCGCGGCATATAATTTATCTTCAAGTTTTCCGGAAGTATACGGTCGTCCGGCATAAATATTTCCGCTCTGCCGCTGATAGCCTCGGCGGTCCTGAGCGCTGCCGTACAGTCTATATCCTTTGTTGTATTGGTAATAATAGCAATCCTCATTATCCCATCCACCATACTGAAAGTTTTAAATATATTATACACCATTTGCGGAGTTTTTGCAAGTAGTTTGAAATAATAAAAAAACGTGGATATGCTTTGGCAGCCGAACGAGCGTATTTAT
>CALXZP010000072.1 GCA_944393255.1 uncultured Clostridia bacterium | reverse complement strand
ACGCAGGCGTACTTGGCATAGCCTGCGGATATGACGTTCCTGATCAACCCTTTACCGCGCCTACCGTGAGACCCTTTGCAAAGTACTTCTGGAAGAACGGGAATACTACGAGCATAGGCCCTGCCGCCACCATACACATCGCAAAGCGCATGGTCTCCGACGGGAGATTTGACATGTCTATGTCTATACCGGCCACGGGCGAGCTCTCCGCCATGCTCTGTATAAATTCCACCTCGCGAAGTATCTTCTGCAAAAGGTACTGCAGAGAATAAAGCTCGCTTGACTTTATATATATAAGCGCGGTGTTCCAGTCGTTCCATCTTGAAAGTATGGTAAGCAGCGCTATAGTCGCTATAACGGGCTTTGAAAGCGGGATGATTATTTTGAAGAAGGTCTGCAGCTCGCTTGCGCCGTCTATCTTTGCCGCCTCCGCCAGCTCTGCGGGAAGCCCCTGGAAAAACGTTCTTATAACCACAACATTGAACGCGTTCACCAGATACGGCAGTATGTACACCCATATCGTATCGCCCAAATGCAGATATCTCGTTATCCATATATACGTGGGCACCAGACCGCCCGAGAAAAGCATGGTGAAGAAGATGAAGAACATCACCGGCTTTTTATATTTGTAGTTCGGTCTTGAAAGCGGATATGCCAGCATCGACATTATTACCACCGCCAAGAACGTTGCTGCAAATGAGAATATTATCGTTACCTTATACGAGTCTATAAGCTGCTGCGGGTTTCGGAATACATACCGGTAAGCCTCGAGCGAGACCTGGGACGGTATGAGCTTATATCCTTCCTCCAGCAGTGTTTTCTCCTCCGTAAACGACGCCGATATTATAAGCACGAACGGTATTATAAATATCAGCGAGCAGAGACAGAAGAAAATATTTATCACCACCGAGGGTACTCTGCTTTTTCTTTTCGCCATTTTTCAAAACCCTCCTTAGAACAGTGAATTCTCCGGTGAGATCTTCTTGACAACAAGATTTGTTCCCACTACCATTATAAAGCCTATTACCGACTGGAACAGACCGACTGCGGTCGTGATGCCGATATCATCGCCGGTGCGAAGTCCGCGGTAAACGTATGTATCGATTATATCCGTTGTCGGATAAAGCAGTCCGACGTCTCTCGGGATGTTATAGAACAAGCCGAAATCGCCCTTTATGATATTGCCGACGTCCAGTATCGTCAGGATCGTCATAAGCGGTATCAGCGACGGAAGCGTTATATATATTATCTGCTTGAAGCGGTTCGCTCCGTCTATCTGCGCCGCCTCGAAAAGCTCCTCGTCTATGCCCATCAGCGCCGCATAGTACATTACCATTTTCAAGCCGATGTTTTTCCACAGGTTCACTATCGGCAGTATGAACGGCCAGTATTTCGGCTCCGAATACCATTGCAGTCCGTCCCCGCCGAAAAACTTTATTATCTGATTTAACACTCCCATGTTCGGCTCCAGCAGCATATACGTTATATAGCCTACTATTACCCAAGAGAGGAAGTGCGGCAGTATCATGCTTGTCTGATAAAATTTCAGAGCTATCCTGCTTTTTACTTCATAAAGCAGGATGGCGATCAATACTGCCGCAACAAGAGTGGTAATTATAAACAGCAGTCCGTACCCCACTGTGTTTCTCGCTATCCTCCATGCGTCCTGAGACTGGAAGAAAAACTTGAAGTTTTCAAGCCCGTTCCATGCGCTCCCGAAAACGCCCAGGTTGTTTCTATAGTCTTTAAACGCTATTATGATGCCGAACATCGGTATATATGAAAAAACTATCAGCAGGATTATACCGGGGAGCATCATTGAGGACAGCTCCGCATTGTCCTTGAACTCCTTCCACCTGCTCTTTTTTCTGACTGGCAGCTTATTATTTTTTGCCTTGGATACATTCATAAAGGTTGCCTCGCTTTCTGTTGATTTATTATAAATGACCGCAAACCGCGCCTTTCACGGTCTTCTGTTGTTTTTCTATTTATATTTTAACACACCTTGTGTTCACTGCACAATAATAAAGATTTTACTTTCTGTTAATATATTGACCTCTTTTATTGTGCAATGTTAATGTTCGTTACAACAAAACGGCATTATTTACTGTCAGTTTATACATAAGAAATCTTACAAAAGTCGAAATTACATATTGAAAAATAATTATTTATATGCTATACTATATGAAACAGAGCCGTGTTCGTTTGTTAAGGAGAAAGAGGTCAGATATGTACAGTGCTATAGTTGTAGACGATGAATCTATTATCAGGAACGGGATATCCTCATTTATAAACGGCTGCGGCGCCGGCTTTGAGGTCACGGAAACATTTAAGGACGGCGGTGACGCCATAAAGTTTCTGGAGGAAAACGATGTTGATCTTGTTATATCCGACGTTAAGATGATAAACGTTTCCGGCATAGAGCTTGCGCAGTATATCTATGAGAACAAGCCGTATATAATGGTGGTTATCCTGAGCGGATACGCCGAATTTGAATACGCAAAAGCCGCTATACGCTTTAACGTACGCGACTACATGACAAAACCGACAAGCTTTGCCGACCTGAAAAAAACGCTTCTGAAGCTCAGGGAAGAGCTTGACGAAAGAAAACGTTCTGATATAGACGAATTTCTCGACAACATCAAGCAGCTTTACACTGCGCTGCTCTCGGGAAGCATATCGGACGCAAAGACCTTGTTCCGCCACCTTCTCGACAGCAACACGCACGGCGGCGAATGCTTAGGCAGATACGCCTTTAATATCTTTGAGATAATAAACGACCACCTTTATGCGGTGCTCAGGCTCGAGCCGTTTTCCGAGCAGGAAAGCTATAACGAGCTGCCTTCGCTGACAAGCTATGACGAGGTATACGAGTTATCCGAAAAGCTGCTCGACAGGCTCGACGGACAGATACACGCCGACGATAAAAAAACGGACGATATGGTTCTTTCCAAGCTCTTACAGTATATAGACGAGCACTTTGCCGAAAACATATCCTTACAGGACGCCGCTGAAAAGGTTTTTTTTTCCACAGCGTATTGCAGCCGCTTTTTTAAGGAAAAGATGGGAAAGAATTTCAGTGATTATCTTCTCGACGTACGCATGAAGCACGCGGTCAAGCTGCTCCGTGCCAACAAAAAAATAACCGATATAGGCAAAGAATGCGGATACAGAAACGCAAGCTATTTTGCTCGCGTATTCAGAGAATATTATAATTGTACCCCCAGCGAGTACGTACGCAATCTCTGAGAGGTACAAGGTTTCTGCGGGGTGATCTGTAATGATACTGGAGAATATCAAGAAAAACTGGAACTATATAAAAAATTTCAATATGAACAGTCTTTTCTGGAGGACCTTCATAGTGATGTCACTCCTGCTTATCGTACCGTTCGTTTCGCTCAGCGCCGTGTTCTATACGCGCCAGTTCAAAACGATGCGCAGTGAGATCGCCTCCGAAAATTCGGTGCTTCTCAACAGCGCGGAAAGCATTGTTGACGATACGCTCAACGAGTGCGACATGATGAGCAGCTATATCGCCACAAACGAAAGCGCCCAGCTGTTCACTCTGACCGGAAATATATCCGATTCCTTCACGTCTCTTATAAATCTCGCAAACACGCTCCCCATCATTTATCAGTATATCGACTCCATCTATATCTACGCGGAGGATCTTGACTGCGTATATGTGGACGGCGTAAGAACTGCCGTGAGCCTGCTTGACGACAGCGGCTGGCTCGACGGATACCGCTCCGTTACCGGTCAGAAAGGCGCCTTTGTGCTCAGGGACAAGAAAAACGTTTACCCCTCGCTTATCAGCATAATAAAGCCGATATACGTAGCCGATGAAAAAAAGGGCGCGGTCATCATGAACATCAACAGCCAGACCTTGTACTATTCGCTTCTGTCAAAAAGGTTCAATAACGACAGTCAGGAAATATTTCTTGTCGATTCCGAAAACAGGATCGTTTTATCAAAAGATATCTCAAATTTCAATAAAGACATATCAGATATAGGCTTTACGGATATGGATTTCTATTCGGAGGATCCTTCCGATACATATGAGATGAACGGAGAAAACTATGTTGTGCTCCGGTCGAACAGCCGTATAAATAAATATACCTACATAAGCATGTATTCGATGAGTCCGTATGAAGAAAACCTTTCCCATGCCAAAACGCAGCTGATACTGATCTCGCTGTCTCTTCTGCTGCTCGGCTTTGCCCTCGCCTATATCGCCTCGGCAAACAGCTACACCCCATTCCGTGAGATAATCTCTTTTCTGGACGACACATCCGTTTCCGAAAGCAATGTAACGCCCCGTGATCAGAACGAGCTGAAATATATCATAGACAGCATAAAGCTTCATATAGACGACAAGACCAGAATGGAGGAAACTCTCAAAGAACGCATGAGCCAGCTCAACAAGGCGCAGTATGATATGCTGCAGTCGCAGATCAATCCTCACTTTTTGTATAACACTCTCGAAACGATAAACTGGATGGCATACGATCTTGCCGGTTCTGAAAATCCGGTCTCGACGGCTCTTGTGGATCTTGCGGGCTTTTTCAGAAACACTATCTCCTCATCGGGCTACCTTATATCCATAAAAGAGGAAATACAGTACACCACCGACTATCTGAACATCCTCATGCTGAGGTACCGTGACCTGTTCGATATCAAATGGAAAATAGACTCCTCCATACTCTCTTTCCGGATAATAAAGATATGCTTTCAGCCCGTTATCGAAAACGCCGTATACCACGGCTTCAAGCCAAAAGCCGAAAAAGGCATGCTGAGCATTTCCGGAGATCTGGAGGACGACAATATCGTATTTACCATTTCCGACGACGGAGCCGGAATGGACGAGGACACGCTGGCGGCTCTGAATTCGAGCCTTTGCAGCACCGTCTATACCGGCAGCGGCTCGCACATAGGGCTTGCCAACGTAAACAAAAGGATAAAGATAATTTTCGGCGAGGCATACGGACTTTCCGTTGACTCCCGCCCGAACGCCGGCACAAGCGTCCGCATAACCATCCCGGCAGTAAACTGACCGCAGC
>CALXZP010000071.1 GCA_944393255.1 uncultured Clostridia bacterium | reverse complement strand
CAAGACCATGCAATCCGGCAAAGAGATCATAACTATGGATACCGAAGCGCAGATCGTCAATGACAGAACATACATTCCCGTCCGCTTTGTGGGAGAGGCCTTGGGTATGACGGTAAGCTGGGAAAGTGAATAAATTCTAAGGCACGATCGTATATGCCGCTTTCCAAACGAGAAATATTTGTATAGGCAGACAGGTTTACTCCATTATTTCGCTGAATTGTGCAGGGAAGGGATTTATCCCTTCCGGGGTTTTATTGCATAACATTCAGGATGGACCGCCGAACACATAAATGCGTTTCCGGCAGGGGGGACCCCAACCTAAATTTATCTGCAATCCGCATAGCTAAAAAAAAAGGGGGGGGGGGTGCTGCAAATGAGCGATTCATAATCTCATTTGCAGCACCCCCTTTGATTTCAATTTCCTGTTTCCGAAATCAATCCGAATGCCGCAAGCACCGTCCCGCTTACAGCTTCCCAATCCTCAGCCGAAATATCGAGCAGGTCTATATATTCTCCGCTTTTTGAAAAGCCGAAATCACTGTCGTATTCCTCCGAAAGCTCCGCGCTTCCGGTAAGCATTATCGTGTCGTTTATATTTATATCAATATTTGAAAACGACATTGACGTTTCTGTGTCCGTTCTGCCGTAAGCATTTATGCCAAAGACCACATCGTCCATATCATACCGGAGTTCAAAGCCGTCTCTGTCCGCCTCTACGGTTAAAACAGTAGCGCTGCCGACGCTTATGCTGTCGCTGAAGCTCCCGTTTGAGCCCGTGACCACACGCCTTACCGCATTATGGACGTCGCCGTTTTTATATACCATTACTTCATCAAAAATATTGCGTTTCCCCTGCAATGATACCGTATACGTATCTCCGCCGTCACGGCAAACCTCAAGCTCACGAAGCTTTAGATCGTCTATTTTCATAGTTACGTCATATTCGCCGCCGAGCACGCTAAGCTCATCAAATATATCCTCTCTCGCCTCTGCTTCCGTGATCCCTTTTTTCTCGGCCGATATCCTGACTTTTTCCGCTCCTGCCGGAGTTGAACAAATATAATCGGCAAGCTCTTTAAGAACGCTGCCGCAGAAATCCCTGCTGAGATGCATCGTATATACGCCCGCGCTTTCAGTCTTGTTGTCTACCGTAACATTTGACTTTCCCTCTTTATTTATACGAACGGTCTGCGCTGCGGCTTTAAGCCCGCCGCTCTTTTCCTCTATAAAATCGCTCAGTTCGTAACTGCCGCTTATGAAGCCGCTGAGGATCTCTGCCGCGCCGCTGCCCTCAGGCAAAGGGAATACAGGCCCGAAAACAGAACTGTTCCATTCCTCGGCAAAATTATTTACCGGAAGCCTGAATCCGCCGCTAAAGAGCGGCGTGCTTATGAGCAGCTGATCGCTGTCCTTATATGTTTCAAACTTAAATCTGTCATGCAAGCCGATCTCAGATACAGAGCATTGCCCGTCGCTGTTCACCTTTATATTTACCGGCATTCCGGCAAACATGGACTCCTCCGACGCTTTCAGAGACAGCGTCAGTTTTCCGCCGTCATCCGTATAGTGCTCCAGTATCTCCAAATCAGTCTCGTCAATATAGCCTAAAGCGCTGTCCAGCTCATCACGTATATCAAGAGCGCTCAGAAGCACCACTCTTTCCGGAGTCACAAAATACTTATATATACCGAAAATTCCCGCGCTTACGACAGCAGCTCCCGCCGCAGCGGATATTATTATGATCCTGACTTTAGAACTCATTTTGCAAACCTCACTCATCCATCCTCAAAAATACGGTCTGAGTTCCTCTATTCCTCTCAGCATACTCTCGTATTCCGGAAAATCAGCCGTTATCCTTCTTATGCAGCGCCGGCAAAAATCCGCGCGCAGAGCGGTATTTTCACGCATTTGACGTTTCATTCCCCAAGTATGCGTAAACCATCGCTCCCCGTCTCTGAACAGCCGTTCAAGATTGGATATAACATACATATCTATACCCAGCATCGCACTGCACATCGGCAGAAGCCTTTGCTCGGCAAAGACCATATATGTAAGACTGTCGCCGCCAGCGGCGTTTTCCATAAATCTTACCGCCTCGCCCGTATACAGCTCCGCAAGCTCTTTATTACGTATAACATAAAAAGCCGTATTTGACGGACGCAGCCGCCAGTCCAGCTCCGGATCGAAAACATAGCCGCGCTTCATATTAAAATGTGAAATATCCGGGTACACATCGGGGTATATATCCTCGTCATGGATAACAGCTATTTCTCCGAGATTATCAAATGCAAGCTTATCCCAGACTATAAAGTCGGTATCCATGACCGCAGCGGGAGTTCCGCTGTAAACGAGCGAATATATCTTGCCCGCCGCCCAGAAAACCGACGGATCTATCACGTCCGGTATATTGTCAAGCTCAGTTGTAACAGCGTCCCATATACCGCACATGCCGCGTTCATTATAATAGCGCAGACCCTCGCTGTCCGTTACCATTTTTATCTGTCCGTTCTTTTCACGCCATTTCAAAGCTGACAGTATCGTTGTAAGTATATCGAAATCATCCGCGTAATATATACCATCCGCTTTTATTCGCGGCGCGGTCCAGTTTGAATGAATAGCCTCCATAAAACTCCCCCTTTCACAGCTTAACCGAATCTTTCCTCATCAGATATCGTTTTAACTGACAGCGTCACACCGTCGCCCTGAGACAGTATAGAGGTCTCAAGCTGAGGATGCTCCATCAAAGCCGTTATATAATCGCGCAGCCTGTTGATTATCGTCACCTTTCGCCTTGCAAAGTGCCCGTCATCAGCAGTCATTCCCTTAAACAGTACATTATCGGATATCAGCAGACCTCCCTTTCTAAGCAGGCGTACGCAATCGTCAAGCATATAGATATAATGCGCTTTCGGTCCGTCCAGAAAGATCATGTCAAAGCTCTCGTCGCCCTCTATATACCACAGATAATCCCTTGCGTCAGCTTCCACTACGCTTATCGTATCACCAAGTCCGGCGGCCTGTATATTTGCGCGCGCCGTTTTTATCATCTCCGTATCGTATTCCAGCGTGATCATGCTTCCGCCGCCGGCAAGTCCGCGCGCCATTATTATCGAGCTGTAGCCTACGGCACAGCCGACTTCAAGTATCTTCTTCGGACGCATGAGCTTTGTGAGCACAGAGAGCAGCCGCGCTGTTTCAGGCTCGGCTATAGGGACTGAATTTTCAGCTGCATACCTTTCTATATCAAGCAGCAGAGAATCGCTCTGAACTGTTTTTTCCCGTATATACGAGGTGACATACGGCGTTACGATCGCATTTAAATCATAGTCCACAATCCGTATCCTCCAAAAACTATCCGGTCTATTTCATTGAGTCCTCATTCTCAACAGCCGAGGAATCAACATTCATCACCAGATCGTTTGATTCCATTGCGGCAACGTGCTCCTCATATGTCGCCGAGAAGATGTGCTCGCCGCTCTTGCTTAGACAGAAATAATATGCGTCGGTCGCTTCCGGATAGAGCGCGGCTTTTATGCACTCCTCGCCGGGGTTGCATATCGGACCGGCCGGGAGTCCGGCATATTTATACGTGTTGTACGGAGAATCTATTTCCGTATCGGATATGGAAAGCACCGGCTTTCTTTCGCCCAATACATACTGCACCGTAGCACACGACTGCAGCTTCATACCCGAATTTTTTCTGTTGTAAAACACGCCCGCGACCTTGGCTCTCTCGCTGTCCGCATTTGTTTCGCGCTCCACTATCGACGCCATAGTTATTATCTCATCGACCGTCATCCCCATTTCGGCGGCTCTGTCGTAATACTCCTGCTTAAACATATTATCGAATGTCTTAAGCATAAGATTTACGATATCCCGTCCGGTATACGTCGAGGGGATCTCATAGGTAGCGGGGAAAAGGTAGCCCTCAAGCTTTATCTCACGGTCGGGAAGTCCTTCAAGAAATCTATAGTCATAAAGCGACGGATCAAGCGCGTCCATAAAATCGTCCGCACCGGCGAGACCTGCGTCATGGAGAGCGGTCACTATCCGGTTTATCTCGTAGCCCTCCGGGATAACGACTTTTACCGTATCTCGGTCAGAAGTCGCAATCGCGTTGAGTATATCGCTGTAGCTCATGCCGCTGCGTACAGTTACCGCTCCCGGCTGATACTGCCCGTCATAGCCGCCGAGCTTTGACTGGATCCTGAACACCGTGGGATATTTTACAGCGCCGCTCTCAGCAAGTATCTCAGCCACCGCCGAAGAGCCGGCGCCGCTGGGCACCTCTACCGTTATGTCCCCGTCTATGTCCACACCGGTGCTGTCGCTGAGAACTATGAAAAAGCCCCCCGCGCACAGCAGCACTATCACAGCTATGACAGCTGCAACTATCTTCCACACTCCAAATCCCGTTTCCTTTACTTTAATAGCCATTTTTATCCTCCTGTATGTAATACACCTATGTCCCTTATACACGCTTGCCGTCTATAAAGGTCATAACACATTTTGAGCCGAACATGACCGGCGAGCCTGTAAAAACGGCAATGTCCGCATCCTTTCCGGCTTCAAGGCTTCCGACACGATCCGCTATCCCGCAGTTTTCCGCAGCAGTGAGAGTTATCGCCGATAAAGCCTTGTCTTTATCCATTCCGTTCTGCACCGCGAGTGCGGCGCAGAGCGGCAGATTTTCTATCGTTATCTCGGGATGATCGGTTATTATCGCAGTCCTTATGCCCCTGTCCGATAAATTTTTATAAGTACCGAAAGACAGGTTTTTAAGCTCCGGCTTGCTGCGGTCGGTCAGCGTGGGACCGAGCATTACCGGGATCTTTTCGCGTTCGAGCACATCGGCGATAATATCTCCGTCGGAACAATGCTCTATGGTCACCCTTATGTCGAATTCCTTTGCAAGACGTACCGCGCTGCATATATCATCGGCTCTGTGAGCGTGTATTTTTACCGGTATATCCTTATTTACCACCGGCAGCATAGCCTCAAGCTTTATATCAAAATCCGGCTTTTCGTTCTCCTCGCTGTCCTCCTTGTAACGCGCCAGCGCGTCACGGTAATTTACGGCCTTGAACAAAAGCTCGCGTATAAGCGCCATAGTCCCCATGCGCGTTATTGGAGACTGGTTTCTGTCGTTGTACACAGTTTTCGGATTTTCACCAAGCGCCATCTTCATAGCGCACGGCGCTTTTATCACCATATCGTCCACGCATACTCCCGCTGTTTTCACGGCCGCGAACTGTCCGCCCACCGCGTTTGCGCTGCCGGGGCCGGTGACAACGGACGTTATCCCTGCACGGCGTGCCTCGCAAAAGGCTCTGTCCTGCGGATTTATCCCGTCTATGGCCCGAAGCTGCGGCATTATCGGATCGCTGTCCTCATTGGCGTCGGCGCTTTCAAATCCCACCGCATCGCCGAACAGACCTACATGACAATGCGCGTCGATAAGTCCCGGAGTCACGGTGAGACCGGACGCGTCTATGACCTCGTCCGCCGCGCCGGTATATTCTTTGCCGACATAACGTATCTTATCATCGAAGGCTATCTCTCCGTTTTCAATAACCGTCCCGCAGCCCGTTATTATACGGGCGTTTTTTATTATCGTCATAAATCGTCAATTTCCTTTTAACACATAATTTATCGCGCTCGTCGCAGCTACCGCTCCGTCCGCCGCCGCCGTAACTATCTGCCTGAGCGGAGACACGCGGCAGTCTCCGGCCGCAAATATCCCGTCTATGCTCGTATTCAGATACATATCGGTCTTTATGAAGCCGCGCTCGCAGAGCTCTATACCGCAGCTCCTTGCTATGCCGTTGTCCGGCGTTATCCCTACGGCTATTATAACGCCCGACGCATTCAGGCAGCCGGTCTCGCCGGTCTCGGTATTTTTTGTGACTATTCTTTCAAGTCTGCCGCCGCCTTCAAACCGCTCGGCTATAATGTCGGTATAAACAGTTATATTCGAGACCGCCTTCGCTCTGTCCGTCAATGTTTTTGACGCGCGGAAACGCTTTGACCTGTTCAGTATATACACGCGCTCACAAAATCCAGAAAGATAGAGCGCATCCTCGAATGCGGTATTTCCGCCGCCGATAACGGCGGTGTCAAGTCCCTTGAAAAATGCTCCGTCGCATGTCGCGCAATAGCTTACTCCGGCTCCGGCAAGCTCCTCTTCGCCTTCTATGCCGAGCTTTTTCGGCGAAGCCCCCGTTGCGATTATCACGGTTTTTGCCTCATACGTATTCCTGCGTGTTTTTACTGTTTTAACAGCCCCGTCCGCGTTCTCTATCCCGCGCACCGCCTCAGACTTTATCTCAGCGCCGAACTTTACGGCATGCTTTTCAAAAGCCTCCATCAGCTCCGGTCCGGAAGGTGAGTTGTAAAATCCGGGATAATTATCCACCTCATAGGTGTTCGCAGCCTGACCGCCGCATGATATCTTTTCAAGCAGCAGAGTTTTCATACCTCCGCGCATAGCGTACAAAGCGGCGCTCATACCTGCCGCTCCGCCTCCGATTATTATTATATCATACATGTTTACAACCATTATATCCTTTCATAATTTACGCTGTTATCACTATTTTAGCATATTCACACGCTAAAATCAATAGAAATTTCTTATTTAAATGTGTTTGCTCACAGTCATAATTTTTTTACAGGTTTACTGTTTACTTTTTATATATTTTGTGTTATTATATATAATGAAGTATTATTGACTAAGAAAAGGAGTAGATCTGATGTACAGCTCATCTTACTATAAGCTTGAAGCGCGCAGACTTCTCAGCAAGGGCTACGTATCGGCGCTTATCGGCACGCTTATCCTGCTGATACCGTCGTACCTTTTAAGCCTCATAAACAGCCTGTTCCCACTGACATTGCACGGCGCTTTATGCACTATAGCGGTCTCTTTTATTTTCGGGATATTTGTCACAAATATTCTTACGGTAGGCTATTATCGGTTCCTTAAGACCTACGAAAAAGAGATACCCGCAAATTCCAAAAGACCGGCTCCGAGACATGACTATAATCTTATTCTTTCCGGATTTACTTATAATTTCCGGAATACTTTCAAGGTCATGTTTATGCGCGAGCTTTATATGCTGGGCTGGATCCTCACCGGTCTTGCGCCGATCCTGCTGTTCTTCGGCGCTATGGTGTTTTTGATACATACAACAGACGCTGCCGCCAATGTATACTCGCTGTTTACACAGACCCTTATCAGTCCGACAAGCGATATGCTTCAGAATTTTTCTGATCATGTTATGGCAAATTGTCCGTATCTGCCCATAGTTATGCTTCTGACGCTTTTCATGAGTATCGCTGCGTCAATACCGGCAATAATGAAAAATTATGAATATGCCGTTATACCGATGATCCTCGCGGATCATCCGAATATGGACGTTCCGCACGCGTTCGGGCGTGCCCGCGATATAATGACGGGCTATAAGCTGAAATATTTTCTTATCCAGCTTTCGTTTATACTCTATATAGTCCTGCCGCAGCTTATTTATATGATAACTCAGTCGTACCTCATATATACCATAATAACGCTGGTGTTCAGTCCGTACATAAATATGACGCTGCTGCGTTTTTACAGGGAACTGAACAATATAATAGAATATAACATCATGGTACACGGACGGCCTATACTGTAAACAAAATTCAAAACAATTTATTTATATAAAACATATGAAAGGAATGATACATATGAAAATAGAGACTTTATGCGTTCAGGAGGGCTATACTCCTAAAAACGGCGAACCGAGGGTATTGCCCATAGTTCAGAGCACGACCTATAAATACGATTCCTCGGACTATATGGGAAAGCTTTTTGATCTTGAGGAATCCGGCTTTTTCTATACGCGTTTAGCAAATCCTACTGCAGCGGCTGTCGAAAAGAAGATAGCGGCGCTTGAAGGCGGGGTAGGGGCTATGCTGACCTCGTCCGGTCAGGCCGCTACAATGGCCGCGGTCATGAACATAGCTAACGCCGGCGATAATATCGTGTGCTCCGCCGCATGCTACGGCGGCACCTTCAACCTTCTCGGCGTGACGCTTGAAAAGTACGGCATAAGCACTACGTTTGTCGATCCAGACGCGGATCTTGAAACTTTAAAGGCGGCTGTAAAGCCCAACACAAAAGCAGTTCTTGCCGAGACTATTTCAAATCCGTCGCTCGTTGTTCTTGATATTGAAAAATTCGCGGAGCTGGCTCATTCAAACGACATACCGCTTATAGTTGACAATACATTTGCAACCCCGGTACTCTGCCGTCCGTTTGAATTCGGCGCGGATATAGTCATCCATTCCACTTCAAAATATATGGACGGTCATGCATGCGCGCTCGGCGGCGTTATAGTTGACGGCGGCAGGTTCGACTGGGCCGCAAGCGGCAAGTTCCCGGGACTGACCACGCCCGACGAGTCTTATCACGGGCTTGTATATACCGAAGCGTTCGGGAATGCGGCATATATACAAAAGGCCGTAGTCCAGCTCATGCGGGACATGGGAATGAGTCCTGCGCCGATGAACGCGTTCCTTTTAAATCTCGGACTGGAAACGCTCCATCTCCGTATGCCTCGCCACAGTGAAAACGCGCTCAAGATAGCTGAATTTCTCGAAAACGACGACAGAGTATCATGGGTGAACTATCCCGGTCTCAGCTCAAGCAAATACCGTCCGCTCGTTGAAAAGTATCTAAAGGGCGGTTCAGGCGTAGTATCGTTCGGCGTAAAGGGCGGCAGAGAAGCGGCAGTAAAGTTCCTTGACAGTCTTAAGATAGCCGCTATAGTTACTCACGTGGCGGACGCGCGTACCTGCGCGCTTCATCCGGCAAGCTCTACACACCGGCAGCTAACAGACGAACAGCTCATTGAATGCGGTGTAAGCCCGGATCTTGTAAGATTCAGCGTAGGTATAGAAAATGCCGATGACATTATTGCCGATCTTGATCAGGCGCTCGGCAGATAAAAACTGAAAGGACCATACTTTTGATGAAAATAGCTATTATCGGGCTCGGCCTTATAGGCGGGTCGATCGCACGGAGGCTCAGAGGCTTTTACAGCTGTGAGATCTCCGCATACAACAGGACAAGGGAAAGCCTTGATCTCGCACTTGCCGACGGAGTTATCGACAGCGCGTATGATACACCGGGAGATGCAATGGAGGGCGCGGACATTATCATCATGTGTCTTTATCCGCAGCTGAATATCGATTTTGTAAGAGACAACCTCGAAAGGATAAAAAGCGGAGCGGTGATCACAGATGTAAGCGGGGTCAAGGGATTTATCATCAGTGAGATGAAGAAAATACTGCCTGAGGATATTGATTTTATAGGCGGACACCCGATGGCGGGCAGGGAAGTAGGCGGCTACAAAAGCTCGACCGATACATTATTCGACAATGCTCCGTATATAATAACACCGGACAGATCAAATAAACCGGAAAATGTGCAGCTCATACGCGATATGGCTAAATATATCGGCTGCCGTACGGTCGTCACCACAACGCCGGACGAGCATGACTCCATCATAGCGTATACGTCCCAGCTTATGCACATAGTCGCGGTGGCGCTGTGCGCAAATCCGCTGCTTGAGCGCAGCGGCTCATTTGCCGGCGGCAGCCTGCAGGACTGCACCCGCATCGCGGTCATAAATGAAACTATGTGGAGCGAGCTGTTCATAGAAAACAAGGAGCATCTTGCCGAAAGGATAACCGAATTTCAAGATTGTCTTGAAAACATAAAAAAAGCCGTCCTTAACGGGGACAGGGACGAGCTTGAAGATATTATGAGATTTGCCACAAAGCAAAAGCTGAAGTGGCTTGCGAAATGAGGTGAAGATATGCCGAGAACACAAAATGAACAGGAGGGGCTGTCTCTTCTCGGAAATAAGAAAACCGAATACAGGGACGACTATGCTCCCGAAATGCTCGAAGCCTTTGTAAACAAACATCAGGACAACGATTATATGGTGACGTTCAGATGCCCCGAATTTACAAGTCTTTGCCCTATAACAGGTCAGCCCGATTTTGCGGAGATAATAATAAACTATATACCCGATATAAAAATGGTCGAATCAAAATCGCTCAAGCTGTACCTTTTCAGTTTCCGGAACAGGGGAGACTTTCATGAGGACTGCGTAAATATAATCATGAAGGATCTTATCAGGCTCATGGATCCGAAATATATAGAAGTTAAAGGCATATTCACTCCTCGCGGCGGAATATCCATATACCCGTTTGCCAACTACGGCAGACAGGGAACAAAATATGAAAAACTTGCCGGGGAACGCTTGTTTGCGTCCCTCGAAATGAAATGAGGGATACGATGAGAAAAGCATTGGTAGTTTTATCGGGCGGACAGGACAGCACGACCTGTCTTTACTGGGCAGCGGACAAATTCGGAAAAGAAAATATCAGCGCGGTCGGTTTTGACTACGGTCAGCGTCATAAAAAGGAGCTTGAATGTGCGGAAGCTATATGCGCAGACGAAGATATCCCTTACGAGGTCATACCAACACCCATAATCAATCAGCTGTCTGCAAATTCACTGACCCGCGAGGACATACCCGTAGAAGAGACAAAGCCGGAGGATGCGCCGCCGAATACATTTGTCGAAGGACGCAATCTGCTGTTTCTTTCATACGCAGCTATATATGCAAAAACACACGGTATAACAGATATAGTTACGGGAGTATGCGAAACTGATTTTTCAGGCTACCCGGACTGCCGCGATATATTTATAAAATCGCTGAACGTCACGCTCAACCTTGCAATGGATCATAATTTTGTTATCCACACTCCGCTGATGTGGCTTGACAAGGCGCAGACCTGGGAGCTTGCGGATAAGCTTGGGGTCATGGACGTCATCTATAACAAGACCCTGACCTGTTATAACGGCATACAGGGTGCGGGCTGCGGACACTGTCCGGCATGCTTCCTGCGCAGAAGGGGATACGAGCAGTATATTGAAAAGAAAAATAAGCAATAAATAGGAGAAGATCATGTACGAAGTAAAAAAACGCCTTGAGATCTCCGCCGCGCACAGGCTTGAACTCGGTTACGAGTCCAAATGCACATGTCTGCACGGTCACAACTGGATAATCGATGTGTATCTGCGCTCCGAAACTCTCAACGAGGACGGTATGGTAATGGACTTTACACACATCAAAAAAGCAGTTCAGGACAAATTCGATCATAAGGTCATAAATGAAGTTGTGGACTTTAATCCTACGGCGGAAAATCTCGCAAAATATATCTGCGACACTCTTGCACCGTACTGCGTCCGCGTAGACGTACAGGAAAGTATCGATAATATCGCATCATATATGCGCAGCGATTATTGAACCGAAAGGAGGGAACGCATATGCAGATCTCTGAGATCTTCGACAGCATCGACGGAGAGGGGATACGCGCCGGTCAGCTTTGCACGTTCATACGCGTGTTCGGCTGCAATCTCCGCTGTTCATACTGTGATTCCATGTATGCGGTCGATGCAGGATATTCGGACACGCCTCCGGTTGAGATGGATGTAAGCGATATACTCGCTCACGTCAACCGCTCATATAAACGAGTTACGCTCACGGGCGGAGAGCCTCTGCTTTTTCCGGAATCGATACGGCTTGTTAACAGGCTCTGCGATCTCGGCTATGAGGTAAACATAGAAACAAACGGTTCCTGCGATATAGCCGCATTCCGCAGTCTTATAAAAAATGACCGGAACATGTTCTTTACGGTAGACTTTAAACTGCCGTCCAGCGGTGAGATGTACTCCATGCGTCTCTCAAATTACGATAGTCTTGAGCCGCGCGATGTGCTCAAATTTGTTATCGGTTCGGATGAAGACGCGTCTGTGGCTGCGTCATTTGCAAAAAACATAGCCGAAAAATACGGAGACAATGCTCCGCATATGTTTGCCGGGGTAGTATTCGGGAAATATGAGCTTAAGGATGTAATAGATGAATTTACCGCCGATCCGGCGCTCAAAGACGTACGGTTTCAGATACAGATGCACAAGATAATATGGGATCCCGACGCAAGAGGCGTATGATATGAAACGCGCACACAGAAGGACAGCTGCTCCTTCTGTGTTTTTTTATTATGCTCATATACGGGGCCCATTGCGCTCAGCATACCAAGGTATATATGCACCGTATGACATGATAAGCAGTCTTTATTTCTGCCATTTAAATAGCATCACTCCTCCTATCATAAGAGCTATTCCCACATATTTTGTCCAGTCAAATGCCGTCCGCTCGCTTTCCATCAGCCCGAACGCATCTATGAGCGCCGCCGTTATGAGCTGCGATATGAGTATCACAGATATCGCAAGCGTAGGACTCAGACTGGACACCGACCTCATTACCGTTATCGTTATGATCAGTCCCAGCACTCCGCCAAAAAGGTACAGCTTGTTTACGTCCGTGATACCGCGGATACTGCCGCTGCCGAATATGAACATAACTATCAGCGAAAGTATAAACGCCGTTCCCTGAACATACATATTTGCTTCATACATACCTATTTTTTCACCGAGACGCGTATTCATAACGCCCTGTATACTCATTGCCGCTCCGGATATCACTGCAAATACAAATCCCATCATAGCTATATATCACCTCAAAAAATAATAGATCCGTGCATATACCGCACAGATCTATTATGTCCGTATTCCGCCGTAATTATCACATCACGCCCAGGATCGCTCTTATACAGTTCGGCTTTTTCATATCCTTTGTACCCGTTCCTATACCTGTTTTTATTATGTCCATATCAGGACAAGCGGTATATTCGGATACAAAATGCTTTAAAAGCGCTGCGCCGGTAGGCGTACACAGTTCTCCGTCCTCATCTCCGCTTTCGGTGGGGATATCCTTTACGATATATGCAGTTGCCGGAGCGGGGACAGGCAGAATCCCGTGAGCGCATTTCACATGACCGTTTCCGAGACTCACCGGCGACGCATTTATAACATCCGGCTTTATCTCGTCTATGAGCATACACACGCCTACTATATCGGCAACGGCGTCCATAGTCCCTACCTCGTGGAAATGCACCATTCCTATATCACAGCCGTGAGCATGTCCCTCTGCTTCCGCTATTAACCTGTATACCGCCAAAGCGTTTTTCTTTACATTGTCATTTATATCAAGCCCGCATATCACCTTTTCTATGTCCGCAAGACTTGTATGATGGTGATGCCCATGACTGTGATGATCATGCCCTCCGTGATGACCATGATCATGACTTCCGCCGCAGGTCTTGCTTTGAATTTTATTCTCCTTACAGTCCTCTGTTTCTTCCTGCTTGCCGTTCACAAAGATATCTATATGCGTGCCCTTTATCCCGCATTTCTCGTCATCGCGCAGCTCCGCTCTGACGCCCGGTATGCCCGCCGCATTCAATTTTTCCGCCGCCGAGCTTCTGTCCGGAACAAGCTCCGACAGCGCCGCCATCAGCATATCTCCGGCCGCACCCATAGAGCAGTCAAAATATAATACTCTTGTCATTTATGCACCTCTTTATTCGCTTCTTTCTCTTTCCTTCAGATCTATTGCAACACTTCCGAAATATTCCGACAATAATGCAAATATATCCCTTCTTTTGCTAAAAGCCTTTTCTATATCTCCGTCTGTGAACTGAAGTACAGCATTTTCGCCGTGCAGCCTTACCCTGAGATCCGAAAATCCCATTTCTGACAGTACACACTCAGCAGCTTCTATCCTGCGCAGTTTATCTCCTGTGATCTGTTCCCCGTTCATTATCCTTGTAGCCAGACATGAATACGACGGCTTGTTCCATGTAAATAACCCGGCCTCTTTCGAAAGTCTGCGTACATCAGCCTTTGTCAGACCGCATTCCCTCAAAGGAGAGACAACCGAAAGCTCCTTTACCGCTGCCATACCTGGCCTGTCTCCGGCGTCATCCGACGCATTCGTTCCCTCCGCAATGAGTTTGAAACCATCAGCGGCCGCCTGTTCCGTTATCGTACTCAATATCGTTTTCTTGCACAGATAACACCGGTTTTCAGGATTTTGCGCTATGATCCTGTTTTTTAGTATATCCAGTCTTATTGTTTTCATATCCGCTCCGACCGTCTCTGCCAGTTTAACAGCGTCGATGTATTCAAACTCAGGCTGAAACTGCGTCTTTACATAATATGCACACACCTCAGCCCCGTATTTTTTTGCGGCATACAGAAGATATGCAGAATCCACGCCTCCGGAAAAAGCTATTGCGGCTTTTGTCTCTCTGTTAAAAAAATCACTCAGTTCCAAATTATCACCTGCATAAAGAAAAACGGGCATAAATAAGGGGATGCGGTATAGCCAAGCCGCATCCCTTGTTTGATCAACTTTTAAATTTACTCGGCTTTGTTTTCGGTGATCTCTTCATCCGAAACCGGCTTTTCGGAAACAGATCCGGGATCGATACTGTATTCAAAAGAGCTTTCCTGCATGCTTTTCCTGCCAAGCATCTCCGAAAGCACATCGAGTATCTTATGCTTCGTCAATTCTCTTTCATAAGCTGTCTTAGCGTCCGGAGCAGCAGTCTCTCTGCCCATTATCTCATTAAGAGCGCCGAGCTGCTTTTCAACTATATCCAGCTCTCTGCTCCTGCTCTGCATTTCGGTGAGCGACTCTATCATGCTTATGCTTACCATGTCCGCATTATCGATCCTGTCAAGCTGATCCTGCAATTTTGAAAACTGATTGTCTATTATGTCATATATCTTATCAGACATTTTATTTCCCTCCGTATTATGGGCGCATAGACATATCGTGTTTTCACCGATCCAATGCGCCCTCCCTTTCTTTACAAGTCCTGAGGCACGCTTCGGATACGTGCTTCCCGTTATTATTCCGTTTTCGTCGATCACAGTAATGTTTTTTGTCATGGGTGTCATCCCCTCCTGTAATGATCCTATTCTGTTTTTTGTTATGGGTGCCGTCCCCTTATACCTATTTTATCATATACCGGCCGAAATTGCAACACCTTTATTTCACGTTACATTTCGGGCAGCTTCTCCCATAAAGCGAACCTGTATATGTATAACTGCAAAGCCGTGCTTCTCAATCATCTGCTTCTATTATACAGGAGATCTATTATTTTGTCAAGATAATATTACAAAAATATTAAATTTTTTAATATTTTTAAAATAAATCCTGCAATATTCGCTCTTTAATGTGAGAAAATATATTATATACATAGAATATCCCGGTATATGCGTTCAATAACAGAAGTATCTCTCTGATTTAATATGATATTTCTGTTATTTAAAAAATGCAGCCGAAGCTGTATACATTTCCGGCTGCATTGATATTTTCATCTTCTTTTTCTTATATTTCTTTCACGAGGATCGCGTCCGTAGTCATTCGTTCCCCTGTCGCCCCTGCCAAGAAAAAAACACATGGAAACCAAAGTTCCTACTCCGGGAACAAGGTTCAGAAGTATCCACCAGCCCGTTCTGCCAAGGTCATGCCACCTTCTCACCATAACCGCAAGAGCAGGTATAAATGTCAGAGCAGCATATATTATAACAGTATATGTAAAAACTGTGTGTACCGTTCCTGTCTGAAATTTGGCATGAAGAAGCAGTATAACAAGAAGTACTATTGCATTGACTATAGTAAAGCCCCAATATTCACGCCGCGGAGCACGTCCTCTGAATACTGCATATTTTCCCAGACATCTTAAATATGAGAGCATATTTCTAAATTCCTTTCCAAAATCAAACTTTATATATATTAAGCATTGTTTCACGTTATCATGACATTTTCCGCTGTATTTATTCTAACATAAAAAGCATAGCGTGTCAACCGTAGTTTTTTAATAATATACATTATTTATAACAAAGCCTCTCCCGGAGTCATACGCCCATAAAGGCCATGACCCCGGATACGATTATTCCGGCGGAAAGAAGCAGCACTCCTATCCCTGCCGCAGCGCCGTTATTTTTAAAGCTGTATACGGAAAAAGATATGCTCCTTATAAAAACACACAGCAGCGCTAAAAAATAAATAACAGTCAAATACATATTCTACTCCTATATTTTTATGATCCATGTATATTTATATCAGTTATTTAAATCGGAGCAACGCTCCGCTTTGCTTGCAGAAAACGGAGCTTGCGAATGATTGCAGCCTGCAAAGTGAGCGTCAGCTCCTCAGCGTTTCAGCGGGGGATAATCACTCCTGCCGAAATGATGAATGGCGTCCGCCGCCTATAGAGGCGGGGTACATCTTTGCATAGGTTATAAAACGATAAGGATAAAGTGTCTCCTTCAATGCCGAAAACGGAAATACACCGATCTAATTATAATAAGTCATTCCTGTTCTCAGCATCTTTATTTCAGTATGGATATTGAATTTCCACTCCTCCGGTTTAAAGCTTTTACAGTATTCTTCATATTCATCTATGGTTAAAAATCTGCTTTTCAGCTTTCCCTTGATCCCGAGTACATCGGCTCCCAATTCTCCGTAAAGTGTTTTTACAAAGTTCTCCAGTCTTTCATCTGTCATTTGTGATATACTTTCTTCTATTTGTTCTATAGAACGCTCTGCTCTGTATTTTTCTGATACAGACTGCAGCTCACATATAAGTCTTATATATATATCTATCTCTTTTTTTTCTTTATTTATCTTATACTTAGGCTTTACTCTCTCCTCTGTTTTGACTGTTATAGGAATTTCCGGCGTACTGTCAGCATAAAATGTCAAATAGTCATCTCGGAACTTTCCTACAAGCATATTATATATTTCAGCCTCCGTGCTCCCCATCTTTTCTATATACTTGTCTTCCTTAAATATGGCTATTCCCATAGCTTCACTTTTATTTGTTATCGTCACTCCTGCCTGACCGGCAAGTTTATTGTTTGTTCCGCTTTCAAATCCGCCTTCATTTTTTTCGGCTTCCTGCTGACTCTTATTTGTTATGCTCTTGTCCTCCTCCCCTCCGCTCCCCGATTTTTCATTTGTAGTTTCGGATTTTTCATCCGCCTCCGCAACTCCGGCTAAGGGCAAAACACAGTCTTCATCTCCCGATATGCATGCAAAATAGAAATCAAGCGCAGTGTTTTTCGGTATACTGCTTTCATTGTTATTTTCATATGTCAGCTGATAATATTTCGACGGATTGACCTCTATGACCGGTTTTACTTCTTCAAGATATTCTCCGGCATTCTCCGCAATAGCTATATATACTCCGGGACGTATCTCATCATTTCTTGAAAGCGTATCATTTATTCCATTCAGCCCTTCTTTGGCTGTCTCTTCAGAAACTACGATTATTTTTGCATGAGACATCGAAAAATTTTTTGAAACAATGGAATTTGCATTATTTATTGCTGAATATATTGTAGGCGCTTCAATAGATATATTTTCAACAATGTCTCCTCCGGATCCTCCCTCTTCAGAAGATCCGCCGCTTATTTTATTTGGTTTCGCAAATTGTATCGTATAAAGATAACCGGATTCCGCTTTATCTATTCCAAGTGCAGTCACATAAGCTATATCATTTGGTTCTTCTCCTACACACGAACTTAAAGTAAATATAAGCGGGATCAGCAGTAAACATTTTGCCTTTTTCATGATCAATACAGCCTTTCATTCTTACGTCTGAAATGTTTCACGTGAAACATTTCATCCTCCGTCTTTCTTTTTTCTCTTTATATTACAGAGCAGACCTACTGCAATAGGCAGCAAAAATACGGGGATATATATCCACTTTGTTATAAATATCTCCCATTCGGTCGCTATACTAAGCGAATCCGGGAACGCTGATATTGCTGTAAGCACTATGGCTATCGAAATAATATTTATCTTTGCCGGTTTTATTTTAAAGCTTGTTTCCCATACCTCTGTGATAACAGCCAAATATACGGAACCGTAGAGAAGGATAGAAATAGTCCATATAAACTGAAATATCGCTTCAAATCTTGAGAAGAAGTTACTTAAATATATCATTCTTTCAAGCTGATATATAGGTATCAGAAAGTTTTCCGACCCGGGATATGCGTATGAAAGCGCATAGGCTGCAATTATAAAAAATGCGCATATGCCTCCGATCAATATTGATTTTGTCCCGGCGCGTTTATAATTATCTATCGAGTTTGTATGTGAAATAAGCATATTCAAAAGCATTATATCAGAAAAAACAGACAGCCCGGAAATACCTTGTATAAAAATATCCGACGTCCCCTTTCCCATAATAGGAAATATAAGCTCTATATTATACTTTGGTATGAGCAGAAGCAGAAACACAACGAAAACTATTCCGGCGATCGGTATAAATATCTCGTGTACCCTTCCTATTGATTCTATCCCGCATACCGCGCCTATGATAAGCGCTGCTATAAATATAACTCCTATAAGATCCTCACGTGTATTTTGCAGCAGGACCAGTCTTATTATCTCCGGAAACACACGTATAAGACTTACTACGTTTGCCGACATAATAATAAATAATATAACTCCGACTGTTATTCGAAGCCATGTCCCTCCGGCTTCTGCAGCAGCGTCAATTATATTTTTGTCTGTATTATATGCAAGCCTTATAGCTCCAAACAGAAGCACTGCAAGCCCGGTACAATAAAGTACGTTTATCCATGCTGCATTGCCGCACATCAATATCAAAACACGCGGATATGTCAGAAGCATTTTAACTGCAATAGCATTTACCAGCACAGTTGTCAGCTGCTTTTGTGTAAGCATATTACTCCTCCGTTAAATCTATTCAAGCCAATATTTTTACTTGCGCCGCTTATTTTTCAGATACCATCGGCTGCTTATGACCGGCTCAGTCAGCTTATCCTCCGTTTTTAAATATTCAGGACGTTTTTCTCTCTGCCATACACTGTTCATCATTACTGCTGATTCCACAGATCTGTTTTTTACATGAAGCGAAGGTGACAAAAACGGCACCCCGAAGCTTTTTACAGAGCCTATATAAAGACTGTACACCACTATACCTACTGCAATACCGTAAAAGCCCATAAATGCAGCTAAAAATATAAATGCAAGACGAAGCACTCTATATGTCCAGCCGAGAGTATAATCAGCCGTTGAAAACGATCCTATACCGGTTATAGCTATCACTATTATCATTATAGGACTTACGATTTTTGCACTGACGGCCGCCTGCCCGAGAATAAGACCTCCTACAATACCGAGAGTCGAGCCTATAGGAGACGGCATTCGTATTCCCGCCTCACGTATAAGTTCAAAAGATATATCCATCAAAAGCAGCTCTATAAGGCTTGGAAACGGTACATTTTCACGCGCGGCGCTTATCGAATACAACAAATATGTCGGTATTATCTCCTGATGAAATTGTGTAATTGCCAGATAAAGCGCCGGCAGTAAAAGAGATAAAAACATTCCCAGCATACGGATAAGCCTTGACATTACAGCAAACGGAACACTCAGATATTCATCAGACGCTACATGCATAAGCTCGAACGCATTCGACGGAAGGATAAGCGAACGAGGTGATCCATTTAAAATCGCAACACACCGCCCTTCTGTAAGGGCCCTTGCTGCTCTGTCGGGCCGTTCCGTAGATATTATCTGAGGAGTTACTATACTTGACCTGTCCGAAATAAACATCTGAAGTTCTTCAATACCGATAATATAATCAACGGATATATTATCGATCCTCCTTTTTACCTCATTCACAAGCTTCTTATTTGCTACTCCGTCTATATATAAAAGTACCCCTCTTGTTTTTGACACCTTTCCCACCGTTATCGCAAGCGCAACAAGCTTTTCGGTCTTAACTATTTTTCTGACAAGCGCTGTATTTGTCCTCAGCATTTCCGCAAATGCCTCCTGCGGTCCGTATATCGACTGCTCATTATCAGGCTTATTTATACTTCTATGCTCCCATCCTCTGACATCAAACAGAAATGCTTCATTTACACCTTCCACAAACAGTGCGCATGATCCGAAATTTATATCATCCGCTATAACATCAAAATCATTTGCATTTCTCATTTGCGCATGTGTGGTAAATCTCTCGGATATTTTAGTCTCCTCTTCTCCCTTCTTTATATAAGGCAGCTCCATAAGAGATTTTATGATATTATCATCAACGTATGACGTTGTTACCATTCCTTCTATAAATATAACAAATGCACGGCGGTTTCCTTTCATTATTATACTTCTCATTACAATATCATTATTATCCGGTACTCTGTAGCGTTTTTTCATATAAGAGTAATTATAATCAAAGCTGTCGCTCACATATGCCTTTTTTATCCCTTTTTCTTCTCTTATGTCATACTCTATATCATTATATTCATTTACCTCAAAACGCTCCGCTTCATTTTTCGGTGAATAAATAAAAATTTTTTTCAGCATATCTTTTATCACTGTCTTCACCTCTTATAATTTAATGCATAAAACCATTAATGTCATATACGATCTGCTTGTCATAAATCGTACTTTTAATGAATATATTATTTACTGTATTTCATTTTTTATTATTGATTTGAAAAAAATTTAAAAATGTTTCACGTGAAACATTTACAAATAAAAAATTTGTGATATAATATAATATGGTGAGTATATTCACTTCAAATATTACGAAAGGTATTCTTTGATAAGGGATGGGAAAAGTAATTGCCGTTATAAATCAAAAAGGAGGAGTAGGAAAAACTACCACCTCCGTAAATCTTTCCTCATGCCTTGCTTACGAGGGCAAACGCACACTGCTTGTAGACTGCGATCCGCAGAGCAACAGTACAAGCGGTCTCGGCTATGAACGCGGAGATTATTCATTGTCGATATACGACTGTCTTATATCTCCCGAAAAAACAAGCGAGGCGATAATAAAAACAAAATATATAGATCTGTATCTGCTTCCTTCTGCATCAGATCTATCTGCTGCGGAAATAGAGCTTGCATTTGAGGATAAAAGAGAAAGCTTTTTAAAAAAGGCTCTGGATCCAATAAGAAACGATTTCGACTACATAATAATAGACGCTCCTCCCGCGCTCGGTATGATAACGATAAATATTATGACCGCATGCGACAGCGTTCTTATACCCATACAATGTGAGTACTATGCGCTTGAGGGTCTTTCTCAGCTTATAGGTACAATAAGAAAAATAAAGAAAAGCTATAACAAAAATATAGAAATAGAAGGCGTACTCGGTACAATGTACGACGGGCGGACAAACCTGTCTATCCAGGTACTTGATGAAGTAAAAAAATACTTTCCGGATCTGGTCTATAAATCAATAATTCCCAGAAATGTGCGTCTTTCCGAAGCTCCAAGTTTCGGTGAACCGATAATAAAATATGACAGGACTTCAAAGGGAGCGGACGCCTATATAAGTCTCGCCAAAGAAATAATAAATAAAAACTCATGAGCACATATACATCAAAAATCGAAGGAGGTGATAACATGCAGAAAATAGGTCTTGGCAGAGGTCTTAATTCACTTTTTGACGAAAAACCGTCCGAAGATGAATACGGCAATATAGTCAGTCTCAGAATCAACCTTATAGAGCCTAACAAGGATCAGCCCAGGAAACAATTTGATAAGGAAAAACTTGAAGCTCTTGCTGAATCTATAAAGGAAAACGGCTTGATACAGCCTATAATTGTTGTAAAAAACAACAATATGTATAAAATAGTTGCCGGCGAACGCAGATGGAGAGCAGCAAAAAAAGCGGGGCTTTCCGAAATACCCGCTGTTATACGTGATTACAGTGAACAGGAGGTAGCGCAGATAGCGCTTATAGAGAACCTCCAGCGTGAAGATCTCAATCCAATAGAAGAAGCTATGGGATATAAAACCCTAATAGATAAGTTCAATATGACGCAGGAATCTGTCAGCAGCAGACTCGGCAGATCCCGAAGCGCAATAGCAAACTCTATAAGGCTGCTGTCGCTTGATGAACCTATCCGCACAAAACTGATAACCGGAGAGATCTCAAGCGGACATGCCAGAGCGCTGCTTTCTGTTGACGATCCCGAATTAAGACTCAGCTTGCTTGAAAGTATTCTGGAAAAGAGTCTTAATGTACGTCAAACCGAAGCTCTTGCAAAACATCTTCACAAATCGGCTCCGGCAAAGAAAAAAACTGCTTCAGATGAACAGCTTCTTGCAGAAATAGAAGCTACCGAAAACCATCTTTCATCTAAATTCGGTACAAAAGTGAAGCTTATTCATAATGCAAAACGCGGAAAGATCGAGATCGAATACTTCGGAAACGATGATCTTGAAAGAATACTCCAGCTGCTTATGTAGCTTTAAAAAATAAACTGCAGAAAGGTATAAAAAAATGGATCAAATTTACTTAATAGTTACTGCTGTGCTGGTAGTCCTTGTTATCATAGCTATAATAATAGGTATACACAACAGCTCTAAGATCAATTCCATTCTTGATTATTCAGAGGACGGCGATCTTGTTGAAAATCTTGATAAATATTATAATAACATACGCGAGCTTCAGAAAAAGCTCAAAATGAGCCAGCCCGTTAATATGTCCGAAAGAATATCGGGCTGTGAGGCAAAAAACAATCTTTCGCTTTCAAAAATAGGTATCCATAACTTTAATGCGTTTGATGATGTGAGAGGCGACCAGAGCTTTGCCATTGCAGTGCTTAATCAGTATAACGACGGTTTTATCATAACCTCGCTTTACGGCAGCTCTTCATCAAACACATATATACGCTCTATAAAAGAAGGCAAAGCCGAAATAAAACTGCTTGATGAAGAACAGGAAGCTCTATCTAAAGCTATGGCCTCGAATATTAATTAAACAATGAAAGCAGGACAGTTACCATGAGCAAAAGAAACAATAAACAAAATAATTCTATGTTTATCTACACAGCGCTTATTTTTGTTGTAGCCCTGATATTCATAATACTGGCCTTTTTCGGTCAGACTAATCTTTCAAATCTGCGCAATGAAACGGAAAATATTTCTCCGTCCGAAGCAGTACAGACAGAAGATGCCTCAGCCGAAGCCACTCCGCAGCCGACTCCTGCATCAAATGAAGAGCTTGCTATAATGGCAAACACAATATCTAGTCTCAGGTCTGAAAATGACGATCTGAAAAGATCAATCACTGTATACGACCTGCTGCTTTCAGCCAACGGATATATATCGGTAGATAATCTGAATGAAGCTGAGAATATAATAAATAAAATAGACAGAAATAATCTGAACGATGATCAAAAAATACTCTTTGATCAGATCATAACTAAAATAAACGAAGGAAAGGAAGAATAACATGCTTGACATTAAAATACTGAGAAACGATCCTGACAAAATAAGAGAGGCTCTTAAAAACCGCTGCAACGATCTTGATATCGCTCCGGCTATAGAGCTGGATAAACAGCGCCGCGAAATACTGACAGATGTAGAAAAGAAAAAAGCAACTCAAAATGAGATCAGTAAAAAAATACCGGTAATGAAAAAGAACGGTGAAGATACATCCGTTATATTCAAAGAAATGAAGGAGCTGTCAAATGAAATAAAAGCTTCCGACGATAAGGTCAGAGATATTGACGCGCAGCTCCGCGATTTTATGCTGAGGATCCCAAATATCCCGAGCAGCGATTGTCCTGTAGGAAAGGATGATACTGAAAATAAAGAAATGAGAAGAAACGGTGTTCCCAGAGATTTCAGCTTTGAACCCAAAGCACATTGGGATATCGGTACAGAGCTTGATATACTTGACTTTGAAAGAGGCACCAAGATCGCCGGAACAAGATTTACCGTATATAAAGGACTAGGCGCAAGACTCGAACGCGCAGTTATACAATACTTCCTCAATACCCACACAATCAGAGGCTATACGGAAATATTCCCTCCTTATATGGTAAACCGTGATTCCATGACAGGTACCGGTCAGCTTCCCAAATTTGAAGAGGACGCTTTCAAGGTGGTAAATAACGGATTTTTCCTTATCCCAACTGCCGAAGTACCCGTTACAAATCTTCACCGGGACGAGATACTCGACGGAACAAAGCTTCCCATAAAATACTGTGCATACTCGGCATGCTTCAGAGCCGAAGCTGGCAGCGCAGGACGTGATACAAGAGGTATAATAAGACAGCATCAATTTAACAAAGTAGAAATGGTCAAGTTCGTAAAACCTCAGGACAGCTATAATGAGCTCGAACTGCTCACAAACGATGCTGAGATACTGCTTCAAGGACTCGGGCTCCCATACAGAGTTGTATGTCTGTCAACAGGCGATCTCGGATTTTCATCAGCAAAAACATACGATGTAGAGGTATGGATGCCTTCATATAACAGATATGTAGAAATATCGTCATGTTCTAATTTTGAGGATTACCAGGCTCGTCGCGCCAATATAAGATATAAGGATACTCCGAAGGATAAAGCCCAGTTCGTTCACACTCTTAACGGCTCGGGTCTTGCCGTAGGAAGAACCGTAGCCGCTATCCTCGAAAATTATCAGAATGAGGACGGTACAGTAGCAGTTCCGGAAGCTCTTGTAAAATATATGGATACAGACGTAATTAAATAACATTATCGTTTTAACTGTGTAATAAGCTTCATCTCCGGTATACCGGTATGACGGCATATATAATAACAGCAAAACAGGGCGCAGCTTTATGCGGCGTCTTGTTTTGCTGCTATTAATTAAAATAATACGATATGTTTCTGCCGAAAAAAATTGCAGGATACTGTTTTCAGCTCCTGCAATCGTGTATTTACCATATCAAATATTTCTGTGCCTGCTCATATATTCTATAAATTCCCTGTTATTATTTGTAGCTTTTAATAAATGCAGTATCTTTACATATTGATCCTGTCCGCCCTTTGACAATTCATGACGTATAATGATATCCGTTCTTTTCTCTTCCGGTGAAAGCAGCTTTTCATCGCGTCTTGTTCCTGACCTCAAAACATCTATTGCCGGGAAAACACGTTTTTCCTGTAAGTACCTATCCAGCTTTAATTCCATATTGCCGGTGCCCTTGAATTCCTCAAAAATAACGTCGTCCATTCTGCTTCCAGTTTCCACAAGAGCTGTCGCTACTATCGTAAGACTGCCGCCGTTTTCTATTTTTCTGGCAGCTCCGAAAAATTTCTTGGGTTTATGCAGAGCCGCCGGTTCAAGACCTCCCGACAGCGTTCTTCCTGTGGGATTTTCAACAAGATTATATGCTCTTACAAGACGTGTTATGGAATCAAGAAGTATCATAACATCCTTATTCTGTTCCACAAGTCTGCACGCTCTTTCGAGAGTCATTTCCGCAAGTCTGCAATGGTTTTCGGGAAGCTGATCGAAAGTAGAATATATAACATCGCAGTCAATGGATTTTCTGATATCCGTGACTTCTTCCGGGCGTTCGTCAATAAGAAGGATTATAAGCTTGATATCAGGATTATTTTTTCTGACCGCGCTTGCTATTTCTTTAATTATAGTGGTTTTTCCGGCTTTTGGCGGAGCAACGATCATTCCGCGCTGACCTTTTCCTATAGGAGAAACAATATCGATAAGCCTTGTTGAATAGATATTTTTTTCGGTTTCAAGTTTTATTTTTTCAATAGGAAATACAGGTATTAACTTTTCAAAGGAACGGCGTTTAAGAGCCACGTCTATACTGTCTCCGTTTATCTTTTTTACAAACAAAAGCGGAGAAGATTTATCATCGCTTTCTATTATCCTGCAGTCTCCTGTTATTTCATCACCTGTCTTAAGATTAAACCGCCTTATCTGAGCAGGTGAAACATATATATCGCTGTTTGTAGAAGCAAAATTTTCAAATCTCAAAAAACCGTATCCGTCGTTCTTTACATCCAGTACGCCGCATACCTCCGTAACGTCGGACGGACGTTCTCTCTTTTTGGGCTGTGTATGTTCTTCGTTTTCATCTTTTTTTTCAGCGGCATAATTTATCTGTTCATGCTCTCTCCGATCAGCTCTCTTTTCCGTCCTCGCCTCATTGTTTTTTTCGGCCGTTTTTTTTGTATCCGTTTCTCTCTTCGGGCTTGTATTTTCCGTTTCGATGATAGCCTTTATAATATCATCTTTCTTCATTGTCGATAATTTTTTTATTTTTAGATCAGCTGCGATAACTTTCAATTCATCTTTTGTCTTTTTTTTCAGATCCTCCAAATTAAACATTTAAAATTCCTTTCCTTAAGATATTTATAACAAAAAAAATAAATCTGATATAAATAAAAATAAACTAATAATCTATGACATTATATAATATTTTTAATGAAAAGTCAATCATAAAACAGAAAAAATATCCTTCTCCGTTGAATAAATGAGCTCGCACCCGCAATTGTTCAATAATTTTCCGAATATCTCCGTCACAAATTTTTCGGTAGGATAATGCCCTGCGTCTATAACACAGATACCGCTTTCCACAGCGTCTATAGCGGTATGATATTTCATATCCGCAGTCACCATTGCCTGGGCGCCCATGGCTTTTGCATACGGTATAAGCTCAGAACAAGCTCCGGATCCTACCGCCGCTCTTTTAATAACTGTACCGGGGTCTCCGCTTACTCTGACAAACGGAGTATCGAGAGCGTTTTTCACGGTCTTTGCAAATTCGGAAAGTGTCTGGATCCTTTCTGTATCCCCCACGCGTCCAAGACCGCACCCCGTCATATACGAATTTTTTTCTATGATCTCCGTATTTATAAGCCCAAGCTTTTGAGCGAGAACATCATTCAAGCCTTCGTTTGCCGTGTCCATAGGCGTATGAGATGCATACAATGCGATATTATTTTGGATGAGCGATTTTATGATCTTGCCCGAAGCCTCGGAATAGTCTATTTTCTTTATTCCTCCGAACATTATTGGATGATGGGATACTATCATATCCGCTCCGAGAGCCGCAGCTTCATTTACCGTATAGATATCCGTATTAAGCGTAAGATATATTTTCTTCACTTCCATATCAGCATCTCCACACAAAAGACCCGAATTATCCCAATCATACGCCAATTCCACAGATGCTTTCTTTTCAATTATTTTTACTATATCTTTAACCAACATACTTTTCTATCTCCTTTAATTCTTTAAGCGACATTCTATAATATTCAAGTTTTTTTCTGTCGCAGTTTTCAGCTGTTTCCAATCCATTCACTATCTTGGAAAATTCACGCATTTTCTTTTCGTATAAAAACTTCAGCTTCGGATGTCCGTAAAGCTCCGGAGGTATATGATACGATATATCTTTTTTATAAGGTTTCTGAACTCCCTTTTCGGCCTTTATGATATTATAAACATGATGCTCTTCACATTCTATATCCTCACACAGTATTCTGAACCCGTTTTCGATCAGCCATTTTCTTA
>CALXZP010000070.1 GCA_944393255.1 uncultured Clostridia bacterium | reverse complement strand
GCAACTTCTGATATACTAATCATGAGAATAGCTCCTTTGACTAATGTTTTTCTTGGTCGTTAAACATTATATCACATTTGGATGCTATTCTCATCTTTTTTGTCACCCATCAATTATATCATAACATGTTCAGCCTTTGAAAACTCTGTACAGAAACGCAAAAAAACTCCCGGTATCCGATCGAATATAAGATCATTATACCGGGCAGTTTGAATATTATACAGTTTCTTATTCTGATCACCGTATTTATTCTATCATTTCATCGCTCAAAAGTCAAGCTTTTGAGCGATGAAATGATAGATGACTTGATCTTTCGGGAGCGTTCTGCCGCGCCTGCTCCCAAAAGCTGTGCTTTTAACGCAGAAACGGAATAAGACGGCATATAAACACAATGCCGTCCTTTTCTGACCGGCTCCATACGGTTTTTATTCTTTTTCAAAATTTATATCCGTGTCTCCGTTATTGTTTTCTATATTCAGCGTCTTTTCACCGCCCGGCTTGCTTTCCGGCAAATTGCATTCTCCCTTTTTTACATTGCAGGAAATAGCATAGTCGTCATAGCCTCCGACGATCGTGCCCGATATATCACCGTTTTTACCTGTTACGGAAATACTCCTGCCTGCGTCCAGCTTATCAAATATGATGTCTCCGCCGTTAGATGACAGGACTACACTGTCAGATACGGACAGCGGCGCAATTACAATATCTTCGTTGGTCGTTGACAAACTCAGACCATCCAGAATGTTTTCGGGGATACGCACCGATATTGTTCTGAATTCTTCACTGCTTTTTCCGCCTACATAGTCGCTCCATTCTTTATCGTCGGCAAGCTTCATAGTCAGAACGCTGCTCTCGGACAATGAGATATCATAATATTCTTTTTCACCGTCGGAATAGTCGATATATATCCGTTCATCCTCGGAAGCAGATATGTCTATCGCTCTGTCACGAACGTCTATCACTATTTCCTTGACTTGTCCGCCGTCAGCCGTATAATTTCCTGCGGTGAACCGTTCTTCGCCGCCGGAGCAGCCTGTTAAAGCAAATATACACCCAATAGCAGCCAAACTTAAAATAATACCCTTTTTCATATTGATCAGTATCTCCTTTCGATTTTAAGCTGTCATTATCCCGCAGCCGTTGATTTTCCGCCCTCACTGTGCTATAATACATATATCAAAACCCATTCACAGTTTTAAAATATATCATTGCCGCGGTTTAAATATATTATAAACCTTTGTGCTGCACAAAAGTCAAGAGGTGATAAGAAATTTGAAAAAATATTTTTCTATAGGCGCCGCCGCCAAGGCTGCAGGCGTAACGGCAGAGACGCTGCGGCACTACGACCGCATAGGACTTGTTCAGCCGTGCAAAAAGGATGAATGGACAAATTACAGATATTATACCGAAACCGATATTGTGCGCGTCAATACCATACGCGCCCTTCAAACCATGGATCTTTCGCTGAAAGAGATAAAAAAAGTCCTTGAATACGACGACCTCCGCAAAATAGTGGATTTTCTCAATGAGGCCGAGAAAAAGGCAGATGAAAAGATCGCGTCCCTGCAATACAGCAAATCAAGGATACAGGCCGCAAAGGCAGACTATGAAAACAAGCTGCAAAACCGGAAAGCCGCATCGGATATATCCGTGCGCTTTTTTAACAAAAGAGTGATCATGCTTTCAGACACACTGGAGACTCCGACCCTTGACAACCTGTGGGACTATCTGCATCACTTCTACGCAAATATCCCCGAGGATAAAAAGGATCAGTTTTTCTTCGAGGATACAGCCGGCGTGTATACCCATAACGGGATCTCACGGCTGTTCGCCGTATGCATACGGCACGGGGATACAAGCGATCTGACTATTCTTCCGGCAGGCGATTATCTTTGCGCCGACGCTTCAGAGAAAGACAAAACGGACGTTATAAATAAACTGACAAAGACAGCGGAGACAGAATACGGAATCACGCCCGAATTTACCGTGCAGCAGATAGTCGTATCGGGAATACTGCATTGGCACTACAATATACAGATACCCATTTTCGGCGGCACAGCTCTCTGAGAGATACGCCCGCCCGGTCTTTTTGCAAAAATGTACAATATAATATAATAAATACACCCAAGATATTCTCGCAGCAAAAACGCTCAGGCCGTTCAAGCCCGAGCGTTTTTGCTTATCATATTATCAATAATCCGTGATCCCTTTACCGCTGTTCGGAACAAAATGCGAATACGTTTGGTCGCACAGAAATACCGTTACAAGTACAATACACATTGTGATCTTGATCTTCTTCGGTATTTTATTGAACAGATCGTCGAGCGATGGGGCAATAAGATATATCGCCGCGCATCCTCCCAAGGCGAACACAATAAGTCCTTCAAGACATATCCTGCCATCTAAATTCAGGAAATATCCGCTGTAATCCCACCATTTCATCCCTCTGCTCATTTCCAAGAACCAAGATGTAAAATATTCAACTATTCCGCACAGAGCCATTGTCGAAAGGAAAGTAAGCGCAGGCTTGCTTCTCAGCTTTTTCAACACGATAAGCACAAGCACGCCTCCCGTTCCGTAAATGGGCAGCCATGGGCCGTACGAAACGCCGCGGTTGACAAACGTACCCATTGTAAACAGGTTCAAGCCTACTTCCCACAACCAGCCGATGAGAGAAAATGCAAAAAATATCAGTATCAATGAGGTTAAACTGTATTTTCTGTCATAGTCAGCGTGCGCCCAATGTCTCGACGGATAAGGAGGTATGATGTACTCATTCACCGGATATTCGCCGTTTGTTACGTCCGCATCCAAAAGCACATCGCAGAGCTTATCAGCGTTTATCAATTTGTCCGTCTTTGCCTTTGAACGAAGCTTCATATACAATTCCGCATTTGTAAGGCGTGTATAAGGCTCAATGAATAACACGTTAAGAAAGTTTAAAGTGAAGAAATTCAATATCCGCCACGGCAGAAAGGAAATATCAAGGATGAATGTATTCCACTTGCTTCCGTCCATCATACGCCGTGATAAGGCAATAGCGTCCTTCGCATTTATGTCGGGATATTCAGCTATTATGTACGGTACGAGCCTATATGAGTATCTTTTGATAATGCCGCCTATGATAGTAAGATCCCATAGGAATTGATAAAGCATTTTAAGCAGCGTTGTCTTTGCGATCCTTGTTCCCCTTCGTATATGCCAAGGAAACAATACACGGTTCAGCCTTGTGCGGCTGTATGTGCGGATCTCCAAAAGATATCGGCAAAATCCTACCGCCAGTACGTTTTTTATAAAAATCAAAATGAACAAGCTCACCAGAACACCCAAACTTATTATGATTTGAGGGCTGAGCCTGTCGCCGAACGCTATTTGATTTATTGAATTGATTACTCCGTACAAAACGCTGCCCGCACCTTCCGTATTCCTTGCAAACATAGACAGCACTCCTGCCGTCCAATCCTTCGCGGCTTCGTTCTCCATTCCTACTCCGCCTAAAAATTCATCGACTATCTCCGTATTGCTTAATGTTTCCCGCCGGGCAGTATCGGCCATAACAATATCAGTATCAGCCTTGCTTGTATATTCTCCGTTCGAAAATTTGACTACACTTTCAATACTTGTTATCGGATTTATAAAATATCCCATTATTATTGCAATAAGCGCACAGGTTATAACGATCCCCCAATAATTTCTCTTCAGTGTGCCTTTCGCTTTTTTCTTTAGCTCTTTTCTTTTCCACATAGTTTATTTCCTCCCTGATACAATACATTCCGTATTGTCCGGCTCCAATATGATAAGTACGCCGCCTGTGTTTATCATATCGGATAATATCAAGCAGCATCTAACAGCGTTTTTGCTCTGTGATCAAAGTAAAAAGGCAGCATATCCCTACCATATATGAGATATACCGCCTTTATATATACTGTTTAACAGCCAAACTTGCTGTCTCACTGCTGCATATAGACGTTTTTATTCAAGATACCGAGATTGAAACGCCATACATCAGTTCAGCAATGCGCGGTCGTTTGCAAATTCCTCGCCGCTCAGATCTGCAAATTTCTTCAGCAGGTCGTCTACCGTCAGATCTTTCTTTTGCTCGCCGCTGACATTATATATCACACGTCCCTCATGCATCATTATCAGCCTGTTTCCGTGGCTGATAGCGTCCTTCATATTATGAGTTATCATGAGAGTTGTCAGATTATCCTCATTTATAAACTTATCCGACAAATTCAGCACCGTTTCGGCGGTTTTCGGATCAAGCGCGGCGGTATGCTCGTCCAGCAGGAGCAGCTTAGGTTTGCGCATTACCGCCATGAGCAGAGTAAGCGCCTGTCTTTGTCCGCCGGAAAGAAGCCCTACCTTGCTTGAGAGCCTGTCCTCAAGACCGAGCCCGAGCTGGCTCAGCATTTCCTTATACAGCTTCCGCTCCTTTGAGGTGATAGCCCACTTCAATCCGCGGCCCTGTCCGCGCCGGTACGCAAGAGACATGTTTTCCTCTATCCACATATCGGCGGCAGTTCCCATCATAGGATCCTGGAATACCCTGCCCAGATACTTAGCGCGCTTATGCTCCGGAAGCTTAGTCACATCGATATCGTCTATAACGATGCTTCCCGAATCTACGGGAAAAACTCCGCAGATACTGTTCAGCAATGTGGATTTTCCCGCGCCGTTTCCGCCTATGATAGTTACAAAATCACCCTCGTTAAGGGTCAGGTCAACACCGTTAAGAGCGCGTTTTTCATTTATAGTCCCTCTGTTAAAGGTTTTGTAAACACCGTTTATTTTAAGCATCAGGACACCTCCTTAGGCACTGTCGTCCTGCGCTCCGCGACCTTTCTTCTCCAGTAAGGTATGCCGAGGAATACAGCAACCACCACAGCCGTGAGCAGCTTGAGATCGTTTGCATTCAGACCCATCTGGAGCACGATAGTTATTACTATATAATATATTATACCGCCCACAACAGCCGAAAGAAGCTTAAGTGCAAAATTCTTGAATATTTTGCCCAGCAGCACCTCTCCTATAATAACCGCCGCAAGACCTATAACTATAGCTCCCCGTCCCATATTGATATCCGCAAAACCCTGATACTGAGAAAGCAGAGCGCCGGAAAGCGAAACAAGACCATTCGACAGAACAAGCCCTATTATCTTATTCGTATCGGTATTTATACCGTTCGCCCTTGCCATGGACTGATTGCAGCCCGTAGCGCGCAGTGAGTGTCCCAGCTCGGTCCCGAAGAACCAATACATCACCGCGATTATTACCACTACAAATAATCCGGTAACGATAAGCGCATTCGGTATGTTTCTCAATGATATTATGAGATCATATTTGTCTACCGACAGGGGAACGTTTGCGCGCTGCGTCATGATCCGCAGATTTATGGAATACAGCGCAAGCTGCGTGAGGATACCGGCAAGTATCGCCGGGATACCGAATTTCGTATGGAACACGCCCGTCACAAGCCCCGCCAGGCATCCGACAATAAAGGCGATGACCATAGCGAGAACAGTATTCATACCGGCGGCAACGCATACAACGAGCGTTGCACCGCCTGTAGCAAACGAACCGTCCACCGTAAGATCGGCAATATCCATGATCTTAAATGTGATGTACACTCCGACCGCCATTATGCCCCAGATCATACCCTGGGCAACAGCGCCGGGAATCGAACCAAAAAAGTCCAGCATATGTCTTTCCTTTCCTTTTACCCATATAAACGAAATTTGCAATAACGCCGTAAGGCATTACTGCAAATTTCGCTGCCATATTATTTTTATTCAGCTTCGGCTGTTATCGCTGTGTAGTCCTCCGGCACTGTTATACCGAGCTGCTCACAGCGATCCGGGATATATTTCTTTGTGAGCCCGTCCGCATACTCTATTTCCATAGCTGCGGGATCCGCGCCGTTTGCCAATATCTCATAAGCCATCTCGCCGGCTTTTTGACCGAGCGAATAATAATCTATAGAAAGCGTTGCTATACCGCAGCCTTCGCATATACCTTCCTCACCGGCAATGATCGGAACGCCTGCCGGAAGCGCCACATTGTTTATGATCTCCGTATTTGCAGCAGCGGTATTGTCAGTCGGCACATAGAGAGCATCGCTCGCATCGCATGCGCTTGTTATAACGCCCACTATATCGTTTGAGTCCGCAAATGAATACTGTGTGCAGGTATAGCCGAGAGCTTCGAGCTCGGACTGTACTATATCCACCTGATATTTTGAGTTTGACTCGCTCGAGCAGTATATCAGTCCTACATTCTGTGCGTCCGGAAGAAGCTCCTTTATCATAGCCGCCTGTTCCTCAAGCGGAGCAAGGTCGGATGAGCCTGTGATGTTTCTTCCCGTTGTGCCTGTCCAATCGGTTATATCAAGAGCTGTACCGTAATCTGTTATGGATGTACCTACTATCGGGATCTGATCCGTTGCAGCTGCCGCAGCCTGAAGCGCCGCCGTTGCATTGGCAAATATAAGATCAACATCGTTCGATACAAACTGGTTTACTATAGTTGCGCATGTTGCCGAATCTCCCGCCGCATTTTGCAGATTGAAGCTTACATCCTCGCCGAGCAGCTCCCTGAGCTTGTCCTGGAAACCGTTAGTAGCAGCATCAAGCGCGTCATGCTGTACGGTCTGGCAGAGACCTATTGTATACGCCGCGCCGCCGCCGGACGGCTCCTGTGAAGCTGTTGTTCCGTTTCCGTCCGTATTTCCGCAGCCTGCGAGCATTGAAGCCGCCGCAAGCGCACCTACCGTTAACATTACAGAGAATTTTTTCGATTTCATAATAAAATTCCTTTCTTTTCTTAAAAATATGATCATCTGCTTCCACAGTTTTACCGTTTTACCGCAGATACTGTATTGACTGTAATAAATACATTATACCACGCTTTGGCAAAACCGTCAAGAGAAAAAATGATATTTATAACATATTATATGCAGATTTCATAAAAAATTATCGTCATAATTCAACATGAGGCGGGAAAACCGGCAGAACAACAGCTCAAAGACATAAAAAAACACCGCGAAAGCAGTGTTTTTTTAACAGGTATAGGATAAAAGGGTGAAAAGTAATTTCTTTCTGTATTAACTGAATTTCTCTTTCACTTCTGTTATTATACCACACAGATCAATAAAAATCAATATCTTTTTTAAAAAAAGCTCAAAAAGATGAGCGGCCGTTCATACTCCTACATTATATATGTGTATCGGCCGCAGCTCCCTGTATGCGTATGATGAGAGAGGACGGCAGCTGCTGTCGATGGAATGGGCCGCGACAAGTATAGTGTCCGGCGTGCCAATGCCGGCGTCCGTCACCACCGGGCTGTGGTCGAACCGCTCGCTGCTTCCGAATTTCAGCTGTATGATATCGCCCGGCTCGATTTCCGCAAGTCCGGTAACTTCACCCTGTGGTCCCTCGCTCTTATTGTTAATTAAAAAACGATATAGTTCGTTTACTCCCGTCCATGACGGAGTCCTGTTATTGGCATTTATATAAAACCAGCCGTACAGCGGCGTATAATTCATTATCCCGCTGCCGGCATATATACACTGCGACGCAAAATTGGTACAGTCGCCGCCTATCCCCGAAAAATCATAATACCGGGGATTGCGCCCGTACGCCCAGCGGCGTGCGTATTCCACCGCTCTTTCTCTGTTGTACCGCATATATCCACCGCCATTCACTATGTTTTCAGGCGTTTTGGCGCGCCGGATACCGGCTCCGCCTGCCGCCTGTTTATATACATATATTATTCTTAAAATGTTTTTTTGTGCTAATTATATTGAAAAAAGATTTTTTTCTATGAATATTAAATAAAATTTATAGTAATTGAGAAAAAAATCACAATTTATTATAGACATTTTTAAAATTTATGATATAATATAGGTACAGGTAGAAATATAGCTTGTCAGGCTATATGATATACAGACGCATAAGGGCGGCATACGATATTCTATGCCGTCTTGCTCAGAGTTTTTATTGAACAGGAGGAGATTCCAATGGCTAAGAAATTCGTTTACCTTTTCTCCGAAGGTGACGCAAGCATGAGAAATCTGCTGGGCGGCAAAGGCGCCAATCTTGCAGAGATGACAAAGCTCGGTATGCCTGTACCGCAGGGATTTACTATCTCTACCGAGGCTTGTACTCAGTACTATGAGGACGGAGAAGTTATCAACGATGATATCCAGGCTCAGATCATGGAATACATCGACAAAATGGAGGAGATCACCGGCAAGAAGTTCGGCGACCTCGAAAATCCGCTGCTCGTATCAGTCCGCTCGGGCGCAAGAGCGTCAATGCCGGGTATGATGGACACGATACTTAACCTCGGACTTAACGAAGAGGTAGTTGAGGTAATGGCTCAGAAATCGGGCAATCCGAGATGGGCTTACGACTGCTACAGAAGATTTATCCAGATGTATTCTGACGTTGTAATGGAAGTCGGCAAGGCTTACTTTGAAGAGCTCATCGATAAGATGAAGGAAGAAAAGGGAGTTACGCAGGACGTTGACCTTACGGCGGACGACCTTAAAACACTCGCTGAGCAGTTCAAGGCTGAATACAAGTCAAAGGTCGGCTCAGACTTCCCGAGAGACGCTAAGGAACAGCTCATGGGCGCCGTTAAGGCGGTATTCCGTTCATGGAACAACCCGAGAGCTATCGTATACCGAAGAATGAACGATATCCCGGGCTCATGGGGTACGGCTGTCAACGTTCAGATGATGGCATTCGGAAACATGAGCGACACATCAGGCACAGGCGTTGCGTTCACACGTAACCCGTCCACAGGCGAAAAGGCTCTCTTCGGCGAGTACCTCATAAACGCTCAGGGCGAGGACGTTGTTGCGGGCGTCAGAACACCGAAGCCTATAGCAAAGCTTGCTGAGGACATGCCCGATGTATATCAGCAGTTCGTGGATATAGCTCAGAAGCTTGAGGATCATTACCGCGACATGCAGGATATGGAATATACTATCGAGAATGGAAAGCTGTACATGCTCCAGACGAGAAACGGTAAAAGAACGGCTGCGGCTGCTCTTAAGATAGCTGTTGACCTCGTTGCTGAGGGCAAGATCTCCAAGGAGGACGCGCTTCTCCAGGTTGATCCGAAACAGCTTGACGCACTCCTGCATCCGACATTTAACGCTGATGCTCTCAAGAGTGCAAAGGTACTCTGCAAGGGTCTTCCGGCTTCGCCGGGCGCAGGCGCAGGTAAGGTCTACTTCACAGCTGAAGAGGCTGTTGCTGCGGCAGACAAGGGCGAAAAGGTAATACTCGTAAGACAGGAAACATCTCCTGAGGATATCGAAGGCATGAACGCTGCTCAGGGTATCATGACAGCCCGCGGCGGTATGACTTCACATGCTGCAGTCGTTGCGCGCGGTATGGGAAGATGCTGCGTTGCCGGAGTTGACGCTATAAAGGTAAATGAGGCTGAAAAGACATTCACATGCGGCGATAAGGTATTCAAGGAGGGCGACGTTATATCGCTCGACGGTTCTACAGGAAACGTTTACGAGGGCGCTATTGAAACACAGGAAGCTAACATTTCTGGCGATTTTGAAAAATTCATGGAATGGGCTGATTCTGTAAGAACTCTCCAGGTAAGAACAAATGCTGACACACCCAGAGACGCGAAGCAGGCTGCTGCATTCGGCGCTGAAGGTATCGGCCTTTGCCGTACGGAGCACATGTTCTTTGAGGAGTCAAGAATAGCCGCTGTACGCGAAATGATAGTTTCAAAGACTGTTGAACAGAGAGAAAAGGCTCTCGCCAAGATACTTCCCATGCAGCAGGGTGATTTTGAGGAGCTTTACAGGGCGCTTGAGGGACATCCCGTTGTTATCAGATTCCTCGATCCGCCGCTCCACGAATTCGTTCCGCAGAACGACGACGATATAAAGGCGCTTGCTGACGAGATGGGTCTTTCCTTCGAGGAGCTCAAGGCTACATGCGACGGACTCAAGGAATTCAACCCGATGCTCGGTCACAGAGGCTGCCGTCTTGCGGTAACATATCCGGAGATCGCAAAAATGCAGACGACCGCTGTTATACAGGCTGCATTGAAGGTGAACTCAGAGGGTATGGCTGTTACACCCGAGATCATGATCCCGCTAGTAGGCGATATCAATGAGCTCAAATATGTTAAGAAGGTAGTATGCGACACAGCCGACGCTATAATCGCCGAAGCAGGTTCGGATCTTAAATATGAGGTCGGCACAATGATAGAGATACCGAGAGCTGCTCTCCTCGCTGACGAAATAGCTAAGGAAGCACAGTTCTTCTCATTCGGTACGAACGACCTTACACAGATGACATTCGGTCTTTCGCGTGACGATGCAGGCAAGTTCCTCGACGATTACTACGCAAAGAAGATCTATGAGTCAGATCCGTTCGCTAAGCTCGACCAGGACGGCGTAGGCAAGCTCGTTAAGATGGCTGCTGAGCTCGGACGTTCAGTTCGTCCGGACATCACGCTCGGTATCTGCGGCGAGCACGGCGGCGATCCGTCAACGATCGAATTCTGCCACAACGTTGGACTGAATTACGTTTCATGTTCACCGTTCAGAGTTCCGATCGCAAGACTTGCTGCTGCTCAGGCTAAGATCAAGCAGGACAGAGCTGCTAACTGATAATTGAATATATTTTATACTGCGCATCCCCTCGGGGATGCGTTTTTTTCGTCCGGCAGTACAGCTGCATGGCTTCACAATATACAAATCATGCGTCCCGTACCCGCCTAAAAATATTTGCCTCTATTCGGTAAATATTTTTAAATAACTCCTTGACAATCACACATTTATAATATATAATTGTATTTGAACAATATGAATACACGGGGAGCTTACTGCTGAGAGGGAATTCGTTCCGACCCATTGACCGTTGCCGGATAATGCCGGTACGGGAGCTAAGGTTTAGTTTTGCTGTCTGTATGACGGCATTTTTTGTAATTTAACTTCTCCCTAGGATCATATTCCGCCAAATACAGTATACATAAGGAGGTTTTTCTTCAATGGAATATACAACACAGATGGACGCAGCAAAAAAGGGGATCATTACGCCCGAAATGAAGATAGTCGCGGAAAAAGAAGGCATCGCACCTGATATTTTGAGAGAACGCGTTGAGCGCGGGACCGTGGCTATCCCCTGCAATAAAAACCATAAGTCAATAAGCCCTGAGGGCGTCGGCGAAGGACTTCGCACAAAGATAAACGTCAACCTCGGCATTTCCAAGGACTGCACAGATTACGATGTGGAAATGGAAAAGGTAAATATGGCTGTAAAAATGAAGGCTGAGGCGATCATGGATCTTTCCTGCTACGGAAAAACTCATGATTTCCGCCAAAAGGTGATAGACTCCTGTCCGGCTATGATAGGAACAGTTCCCATGTATGACGCAGTGGGTTATCTTGACAAGGAGCTTGCCGATATCACAGCAGACGAGTTCCTTGAGGTCATAGAAGCCCACGCAAAAGAGGGTGTGGACTTTATGACTATACATGCCGGCATAAACCGCAGGACAGCTTCATTTTTCAAGGATTCGCCGCGTCTTACCAATATAGTTTCGAGAGGCGGCTCACTTATTTATGCATGGATGGAGATGACCGGAAACGAAAATCCGTTCTATGAATTCTATGACAAGGTCCTTGATATACTCGAAAAATACGACGTTACTATCAGCCTCGGAGACGCGTGCCGTCCCGGCTGCACAAAGGACGCGACAGACGCTTCACAGATCGCCGAGCTTATAGAGCTTGGCATACTCACAAAACGCGCGTGGGAGCACAACGTCCAGGTCATGGTAGAGGGGCCGGGACATATGTCCATAGATGAGATAGAAGCTAATATGAAGCTCGAAAAACGGCTTTGCCATAATGCGCCGTTCTACGTGCTCGGGCCTCTCGTTACCGATATAGCTCCAGGATACGACCATATAACATCCGCCATAGGCGGAGCTGTAGCGGCAGCGCACGGAGCGGATTTCCTCTGCTACGTTACGCCGGCGGAACATCTGCGGCTTCCAAATGCAGACGATGTTAAAGAGGGTATCGTAGCGGCAAAGATCGCCGCGCATGCCGGAGACATTGCAAAGGGTATACCCGGCGCACGCGATATAGATGATAAAATGAGCGACGCGCGCCGCAGAGTATGCTGGGATGAAATGTTCGCCTATGCCATTGAGCCGGAAAAGCCGCAGCGTTACTATAACGAGCTTCCTCCCGAGGAAAAGCACACATGCTCGATGTGCGGCAAGATGTGTGCGGTCAGGACGATGAACAAGATCATGTCCGGCGAAAAAGTCGATGTTAAATAAACAAGGCAGGTGACAGCCTTATGAAATATGCTTTTACAGCGGCTGCGGCGGCTGTTATATGCGCCGCAGCGTTTGCAGGCTGCGGCAGAGAACCTGCCGATACTGCCGAACCATCGCCGGCCGAGACCGTCTCTTTTGAAGCCGAGCCTACAATAGATGCCGAAAACGCGGTAAGCTCTGAAGTGTTTGAGACCCCTGTAGATAAGAATGAACTGCTCGGCTCCTGGGTCAATGATGAAAACTCAGTCAGTATCCGGTTCAACAGCGACGGCACCTATATAAACGATCCCATCGAAGGTCATTATACACTCAGCGGAAACACTCTTACCCTTACCTACGACAGCGGAGATGTATCCGAAGACTATCTCGCAGGATTTCGCAGCGGGCAGCTGGTTCTGGTAAGAGGCGATATGCAGCTTATATTTGACAGATCAGAATAAAAATCCGGAGACTGCGAAAAAATTCTGTAAATTCGAAGCCTTCTGTGGTAGAATGCAATCAAACCGCAGGAGGCGTTTTTTATGTCACGAAGAAAGAGACTAACACAATAAAAGAAACATTGCAGGGGAATTTCCTGAAACAGAATATTAAAGATATATAGAAGGAGAAACTGTTATGAAACTTGCAATTGCAATATGCGATGATGACACTATTGCACTGAATGAAGAAACAAATCTTATTAATAAAATTTTGAATGAAAAAAACATAGAAGGAATTGTTGAAAAATTTAAATTGCCAGAAAATCTCTTAGCATCCCCTGTACAATACGATATAATCTTTCTTGATATAGAAATGGGTGAATTAAATGGTATCGAAACAGCAAAAAAAATAAAGCGTAAAAATAAAAACTGTTTAGTGATTTTTATAACAAACTACTGGAGTTATCTTGATAATGCCTTTGCAGTACAAGCTTTTCGCTACTGGAAAAAACCATTAGATAAAGAACAATTACAAGATGGAATTAACGCCGCTATAAATGAAATAAACAAGATGAAACAGGTCATTTTTGTAAACACTCAAGGCGGTGTTATAGAAATACCGGTAAAAAACATAATATATGTTTATATTTTAAATGCAATTACACGTGTTGTTACTATAAAAGGCGAGATTGCCACATACGACACATACAGATTTGTCCAAGAGCAATTATCATCTGTTGATTTTTTTAGTGAATTGCGCAGAGGATACTATGTTAATTTTACATACATACAAAATTATACACAAGACGGCATTATACTAAAATATCAAGAAAAAGAATCTACATTAAAAATTTCCCGAAGAAAGTTTAAAGGATTTTATAAAGAATTCAATACTTGGTTAGGAGGAAAACAATGAGAATTGATTTGGGTCTTATATTGGCTGTAGTATTGGAATGTATTTCTTTTATATATTACAGTAACACACTATTTTATAGAAAAAGAAGTATTGTATTCTGTGAAACAATTATCATTATAGGATATATGATACATTTTATTATTTGTATTTTTGGAAATACTTCAATAAACCTTATAACTTTTGTAGCGTTAAATATAGTATTATTCATGTCTTGTTTTTACATAAATAATAAAACAGCTATTTTCCAAGGATCAATTTTGGGGTTCTTATCTGCCGTATGTGAACTTATTGCTAACTATGTGCTGAAATTGGGTATTAATGAAAATAATTTAATTGATATATCCGCTACACAATCAATTATTTTTACAGTGTCAGGTAAGACATTATATTTAGTCGCGATAATGATGCTAATATATGTATTCAGAAAAAATAACAAGTATACATATATATACTCAATATTATTAGCAATGATTCCCACAATGACAATAGCCGTGATGATTTTTGCAGTAACACTTTCTATAAATAATTATTTGCAATTAATAGTTTGTGCTTTATGTATATTAATAGATATCATAGTATTTATAGTTAACCAAAACATTATCACCCAAAGTCTTGAAATTGAGGTTTTAAAACTTCAATTAGAAACAGAAAAAAAACATTTTGAGGACTGCTTGATGTTAAAGCACTTGGATCACGATATGAACGAGCATCTTGATGCCTTATATTCTCTTATAGATCATGATAATCTCCAGGCAAAAAATTATATTAACTCTATAAAATCAGTAAAACAAAAGCTCACAAATGTTGTTGATTATACAGATAACACAATGATAAATATTGTATTATCAAAGAAAATAAATGAATGTAATGATAACGGTATAAATTTCTCTCTTGATCCGGTTCTGTCAGAACTAAAATTTTTTAAAGACATGGATGCTGTAACGATTTTTTCTAATCTGATAAATAACGCAATTGAGAGCTGTGAAAATTCATTGGAAAAGAAAATTTATATGAAAATTTATACTGTCAACACGAACTTTGTTGTGATAAAAATAGAAAATTCATCAGACAAAAAGCCTCTGGTCATTGATGGGAAATTGAAGACGTATAAAAACAATGAACAGCTTCACGGGATAGGGATAAATAATATAAAACAGGCTTTAAAGAAGTATAACGGTACACTTTCATGGTCATACGATGAACAAATGAAACGTTTTTGTATAATGATAACCATTCAGCACATAAATAAACAGCTCCTCATTTCTGATGTGAAAAATCATATCTAATACATCTATACCGTTCAGGTCTTATATTGACCGTTCAGCACTAAAATTGTTTACTTTGCTCCTTGTATGTGTTATAATTACATTAAACTATTAAAGTTTTATTTATATGGAGCCTAAACAACACTTTAGCGTTGCAGGCATGCTGCGCAGCAACAAATGCCGCAGCAAAATCTAAATGTTAAAATTGATTTTGAACAGATATTGTTTGAAGACAGCCGGGCATATGTTGATGATATCGGGAATGTACAGATAACATCCGCTGTATCCGGACAGTTCTGATATTGCAATCATATAAAATATGCTTGTTAATAGTGCCGGAGTGAGAATAGACAAATAAATAACGTGATTTTAAGAAAGGCAGGTAATCACAATGAAATTGAAGAAGATCATAACAATGGGTTTGTCTGTTATGATGGCTGTATCGGCTATGAGTGTTAGTGCTTTTGCTGAAGATATACCGCCATACTCAGAAGTTGATACAACTTTAGCGACTCAGGAAAATCCCGTCAAATATATTGATGAGGCCACCGGTGTAACGGTAACTATATATGATCCTAATATATCAGTCACACTTACCAACCATAAGGCAGAGGAATTATTGCCTTTTGCATTAACACTTCCAATGGCTGATAGTGTTTATATTAAGAAAAGCGATTTATATAGAGTGGGTAATAGAGGAAAGACGTTCACATTAGATGTCAACGGAAGCTTGGATATAGCTGTTACAAGTTTTAGCGGCGGCTCGCAATACAATATCAGCTTAAATGAAATGAAAGGATCAAGTCCTTCAATCGAAGATGATGCTGTTAAAGCGGTATTAGAAAATATAGACACTAATATAAGTTATTTACTCAATGGTCTAAATACATCAGGCACTTTTTATTGTCGCTTTAGTACCTGGGGTACTCCGGGAAATGCATCATATCATGTAAGACATAGTTAAAACTGCTTGCCGTACAATGAAACAGTCAACCGGTAAACTATAAACAAGTGTGAAATACATCTAAGGCAATCCTGATCGATTGGTCAACACGGTCGTGTCCATGTTTTTGAGAATAACATAGCAAAACAGAGTATACTAGCAATGTGTTGATATATTCTATTTCAGAGCCTTAGCAGATAAAACGGATGTTATAGGATTTGGGAGAATGATATAAAGAAATATAGTATGTTCACACGAAAAATATAATATGGTTTAGTGTCTGTGCTTGTGCAGAATGCCGGTTTGAAAAATATTGTTAATGATACAGTAAAGATGTATAAAATAAACAGTATTAACAGATCTTCGAAAACGGAGATATCTTCAAATTGTTCAATAACCACAGGTGATTTACCTATTGCAACGGAACTGTAAAAATGAAAGTATTGCAGGAGGAATACAATAAAAAACCGGATAGCTGCTAAGGTTTTCGTAGTAATACATAAAAACACTTTACGCTATCTTGCAAGAAAAGGGGTGCTTTATCATAAAAAAGATAATATTGGGGTTGTTTTCTTTGATTTTTGCAGCTGCACCTGCATTTGCAAATCAAAATCTAAATGTTAAAATTGATTTTGAACAGATATCGTTTGAAAACGGCCAGGCGTATGTTGATGATATCGGGAATGTTATGCTTCCGATAAGAGGAATAAGCGAGTATATGGGATATACCGTGGCGTGGAATGATGAAGATAAGTCTATCATCATAAATAAGGATGAGACAAATATAATCATCAGCACAAACGATACAGTATGCTCCGTAAATGGCAGCGCTTTTAACATAGATGTTCCCGTTGCAAATATTGACGGAAGAACATATATGGAATATGTGGATCTAATATCGCTGATGGACGGATATATGGCACAGTACGTACCGGAGGAAGGGGTAGTGAATGTTTTTCAGGGAGATGAATATACCGTAACCGCTGAGGGCGTTTTAAATTGGAGGGGCGATATACTCTCGTTTGAGGAATTGGAGCAGAGAGGACTTCCGGAGCAATATATAGAGTCATTGAAAGCGGAGATGGAGGAGCTTCAGAATAATCAGTAATTCGATAACGAGACAAGCATTAGAATATTGCCGATTTTATTATATAATTCATATATAAGCGATAACACATATTTCACACTATCGGTCATTGATATTGAAGAAAATCAGCAGAGAGGCAGGGCTGCCGCAACTGCCCGCAAAAATCATTTGATCACAGAAATTTGATCCGCCTAAAAATTTTACACAAAAAAACTACGGATCGGGCAAGAACCGTAAGGTATGCTCAGTCCGTAGTTTTTTCTGCAAAAATTTAAAAATAAGGCTTGCCGCCTGAGAGGCTCAGAACGTCCCTTTTCCCGGTCACACGACCGTCTTTTTCAAATCGCTGCCCGAAAGCTTCTTTGAGGATAATCTCGCTATCTCCTTGTATTCAAGCGGAGATATACCGGTGTACTTTTTAAATACCTGGCTGAAATACTGTGAATTGGAACCGTATCCTACCTTTTCCGCCACCTCGTATATCCTTTCATTCCTGCCCTCCATGATAAGAGCCTTTGCCAGCTCCATGCGCTTTTCCATAACATAATGCGAAAAGTTCATGCCTGTTTCTTTTTTGAAGATCTTGCCCAGATAGTCAACATTGGTATAAAGCACCGTTCCGGCGATCCATCGCAGAGACAGCTTTTCATTTCCGATATTTTCATCTATGATACGAATAGTATCTTTGATAAGAGAGCTGTAAATATTGATATTTTTCGGCGCATTCGACCTTGCGATCTCAGCCGCCTTGATTTTTATAAACTCTTTTATCTCATTAAATCCTCTGCCCTCCTGGATAGATACGATGCCTTTCATATATATATCGATGCTTTCAACATCACAGCAGCGGATCATGCAGACATACAGCTCCAGACAATATGTCTTAGCCACCGCCGGAGTCGGCATACTCCGCTCAAGCTCGGAAAAGAATTCCTCGAGCAGGATGAGCGTCTTTTTTTCATTACCGCCCAAAACCGCTTCTTCAATACCTGTATACTGAGGAGTAAGCGTGACCGGATCCGTACTTATGCTTATATCTCTTTCGCATATCACCTTTGTTGTTTCAGAATAAAACGAATATTCTGTGCACGACCTCAATCTTCTGAATACCTCCGGAGCCTCATTGATAGGTATCACACGGCTGTACACAGATATTATGTCCAAGCCGTAACATTCATGTACTATATACGCAATATGCTGCAAAAGCCCGTCCATATCCCTGCTGTCAGGCTCATCCGAGATCAGCAGCACACAGTCCTGCATAGACGTATTAAGAGTGAGCCGTTCATCCCCGAAACACCTCCCGGCAGTGTTTTTTATGTAAAACAGATCGTCATACGTATTCATTTTATTCGGTTTTATTACCGCCATTCTGACCGGCATACGCCTGTCCGCCGCGAATGCGCTGCAATACATATTAAAAGCTTCGTCTGCATCGCCGATACCGAGTATATAATCCTTTAAGAACCGCTCCCTGAGTATAGGCTTGACCAGCGCGGCGTCCTGCAATACAAGTCTTTCAAAGCTTTTATTTTCCTCATTATCACAAAGATCGCGCGAAAAACCTTCTTTCTGACGCATAAGTCTCTCCCCTCCGCATATCAATATGTTATTTACATAGATCATGGATAAAACTGTTGTTGTTTATCCGCTATATGTAAAATCCAAGCAATCATCTGTCAGATCCACGCAGATCCGGAATTGTATGCAGTGTATTTATGATTTATATAATACAGCAGCTCTGCCGGGTATTACGAAAATATCCGGCATGAGGCCTGCTCTCTCCGAGTTATTCTGCCTTAAAGATAACAAGAGACTGCGGCGCTGTCTTTATAAAGAATATACCGTCGCAGGATTCATACTCACCGCTGCAGTTATCCGTTGAAAGAAGTACGCGCAGGCTCGTCACTCCGTATCTTGCCGCGTCGAGACGTATATCCTTCATGGTGCTGTCAAAGTTCCCGAGTATTATATACTTATCACTTTCATATTCTCTGATATATCCATAGGTATAGCCTATCCTGTGCACATAATTGAAGCGGCCTAAGCTCAGAGCCGTTGCCGATCTGCGCAGCTTTGTAAGCGACTTTATCCATGTGCGCATCTCGGCATTGGGATCCGTTTCGTCCATAGCGTCCCACGGGAACGGGCTTCGGCAGAACGGGTCGCCGTATCCCTGAACGCCCAGCTCATCGCCGTAGAACAGACAGGGAACGCCCGGCATTGTCATTATCATTCCTACGAGCAGCTTGACCCGCTTCCTTGCTATCTCAAGAGCATAGCCGTTCAGGCTGAATTCCGCCTGTTCTTCACGGCTGACTTCATGCCTGTTCGGAACGCCGCCCATAAGCGTCACTATTCTTTCAACGTCATGCGACGAAAGCATATTTAACAGAGAATAGAATGCCGGAGCGGGATAATTCTCTTTGAGACTCATTATGCGCCTGTTAAATTCCACCGCGTCTATCCTGCAAAGCGCCATGTCTATAAGGGCATTCCTTAACGGATAATTCATAACGGAATCAAGCTCGTCGCCGTAAAAATACCGGCGCCGTTCGCCATAGGCTATCTTGTTTGAAGCGTCCTCCCAAACCTCTCCGATTATAACCGCGTCGGGATCGGTTTCTTTCACGTTTTTCCGAAGCTCCTTTACAAAAAAGTCCGGAAGTTCGTCTACCACGTCCAGTCTCCAGCCGGACGCACCGCACCTCAGCCATTTTTTGATTATGGCGTTTTTGCCGGAAAGCAGATACTCCCTGAGCTCCGGACTGGTTTCGACTATCTGCGGCAGGGTGTCGATCCCCCACCACGATTCATATACATCCGGATAATCCATAAAGTTATACCATGTATAGTACGGCGAATTTTTCGACTGGTATGCGCCAACACTGTCATAATTACCGAATTTATTGAAATATTTGCTGTCGGAGCCTGTATGATTGAACACGCCGTCAAGTATTATCCTGATACCGCGCTTTTTTGCCTCCGAGCAAAGCTTCCTGAAGGTCTCCTCATCGCCGAAGCTCGGATCTATCTCCTCGTAATTGCCCGTATTATATTTATGGTTGGAACACGATCTGAATATCGGATTAAGATAAATGACCGTTATCCCAAGCTCCTCAAGATACGGCAGCTTTTTTATTATCCCTTTCAGATTTCCTCCGAAAAAGTCATTATTCTTGTACTCACCGCCGAACTGCTCCGCCTTATAGTACGGCTGTTCTCCCCAATTCCGTTTTATTATATCTCCGTCCTCATACAGAAATGAACCGTCCTCGTTCCCATTATAAAATCTGTCCGGAAATATCTGATACGCTATGGCCTCCTTGAACCAATCCGGCGTCTTGTAATCCTTATCGTAAATAGTTATCTGGAATGAATGCGACGGCGTTTGAAAGCTCATTTCGCCCTTCCCGCCGAGATTTTCAGAGTTGTTTCCATAATATACAACTCCTATGTCCGTTTCAAGCTCAAAATAATACCATATCAGACCCGGTTCATCCGGAACTTTTATTACGGTCTCATATATGCAGCTGTCAAGCACCGAAAAAACGTATGGCATATCCTTGTATACCGCGTCACCGTTATCTGTCTTATAAATTATTTTTACAGAGCGCGGTATACCCATTCCGTAAGCCGATATCCTCAGCCGCACCTCCGTACCGCATGTTACGGCGCCGAACGGAGCCCGAAAAAATTCTTGTCTGGAATTATGTTCTATCTTCATAATTTCTCCTGATCTCCTACGATAATATATGATGATCCCATAAAAAAAATCCCAACAGTCATCCGGGATCTTTTATCCGCCGCAGCGGTAAAATGCCGCTGCGGCGGTAAATGGTGTTTATGCATAGATTCTAAGCGTTCTGTATCCGCCTTACTTGATCGGCGTCAGATGCCAGATAAGATCATTATATTCACGGATCGTTCTGTCGCTCGAGAAATACCCTGCCATAGCAGTATTCATTATCTGCTTAGCGATCCAGCTCTTTCTGTCCTGATAATCCTTCGATATCTGTTCCTGTGTCTGCATGTAGTCTTCAAAATCACGCAGAACCATATAGGTGTCCGGATAACCGTAATCACCGAACAGAAGCGTATTGTAAAGATCCATGAACAGATTTGTGTTCTCCGGAACTATGCTTCCGTCTATAAGCTGCTCAAGCGCATGCCTCAGAACCGCGTTCGTAGCATATATATTCTTCACTTCATCGCCGCCCGGTATATTTGCGCGGGCTGCGACCTCGTCGGAACGCAGACCGAATATATAGATATTATCCTCTCCGACCTGTTCGTACATCTCTACATTAGCGCCGTCCATCGTACCGACCGTTACTGCGCCGTTAAGCATAAACTTCATATTGCCCGTTCCCGAAGCTTCCTTTCCGGCTGTGGAGATCTGCTCCGATACATCCGCGGCAGTCACAAGCTTCTCGGCGATCGAAACGCCGTAATTTTCGATAAATACGACCTTTATCTTATTATTTATGCGCTCATCGTTGTTTATCATATCGCCTACGGAATTTATAAGCTTTATTATAAGCTTTGCACGCTTATAGCCCGGAGCCGCCTTAGCTCCGAAGATATAGGTCTTGGGATAATATTTCTCCGCATAGTCCTTATCAGCCAGGATCCTGTTATATTCGGCGATTATATGGAGTACATTCATCATCTGGCGCTTATATTCATGCAGTCTCTTGCACTGAATATCGAAAATCGAATCCGGATCAACCTTGATACCGTTATGCTCAAGTATATAATCCGCGACCATCTTCTTATTCGCCCGCTTTATGGAATCAAACTTTTTCTGGAACGCCGCATTCTCCGCATACTCTGCAAGCTTCGCAAGCTTTTCCGAATCCTTGAGCCAGCCCTTGCCGATAGTATCATCGATAAGCTTTGTAAGCTCCGGATTGCAGTTCGCTATCCATCTTCTGAATGTTATACCGTTTGTTATCGCATGGAACCTCTCTTTATCCATAAGATAATAATCTTTGAAGATGTCAGTCTTAAGGATATCCGTATGCAGCTTTGAAACACCGTTGACCGCAAAGCAGCTTGCAAGACAGGTGTTCGCCATTGATACCTGGTTATTTGCAAGTATAGCCATATACTCGTGCTTCGCACGGTCGCCGGGATAGAACGCCTCTATCCTCTCCATAAGACGTCTGTTCATTTCCTCGAGAATCATATAAAGTCTCGGAAGTATCCTTCTGAACATATCCTGCGGCCACTTCTCAAGCGCCTCGCTCATTACCGTATGGTTCGTATACGCGAACACATGCGTTACGATATCCCATGCTTCGTCCCAGCCGAGTCCCTTTTCATCCATGAGCAGACGCATCATCTCCGGTATGGCCATCGTCGGATGAGTGTCGTTTATATGGATAACTATTTTCTCGGGAAGCAGACCCCAGTCCTCGCCGTTGCGCATTTCAAATTCCTTAAGTATCCACTGCAGTGTAGCTGATACAAGGAAATACTGCTGCTTCATACGAAGCTCCTTACCCTCGGTGTGATTATCTTCCGGATAGAGTACCTTTGAGATCACCTCGGCAAGCTCCTTCTCCTCAGTTGCCCTTATATAATCGCCCTGATTGAATGCGCGCATATCGAAATCAGTAGATGATTTGGCGCTCCAGAGTCTCAGCTTATTGACAACCTTTGAATCATATCCGCACAGCGGAACATCGTACGGCATAGCTATGACCGAACGTTCATTGCTGTAAGTTATCTTCATAGCGCCGTTTTCCCAGTTCGTATGAACATCGCCTCCGAAAGTGACCTTGACCGCTTCCTCCGGACGCGCTACTTCCCAAGCATTGCCGTATTCAAGCCACGAATCGGGAAGCTCTGTCTGATATCCGTCAACTATCTTCTGTCTGAACAGACCGTACTCATACCTGAGCGTGCAGCCGTATGCCGGGAGATCCAGTGTCGTAAGCGAGTCGATAAAGCATGCCGCCAAACGTCCGAGTCCGCCGTTGCCGAGACCTGCATCGTTCTCAAGCTCTGCCACATCCTGCAATGAATATCCCAGATCCTCCAATACAGCCTTATAATCATCGGTCTGCATAAGATTTAAGATATTAGTGCACAGAAGTCTTCCCATGAGAAATTCAAAGGACAGATAATACAGCTTCTTTGAACCCTCTTCCTTTACTTCCTTGTGCGAAACAGCCCATTTTTCCATTATTTTGTCACGAACTGTCAGAGCACATGCCGCATATACCATATGAGGGGTCGCATCTTCAAGGATCTTTCCAAAGTGTCTGTTTATCTTTCCGATGATCTCACTTTTAAGCAGCTCCTGATCCGGAGTAAGCTTCTTTGTTGTTTTTACTGTCATTCTTTCATACTCTCCTTAGTTTCGTCTGTACGGTTTTCGGCTGCGCCGATCTGTTTTATTTCAGACTTAAGATTTTTTTGTAGTCTTTGCAGTCTTTCCGGCAGTCCTGCCCGCCGTCTTTTTCGAGGCGGGAGCGGTCGCCTTTTCAATACGCTCAACCGCGTTTCCTACGCTCGTTTTCGGCTTTGCAGTCTTTGTTGACTTCGCAGCGGTTTTTTTCGGTTTTGCTGCGGTCGTCTTCTTTGCCGCCGTCGTTTTTGTCTTTTTCTTTGCCGGTTTCTTTACCTCTCTCGGATCTGCATCCGGCTCTTCGCCCCCAAACGGATCCGGCACCTCTATTATACCCCGCTCCGCAGCAAGCTGTTCAAGCGTACTTTCGGAATTGGCAAAGTCGCCGCGTATCCTTTCCGCGAAATCCGGTAAGTTTTCTAGATCCCATTCGGGCTTACTGTTTTTTTTTATATTTCCGGCAGACGGTCTCTCAAGACCGGTAAGTCCGCAATACATATCGATATATTTCTCAGCCGATACTCCCCATGAATAATCAGCGTCCATACCATGCTTTGCTATCGCCTCCCATGCGCTCTTGTCGTTATAATAAACATCCATCGCACGCCATACGCACTGGATCATATCATCGGCATTATAATGCGCAAAGGTAAAGCCTGTGCCCTCTCCGGTGAACTTGTTGTAAGGCGCCACGGTATCCTTTAATCCGCCCGTTTCTCTTACGATCGGAACGGTGCCGTAATGCATGGATATCAGCTGCGAAAGTCCGCACGGCTCAAATGCCGACGGCATCAAGAATGCGTCGCAGCCCGCATATATCTTATGCGAAAGCTCATTTGAATATGTTATGCGCGCCGCAAATCTGTCGGGGTATTTCCATGAATAATGTCTGAACAGGTTTTCATACTGCTCCTCGCCGGTACCGAGCACGACTATCTGCGCACCGCCGTTGCAGAGCTCTTCAAGCTTATACGCTATAAGATCGAAACCTTTCTGATCTGTCAGACGCGATACGATACCGATAAGCATTTTCCCCGGATCCTCGGGAAGTCCCATTTCCCTCTGAAGCTCCGCTTTATTTGCAGCTTTACCCGATCTGAAGGTTCTCGTATTGTACTTTTTGCTTATAAACGTGTCCTTTGACGGATTCCAGTCGTCATACGATATTCCGTTTACGATACCTACAAGATCTCCGCTTCTTGCGCGCAGCAGAGCATCAAGACCCTCTCCGTACTGAGGTGTTGTTATTTCATAGGCATATGTGTCGGATACTGTGGATATCTTATTTGCATATACCATTCCGCCCTTGAGCAGATTTGCATCCTTATAATATTCCAGCTTATCCGGCGTAAAATAGTAATCAGATATACCCATTGCGTCCTTTATACCCTTGAAATCCCAGCGTCCCTGGAATTTGAGATTATGGATGGTTATGACCGTTTTGATATTTCTGAAAAACGGATTATCCTGGAACGTATCAAGGAAAACGGGGATGGGCCCTGTCTGCCAGTCGTTGCAGTTTATAACATCCGGTCTGAAGCCTATCGTCGGAAGTACCGACAATACCGCCTTTGAGAAGAATATGAACTTCTCACAGTCAAGATGGATGTAGTCATAAGGCTTATCGCCGCTGAAATAAAATTTATTATCTATAAAATAATATATGCAATTGTTATACTCCAGCTCAAAGACCCCGCAATACTGCTTGCGCCACGCCATATCTATATAGATATGGTCTATATAGCGCATTTGATCCTTGAAATGCTGCGGTATACAGTTATAGAGCGGCAGCACAACTCTTGCATCTACATTTTTTTCTCTGAGAGCCTGCGGAAGCGATCCCGCAACGTCTCCCAAGCCGCCCGTTTTCACAAACGGCGCACACTCTGAGGTCGCAAATAATACCTTCATCTTTAAATCCTTTCCGTGGAATATCTGCCTATATACGTACGCTTATATTTTACTATGGTTTCTGTTATTTGTCAATTTACACACAAAAAAACTGTTTTTTTCACACAATTGCAAACAGTAATTTTTGATTTATTATGTAAATTTCATAACAGTTATGCGGTATTTTCCGCATTCGTCTCTATAGTTTCTGTACATGCGGGCCGCAGAGCAGCCCGCATGTACGAACCTGTTATATTCTTGTACCCTTTGAGATAGCCAGCGGATAGCTCTCCTGTCCGATAAGCTTTCTTCCGCTCGTTATGCAGACCTCCTTATCGAATACCACGTGGTTGAGCTCAACGCCTTCTTCTATAACGCTGTCCTGCATTATGATAGAATTCTGAACGACCGCGCCTTTGGCGACCTTAACTCCTCTTGACAAAACTGAGTTTATTACCGTTCCTTCTATAACGCATCCGTCGGATATAAAGCTGTTTGTACATACAGCTTCCTCGCCGTACTTCGTGGGGCTCTGATCCTTCGTTTTTGTATAGATCGGACGCTCACGGTTGAACAGTTCATTGCGGAAATCCGCATTGAGGAAGTCCATGTTCGTCTTATAGTAAGACCTCATTGAATCCACCTTATAGCACTGACCTGTGAATTCATAGCCGAATACGCGCATACCGCCCATCTTCTTTATGATAGCGTCCTTCACGAAGTCAAGCTCGCCTCTTGCAGAACATTCGTCCACGATACTCTCAAGCAGTACCTTTTCCATCACATATATCTCCATGCTCGCATTAGAGCTCTTAGGATAATAAGGCTGTACCTCTATGTCCTTCACCCTGTTATCCTCGTCAAGCTCAAGGAGCGTAAAGCGAGTCAGATCACTCTCAGGTCTGCCTCTGAGATTTTTATATACCGCCGTTATATCGGCCTGTGTTTCAATGTGCTTATTTACAACATCCTCAAGATCCATATTATACACCATGTTGCCAAGCGAAAGTATAACATATGTCTGGTTGCTTCTGTGTATGTAATCGCTTATGCCTGCGAGAAGATCGATATTGCCCTTGATAACACCGAACTGGCGCTGTTCAAGGTTCGGCGGCAGGATATTGAGACCCTGTGTTTTTCTGTCAAGATCCCACGGTTTTCCCGATTTTATATGATCCATCAGCGATGAATAATTCGATTCTGTAGCAACTCCCACATTGATTATTCCCGCATTCGCCATGTTTGATAATACGAAATCTATAATTCTGTACCTTCCTGCGACAGGCAGCGCACTGTTAGCTCTTATATCGGTCAACGGCGCTATTTTTTCGTCTCCCGTAAGAATAATACCCATTGTATCATTTCTCATAATTCAATTCATTCCTTTCAATCGTTGATATTCGGTGGGGCGTTAAGCCTGAACCATTGACCCCTTCAAAATGTCGGCTCCTGCTTCTACCGCAGCTCCGCCTTCAATAAGAACAATACCGTGAGTACAGTATTTTGACTTGTACGGATTGTCCTCCGATTCATGATTTACACCGATCTTGGCGTCTGCGCCTATGACCGCGTTTGAGCCTATGACTGATTTCTCTATTACGGCGCCTTCGCCTATAACCGCGCCGGGCATTACCACAGAGTCTTTTATGACTGCGTCCTTGCCTACGGTCACGCCGCTGAATATTACCGAATGTTCTATTTTACCATCAATTGAGCAGCCTTCCGTTACTGTCGATCTCGTTACGCTTGCGCTCTCACCAATATAATGAGGCATAAGAGCATAGTTTCTCGAATAGATGACCCAGCTCCTGTCGTTCAGATCGAATTTCGGCGGCTCGTCTATGAGATCCATGTTTGCCTCCCAAAGTGACTGTATAGTTCCTACGTCCTTCCAGTAGCCTTCAAATCTGTACGACATCATCTTTTCCCCGTCGGCAAGCATTTTCGGGATAATGTTCTTTCCGAAGTCGTTTGCCGATTCCGCATCTCTCTCGTCGTCCGCTAGGTACTTCTTAAGAACATCATACTTGAATATATAAATACCCATGGAAGCAAGATTGCTCTTCGGCTCCGCAGGCTTTTCCTCAAATTCAATTATCTCGCCGGTTTCATCGGTATTCATGATACCAAATCTGCTGGCTTCCTCCCACGGCACCGGCATTACAGCGATAGTTGCAGCCGCGCCCGAAGCCTCGTGAGCCTTGAGCATTTTGCCGTAGTGCATTTTATATATATGGTCGCCCGAAAGAATCAGCACGTTCTTGGGATTGAAGCCCTCAAGAAAACCGAGGTTCTGATAGATTGCGTTTGCAGTTCCCTTGTACCACTCTCCCGACTCTCCGCTCTGATACGGCGGAAGAACATACGCGCCGCCGTGCGAACGGTCCAGATCCCACGGATTACCGTTTCCTATATAAGTATTGAGCTCAAGAGGCTCGTACTGTGTCAGTACGCCCACCGTATCGATCCCCGAATGAACGCAGTTTGAAAGCGGGAAATCTATGATCCTATATTTACCGCCGAAAGGAACCGCCGGTTTTGCCACATTCTTTGTCAATGCGCCGAGTCTGGAACCCTGTCCGCCGGCCAGTATCATAGCTACACAGTTTTTTGATACCATAATATAATCATCTCCTAAATCAATTATTTTTTCTTTACTATCTTTCTTTTTAAAATCATTGCAGAATTTCCGTCTACAGGTACGCTCAAAGTGTAGTCCATATCGCTGAACTGCTGCTTCTGAGTTCGGTATACCATCTTATTTATCCTTCTGTTTCCGCCGAATTCGGTTGAATTCGAGTGCAGTATTACCTCATACTCGCCCTCATAAGGAACGCCGAGCTTATAATTCTGCCTATCGCACGGTGTGAAATTAGCGGCTACTATCAGCAGCTCCGACGCTCTCTTCCCCCGCCTTATATAGGATACGACCGAGTTTTCGCTGTCCGCCTCATTTATCCATCTGAAGCCGTCCCAGCTCTGCTCAAGCTCCCAAAGCGCCTTGTTTTCGAGATAGAGATGATTGAGTGTTTTTATATATTCATGAAGCTTTCTATGCGGCTCCAAGTCTAAAATATTCCACTCAAGCTGATCATCGTAACGCCATTCAAGGAATTGACCTATTTCACCTCCCATAAACATAAGTTTTTTACCCGGCATCGTCATGAAGTATGTTAGAAACGTTTTATATGAATCAAATTTTTCTTCGTACGTACCGTACATTTTATCTATCAGAGATTTCTTTCCGTGAACCACCTCGTCATGCGAGAGGGGCAGTATAAAGTTCTCCGAATATGCGTACATCATAAGGAACGTGAGCAGTGAATGGTTATCCTTTCTGAAATACGGATCCATAGAAACATACCGCAGTGTGTCGTTCATCCATCCCATGTTCCATTTGAAATTGAAGCCCAGTCCGTCATCCTCCGGCGGAGCTGTGACGAGCGGCCAAGCTGTGGACTCTTCCGCTATCATAAGGAAGCCCGGCGACTCCACTCCCATTATCTTATTTATCTTTCTCAAAAGATCGACCGCCTCAAGGTTTCCGTTGCCGCCGTATTTATTGGCCACCCATTCGCCGTCTCTTCTCGAATAATCGCGGTAGAGCATCGACGAAACGGCATCGACCCTGAGCCCGTCCATATGGTATTCTTCCGCCCAGAAATGCGCCGAAGATGAAAGGAAGGATATCACCTCGCCTTTGGCAAAGTCAAACACCATTGTACCCCAGTCCTTATGCTCACCCTCACGCCAATCGGCATATTCATAGCACGGAGTGCCGTCAAACATCCTCAGCCCGTGCGCGTCGCGCGGAAAATGGGCGGGTACCCAGTCCATTATCACTGCTATGCCCGCCTTGTGACATTTATTCACAAAACTTTTCAGCTGGTTCGGAGTGCCGTACCGCGAGGTCGCGGCAAAATACCCCGTTACCTGATAGCCCCACGAGCCGTCGAACGGATATTCCGTCAGCGGCATCATCTCAATATGAGTGTAGCCCATATCCTTAAGATAAGGTATAAGCTCGTCGGCAAGCTCTTCGTAATTATAAAAGCTGCCGTCCTCATGTATTTTCCACGAGCCGGCGTGACATTCGTAAATGTTCATCGGCTGATGCACATTATCGCGCTTTCCTCTTTTTTTGAGCCAATTTTTATCGCTCCATTTAAATTCGCCGCCGTCATATATCTCAGACGCCGTACCGGGTCTCATCTCGCACCTTACCGCGTACGGATCCGCCCGCATATATACGGTATCGTCCGGAGCTGTTATTGCATATTTGTACAGATCCCCTTTTTCAAAATCCGTAAAAAACCCGTACCATATCCCGGTCTCTCCGTACCGGCAAAGCTCCTTGCCGCCGCCGCTCCATTCATTTGAATCGCAGGCGATCTTTACAGCCTTGGCATTCGGCGCCCACACCGCAAATCTCCATCCGTCCACCCCATTCTCCCGCATACGGTGAACTCCAAGAAGCTCGTACGATCTGAAATTGTCGCCGGAATTGAACAAATAGGTCTGGAAATCACTTATTCCGAAGATCTCTTTTTTGTCTTCCATCAATTTCACCTCACTATTAATACCGAATGATCTCATCATTATCGGCGAAAAACCGTCCATGCATTTTTACCGGTATTTCTCCAAGATCATTCTATGTTGATCATAACATGATAACAACGCGTTTAGCATTGCTTAATACCGTTACAATAAACACATACCGAGGCAAAGCCTATTGGCGGCTTTGCTTCTGCTATTGTGTTTATTATAACACAAAATGCTTTGTGAGTAAAGACTATATTTTCAATAAAATTATTTCTTTTTTTTAGTCAATGCGCTTAAAAATTATGCAAAATATCCATAAATATACTGTTTTGTGTTCTCTTTTGTCTGTTTTTATATATTTTCGTAATATTTTAAGGGACTGCTGCAGAGAGCCAGCCTGTCATCCCAAACGCGTTTTGGAATATTATGCAAAACAAAAAGCGTGCATATTTTTATAAAAAATCTTGACATTCGGACAAAAATATTATAAAATATATATGCTTAATGTTCTTTAAAAATAGTTTTCTGTATATTTTTACAGTAATTGCAGCCGCACAAAGGCTTAACAGGTGTTCTGTGACGGTTGCTTGCAAGGACGGCGGCGGCGCTGTTATACCTGCACATCCGCCATGCCGCCGAAATATACTTTTAATGAAATAGCAGACATATCATTATAAAAGACAGCAACCATTATTGACACACCTCGCGGATTTGTGCGGATATAGAAAGTCACATAATTTTACGGGGGTGTTTAAAATAATTGTAATAATCTTAAGCGCAGTCATTCTTATAGTGGCTGCCGCCGGAGTGTTCGCCGGTATGACCGCCTACAAAAAAGGCTTTGCTTCCGGAGTTGAACACAGAAAGCAGATCGCAGAGGCGCAATTCGGCTCTGCCGAGGAAAAAGCAAAAGCCATAGTTGCCGACGCCGAACGCGCCGCCGACTCAAAAAAACGCGAGGCTTTGCTTGAAGCAAAAGAAGAGAATCAAAAACTGCGCCAAGAGCTTGAGAAGGAGCTCAAGGAGCGCAGAAGTGAGATCTCGCGCCAGGAACGGCGTATCAGCCAGAAAGAGGAATCTTTGGACAAAAAGACCGAAAACCTGGAACGAAAAGAGCAGTCGCTCAACGGCAGGCTTCGGTCGCTGGATAAAAAGGAGCATGAAATAGCAGAAATCAAACAGAAGCAGACAGATGAGCTGGAGCGCATCTCGGGTATGACGCGCGATGAGGCAAAAGAGATACTCGTCCGCGAGATAGAGGTCAGCGCAAGGCACGATGCTGCTGTTATGGTTAAAGAAATTGAGCAAGAGGCAAAAGAGACCGCAGAGAAAAAGGCTAAGAACATTGTTGCAATGTCCATCCAGAAGGTGGCTGCGGATCACGTTGCCGAAACGACTGTTTCCGTCGTTAATCTGCCCAGCGATGAAATGAAAGGCCGCATAATAGGCCGCGAGGGCAGAAATATCCGGACACTCGAAACGCTTACCGGAGTAGACCTTATCATAGACGATACCCCGGAGGCTGTTATAGTTTCGAGCTTTGATCCCATACGCCGCGAGGTCGCAAAGCTTTCGCTTGAAAAGCTCATCGTAGACGGCAGGATACACCCGGCAAGGATAGAGGAAACGGTCGAGAAATCGCGTAAGGAAGTTGACGCTATCATAAAGCAGGAAGGTGAGAACGCAGCGTTCACCACAGGCGTACACGGACTGCATCCCGAGCTTATAAAGCTCATAGGTAAGCTGAGATACAGAACAAGCTACGGTCAGAACGTCCTCAAGCACTCTATCGAGGTCGCACAGCTTGCCGGAGTAATGGCGGGCGAGCTCGGCTGCGATGTGACGCTTGCAAAAAGAGCGGGTCTGCTCCACGATATAGGCAAGGCCGTAGACCACGAGGTCGAAGGCTCCCATGTTACTATCGGCGCGGACATCGCAAAGAAATTCCGCGAGAATAAGGACGTTATCCATGCGATAATGGCTCATCACGGAGATGTTGAACCGCAGACGATAGTGGCAACGCTCGTACAGGCCGCCGACGCCATTTCGGCAGCAAGACCGGGCGCAAGGCGTGAAAATCTTGAAACATACATAAAGCGTTTGCAGAAGCTCGAAGAGATCTCAAACGGTTTTGACGGTGTTGAAAAGTCTTTCGCGATACAGGCCGGACGCGAGATAAGGATAATGGTCAAGCCCGACGCTGTAAACGACGACGGTATGATCATTGTAGCCAAAGAAATTGCAAAGAAAATTGAAAGCGAACTGGAATATCCGGGTCAGATAAAGGTAAGCCTTATAAGAGAGACCAGAGCGGTAGACTACGCTAAGTGATCCGGTTCCGAGAAAAACGCAAATGAGGAGCATATGCCGGATGATACCGCCCGCGTTCCCTTTGTACGATAAAGGTACATCGGTAAAAACGATCGTGGCGCAGCTTCTACCCGTCCGGCACGCTCCTTTTTTATTAGACTGAGACGCACGGAGCGTCCGCCGAAACGGCTGCACACCAAAGACCAAGCCCCCCGCTCGCAATGAGCCGTTTCTTTAGAAAGGATATCGAATGAGAATACTATGTATAGGCGACGTCGTCAGCAGGATCGGACGCGATATGCTGTTTAAATATGTTGACGATCTGAAATACGGAACAAATATAGACCTTGTGATAGCAAACGCCGAGAATTCAAACCACGGCAGAGGCATGACGCGGCGCGGCTACGACGAAATGAAGAGCGCAGGAGTGGATCTCTTCACGCTCGGCAACCATACTTGGGGCGCTAAGGACATAATAGATATTTTAGACAGTGAGGACGACGTTATCCGTCCGCTGAATTTCCCGGGCGCTGTCCCCGGACGCGGCATCGCGGTCGTTAATACCGCCTCCGGAATACCTGTAGGCGTCGTCAACCTCATAGGTCAGACAAACATGGCTCCCTGCAATTCACCGTTCGAGGCTGCACAGCGCGCGGTAAAAGAGCTTTCGGAGAAGGTTCGGATCATCATCGTTGATTTCCATGCAGAGGTCACCTCCGAGAAAGTGGCGATGGGTTATTTCCTCGACGGAAAGGTCAGCGCCGTATTCGGCACGCACACGCACATCCAGACCTCGGATTCAAAGATCCTTCCTAACGGAACAGGATATATCACGGATCTCGGAATGACCGGTCCCGCCGATTCGATACTCGGAATGAACAAAAATATAATAATAAAGCGTTTCCTGACCGGCATGCCGCAGAAATTTGAGATCGCGGGAGGCAAGGGTCAGTTCTGCGGGTGCGTGTTCACTATTGACGAAGAGACAGGCAGGTGCACCAATACCGAAAGGCTGCTTATATATGAATAAGACCATACCGTATTAATAAATTTCCGGAGAAAATTTTACATCTTCTCCGGAAGTTTTTTTATCCGGCTATTGCATTTTAAAGAGAAAGGTGTTATAATGTTGGTGTGTTAAAAAAATAACGCTCGACTTTTTCAAATAAAGGTCATTGTTTAATAAAATTTTACAATGACCGCATCAAATTCTTAAGGAGGATTTTTTAAAATGGCAAACAGATTTACATTACCGAGAGACTTGTATTACGGAAAAGACTCTCTTGAGACACTCAAAACTCTTGACGGAAAAAAAGCTATAGTCGTGACCGGAGGCAGCTCTATGAGACGCGGCGGTTTCCTTGCAAAAACCGAAGAATACCTAAAGGAAGCAGGTATGGAAGTACAGCTTTTTGAAGGCGTTGAACCGGATCCTTCGGTAGAGACCGTTATGAAGGGCGCGGCGGCGATGACCGAATTTGAGCCTGACTGGATAGTAGCGATAGGCGGCGGCTCTCCGATAGACGCGGCAAAGGCTATGTGGGCATTTTATGAGTATCCCGATACTACCTTCGAGACGCTCTGCACACCTTTCAGTTTCCCGAAGCTCAGAACAAAGGCAAAGTTCTGCGCTATCCCTTCGACCTCGGGAACAGCTACTGAGGTAACGGCTTTCTCCGTTATAACAGACTACGCAAAGGGAGTTAAGTATCCGCTTGCCGATTTTGAGATAACACCCGATATCGCTATAGTCGATCCGGCGCTTGTTGAGACTCTTCCCCCGAAGCAGGTCGCATATACAGGCATGGATGCGCTCACACATGCGATCGAGGCATATGTTTCAACTCTCAACAGCCCGTTCACCGATCCGCTTGCAATAAAGGCGATAGAAATGGTATTCGACTATCTGCCGCAGTCATACAAGCTCGACATGGACGCAAGAGAGCAGATGCACTATGCTCAGTGCCTTGCCGGTCAGGCGTTCTCAAACGCTCTCCTCGGTATAGTTCACTCAATGGCGCATAAGACGGGTGCTGCATTCTCGACAGGACACATCCCGCACGGCTGCGCTAACGCTATATATCTGCCTTACGTTATCAAGTACAATTCGCACGAACCCGAGGCGATGAGAAGATATGCCGATATCGCAAGAAGGATAGGTCTTGGCGGAACATCCGAAAAGGCGCAGGTGAACGCCCTTATCGACAAGATAGAGGATTTCAACCGTCAGCTCAATATTCCCAGAACTCTTAAGGAATTCGGCGTGAACGAGGATGAGTTCAAAGAGAAGCTCGACACTATCGCGGAGCTTGCTGTCGGCGATGCATGCACAGGTTCAAATCCGAGAAGCATAACGCCGGAACAGATGGCAAAGCTGTTTACATGTACATACTACGGCTCTGAAGTTGACTTCTGATAAACTCCTGAGCACAAAATAACGCGCAGCCCGAACCGGGAGCAGAAAGTTTCCGGCTCGGGCTGCTTTTTGTTTTCTGTTATACTTGACAATCGTCTGTAAATAATATAAAATATGCTTAAAGGATGTGATTTATTATGGATCCAAACAAATACCGTGAGCTGGGCGAAGAGCTGAAACGAACCGTATCGGACGCCGTTGCCTCGCAAAATTACGACAAACTCGGCGAAAACATATCAAGCTTGGTAAATACCGCTCTTTCCTCCGCCGGGGACGGGATCAGACAAGCGGTCAAAAACGGGTTTTCCCGTACAAACAGCGCGCCTGAACACAGCTATCCCATATGTCCTTCGGCGCTCCCGGCCGGCTACGGAATGGCGCCGCTGATTCTCGGCACGCTCGGAACAGCCCTGTTCTTTACAGCTGCATGCATCGCCCTGTTCTTTACTATTTTCGGCTCGACCCCCATACCGGCGGTCGTTCTTGCCGCCTGCTCCGCCGCATGCTGTGCTGTCGCTGTGCGCGGATACAGGGCTTCGAGGCTGAAAAAACGCTTTAAGCGTTATTCCTCGATCATGAGCAGCGGAAAACATTTTCCGATAGACGATATAGCGGCCTCGTATCCGATCGACAGAAAAACAGCCTGCCGCGATCTTGAAAGGCTTGTTAAGCTTGGCGTGTTTCCGCAGGGACATATCACAAAAAAATATTTTATATGCGACAATGAGACCTATAATTACTATCTCCGGTCGCTTGAAACAGAGAAGAAAATGATGAAGGACCCGGAAACCGCAAAGAGGCTCTCCGAAATACGCGCGTCCATAGAACGCGGCAAGGAATATATAGCCGATATCAGAAATGCCAACGATATCATTATCGACAGAGAGATGTCCGATAAGCTTGATACCACCGAAAAGCTTTTAAAGAATATATTCGACCGTCTTGAAAAGCGCCCCGAGCTGTTCAGCGAGGCGCGCAGACTTATCGAATACTACCTTCCGATAACACAAAAGCTGCTGACTGCCTATATAGAGCTGAACCGCCGCGAGATCGAAACGGAAAACATAAGAAAATCGAAGCATGAGATCGAAAGATCCATTGATTCGGTCAATACTGCTTTTTATAATTTATACAACGACTTGTTCCTCGACGAAAAAGTGGACATCATCTCGGATATATCCGTGCTTAATTCCATGTTTGCAAACGAGGGACTGAACAACAGCGATTTTAAATGAAAGGATGATTTGAATGGAAATTGAAAAACCGTCACTGACACTTACTCCGGAGCTTGAAACTGCGCCATCACCGACCTCACCTGCCGAAACGGCTCCGGCTCCGCAGGAGATCAGCAAGGAAGAGATCCCGCTCACCCCGGAAGAAAAGGCGATGGTCGAAAGCTTTTCCAAGCAGATAGACATAAAAAACACCGCTATGGTAATGCAGTACGGAGCAGGAACGCAGCAGAAGATGGCTTCCTTTTCGGAAAAGGCTCTCGACTCTGTGAGGACGAAGGAGCTCGGCGAGGTCGGAGATATGCTGACAAACATCGTTAAGGAGCTGAACTCCTTTGACGCGGCTGATGATGACAAAGGCGGCATATTCAAGCTTTTCAGAAAGGGCGCTGACAAGATCGAAACTCTAAAGGGCAAATACAGCAAGGCAGCGGCCAATATCGACAGTGTCGTGCAAAGTCTTGAACGTCACCAGATACAGCTTATGAAGGACATTTCCGGGCTGGATCAGCTGTATGAATCCAATCTTGTGTACTACAAGGAACTGACAATGTACATCCTTGCAGGCAAAAAAAGTCTTGAGGAATTCAAAGCGTCAGAGCTCTGTGCAGCCCGGGACAAGGCCGCCGCAAGCAGACTTCCGGAGGACGCGCAGGCGGCAAAAGATCTGAGCGATATGGCGGAACGCTTTGAAAAAAAGCTTCACGACCTTGAGCTTACGCGGATGATAGCAATACAGACAGCGCCTCAGATCAGGCTGATACAGAGCAATGATACCGCTATGGCCGAAAAAATACAGTCAACCATAACGAACACTATCCCGCTTTGGAAAAGCCGCATGGTTATCGCCTTAGGCATAGCACACGCTTCCGAAGCGGCAAAGGCGCAGCGCGCAGTCACGGACATGACGAACGAGCTGCTCAAAAAGAATGCGCAGCTGCTGAAACAGGCTTCGGCGGATACCGCTCGTGAAACCGAACGCGGTATAGTAGACATAGAAACGCTTGCGGAAACAAACCAAACTCTTATCTCAACGCTTGACGAGGTGCTTGCAATACAGGACGAGGGACGCCGGAAACGGCACGACGCAGAAGCGGAGCTTGCAAGGATGGAATCTGAATTGAAAGATAAACTGCTCGCATTGAGCAGATGATCACAGCCTAAGGGGGCTGAAAGCTATGAAATATGCACTTGCACTTGCCGGAGGAGGAACGCGTGGAGCTTTCCAGGCCGGCGTATGGCGCGCTCTGCGCGAAATGGAGATGGAAATATCAGCTATCACCGGCACGTCGATCGGAGCGGTCAACGGAGCGATGTTTGCTCTCGGCAGAGACACGGAGGACATGTGGCGGAACATTTCGGTCGATGATATAGTTGACGTTCCGAAAAAAAATTCCAATCTGCTCTCTCTCGAATCGCTGCCGGGGATAGTGAAAAAGGGCGTGGGTGAAGGCGGTCTCGACGCCGCGCCGTTCAAACGGCTTCTGACTTCGCTCATCAGCGAGGACGAGCTGCGCAGCTCGCCTGTCGATTACGGGCTGTGCACCTTTTCAATAACGGACAAAAGATCCGTTGAGGTATTCAAAGAGGATATCCCGGACGGACGGCTGGTAGATTTCATTCTCGCCAGTGCTTGTTTCCCGGTCTTTAAGCCTATGGTCATAGACGGCAAGGAATACACCGACGGCAGCACGCGCAACAACCTTCCAATAAATATGCTGATCGGACGCGGTTATGACACCATAATTTCCGTATCCGTCAAGGGTGTGGGAGTTATAAAGGATTACAACGGATGCGGAGCCAATGTCATACGGGTCGATTCACCAGCGCCCGAGGTCGGACTTATGGACTTTGACGGGGAAGCGATAGGACGGAGCATAAAAAGCGGTTATTTTGAATGTATGAAAGTGTTCGGGCAGTATTCAGGCAGCACTTATTCATTTTACAATGCGTCATACCGTGAAGCGGTCTCGGCGTTCGGCGAAGAATTGATACACGGAGTCGAGGCGGCGGCAAAAATGATCGGCATTGACCCTTACGTCCCTTATTCATTCAAGGATCTGGCGCTTACTGTCCTTGCAGAGTACGAAAAAAGCCCTCGGCTAAGACGAATGACCGAGCATATAGCGCGCGGCAAAGATAATTTCATAAACGAAAAACTCGACATGCTCGGGGAGCTTTACTATGCGGCAAATTCAATAGTATATCTGTCCAAATACCTTTAAATATGCATAAAAAAGACCTTTTTCCCTTAAATTTCTTAAAAAAAAGGGAAAAAGGTCTTGTATTTTGCGAAGAAAAATTATATAATAGATTATATGTATAGATAAAGAGCTACATAGACAGCCGATGAAGGAACTGATAATGAAGAAATTTTTTATGATCGTGATAGCGGTCGTGATCCTTGCCATAGCCGGATACGGGATAGCCTATCTTGTCGCTCCGGTCGATTCGATCGCACTTGAAGAATATGTCCATGAAGTCAGTATCTCATGTCCCGACGCTTTCATATCCAGAAGCGAATCGGTATATTACGCGACCTCTCCCGGAACGGTTTATGATATGTCGGAAGAGGGCGACCGCGTTTCCCGTGACACCGCCGTAAGCACCATATACAGCGGAAACGTTGACGGCAGTGTTTTAAGAGAGCTGCAGACTCTTGACAATAAAATAAACAGACTCAAGCAGAGAGAAGCTCAAAGTACGCTTTATTCTCAGGATACCGGATCCGTTGAAGGCGAAGTGGCGCTGAGGATAAATTCAATACCGGATCTCTCTAAAGCAGGCGAGATCGAAACCATACACGAATACAAGGAAGATATAAACAGTTTAAGAGCCGGCGGGGATATCTCTCTGTCCGCAAAAATAGAAGAGCTTACAAATGAAAAAAGCGCTCTTGAAAGCTCCATATCGGGCGGCAAGACCGATATATTATGCGACCGCTCCGGTATATTCTCGTCATATATCGACGGTCTTGAATCGGTCCTTGCCCCGGACAGGATACAGGAATACAATGTGACATATATACGCAGCCTCTCAGCGCAGAACATAAAGCACACGAGCGGCTCCGCAGTCCTTACCGGCGATCCTATATGCAAGGTCATGAACAATCATAAATGGTATGTGATCGGCATAGGCAGCGAAGCGAACGCGTCTCTCTGCATTGAAGGGACAAACGTTACAGTAAGATTTACCAACCTTTCCGGCTCGTCTGCGGCCGGCACGATAACATTCGTATCGGACGCCGATGAAAACGGAGAGTTCCTGTTCCTTGTAGAGGTATCATCGTATCTGGAAAGCCCGTTCTCCTACAGGACAATAGATACTGATATAATATTTGAGGAATATTCGGGATATAAGATACCTTCGGAAGCAGTACGCACAGGAGACACTCTCGACAGCTATTACGTATATGCAACGATAGGCTCCACTACCTACCGCTGCGACTGCGATATTCTTTATACCGATATGGAGGAGGGCTATTCCATAATCCAGTCCGCAGAGAACGCTGAAAACAAGCTTGCATCAATGGAACGCCTTATTGTGGGCGAGCGTTAAGGAGTGATGACTTTTGAGCATTGAACAAAGACTCGGCGAGGTCAGGCGGCGTATCAGAGACGCGGCCGAAAGCTGCGGACGCGATCCGTCCGATATAACGCTGATAGCCGTTACAAAGACCCATCCGCCGGAGCTTATGAACGAGGTGATAAAACTGGGTATCACCGATATAGGTGAAAACAAGCCGCAGGAGGTGCGAGACAAGTTTGCCCGCGTCCTCCCTGTACGCTGGCACCTTATAGGTCATTTACAGACCAACAAGGTCAAATACGTTATCGACCGGTGCGTTATGATACACAGCGTTGATTCTATAAGGCTCATGGACGAGATAGAACGCCTTGCCGTTTTGCACGACAGAGATATCGATATACTCATACAGATCAACATTTCCGGAGAAAGCTCAAAATCGGGCATAGCGCCGGATGAACTGGAAAGTCTGCTGATCCATGCAGGCGGACTTAAAAGAACTCATGTCAAGGGGCTTATGACTATTGCTCCCAAAGCGGAGACAGACGACCCCGGCATACACTTCCGAAATATGCAGCTTCTTTTTGAAGCTGTCAAAAAACGCAGCTTTGCGAATGTTGAAATGCGCGAGCTGTCAATGGGAATGAGCGGAGATTATGAGACCGCTGTAAAATACGGGGCAACGCTTGTAAGGGTCGGCAGCGCTATTTTCGGCCCGCGCAGCTACGACGTTCCGGCTGAATAAAAAGCCAGCGCTGCCTGCGACCGGCAGCCGCATAACAGAAAGGATGTGCAGATATGTCAATATTTGATACCACAAAAAGAGCCTTCGGCTCCGGATATGATGATTACGATAATTACGACGGATACGACGATGAGATGTACGACAACGAGTACGCAGATGAAAAGCCGCAGAAAAAGAGCTTCTTTTCGTTCTTTTCACGAAAAAAAGAAAGCGACAGCTATGACGACGGCTACGATTATGAGGAAGACCGCGAGCGCAGCGAACGCGACAGCCGTGACTACAGAAGCAGGGATTACGGCAGCAGAAGCTATTCCGGCAGCAGAAGCACGTATTCCTCATATTCCGGAGAAGCAGCCTCGTCCAGAAGCGCTTCATCGCGATCCTCTATAAGATATGCGCCGAGTCCGGCGGACATAGAGGTAAAAGTCCTCTATCCGACAAACTTCGACGGATCGTCCGAGATCGTACGGGAGGTAAAGGCCGGAAAGATAACCATATTCGATGTTTCCGGTATCCCATCAAACGATGAAGCACGGAGAGTTGTCGATTACATAAGCGGCGCGGCGGCAGGGATGGAATGTCCGTTTTCGCGGCTCTGCCCAAGCATATTCTGTATAGCGCCCAAAGGAGTAAGACTCAGCAACGCCAATTCGAGATACAAAACATGAATTATGACAAAAAGCTTCTGACCGCAAGGATCGAAGACCTGTTCAGCCTTTGCGAAAAATATTCCTCGCCGCGTTTTTCGGATTTTCTTGACGGCGCGGAGCAGGCGATAATAAATAAGGAATTTACGATCCCATACGGCTATAACACAATGCTGTGGGGAGGCTTCGACGGCGCGGAAAAGAAGATCATGGGCGTTTTTCCGCAGTGGGAAGAAGCCGATACGTCAGCTTTCCCTATAACCTGCATAAAAGCCGAGACCGCTGTGCCTCTTACACACCGGGACTACCTCGGCTCGCTTATGTCACTAGGCGTCACATCGTCCAGGCTCGGAGATATAGCGGTGACCGACAGCTGCGTATATATTTTCCTGCATGAGGATATCTCGGAATATATATTGAGCTCAATGCATAGGATAGGTAACCAGCACGTTGCGCTCACGCTCGTTCCGGATGCAGCGTCAGTCAATATAGAACGAAAATATAAGACCATCGAAGCGGTATGCGCCTCTAACAGACTTGACGCGCTGACTGCCGCTGCGGCAAATATATCGCGATCCGAGGCGGCAAGGCTCGTAGAAGGCGGCAAGGTGAAGCTCAATCACCTTGAGGTATGCAAGCCGTCGGAAACAGCGGAAGAAGGAGATCTGCTCTCTGTAAGAGGCAGCGGGAGATATATCGTTTACAAATTCGGCGCGCAGACACGCAAAAAGCGCCTTCATGTTACATTAAAAAAATATATTTAAGGCAAGCACGGGTACGGCGCATCGCCTCAGACCCGGAACGGAGGATCTATGCTGAAACCAATTGACATTCAGAACAAGGAGTTTGAAAAGAAGCTCAAAGGCTATGACTGCGATGAAGTGGATGATTTTCTTGACGTTATCATTCAGGATTACGAGGCGCTGTGCCAGGAAAACCAAAGTCTGAAAAACAAGATCGGGCTTCTGACAGACGCCGTTGAAAGGTATAAGCAGATAGAAGATACTATGCACAAGTCTCTTGACGTTGCAAGGCAGTCCGCACAGGATATCAAAAACAACGCCAATATGGAAGCGCAGGCTATCATAAACAGAGCAAAGCTCGACGCTACGCGTCTGGCCCGCCAGATAGATGAAGAACATATAAAAAAACATCAGGAAATGCTGAAAGTAAAACATGAGGTTGACACCTATAAGCTGAGGATCAAGACCGTATGTGAAAATCTGATGAAAACACTTGAAGATATGTAAAGAATATGCGGCTCCTCATCATATTTTGCTGAGAAGCCGCATTTTTCGTTACTGCTGTTTATTTTTTTCCGAAGATCTTTTTTTCGATCTTTTGAATTCATCCCATGGAGTAAGGTTATTTCCTCGCACAATATAAGCGCTCTCGGCGATCGACGCAAGCGGAGCGTCGCTGAAGCTGTCAGAATAGAAGCTGCCGCAGCTCGTTATCCCGTATTCCTCCTCAAGCCGCCTGACTTTTTCCTCACCCCAGCAATTTTCACCTGTATATTTCCCGGTTTTTCCGTCCACTCTTGAGGCGATGAGACGCTCCACTCCCAGTCTTTTGCAGACCGGTCTCAGCAGGAACTCTGGCGAAGCCGAGATGATTATATCATCGGCTCTGCGCTGCCTTTTATAATATTCAAGTATATTTTTCTCATGTCCGTCCCAGAATTCATTTACCGCCGCTTCCACATCCGGAACTCTTTGCAGAAAACCGTACATTCTCTCCTTGAACTGTGTTTTGGTATATATGCCAAGCACGTATAAGACAAACGCTTTCAGAGTGGGCAGCGCCCAGACGCGTGTTTTTTTATACCGCACAGCACAGAATTTTATGAAATCTGCCGTTGAGTCGCCGTTGTAAATGGTTTTATCAAAATCGTAAATATTCAAAACGACTGTATCCTTTCATATGTTTGCGGAAAACATAGCTTTATCCGTTTTCCCTGATAAGAGAGACGACATATGCGCTTATACCTTCGCCGCGCCCTTCAAAGCCCAGCCGCTCGGTCGTTGTCGCCTTTATATTGACTCTGCTTATATCTATACCGAGATCGGCCGCCATGTTCTCACGCATTTTTTCTATATACGGCATCAGCTTTGGTCTCTGCGCCGCAACGGTCACATCGGTATTTTCTATATCAAAACCATGCTCTCTCACACGCTCGACCACGCTTCGCAGGAGTATCCTGCTGTCTATACCCTCAAACTCCGCGTCAGTATCGGGAAACAGCCTGCCTATATCCCCGAGCGCAGCGGCGCCCAGGAGGCTGTCACAGAGCGCGTGAACGGCCACATCCGCGTCAGAATGACCGAGCAGCCCCTTATCATGAGGTATATCCACGCCGCATATTATGCACTTTCTTCCTTCTGCAAGCTTATGCACATCATATCCGAAGCCCACTCTCATCCGTTATCCCTCATTTCAAGAATTTTTTCACCTACCGCCATATCCGAAGGCGTGGTTATCTTTATGTTTTCGTACTTGCCCGCTGTGTAATGTACTTCTCTGCCGTATCTTTCAAATACAGCGCAGTCGTCCGTTACCGCCGCGCCCTCAGCCCTGAGCCTTTCATGAAGCCTCATCAGCTCCAGACGGTCAAACACCTGCGGCGTTTGGATCAGGACCGTTCTGTCCCGGTCTACAGTCCCGGTTATCTCTCCGTTTTCGCCTATAGTTTTAAGTGTGTCCTTAACGGGTACGCCAAGAGCCGCCGCTCCGTATTTTTTTGCATCGGCAACAACGCTGCGGATCTCTTCATCTGTAATAAGACACCTTGCACCGTCATGTATAACCGCCGTAGCTCCGTGCGCGGCGGACAGACCGATATATACCGAGTCCTGGCGCTCGATGCCGCCCTCGGCGATCGCTGTCACCTTAGTTAAACCATCTCTGGCTATTATGGACCGGCATCGTCCGATATCCTCCGTACCTGTCACTACAACGATCTCGTCAATGACCGGGCAGCTCTGAAAAACTCCGAGCGTACGTGCCAGTATCTCCGTTCCTCCAAGCTCCAGATACACTTTGTTCGTATCCGCGCCCATCCTCTTTCCTTTACCGCCTGCGGCGATCACAGCTGAAACCATATACACAGCTCCTTTCCCAATGATTGACGCAGTCATTTATTCAGCGCTTCCGATACCGTGTCCTCCAGGATAAGCTCGATATCGCTTTCTCCCGCTACTCCGGAAAGTATCAGCTCGCTCATAACGATCTGCCTTGCCGAACCGAGCGTTTTTCTCTCGCTCGTCGAAAGACCCTTCCTTTTGTCACGGCACATCAGCTCCTTCAATACTCCGGCGACCTGATATATATCGCCCGACTTTATCTTTGTCATGTTTTCACGCTGGCGCTTGTTCCAGTTGATATCGTCTCCTATCTCCTGCTTATGAAAATGATCCAGCACTCTTTTAGCCTCGTCCTTTGATATGACGTCCCTAATGCCTATTTGCTCGCAGCCGCTGACAGGTATATCGGAGACCATATTTCCGACAGCAAAACATACAACATAGTATTCGCGTTCTGCACCGCCGAAAACGATCTTCTTTATATCCTTGATTATCCCGGCGCCGTGCATAGGGTGCACGACTTTATCTCCGACACTATACATGCTTCACCGCTCCTTTGCCAAAAATACAATTACATAACTATAGTAATTATATCACATTTTTCGCAAAATGTCAAATGATTAATTTTATCACATATCATAAAAAAAATCAATATACAAATTAGTGGTTATATGCATAATTTAACGAGTTGTTTTTGTGCAAAATACATAAAGTACGTTTTGCTTGAAGTTAAGCATATTTCACAAACCGCCAAAAACAAAACGGGACGGAATCTGTCCGCCCCGCGCCGCTGTGTATATTCTCTTATCAGACCATGCTTTTCTGTTTTTATGCGTCGGTCTTATCTTAGATGATCTACCGCCGCTCTCTCTATTGCAAGACCTTCCTTATATCTTTCGATAAACGCGTTAAAGCCCTCCGCCTCTTCCGGCTGCGGACCTATCACCGTGCCCTCGTTTCCGGCAAATACCTTGTTTTCGAGATACATATCAAGCGTTTCCCCGTTCTCCCTTGAGATCATATAATCTGCGAGCAGCGCGATGCCCCATGCGCCGCCCTCACCTGCGGTCTTCATTACCGATACCGGCGCATTTATGGCGTTTGCCGTTATCTGCTGCCCCACACGCGGAGTCTTATAAAGTCCGCCGTGACCGGTTATCCTGTCAAGCTTAACTCCCTCGTCCACGAGCATTATATCAAGCCCTGTTTTCAGTGCGCCGAGAGCGGTGTACAGATTTACCTTTGCAAAATTCGCAAAGCTGAACTTACTGTCAGGCTTTCTGACAAACAGAGGACGCCCCTCTTCAAATCCGGTCGTGTGCTCGCCCGAAAAATAGTTGTAGGCAAGCAGTCCGCCGCAGTCGGGATCGCCCTTTTCCGCCTCATAGTAGAATGCGTCGTATATCTTCGGCATATTTGCTTCGATACCAAGACTCTCAAGAAATTCTTTGAAGCAGTTCACCCATGCGTTCAGATCTGAGGTGCAGTTGTTGCAGTGCACCATCCCGACAAGACTTCCGTCCGGCGTGGTCACAAGGTCTATCTCCGGATGTACCTTTTTAAGCCCGTGCTCCAGCACCACCATGCCGAATACCGACGTACCGGCCGAGATATTGCCCGTTCTCACGCGCACGCTGTTCGTTGCCGCCATACCGGTACCCGCATCGCCCTCCGGAGGACACATCGGTATACCCGGCTGGAGCTTTCCGGAAACGTCGAGCAGCCTTGCCCCCTCGGCGGTAAGCTTTCCGGCATCCTCGCCGGCAACGAGCACCCTCGGAAATATCTCCTCCAAGGTCCACGGATACTCCGATGCTTTTTCATTGAACTGCGCCGTCATTTTTTTATTGAAATCCTTTGTTTCGGTATCTATGGGGAACATGCCCGATGCTTCGCCGACGCCGAGCACCTTTTCACCCGACAGCTGCCAATGTATGTAGCCCGCAAGCGTTGTCTGGAACGCTATATCCTTAACATGCTCCTCTCCGTTGAGCATAGCCTGATACAAATGCGCTATGCTCCATCTCTGCGGGATAGGATATCCGAAAAGCTCGGTCAGCTCCGCCGACGCACGCTCGGTTATAGTATTTCTCCATGTTCTGAACGGAACCAGAAGCTCTCCGTTTTTATCAAACGCCATATATCCGTGCATCATCGCGCTGAAGCCTATGGCTCCGAGTTTTGTTATCTCCGCGCCGTATTTACCGTAAGCATCGGCCGCCATTTTTGCATAGCAGTCCTGCAGCCCCGACCATATCTCCTCAAGGCTGTACGTCCATATCCCGTCCGCAAGGCTGTTTTCCCAGTCGTGGCTGCCGCTTGCAATGGGCGACTTGTCCTCTCCTATAAGCACAGCCTTTATCCTCGTTGAACCGAATTCTATCCCAAGTACAGCTTTTCCCGATTCAATATATTCTTTCATATGTATTCTTCCTTTCCGAATATCTTAATATATGTAATTATATATTATTGACAGTCTTTTGTCAATGATCTAAATGCTAATTTAATGATTTTTCGGCTTGCAAAAGCGGTGCGCATATGCTATAATATGATAGAGTGGTGGTTTTGTAATTTTTTTCAGTCTCAGGCTGAAAAAGTAAGATCACAGGGGCGTCCGTCCCGTATTGAAGCAAGGTGAAGATCATGAATAATTCTGCTTGCGAACCGGTAAGCATAGTAAGATGCGGCAGCTACGGTGAATGCCGCAGCAGGATAGACGAGGCTCTGAAGCTCATAGGCGGCATAGAGCGGTTTGTCCGCAGGGGGGACAAGGTGCTCATAAAGCCCAATCTGGTCTCCAAAAAACGACCGGACGACCCGGTCACTACAGATCCCGCTTTTCTGCACGCGGTCATCTGCGCCGTTGAAGAAGCCGGAGGGCACGTTATTATTGCGGAAAGTCCCGGCGGCCCGTACAATCCCGGCGTCCTTCGGTCTATCTACAGCGTCTGCGGAGTTATGAAAGCCGCGGAGGGAACAAACGCGGAGCTCAATTACGACACTTCGTTTACCGACTCCGAATATCCGGACGGACACACGATCAAGAAATTCCCGGTCATAGACCCGATCCTTGACGCAGATGTAATAATATCTCTGCCCAAGCTCAAGACTCACGCTATGACAAGCTATACCGGGGCGGTCAAAAATCTTTTCGGAGTTATACCGGGCACATATAAGGCAGAGCTGCATTTTCGCCTCGACGACAGAGCTGCGTTCTGTTCTATGCTCGTGGATCTCTGCGAATTTGTAAAACCGACGCTGAGCATTATGGACGCCGTTGTCGGCATGGAGGGCAACGGGCCTACCTCCGGAACAGCACGGTTCGCAGGGCTCGTTATGGCAAGCGCGGATCCCTTCGCGCTTGATATGGCGGCATGCGATATCATCGGCTACCTGCCGGAGGAGGTAGACACGGTAAGGATTGCTGCGGAGCGCGGGCATACGCCGCGGTCGCCGCAGGAGCTGGATATACGCGGACTCGCGCTCGAAGATGTGCGCATACCGGACTTTGCGAAGCCGGAAAGCCATTTCAACCTGCTAAAGCTCATAAATCTTCCGTCCGCGCTTAACGCGCGTCTCACATCTGCACTGTCGTCACGTCCCTCGATAAATTACAAGCAGTGTATCGCCTGCGGCGAATGTGCGCGATGCTGCCCGCCGAAGGCTATAAGCATGAGCTCGGGCGTACCGGTCATAAACAGATCGGAATGTATAAAATGCTTCTGCTGCCAGGAGCTTTGTCCAAAGAGCGCCGTTCATATAAAGCGGCCTCTGCTCAACAGATTTATGATAAAGATCATTAAATAATAAATATGAAGGTGACTTAAATGTTCAATGTGGTTCTTGTGGAACCGAGAATACCGCAGAATACGGGAAATATCGCGCGCACCTGCGCAGCGACCGGCTGCGGTCTGCATATAGTAAAGCCGACAGCGTTCGAGATCACGGATAAAAATCTAAAACGAGCCGGACTTGACTATTGGCAGTATCTCAACGTTCAGTATTACGACGGGCTTGACGATTTCTTTGAAAAGACCGGCGGCGGAGATACCAGATATTTTTACGCCACGACCAAGGCTCCGCACACCTACACGGAAGTACGGTTCATGGATAACGACTATCTTTTGTTCGGACGCGAGGACGCGGGACTTCCGGAGGAGCTTTTATACGCGCACGAGGAACGGTGTATCCGCATCCCCATGATCCCGGAGGCGCGAAGTCTCAATCTTTCAAATTCAGTGGCCGTGATAGTATACGAAGCAATGCGGCAGATGGGGTTTGAAAATCTGAAAGATCTCGGTCAGCTCACCAAATTCCACTGGTGAAGCTCCGTTTATATAAACAAATTACCGAAAGGATGATAAAGTATGAAGTATATTGTAATTTTAGGCGACGGAATGGCGGACTATCCGGTCGATCATTTCGGCGGAAAAACCATTCTCGAAGCGGCCGACAAGCCGACTATCGACTATATGTGCGCCCACGGCGAGCTTGGCATGTGCAAGACCGTTCAGGACGGTATGAAACCCGGCTCGGACGTGGCAAACCTCTCAGTTATGGGCTATGACACCACAAAAAGCTATACCGGACGCTCGCCTCTCGAGGCCGCGTCGATAGGCGTTGAGCTGCGAGGTGATGACGTAACATTCAGGACAAATCTCGTTACGCTCTCAGATGAAGAGGAATATGCAGGCAAGACCATGCTCGACTACTCCGCCGGCGAGATAACAACAGAGGAGAGCACTGAGCTTATGAAGGCGATAGCGGAAGCACTCGATACGGATAAGATCAAATTCTATCCCGGAATAAGCTACCGCCACCTCTGCGTTTGGAACGGCGGCTCAACTGACGTTGAGCTTACTCCGCCGCACGATATTTCCGACAAGCCTATACGCAGCCACCTGCCTAAGGGCACGGGAGCGGATAAACTGCTTGAGATGATGGAGGCCTCAGAGAAGATATTAAAGGAACATCCGGTCAATAAGGCAAGGATCGAAAAAGGACTTAATCCCGCCAACTCGATATGGGTATGGGGCGAAGGCACAAAGCCCAATGTCGGCAATTTTGAAGAAAAATACGGAATAAAGGGCGCGGTGATATCCGCCGTCGATCTAATCAAAGGAATAGCAAAATGCGCCGGAATGAAGTCGATAGACGTTCCCGGAGCTACAGGCAACTGCGAAACGAACTGGGACGGCAAGGCGCAGGCCGCGCTCGGCGCTCTCCTTGACGGCTACGATTTTGTATACGTTCACATGGAAGCTCCCGACGAAATGGGACACCAGGGCAAACCGGACAAGAAAAAATATGCTGTTGAGACGATCGATTCAAAGGTCGTTAAATTCCTCAAAACAGAGCTTGAAAAGCGCGGAATTGATTACAGAATGCTTATAATGCCCGACCACCCGACTCCGATCAGCCTCAAAACCCACGTGAGCGATCCTGTTCCTTATGTTATATATGACTCGACAAACACCGACAGCGGTTCCGGTCTTGCCTACACTGAAAAGAACGGTGAAAGCACCGGTGTGTATATAGAAAAGGGCTATACGCTCATGGACAGATTCCTTGGCAGATAAGAGCCGCCGCAGATCCGAACCACAGCCAAAGGATCTGCCCCTTGGAGGTGAAATCATGAAACCGCGTGATAACATAAAGAAAATAATCATCGTTATCGGCACATTGATCTTCCTCGCTCTGCTGATCTATTTTGCCGGGCCTATTGCGGTACGGGCGGCGATATATATATTCGGGCTTCTCTCTCCGTTTATATTCGGATTTTTGATATCGAGGCTTATCAATCCCGTCGCAGACAGGCTGCAGAAACGTTTAAAGATACCGAGAGGCGCTTCTGCGGCGATGGTAGTTATCCTTACCATCGCCATAATGATAGGCATAATCGGCGGGATCGGCTACAAGCTGTTTGAAGAGCTCAAAAACCTGTATTCACAATGGCCGGCCATTGCGGCGTCGTTTCAAAACGGCTGGGACAGGGTGTCGGGCATGTTCAGCAGCCTGTATATAGATATGCCGGATTCCGTGCAGAGCATGATAGACAATCTTTACGGCAATCTTTCAAAACAGATATCGCAGTTCATGTCGAATATCGAGGTCGTGAACAATGCTCAGGATTTTGCAAGAGCTCTGCCGAACGGCTTTATATGGACGATCGTATTCGTTATAGCCATGTTCTTTATGGTTTCGCAAAAGGAAAACATGGATCGGTCGATAAAACGTTTTCTCGGTCCCAAAACTGTCTCAAAGCTCAGCGAGATAGGCAGTGAATGCAGGAAATATCTCGGCGGGTATGTACGCGCACAGATCATCCTCATGTTCATTATTTTCGTGATGATCTCGATCGCTCTTTCCGTTTTGGGCGCTCCGTACTCATTGCTCGTTGCTGCCGCCACAGCCATCCTCGATGCGCTTCCGTTCCTCGGAAGCGGAATAACACTGTGGCCGCTTGCCGTTATCTACTTCATAGACGGCAATATAAAGCTGGGTATAGGCTATGTATGCGTTTACATTGCCGTTGCGCTTTTAAGGCGGCTCATCGAGCCGAAGCTCGTCAGCGATAAAATGGGACTTAACCCGATACTGACGCTTATAGCCATGTATATAGGCTACAGATGGTGGGGGATCATAGGAATGCTGATAGGTCCGATCCTTTTGATGATAATCATAAGCCTGTACAAGGTCGGACTGTTCAACGGTATCATAAGAATAGCAAAACAGCTCTGGGGCTTCGCAGTCCGAGAGGTAAAGATGTTTATTGAATATATCAACAATATTTTGAATAAGTAAGGAGTATATAATGGATAAGGAAAAATTTTATGTGACTACCGCCATTGCGTACACGTCCAAAACACCGCATGTAGGGAACACCTATGAGCTGGTTCTTACAGACGCTGTCGCCCGTCATAACCGATATATAGGCAAGGACGTGTATTTTCTGACCGGAACGGACGAGCACGGTCAGAAGATACAGGAGATAGCCGAGGAGCAGGGAATAACGCCGCAGCAGCACGTTGACAAGATAGCCGGAGAGATAAAGGATATAGCCGACATGCTCAACATAAGCTACGACGGGTTTATAAGAACCACCGACGGCTATCATGTGAAAGCCGTTCAGAAGATCTTTAAAAAGCTGTATGACCGGGGCGATATATATAAAAGCGAATACGAAGGCTGGTACTGCACTCCGTGCGAATCGTTCTGGACGCAGACGCAGCTCAAGGACGGATGCTGCCCGGACTGCGGCAGACCTGTTCAGAAAACAAAGGAAGAAGCATATTTCTTCAAAATGTCAAAGTATCAGAAGCAGCTCGAGCAGTATATTGAAGATAACCCGGACTTTATACAGCCGGAATCAAGAAAGAACGAAATGCTCAACAACTTTATAAAACCCGGTCTGCAGGATCTCTGCGTTTCACGCTCAAGCTTTTCCTGGGGCATACCGGTGGATTTCGATCCGGGACACGTGATATACGTATGGATAGACGCGCTCTCAAACTATATAACGGCACTCGGTTATTCGGTAGATGAAAAGGGCGAGCTTTACAAAAAATACTGGCCGGCAAACGTTCATATAATCGGCAAGGATATATTAAGATTTCACACCATCTACTGGCCGATCATGCTTATGGCGCTCGGCGAGCCGCTGCCGAAAAAGATATTCGGTCACCCATGGATGCTTTTCGGCGAAGAAAAAATGAGCAAATCCCGAGGAAACGTTATATACGCGCAGGATCTCGTCCGCCATTTCGGTGTTGACGCTGTACGTTATTATATGCTCCACGAGATGCCGTTTGCACAGGACGGCACGATCACATATGAGGTGTTCATAAGCCGCTACAACAGCGATCTTGCCAACACGCTCGGCAATCTCGTTACGAGAACTGTGGCTATGGTAAACAAATATTTCGGCGGCGCCGTTCCCGCTCCGGCTGAGGAGGGCGAATTTGACGCCGGCTTAAAAGCAGCTGCGGAGGGCGCTATGCCTGCCATTGAGAAAAAGATGGACTCGCTGCGCGTTGCGGATGCGCTCGATGAGATCTGGAAGGTCGCAAACCGCGCCAATAAATATATTGATGAAACAACGCCTTGGATACTCGCAAAGAGCGATGAAACAAAACCGCGGCTCGGCACGGTATTATATAACCTGATAGAGACAATAAGAATAATAGCTTCGCTTCTCAGTTCATATATGCCCGAGACTTCGGAAAAGATCTTAAAAGAGATCGGCGCCGCTGACGCTTCATACGAAAGCACAACGAAATTTGGAGTATATGAGCCGGGTTCAAGGGTCGGCGAAGCTGCGGTGCTGTTTGCAAGGATAGATACGGAGAAAAAGCTTGCGGAGCTTTCCGCCGAGCTTGAACGGCAGCAGGAACCGGAGATAGAGCTTGCGCCGTATAAGGACTATATTGAGTTTGACGAGTGGGAAAAGCTTGATATAAGAGTGGGAAAGGTGCTCGAATGCGAGCCTGTTAAAAAGTCAAAAAAGCTTCTGCGCTTCACGCTTGAAGTCGGCGGCGAAAAGCGCCAGATACTTTCCGGGATATCGCAGTATCACAAGCCGGAGGAGCTTATAGGCAAAAACGTTGTGTTCATAGCAAACCTTAAACCGAGAAAGATGATGGGACTTGACTCCTGCGGTATGATACTTTCCGCCGAATACAACGGCAGCCTTACGGCGCTTACAACAATAAATGACATACAATCGGGCGCAGAGATAGTTTGACCTCTGCTGCGCATCGAAACGCCGGATAATATGATAAACGGTTTGTTGATTTTTAGGGAGTATATGGAAAATAATTTTCCATATACTCTTTTTTCAGCAATAAATCAGAAACTATTCTTTACAAGCAATTTCTTTTATTATATAATATAGTAAACCAAAGAAAAATATTCACGGAGAATAAAGATGGATATAATTAAAATTGCTATTTGTGACGATGAGCTTGTTTTTCTGGAAAAGCTGTACGACATGGTCGAGCGCATCATGACAGAACACAATTATCTCTGCGAGATCATAGACTTCGATGACAGCCGTGAATTTATCAGCCATTGCCGGAAAAATCACACCGATATAATTCTTGCCGATATAGATATGCCCGGCAAAGACGGATTTGAAGCGATTTGCGAGCTTCAAAAGCAGCAGCCGGATATATCGGTGATATTTGTAAGCGCACATGAAGAGCTTGCATACAGATCCTTTTATTACAATCCGTATCAGTTTGTAAGCAAAAACGATCTGCACCGGCTCAACGGTATCCTGCCCGGTCTTGTACAGGAGCTGTCCCGCAAAAGAGAAGCAAGCGAGATCGTTTATATTTTTCTCGGCGAGAAGATCGTATCTTTGAACGTCAACAAGGTCGCATATCTGAAAAGCGATAAAAATTATATAGCCGCCCACGACCTGTCGGGGCGAGTGCTCTTTAAATTCAGAGGTGCGCTGAGGAATATCATCAGCCAGCTTTCCGATTACGGCTTTATATTTATACATAAAAGCTATATCTGCAACTGCCGGTTTATAGGCAGGTTTGAAAGGAAGAAATTGATACTGGCAAACGGCAGGACGATAAACGTGACCCGAAAACAGGACATGTTAGACGAGGCTCAGCAAACATATTTTAAATATATACGAGATAAACGGGCGGTGTCCGCTGTCTGATACCTCCGAAAATCAAACGGGCTCCGCCGCCTTACAGACGGAGAGCCCGTATTTTTATTAATAATGAAATCTACAAAAGGAAAAATTATGCTCAGCCTGCGATCTTGTCAAAAAGCTTTTCCATCTTTGAAGCGCGGCGCGCCTTGCACGACTTTACTTCATCAGACATTTCCGGCTCATATGCGCCGCCCATCGAAGCCAGACCCATAGCCTCCCAAAAAGCCTCCTCCGCCGTGCTTGCGGCACAGCTCAGGATCTTGTCAACAAACTTTGACATCGTTTTTTCCCTCCCTTCTTCGGTTGCTTATAAGACCCGCAAGCATAAGCACAGCGATCGCAAACAAAGTTAATGCAATGCAAAGTCCTTCTTTTAAGCCTGCGGATACTAAACAAATAGAAACTGCTGCAAACAGCAGAACGGATACCAGAGAAAAAAATCTGTTCATTTTTATCTCTTTATCCGAAAGTTCTTTGTTCGGGTGTTTCACAGGAGCGAACAATACGACCGCCGCAATGGCCGCGATATCAAGCGCGGCTGTATACAATATCAGATGTGCGTTTATCAGCCGTGCCGCCAGCAGCACCAAAACAAAAGTTCCTATCGTTACCGTTCTGCATACGGCATACGTTTTGGCATGAAAGCCGCCGCTGAATCTGCGCACCGTCCAGAACAATACAAGATAAATGCAGCCGTATACAAACTTTCCTGCTATAAGCCCTATCAGCAATATAGCAGTAAAATTTATGATATCCGCCAGTATAAGCTCAATACCTATCCTGCATATTTCCCGTTTTTCAGAGGTTATGATATCTCTTTTTATAAATTCTTCGGTTAACAATGACGAAATTTTTTCCATTTTGCCTGTCCTTTTTAATATATGCTCATTATACCAATAAAGATATTTTTCCTCAAAAAATATTTGGTATAAAACGCACTCATTACGGTATGAAATAATTTTATTTGCTTCTCAAATCACACCTGACAGCGAGCAATGCATCCATATATATTTTACTTTTCTTCATAAAAACACCGCACTCCTATAGATAAGAACACGGTCATTTTCTCAGAGCTCATCACCGCTCAGTAAAGCTCGTTTTGAACACAGCCTGCGGGCAATCGCAGCAGACAAAAAGAGCGTCAATTCCCGATCATTTCAGCCGGAGCTCATAGCTCCCGCTGAAATGATGAATGGAATCGAACGCCCAAGATGTCTTTGCCATATTTTGTTTATAATGAAATCTACAGACTGCCATTAAACGACAATACAGCTTAAAGCTGTATCATCCGGCCCTCGGACACAGCTATAAGGTCTCCGAAAAATTGATATACCGGCAAATACATCAAACGTCATACTTTGAATTGAATTTCTTCAAAGCACGTTTTTTATTATAGCACTTGCCGGCTTTACCGTCAACAAAAGAAAGGTAACAACAGTTCGTTTTTGGTGATAAAAATCTTTATTTTTTTATATAAGTATCTCACAGCAGAAATAACCGCTATCTTCAAAATATCTGATAACTCCGTTATAACTGTTTACTACCTTTGTTATATTATTTATACCCAAACCGTGGTATTCCTTATCCGCCTTTGTCGTTCTGAGATGTTTATTTTTCTCCAGCACAGAGGCCGCAATAGTATTTTTCATGAATATGTATACATTATCGCCGTGTTTGCTGACTTCCAGCACTATTTCTTTGGCCGGCGCCTTTTTAGCAGCCTCCATTGCGTTATCGAGCAGATTTCCGAAAAGAGACGCTATTTCATAATTGTTCAGCTTATTCAAGGCTCCGTTCATTACATCGGCTTTTAATTCTATCCCCGATCTCTCGCACACTGCCAGCTTTGTATTGACTATGGCGTCAAAATAATCATTATCCGTTTTTATGAAATCTCTGACGCTCCTTATCTGCGCATCCGTCACAGCGTCGATATATTTAAGCGCCCTTATATTCTCATCGTCTATCAACCCTTTTAACACAGCAAAATGGTGTATGATATCATGACGCACACTGCATATCTTTTTATAAAGCTCTTCCAGCTCGTCGGCATGTCTGATATCATATTCCTCCTTCTGCTCCATCATTTTTATTTTTGCTTCGTATTCTATATCCTTATTTATCCTTATAAAAACATAATATGTGATCACATTAACAGCCATTATACTTATAGATGCCAGCAAAAGCTCGCCTTTTAACTCGCTGTGCTTTAAAAACACTTGCATGATCCCTATAATGGAGATTTCCACTACTATAGGCATAACTATCAAAAGTACAATATTTCGTTTTGCTCCTATATCATTGAACCTAAATCTAAGCATTATTGTACACGCTATTATGAGCAACGTCTTGCTCATTATGATAAGTACTATTCTGCTTATATGCATATTGTATATCATATAATCGTTCTGGTCATAAACTATGCTTACAAAAAGAATCGAAAATAAAGCGATAAAATATGTAATACATGTTATAAAACCGGCAATAAATATTTTCGTGTAAATATTGCCCTTTAAAAATAAATGTGCGTATACTGTATATATCAATATAAATACCAACCCTAAAAAGCCTTCAAAAACATAAAATGAATTAAATATTGTAACTGTAATAGTCGATATAGTTACGGTAGCTATAAAACCTATATATTTTCTTATATCATTGTATTTGCAACCAAAATAAAAAGATAAAAATAATAAAATAATTAATTGCTCAATAAGATTTACTGATATCTCAAATAAATTCAACATAGCATACCCTCACAAATCTCAGCCGCAGAGCTTATCCCTGACTATCGGGATCAGCCTGCATTTTTATCCTACAGTCCGCGCATAGCGTTTAACGTCAATACGCTATATTCCTATTTTACAGAAAACCGAACAAGATTGCAAGAGGACATAAGCAAAAATCCGAATTTTGTTGATAATTAGCATATTAGATATTACATTTATTCTTGGTTTATAGAGAAAGCACCTCTGCTTTATCAATGCTGTCTCATCCTAATTCCATATAGAACAAAGTATAGAACAAATCGCTTTGAGCGACTATGAAAATTGCTATACAAAAAGCGATACATGGCAGACTAAAAAGAGCATAGCCGCCAAAGCACAAATCAAGCAGCATTGCAAGATCTGCGGCGGCAGCCTTAACGATAAAGAATGTATACAGCTAACAGGGTTAAGCCGCAACGCATACTATAAGTGTAAGCGTGAAATTACGGCAGAGTTACAGGCTGATCTCAATTTGTCGATGTTGTAGACCAATTTTGGCGTAGGCAACATGGGATCGCGAAACGCAGCCCACAAAAAATAGCAAGCCGTTTATATTTTGGCGGCTTGCTTATTTTACTTGTCGTTAGATATGCAATTGTCATTAACACGCTTTATAAGCCTATATCCATATTTTGTTAATTGTTCGTCTAGTAAGTCATTCATCAATTTATTGACCGATGTTTTCTTATCCTTGCAATAGTTTTGAATGATTTCTTTGTTCCCTTTTAAAACTTTTAATTCAAGTCTATCATATGCCTTAGCGTTATATTTTGCCTTAGCTCTTCTTTGTGCTTCCGATTGCGGCATAAAATCACCCCTTGACAATATAATAATACTGTGATATAATTTAGATAGTAAAGGAATGGTTTTGACCGTTCCGCAAAATTGGTTTGTTTTGTCAGGTTTTTACCTGACGCAATCGCTCCTTATTGCGGGTAAGGGGCGACTATTTTTTTATGTTCTTGATTATATCAGCTAAGATGATAAGTATTAGAATACTCAAAATCATATTGACATCAATATTCATAATCAAACACCCCCTTTGTGAGAGTGTCGGAACAGCCGCCGCCATTCCATTCTATCAAGGTTACATAAATTTCTTTATCACCTACAGTACATTTTACTGCATTTACATTATATCATAAAAATACCATAGCGTCAATATAAAACTTTATATACCGTCGTAATGATACATGCTTTATGGTTGCGATAGTATATAATTTGTCATTTTGTTATACGGTTTTTACTCGTTTAATTTGATAGAAAGTAACACAAATCACTATATTATTTATCTTAAAAAAGTATAGAACAAAGTATAGAACAAGCCGCTTTGAGCGACTATGAAGAAAAAGAAAAACGGCTTAAACCGCATGGTTAAGCCGTTTTTCGCTGGTGAGCCATCGGAGATTCGAACCCCGGACAACTTGATTAAAAGTCAAGTGCTCTGCCGACTGAGCTAATGGCCCTGGCAGGGATAGCAGGACTCGAACCTACGCATGACGGAATCAAAATCCGTT
>CALXZP010000069.1 GCA_944393255.1 uncultured Clostridia bacterium | reverse complement strand
GCAACTTCTGATATACTAATCATGAGAATAGCTCCTTTGACTAATGTTTTTCTTGGTCGTTAAACATTATATCACATTTGGATGCTATTCTCATCTTTTTTGTCACCCATCAATTATATCATAACATTTTTTAAAATTTTTTTCACTTCTTTTCAACACCGTGCTTTTATGCTTTCCCGAACAGTATGCGCTCCGCATTTTTATGCGTTATAAGCTCGTTTTCCTCTTCGGACAGCCCCGCGCTCATCAGAAAAGCATAGGTTTCCCGCGGATCCTCCCACGGCGCGTCCGAGCCGAACAGTATCCTGTCCGCTCCGTGCTCCTCTATTATCCGTCTGTAGGTATCAATGTCTATATACCGGCTCACGACCGCCGTATCAAAATACGCGGAGGTATGCACTATCTTATCCAATACCTCGTCCCACATATTAAATCCGCCCATATGCGCTGCTATGATGAGGCTCTCATCAACGCGGTCAAGCAGACGCTTTAGCCTGCCGACCGTGCAGTGAAACGGCGGACGCATACCGAGATCTTCGCCCGAGTGGATGACCGTATACAGTCCCAGCCCGCACGCCCGCTTTACAAGCGCGATAAATCTTTCATCATCAGCAAATACCTGCTGATAATCCGGATGCAGCTTTATTCCCTTAAACCCGGCAGATACTATTTCAGCCAGCGTTTCATTTACGTTGTCCTGATACGGGTGCAGAGATGCAAAGGATATTATCCCGCCGCCCTGCGCTTCGAGCGCGTACTTGTTTATCGTCCTGTACTGCGTCGGCTTTGTGGCTATAGGCAGAACCACGCTCAGGTCTGTCCCGGTATCTTTCATAGAAGCCCTCAGTCCTGCAAGCGTCCCGTCAAAGCTCGTTTCCTGATCTATGCCGTATATAGCCTTTGTGCGCTCGATTATCCCCCCGAGAGCGCGCCCGGCTATCTCCGGCGGGAACATATGTGTGTGAAAATCTATAAGCATATCCAAAACAAGTCCCTTCGTCTGAATTCAGCATAGATTTTATCATAAATGCGGACATATCTCAATACTTTAAGAAAAAATAATTTCCGAACTGACAGCGTGCTTATACAGACATACAATATTGTCCGAATATTGCTTACAGCGATTTGCACTACAGCTGCATTAAGTCCTTCAGTATTTCGGTGTCCATATCTGCTATGACCTCAGCTGACTCCCGCCTGTGAATTTTTTATTGCACATATCTTTTCAATATGCCGGACGGGTCTCTCGGGGTAATTCACATATCTTTCACTCCACAACCTCTTGATTTACCGTTTTGGTTTTATATTTACCTTTCGGACTTCGGTTTGATATGCAGCCTTATCCGCCATTTAGCCTTATATTAAGTTTCTGTTCGCAGGCTCAAGAGTTTTGCTGCACCGCTTCCTCCCCTCTAACATTGCTGTCAGAGGCTTGCGATTTGCTTCGCTTGGCGGTAAATACCTGAGATTGGACTTTCACCAGTTAGATATGTACCATGCCCGGCACACATAATAAAAAACCCCCGGACAGTCCGGGAGCTTTCATTTAATAAGCCGCGGCAAAGCGATGAGGCCATGCCGCGGCTGTTTTGCTCTGCGTCAGTCACATACGATCCGAAGTTCGGACGCAGTACCGAATGCGCAGCTTATTTTTTTATTCCTTTTCCAAAAACCTCTGCAATATCGCCGCAGTCTCTGCACGGGTCGCGCTGCCCTGCGGGTCAAGCGTTCCGTCTCCTCTGCCGGTGAGCAGTTCCGCTCCTACAGCCCATGCTGCATTTTCTTTAGCCCAGCCTGAGATCTCGTCTGCGTCGGTGAACTGCGCGAGGTCGCCCGACTCGTTTGTTTCCATGCCCTTATACTCCGCGTAACGGTTCATAACAGCCGCCATCTGCTCGCGGGTGATAAGATCCTCCGGACCGAATACCGAATCGCCGTAGCCTTCTGCAACGCCGTTGCCCGCCGCCCAAGCTACAGCCTGAGCATAGTACGCGCCGTCGGAAACGTCGGCGAAAGTATTTGCTCCGCCCTCCGGCTCGCCCTCTGCACGCCACAGCACCGTGACCAGCATACCGCGCGTCATGGGCGAGTTCGGTGCAAACTCTGTTTCGGTAACGCCCGCAAACAGCTCGTTTTCGTATGCATAGCGTACATTTTCATAGAACCAATCGTTCTTCGAAACGTCCGTGAACGGATTTTTCCATTCGTCTGTCACAGGCTCCGAATTACCGGTCTCAGTCCATTTTGCATACAAAGTCATATTCTTTGTTATCTTTGATGTGAAATCAAACGCCGATGTACAGCCTTCGTCTGTATACCATCCGCCGAAGATATAGCCCTCTCGGGTCGGATCTGCCGGTCTGTCAACAGTTGTGTTCCGGCTTACCGTTACCTTTTCCACATCGCTGCCGCCTTGGCTGTCGAAGGTCACGGTATAGGAGGTAACGCCTCCTCCTCCGCCTCCGCCGCCACCGCCGCCTCCGCCTGACGGTGTAACAGGCTCGGTATACTTGATCCAGGTTATCGCAAACGGCGAAAGACTCTCAACGTGGAAATGCAGCCCGTCTGTTTCCTTGCTGTGTGCTATTATCTCCGTCTGACCTGCTTTTTCTCCGCCTGATATCATATGCGCAACGGTGAATGTGTCCTTGCTGTCCGTTCCGTCCGGATACGGGATAACAACGTCGATCCCGTTCTCCGGGAAATTATCCTCGGAAACCTCCAGCCAAGCTCCGGTATCGTCGTCAAAATATTTCAGGGCGATATCCATAAATACCGTGCCATCGCTGCCTCCGGTAACTGTCGCCGTCAGCTTCTGACGGATATCCGCCGCGGTCTCTATACCTGCTTCGGTAAGCGCCGCCGGGATAATATATTCGTCCAAACCCTCGGTAACTACCAGCTTATGAGCCTCTGTTTCTATCGATATCTCGCCGTTGACTCCCGATACGGTAACGGTATAGCTGCCGTCGCTGTTGCGTACCGCCGCAACGCTCTCACAGCCCTCCGCCGTTCCGGTACCGGAAATACAATCAAAGCCGTTTACCGAAAGCGTACTGATATAGGTATACCCATCATCAAGCGCTGCTGTAAAGGTCAGATCTCCGCCGCTGCGTATCTCGTTTTCCGGCGCGCCGATGTACGTTTCTGCGGGAATCCTCTTGATATCCTTAAGAATACATCCCGTGCCCGCTTCTGAAGGAACAGCGTAGCCCTTGTATTCCTCAAAGCTTACGGTGACCTCTATATTCTCCGCCAGACTGTTTATCGTCAGCGTGTTTGACAAATGGTGTTCCATGTCCGCCGCAGTCGCGCCCAGCTCGGCCATGTTCTCACGCGTTACAACCGTGCCGTTTACCGTCCACTGTGCAGCCATATATCCTGTTTCTCCGGCCGCCGGAACTGCGGTAAATACCAGCTTGGAGCCGCCCGGCTTCTGGACTGTTTCTCCCGCGGTCATCTCAGCTCCGTCCGCCGTTCCGGAAACGGCACCGTTTCCGCCCTCTGCACGGAAAGTCACTTCATAGTTCATAGCCGCACCAAATACTGCGCCGACCGTAATATCGCCGGTCACCGCCATGGTAAAGCTGCTTTCTGTCTGATCCGCAGCGTCGTTCGTCCATCTCTCAAACATCCAGTAGCTGTCCGGCACAGCCGTGAAAGTCACCTCGGTGCCGTCCTCCACCTGCGTTACATCCTGACCGTTCACCTGCGCGCTTATGCGTCCGCGCTCCGTATCAAGTATTGTTATCGTTCGTATCGGCGCAGCCTCCATGACCGCCGTAACGTTCAGAGACTCTCCCAATACCGGAATCGTAACGGTTTTTCTATCCGCGCTTATCTCCGCGCTGCCGGGCAGACCGCTCCATTCCTTCACGCGGTATCCGCTCTTCGGCGTTACGGTGAACACTATCTCCTGTCCTCCGGTAAGCGCAGCGCCCGATTCAAAGCCCTGTCCGTCCGCAGAAGCAGTAATACTGCCCATAGACGTGTCGCTCACGCCGTATGTTACAGTGTTATCAGCCGTTACCGTGAACCGCGCTTCATATGCGCCCGATCCCGCAGCTGTAAAGGTATATACAGCGTCCGCGTTTTCTATCCTCTCGCCGCTGAGGTACCAGCCCTCAAAGGCAAAGCCTGTATCCGCCGCCGCAGTAAGCGTCACTTCATCGCCGTAGCGCACGGTCTCGGAAGATACGGCTGCACTGCCGCCTTCGCCTGCCGCCGCCGTTACATCCAGCAGCTCGCCCCAAAGCACGACTTCTATAGTTACGCTCCTGCCCTCCGGCGTATAGGAAAACTCATTTCCTTCCTCGCCCTCTGCAACATCGTTGTTTACGCGCCATTCTTTGACCTCATAATGTTCATTGGGCTCCGCTTTAAATACTATCTCATTGCCGGTGGAACCTCCGCTCGTAAACGGATTGCCGCCGACCGTTGCAGTAAGAACGCCGTTCTGCGGGTCTGCAAAGGATATGCGCGGCGTACCGTATTCAAACTGTACGGTTATCTGCGGCGCAGTTCCGCCGTTTTGCTCAGTATACTGCGCAAGCTCAGCCGCTGTCAGCAGAAGCTCATCGCTGACGAACTTTTGTCCGTCGCGCATATATACCTCGCCGTCTATTTTCCATTCACGTACACGGTAACCTTCGTCCGGAACTGCTGTAAGAGCGAGAGATCCGCCCTCGTAAACGAAAGTGCTTCCCTGTACCGCTGCCGGTCTGTCCTCAGTCTCTGCATATTCCGTCATGCCCTTGCGTTCTGCATCAGCCGACAGTGTTCCGAGATCGCCTTCGCCGTCGTTATCCGTATCAACTACCGAATAAGCAGCGTCATATACCGCCAGTACGCGGAACTGCGCGTCTACTGCCGTGTTTGCGGAAACGACCGCCGTACCGGTGCGCACATCGCTGTTATCAGCTTCCTCCGTCAGCGTAAAGCCCGGCAGACTGCTCACAGCATAGCCTTTATACGGTGTAAGCTCAGCTGTCAGCTCAGTGTTATAATCAACATATCCGCCGTTCTCCACATTCTGTGTAACGCCGTCAACCATTCCGCTTACTGTCACCTCTCCGCCGTCGGCATCTGTTATGCCTATCACCGGCTTCGCAAGGAATGCCGCCGTGACCTCAGTATCGCCCGTTACAGTTTCTACCGTATACGTCTTTTCTCCGTTCTCGCGTCCGCTGTTCACAGCCTGACCGTTTATCGTATCTGCCGTATAGCCTCCGTTCGGCGACGCTGTGATTACAAGCTTTGTGCCGTAGTCAACATATCCGCCGCTCTGAATCTCGGTCTCTTCGCCGTTTACTATACCTTTAACTGTTACGGAGCCGTTTGACACACCTGCTATGGTTATCACCGGCTTTTTGGCTATCGTGACCGTAACTGCCGTCTCTCCTGTCAGACTGTTAAGCGAAGCCTTTGTGTTATCCGTCGGATCCGGCGTTACATTTTCACTCCATTCCGCTGCATAATACGCATTATCCAGCGTTAGCGTAAATTCCACCGGGATATAAGCCGGCTGCTGCGCTGCGTTTACAAGCTCCTGTCCGCCGCTTACGGCTTTAAGAGCCGCGCCCGCCTCCGCAGGTACTTCTCCTCCGTCCGCCGCAGCTATGCTCCAGCTCAGCGGATAGGTCTGTGCCGAGGTAACTACCGCGCGCACATACAGCTTTTCAGACGATGGGTTATAATGCGTATAGCTGAGCTGTCCGCCCGAGCCGTTCACCGTCTGCCAGGAAACTCCGTCCGTGCTGGTCTGCCATTCTCTTATCGTATTGTTGCCCTCCGCAGCAAGCGCGGCAGTAAATACCACTGCCGTGTCGCGCTCGACCGTATACCGGCCGTCCTGAGCCGCGATAGGCTCTCCGTCTTTCTCCGCCGCTGAAATAACTGCTCCGGCGTCGGGATCTCCCGCTTCGTTTACTGCCGAAACATATATATCGGAAGTCTCTATATCCGTAAATGTAACTACGACCGTGTGACCTTCCGTCACATTCGGGAGCGTGAGCGACTCAGCGCGGTACCACTCCTGCGTATCCGGCCACTGACAGATCGTTCCGTCCACAGTCCAGCTTGCGATCATCTTGCCTTCGTCCGGCTCTGCGTTAAAGGTCACGTTCGCTCCGTAGGCTACGGACGATCCGCTCCCGAGCGGATTTTCTCCGACCTTTGCAGTGAGCTGTCCGCCTCCGGACTGACCTACGCTGTATGTTATCGTGTTCGAATCATTCGCAAAGGTGACCTGTACGTCTAACGTTCCGCCGGCTGCCTGACCGAACAGCGCCGCCAGGCCGGATATCGTCAGCTTTTCAATATCCGTTCCTTCCGCCTTTACAATATTGATATTGCTGTTGCTGTTAATATCTTCTGTTACGCCGTTCTTCGTTACCGTCCATGCAAACACATGATACCCGCTCTCCGGCTGCGCCTCAAAGCTCAGTCCCATTGTCATCGGGATACTGTCTCCGCTGTTAAATGCAAATTCGGATCCTTCCGTATACCTTGCTGTGATCGTACCGTTTTCTCCTGAACCGTAGGTCACGACCGCGGCGTTATTCAGCTTCAGGATAGTCTCCTTTTCAAGCTTCACATTGTATTTTGACTGCAATTCCTTTGCTGCTGCCTGCGATCCGTCGTCTGTCCCATATACGAGATTTACGTCAAACAGTCCGCCTATATTTTCTTTGCGCACACCATTCGCATCATACAGATCGCAGGTGACCTCCAGCGCTTCTTCCAGAAGATCCTGATCTTCACCGAACATCTTATCTCCGGTCGCAGGCTTGATGTCTGCCAGCAGTGCCGGAGCGCCTGTCTCCTGGCTCTCGCCGCCGTCTCCCCATACGGGCGCAACGGTAATTGAAACCTTGTCTGTATTAAACCGCATTGAAGCCGCCTGACTTCCGTTCACGTAAGCGATAAACTGATAAACGCCTCCCACAGACGGCGTATATGAAGGCTGTATCGTCACAGCTTCCGTAGCGTCCGGCGTAACCACTGCATAGCTCACGCCATCCTTTACATCTGTCCAGTTTTCGTCCGGCTCGGATGTACCCGTTCCCGCCTGACGGCTCTGGAGGCTCAGTGTTATCGGTGTACCGTCGTAAGTGATACCGTCGCTCGGGACTCTGTCACGCAGCGCCAGCAGACGGTACTCGGTAACGGGCTCGCTGCCCGGCTGTACCTGCCGCGCATAATAGTAACGCGTATCCGTGCTGACTCTTGTGGTTTCTCCCGCCTGAGCCGCAGCTGTGATACGGTAGAGTCCCGCCGACGCGGCTGTCCATGTGACCGGCTGTCCCGATGCAGCATACAGCGCTTCGGAAGCGCCGGTAGACAGGTTTGTTATCGTGTAGTCCACCTGTGTGCTGACCTCGGTTTCTTTATTCAGATTTGTTACTTCCGCCGACAAGGTAATCTGAGTGCCGTCGCGCGGTTCGGAATTTGTCACCTCTTCCGTCTTCCGTACAGTCTCCATTTTCGCGCTCAGGCTGTTCTTATCGGCGTACAGCGTCTCTGTCGTTTCTCCTTCCGACGATCCCTCAGATATCAGATACAGACCGGGATTCTCAACGCCTCTGAACTCAAATTCCGGAATGAGTCTATTGTCCGATAGCTTGCTGTAGCCTGCATAGCTCTGCGCTCCCGCCGTTTCATCTCCGCTCAGTATCAGCAGTGAATCCGAACTGCCCTTGTATGCCTGAAGCAGCTCTCCTGTACCTTCCGGTCCTGATGTTACAGTAAAATCGCCGTTCAGAGGATCTTTGATATAGAATATATCCTCATCGTTATTTTCCGAGGCTAACTGTACCCAATATTCCGTATATGATTCGATGCTTCCTTCGTCATCCGTCCTTATCTCAGCCATATGCCGGGCTGTAGCGCCGTTGATCTCTTCCGTATCGATCTCACCGGTAAAGTCCTTCAGATCCGGAAATTTATCTACAGGCAGCTCATAAGCATCTCCTGCTCCATCGTACCACTGCATATCGCTTTTTTCCGTCAGCTGTCCGCCTGCGGTATAAACGCCGTCCGCTTCGGTCACGGCATAGTATTCGATCGCGCCTCCCTCATTTTCATAAAATCCGACATACGGCGCGCCCGTCTCTCCTGTACCGCTGTCTGCGGTACCGTAGACTGAAAGCGTTTTTTCCGCGTTTTCACCGGCCGTTACGCTTACCTGCTGCTGAACGCTGTTAAACACCTCTTGTGTCGTCTGTATTACATGGTCGGATATGCCGGTATACGGGTCGCTGACAGTTCCTTCTCCGCCGGCTGCATTTACAACGGACAGGACAGTTCCCGTCGTATCGGCTGAGATATCCAGCACTGCGCTGCTGCCGTAATAGACCTCCGTAGAACCGTCCGGCGAAGAAAGCATCACCAGGCAGCGAAGCATAGCGCCGTCCATCGTTTCATCCAGCTCCTGCATGGTCAGATTTGCACCCAGCGCACCGCTGACCGTTCCGATACCCTCATTGCCTGTTCCGTTTTTCATATCCGTCCATTGTGAATCGGGCTGTGCGCTGAGCATCTGCCAGCGGTAGCTGATAGTGCCGGCAGCCGGAGCGCCTACTACTGTAACGCCCACGTTCGCACGCTCGCCGCTCGAATGAACGACGCCGTCCTGCGCGCCCGTCAGAGAGATACGCAGATTTGCCGCATCGGAGGAGCGTGTGCGCACAGTGATCCATGAACCGTCAACCGACTCTACAGCGTCTCCGTCATCCTCATACGCTACGCCGCGTGTCGTATATGTATATGTAGTTCCCTCTTTGAGCTGAGTGAGGGTGTATTCCAGTTCATCGCCGCTGACAGCGCCCACCAGGGCATAGCTGCCGTCGTCCAGGATGCGGTATATCCGGTATTGCTGCGCCGCTCTGTCTCCGCGCTCCCAGCTCAGCATAACGCTGGTGTCGTCCGCTTCTTTTACGATCAGATTTTGTCCCGCGGACGGAGGAGCTACTACATCGCGTACCAGATATCCCATGATCGGTACAGTCGCGCCGTTGAGCGTTGTTTCCCATGTGACGAATCTCCACTGGAAATCATATCCGTCCACCTGCTTGCCTGTTACAGAACCGGATTTATTTACGCCTTTTCCGTTCATCCATGATGTTGAATGTTCATACGACAACCCAGCCTGAACGCCGCCCTTAGCGCCGAACAGCGTACCCCATGCGCTGAAGCTGATATCAAGTCCGTATGTAAAATCGTTTTCCGATTCCTGCGACTTGCTGATCGCCTGTTCTATTGTACCCTGACTTCTGTACTGTATCCATGCGCTTACCTCCGAAGTCGCCGCAGCTTCTACAGGATTTGTCAGTCCGGCGCTGTTCTGACGGTAGCTTGCCGGATTTCCCGCCTCGCACAGCAGTCCGTCGTCTATAAAATCAAGCTTCGCAGAACTGTACTGCGCGACTGCATCGTTATAATCGTCTACCGTGATCATTGAGGTCGCGGGAGTTCCCGATTTGGACACTATCATATCCTTGCCGTTCTGATCCACGTACCTGTAGCACACGACAGGACTGCGGTATACCACTACCAGATTATCGCTGGTATGGTTGACAAACGAGGTTGAAAATTCCTGGGTAGTGGTGTTTTCAAATCCCCAGTTAAAGGAATTATCTATGCTCAGCTCCCAGCCTCCTCCGGCAAATACTGCATCCGCCTCATAACCGATAGTGACTCCGGCGCTGAACCCTACATTGTTTGAATAACCGCTGCCTGTAGAGGTCGATGTTCCGAAAGTCGTCGCGTTCTCGGTATCGTCGTCGCCCACGTCGCTGAAATACGGCGGAGCCTCCAGTATGGCTATCACACCGGGCTCGCTGTATGTGCGTTCCACCTCTTTAAGCTCTACGATAGTGCTGTCATTGCCCGTATCCAACACCGTCAGCGTTACATAAAGATTTCCTGACGCTTTTGTCATGTAGTCGGACATTTCCGTATATGCCCATTTGTCCTCTATCGTTGCGCCCGCCTCAAGTACATCGCCGTTATTGTTTATGGGCGCGCCTTCACTGTTCACGCTGAAGTCGTTCCAGATGTAGTACATCTTAGTATAGCTTTCATAATTATAGTAGTACTTTTTCAGCGCTGTAGAGCAGATGATCTGTTCACGCCCGTAGTCATTGCCGTCAAAGTTTCCGGCAACAACGTCCTGGACGCCGGTACGATCGACACGGTCGGTGATACTGCTGCTATACTGTGCATAATTATCCGCTTCACTGAAATAACTCGGCGTATAGGCAACCTGCAGTCCTTCCGCCGTGGCGCGGTAAACCGTGCCGCTGATAAATACAGACTCCTGGGCGCCGTAGCCCTTGTCGGCAAACGCCTGCACCGCCATTAGATTGTATGCATCATCGCCCTTATCCATTCCGTCTATGGTAAATTCATTTGCTTTATGCTGTTCATGAAAGACGGGAGCGTATGTGCAGATTGCGTTTTGCACCTCAGGTCCGCCGTTCCTAAGCGAAACGCCGGTGCCTTTCGTTTCCGCCAGCTGCCCCGTCGCCTGGAACATCACAGCTCCGATATTATCGGTAAGACCAATGTGATAGCCGCTGTTACTGTCCACAAAGCCTGCTGACAGTATCTCCGGATAGTCTATTCCGGCAGTGTTGGTGGAAACAAGCATATTTCCTACAGTCGAGGACGCCCACACTATTCGCTGGCTGTCGCTGGCCTTAATATCTTCCGCCGGACCCAGATCATACCCGGCGCTCTTGTTCCATACCGGCTTTCCGTTGTCCCGGTAATAGTCAAAGACAAACATCTGCGAACCCAGACGCACGTCTCCGCCGGGTTTATAATTTATATCATTGAGACCGGCGGTCACTACCAGCTCGTCAATGCCGTCCTTATCCGTGTCCTCCGCAACAAGAGAAACCATCGGCATGTTCACAGCCTTATTACTTTCCACATTACAGTTCATCGCGCCAAGAAGCTGAAAAACGTTGTCTGTAACAGTGGAAACCTTTTCAATTTTCCTTCCCGATACCGTATACTCCTCTATGCGCGGTCTTTTGTCCATAGTAGTTACATCCGGAACATATACAATAATCGAATCCTTTCCGTCGCCGTCAAAATCACCGCAGACAAGCGAGATCGCGCCCTTCTGCTCAAATGTACGCAGAGACAAAGGAAATTCATTTTCAAATTTAAGCGTTTCCGATACTTGGTTATTATATTCGTCTGTAATAAACAGCTCTAAATCATAGCTGTGCGTACCGATCTGCGCCACGTACTCCGCCTTGCCGGTACCGTCCTTGTCAAACCCGGCCGTCTCCACAAACAGATATTTAGGATGCGTGAGCGTCATATCGGAGCCTTTGACTTTTCGCAGAGCTTCACCCGCCGAATTATCCGTCGCCCCGTCCACGCTCCAGTCATAAAATCCTGTACGCCGTCCGTTTGCGTCATAGCCAAAGCTTGCAAACAGCTCGTTTTTTGTTATCATGGCCGTCTTGTTCCCGTAGCCCGCGCCGAACGGAGCCTGCTGCTCGGCGGCAGTACGTTCAGCCTCAGTCCATTCCTGCATACTTATACCGAACGCGTCCACCGTTGAGGAGCCTGCGGCCAATGCGGAGGGAACCGATCCGGGCAGGGACGCAGGCAAAAGCGTACCCAGCACAGCCGTTCCCAGCGCCAAACTGAGGATCCGTTTTGGTACTTTGTTCATAAAGATTCCTCCCTTTCTCAGCAGCATTACAAACAAGCTCCAGGCCTGTGCTCTGCGCTCATCCGTAAGCGGCATTATGTATTCATAAAACACAGCGGTGTTTTTCGTTCACCTATAAAACAAATACCGGTCTTGAACTTTCTGTCTCAGCCATTCTCAAATACGCACACCGAATTTTTTATTATAATTATAGGTTTAATAAAAAATAATTTATATGAAAACACACCTGTTTTTTAATGAATAGTTGACAAAAAGTCCATATTATGATAAGATAATCATAATAAAATGCACAAAATTTAGATTTTTATTAAACCTATAGTTTTAGTAAAAAACATAAGGCTGCGGCTAACTCTGTGAGTTAGCCGCAGCCTCGTGTAAAGTCAGTCGTTGTCTGTATCCCAGGATATCACCGTTCCGTCCGAGGCGAGTATCTCCGCGGAATACTCGGTCCTGCCGCGGCGGAATTCGATGTCGTAAACATATCGGCCGTCGTCGTAGTCGGGCTTTGCTTCCGTAAAGGTCACATCCGATGCGCTCAGCCCGGCTTTTTCAAGAGCGATCTCCTTGGCGCGGTCAAGACCTATGTCGGAGGACTGGCCGGAGACGTTCTGCGTTGGGTAAATATCCCGGCGTTCAGTATCCCATGAACGTACAGTACCGTCCGCCGCGTTTATCTCGGCGGAATACTCAACGCCGTCCTTGTAAAATTCTATATCGTATTCACGTACCCCGTCGTCGGTATCGAGCTTTGCCTTTGTGAAGGTCACCTCGTCCGCTTTCAGCCCGGCTTTTTCGAGAGCGATCTCTTTGGCTCTGCTAAGAGTGATCCCGCCGTTCTGAGCGGCCGCCGTGCCCGTGTCCGCAGCTCCGGATGTGCCGGGAACGATAACGTCCGCGTCGGTCACCGTAGTCTGCTCCGTTTTCAGCTCTATGCGCTTATCTGCTTCGTACCAGTAAACGGTCTTGCCCATCAGCTCGCCTATAGCTCTTACCGGGAGGTAAGTAGTACCCTCGTAGAGCATGGGGTACACCGTTTCGCCCTGAGCGTTTTTAAATTCCTGTACCTTGCCGTCCACCGCTATCGTAAAATCGGGGCGTATCTCGGACTGTACCTTTTGTACCAAGGCCGTTGCCGAGGCTCCGACCGCGATCCCGACCGCGCACAGACCTATGGCCGCGATCAATGTTACCTTTTTCTTTAACATAAAGATCATCTCCTTTCAAGCTGCCGCGCTGGGTAAAAAACCACAAAAACGCGGGATAGTGTCTGCTTTTTTACTGTTGATTAAATTATACTATAATACTGGGAATTTGTCAACAGCTTTTTGAATTTTTTATATCATTCATACCCGTTTGGGAAATGCCGCTCTCTTTTACATATTATTTTCATATGCTGCACAGTATAAACAAGGCGCGGTTCGGCGGCGGGACGGAAAGATAAGGTCAGATCTTTGAATTTTTTAAATCGCAGCTCCGCTCCTGCTTTGCTTGCAGGGAGCGTTGGCTCCTCGGTGTTTCGTGGGAGATCATAACTCCCGCTGAAATGGTGAAAGTCCCCCGACGCCTGCAGAGGCGGCGGACATCTGCGCTTAAGTTATAAAAAATAGTGAAAAATACTTGATATTAGCCGTGGTTTATGATAAAATATATACAATATTTAAGCTCGTTGCATATGCATAGAAGCGGTAAGAGCGGGGAGCGGACGGCAGCCGCCGTTTTTCGGGGCATACCCGTCCCTGCAAGAAAAAGTACAGGGAGGCGTAAAAATGATCACAATAACCGGCAAAGGCGTATACGGAGCGATAGCTATAGGAAAGATATCGGTATTCACTCGCAGCGAGGTACCGGTAAAGCGCGCGCATGTGGAGGATCTCGAGGCGGAGAAAGCGCGTTTTGAGAAGTCTAAGGAACAGACTATTGCGGAGCTGGGCGAGATATACGAAAAGGCTCTCAAGGAGGTCGGAGAGGCGAACGCCCAGATATTTGAGATACATCAGATGATGGTCGAGGACGACGACTATAACGAGTCCATAATAAACATAATCGAAACTCAAAAGGTCACGGCGGAGTATGCCGTGGCGGTCACCGCCGATAATTTTGCGGCGATGTTCGCGGCGATGGACGACGAGTACATGAAGGCGCGGGCGGCGGACGTCAAGGATGTGTCGAACAGGATAATAAAAAATCTCACGGACGGCAGCGAGACGGGCGCGGCTTCGGGCGGCGACAGCGTTATAATCTGCGCGGACGATCTTGCGCCGAGCGAAACGGTATCGCTCGATAAGGATAAGGTGCTGGCGTTCGTGACGGCGCACGGCTCGTCAAATTCGCATACGGCGATACTTGCGAGAACGATGAACATACCGGCGGTGATAGGCGCGGGCGACGAGATGCTTGAAAAGGTCCGCGACGGCGCTGAGGCGATAGTGGACGGCTACACCGGAAAGATATATATAGAGCCGGACGAGGAAACAAGGGCGAAGATGGAAAAGAAGCAGTCCGAGGACATGGAGCGGAAAAAGCTCCTGCTTGAGCTGAAGGGCAAGGAGAACGTGACCATCGACGGAACGAGGATAAACGTTTACGCAAATATAGGCGGTCCGCAGGATATAGGCGCGGTGCTCTTAAACGACGCCGGCGGGATAGGTCTGTTCCGCAGCGAGTTTCTCTATCTTGAGAACAGCGATTATCCGACCGAGGAGGAGCAGTTCAGAGCTTACCGCAAGGTAGTGGAGAGCATGGCGGGAAAGAAGGTCATAATAAGGACGCTCGATATCGGCGCGGATAAGCAGGTGGATTATTTCGGTCTGGGCAGGGAGGATAATCCCGCGCTCGGGTTCAGAGCGATAAGGATATGCCTCAAGCGTCCGGAGATATTCAAAACTCAGCTAAGAGCCCTCTACAGGGCGTCAGTCTACGGCAATCTCGGGATAATGTTCCCGATGATAACCTCTGTAAACGAGCTTGAACAGATAATGGCGATAGCTGACGAGGTAAAAGCCGAGCTGACGGAGCAGGGGCTCCAGTTCAGCGATAAGGTAGAGCTGGGGATAATGATAGAAACTCCGGCGGCGGCTGTTATAAGCGACAAGCTCGCACCGATGGTGGATTTCTTCAGCGTGGGAACGAACGACCTCACGCAGTATACGCTTGCGGTAGACAGGCAGAATCCAAACCTTGAGGATTTCTGCGACACTCACCATGAGGCGATACTGCGGCTTATAGAATTTTCCGCCAAAAGCGCGCACGAGAACGGCGCATGGATAGGTATCTGCGGCGAACTGGCGGCGGATACGACGCTTACCGAGCGGTTCCTGCGCATGGGGATAGACGAACTGTCCGTATCGCCGAGCTTCGTGCTTGCGGTGCGCGATGCGGTGAGAAAGACAGACCTCAGCAAATAAGGCGCGGATGCGCATAACACCGGGAAAGATAAAACAGTCCCCGCGGTTTTTGAAGTCCGCGGGGACTGTTTTGATATGCGCGCTGTGATCTGCACTGCGTCCGCAGCGGACAGCGCATGGTCTCAGCGCATTTTCTTTTTGATATCGTCAAAGCCCGAGTCCTTTTCCTCGGGGAAATAGCCGCTTATGCCGGAATGGATCTCCTCAGGGAGCTCCTCGGCCTCAAGCTCAGCTATTTTCTTGTTGAGCTTCTGCATTTTTGCATCTATCTTCTCTATCAGACCGGCGCATTTTATCAGGTCGGCGCTTATTTTGTCCGGTATCTCCGGCTCCTTTTTATATCTGATCTTGTGCTCGACGCTCGCCCAGAAATCCATTGCCACCGTTCTTATCTGTATTTCCACCTTGACGAACTGTTTGCCGTCGAGCATTTGCACCGGGATCTCTATATGCATATGGTAGCTTCTGTAGCCGTTGTATTTCGGCTCCTTTATATAGTCCTTTATCCTGACGATCCTCACATTCGGCAGCCCCTCTATGACCTTCGCGATCGCATAGATATCGTCGCGGAAAAGGCATACTATACGTACGCCTGCGATATCGTCGATGTATTTAACGGCATTGTCCACGGTCGCTTCCAGTCCTTTTTTCTCAAGCTTGCGTGCTATCGAGCTGGGCCGCTTGAGGCGTACCTTAACGTGCTCTATCGGGTTTGACCGCCTGTTGGCGAAAAGCTCCTCCTCTATAGTTTCAACATACATATTTACTACCTTGAGAGCGCTTGAATAAGGAAGCATTGCAAGCCGCAGATCATGATTGCTCATATTCTCTATAAGCATCAGATACACACCTCTTTTCTGAAAATATGTTACAGTCCGGCGGCGCTCCGCGCGGTGTGGGCGGGAACGGCCTGTGCTTCGGCGGGCTGTATGGGCTGCGCCGAATATACCGGAATGGGGATATACAAATCCCCTATTGAAATTATAACATATATTTGTGAAAAATGCAAGCAAACGGTGCAAAATATGAGCGTGTTTTGTTGGGAATTATACAAACAGAAGAAGCCCGGATACCGGATCAGCGCGGCTGTTCGCGGCGCTTTCTGTATTTCTCCCTTGTCGCCATTCCGCCGCGTATATGCCGTTCGGCCTTGTTCTGCTCGAGAACCTCGCGGCAGCGCCGGTACATATCCCGGTTTATGGTGAACAAGCGCTCGTGAACGTCCTTATGTACCGTGGACTTGCTGACGTTAAATACGCGCGCCGCGCCTCGTACTGTCGATCTGTTGTCAATTATGTACTGCGCGGTCTCCAAAACGCGCTCTTCAATATAATCTTTCATTATATACCCCCG
>CALXZP010000068.1 GCA_944393255.1 uncultured Clostridia bacterium | reverse complement strand
TTAGTGTCAAGTGAAAATTAGCATTAACAGTTTACGGTATGCCTATTGACATTTCATCTTTTCTATAATAAGAATAGTAGCAGAAGGATAACCAAAGCGGTTATTCTGCATAACATGATAATGCATGCAAAAACCCGGCAAATGCTATAATTGCGCGATTTGCCGGGCTTTTTTTACTTTCGTTTATCTCAACCTCGGGACCGCCCATGTCGTTCCGAGGTTCGATATACGTCATTTTTTATCCGTAACATTGATGGTGCACCTGATCTATATATACACCGTCTCTGCGCCTATACGCTCTGCCTCGCTGCCGGGCGCGGTCAGCAGCGCCACTTTCCTGCCGCGTTTCTGCGCATACCGCAGTGTCCATGCAGTGCCTCCCCTGCCGTAAAGACAGAATGCTATGCCGAAATACGCGCTGTCCACCATAGCGCGGTTTCGCTTCTGCATACAGCCCGCCGAATACGGCCCGTCCGTTATATACCTCACAAAATCGGCAGCGGCGGATACCCTTTTCCACTCCTCCTGCTGATCCTTTCTCCACCGCTCAGTCTGATCCGTGCACGGCAGATACATATGCAGTCTTATCGGATACCTGCTTCGGAGCCTGATCACCTCGCGCGCTGCTATCAGGTCGTAGCCTATAGCTCCGCCGGTGATGAAATCGGTCACTCCATGCTTATTTATAAGCTTTTCGCAAAGCCGTCCGGTCAGGTTCGCCGCGCGCGCCGCCTCTCTGACGCTCATTATCCTGTGACCGGTAAAAAAGCAGGAGCTCTTTTCATTTGCCGGATCCATCTTATTTACATAGACTGCGATCTGTCTATACACGCCTTCATCGCCTTCATAACGGCGCTTCGCAAACCCTCCTGCTCAAGCACCGCAACAGCGTCTATAGTCGTTCCGGAAGGCGAGCATACCATATCCTTCAGCTCGCCCGGATGCATGCCCGTTTCAAGCACCATTTTCGCACTGCCCAGAACTGACTGCGCCGCGAAAATATAAGCCTGCTGTCTCGGCATACCGCCGCGGACTGCCGCGTCCGCCATAGCCTCTATAAACATAAACACATACGCCGGAGACGAGCCGCTGACAGCCGTTACCGCGTCCATAAGCTTTTCGCTCACGACCTCCGCTTTGCCGAGACTGCTGAATATGCTCAAAACCTTTTCCGTGTCCGCATCGCTCATATTGCGGTTGGGCGACACCGCCGCCATACCCTCGCCGACAAGCGCGGGAGTGTTCGGCATTACACGGGCAAGCTTGATCTTGTCATTTCCGAACGCGTCCATGAGTTTTTTGATAGACTGTCCCGCCGCGATAGACACAACTATCGTATCGGGTCTTATATGACCGGCTATCCCGTCTATTACCGAATATATCACAGCGGGCTTTACACACAGAAACAGTATGTCCGCCGCAGCTGCCGCCGCGTTATCCTCGGCCGTCACTATGCCGTACTTTTCCGCCGCAGCGCTCAGGCACTCCCTGCTTGCGTCCGCCGCCGTTATATCCTGCGGAGCGGCAAGACCGCTTCCGACTATCCCGCCTATGATCGCGCCGCCCATGTTTCCTGCGCCTATAAATCCTATCTTCATCTGTCTCCTCCGATCAAATTTTATACCGCCACGGGGATCTTTTTGGTTAACTCGTGGTATTTATAATTCTCCAGTGTGAAGTCATCGCGCGTAAATCCATAAAAATCATTCTTATCCGCTACGTGCAGCACCGGCGCTTCATACGGCTCGTTCGCGATGATCTCCTCTATTATAGGGATGTGTCTGTCGTATATATGCGCGTCGGCTATGACATGCACAAGCTCGCCCGGCTCAAACCCCGACGCCTTCGCCATCATTATGAGCAGAGCCGAATACTGAACGACGTTCCAGTTGTTAGCCGTCAGCATATCCTGCGAACGCTGATTGAGCACCGCATTAAGCTTCCTGCCGGTCACATTGAATGTCATGCTGTACGCGCACGGATAAAGCCGCATATCCTTCAGATCGCTGTGCACATATATATTCGACATTATACGCCGCGACGACGGGTTATGCTTGAGGTCGTACAATATCCTGTCAACCTGGTCAAACTCACCTTCGGGATAAGCATGCTTCACTCCGAGCTGATAGCCGTATGCCTTGCCTATAGAGCCGTTCTCGTCAGCCCACGCATCCCATATACGGCTGTGCAGATCTTTTATGTTGTTTGATTTTTTCTGCCATATCCACAGTATCTCATCCACAGCGCTCTTTAAATACGTCCGGCGCAGGGTCAGTATCGGGAACTCCTCGGAAAGATCATAGCGGTTCACGATACCAAACCGCTTTACCGTATGCGCGCTCGCGCCGTCCTCCCAGCGCGGGCGCACCTCCTGTCCCTCATCGGAAAAGCCGCAGTCTATTATCTCACGGCAATTTTTTATAAAGATCTCATCCGCTCTGCTCATTATAACTCTCCGTTCCTGACTTTTTCGAGATATTCATCGTACGTACACATCCTGTCCGTTATGCTGCCGTCCGCATTGATCCTTATTATCCTGTTCGCTATGGTATTCATAAACTCATGGTCGTGAGAAGCAAATATCACATTGCCTTTGAACGAACACAGACCGTTGTTCACCGCAGTTATCGACTCAAGATCGAGATGGTTCGTAGGCTGATCCAGTATCAGCACATTCGAGCCGTAAAGCATCATTCGCGAAAGCATACACCGAACCTTTTCGCCTCCCGAAAGCACCTTTACCGGCTTGAACACATCGTCGCCGGAAAAGAGCATCCTGCCCAAAAATCCGCGTATATACGTCTCGTTCTGCGTTTCAAATCCGGGCTTTGAATACTGCCTGAGCCAGTCGCAGAGGTCAAGGTCACAGCCGTCAAAGAACTCCGAATTGTCCTTTGGAAAATAGCTGCGCGAGGTGCTCACACCCCATTTTACAATACCATCGTCCGGCTCGGTCTGCTCCGCAAGCAGCTCGAGCAGCGCAGTGACCGCTATCTCATTTTCACCTATGACAGCTATCTTGTCGCCGTGATTCATCGTGAAAGAGACCTTATCAAGCACTTTTTCTCCGTTCACCGTCTTTGATACCTCGGTAACGGTCAGAAGATCCTTGCCCGCTTCCCTGTCCATCTCAAAGCCCACAAACGGATAGCGGCGAGACGACGCCGGCATTTCCTCTACAGCGAGCTTATCCAGCATCTTGCGGCGGCTCGTTGCCTGCTTCGACTTCGACTTGTTCGCCGAGAACCGCTGTATGAATGTTTGCAGCTCCTTTATTTTTTCCTCGTTCCGCTTGTTCTGCTGCTTTATCAGCTTTTGAACGAGCTGCGAGGACTCGTACCAAAATTCGTAGTTTCCGACATAAAGCTTTATCTTGCCGTAATCTATATCCACCATATGCGTGCAGACAACGTTCAGAAAATACCTGTCATGCGATACGACTATTACCGTTCCTTCATAGTCCATGAGGAAGTCTTCAAGCCATTCCACCGCGTTGATATCAAGATGGTTCGTGGGCTCGTCAAGCAGGATTATATCCGGATTACCGAAAAGCGCCTGCGCAAGCAGTACCTTTACCTTTTCGTTTCCGCCCAGCTCAGACATCTGCATATACAAAATGCTCTCGTCAAGCCCCAGCCCCTGTATCAGCTTGGACGCGTCCGATTCCGCTTCCCAGCCGTCCATCTCAGCAAACTCCGTTTCCAGCTCCGCCGCCTTTATGCCGTCCTCATCGGAAAAGTCCTCCTTCATATAGAGCGCGTCCTTCTCCTTCATTATATCATACAGCTTTTTATTGCCCATAATGACCGTATCGAGCACCGAAAACTCATCAAATTCAAAGTGATCCTGTTTCAGCACCGACATGCGGCAGTTCGGCGCTATGGATACATCGCCCGTGCTCGACTCAAGCTCTCCGGACAATATTCGCAGGAACGTAGATTTGCCCGCTCCGTTGGCGCCTATAACGCCGTAGCAGTTGCCGGGCGTAAATTTGATATTTACATCCTTAAACAGCGGCTGTCCGTCAAAATTTACACTTAAATTGTTTACCGTAATCATTCTAAACCCTCATTAAAACAAGTATTCCGGGCATAACCGCCCATATTACCATTATACACTATAAAGGCCGTTTTTTCAAGTGCAATTTTCTCTTAACGGCGATTTGTCTAAAAATCCGCCGCTTTAGGACTTCCCGGGGCTAAAAGTAAAAAAACAGGGGCAAAGCCTCTTAAGCTTCGCTCCTGTCCGTATTTATCAGATCCTTAACGACCTCCGCCGCTATCAGCAGTCCCGCCGCAGACGGAACGAACGCGCAGCTTGCCGGGATCCTGCCAATACCCTTTTTCGGCTCCTCGCGCGAATATACCACCTTCAGCCCGTCAACGCCTCTCTGCCTCAGCTCGCGCCGCATTACCCGCGCCAGCGGACATACCGAGGTCTTATATATATCCGTTACTTCAAGCAGCTCGGGGCATACCTTGTTTCCGGTACCCATCGAGCTTATGACCGGTATACCCATCCGCTTTGCCCGCGTTATGATCTCTATCTTTGCGGATACTGTATCCACCGCGTCAACTATATAGCTGCACTCCGAGAGATCAAAATCATCCGCATTATCCGGCAAATAAAACACAGTGTGTGTCTCGACCCGCGTTTGCGGGTCTATATCCGCGATACGCTCACTCATGACATCCGTTTTATACCGTCCCACGGTGCTGTGCAGAGCGACCATCTGCCTGTTAAGATTTGACGGCGCTACTCTGTCGTTATCAAAAAGCAGAAAGCGGCCGACGCCGCTTCTTGCCAATGCTTCCGTTACATGACCGCCGACTCCGCCCAGTCCAAAGACCGCAACGCAGCTTTTTCTGAGTTTTTCAACAGCTGCTTCGCCGAAAAGAGCGGCCGTTCTTGAATACTGCTCCAGCATCAGTCCATGCTATCCTCGTACTTTTTGATGAAGTTTACGTTTGCACGCTCGATAGAATTGAGGTTTGATGCATCGTCCTCGTAATTATAACCGGGATCGATGCTGTACCACGAGCACTTGCTGAAATAATCGCTGAACTCCTTCATCTGGAATTGTCTGCCGTGACGCGCATAGATCTCATTCCTGCCTATAGCCAGAGTCTCCTTTGACTTGCCCGCAAGATCCGCTTCTGTGAGAAGCTTAAATCCGGAATACGGGAATATATAATCGCCTGTATAATGTGTTATAGCCGTGATCTCATATACCGTGTTTCCGTTATATACCTCGCTTGTCGGGAATGCGCTCAAAGTGATAGGTCTGCCCTGTATATACGAGGTGAACGAATCGGCGCTCGCATTTGCATAATACGTATTCCCGTTAAACGTAAACGTCATATACGTTCTTCCGCCTGAGTTCACTATCTCTCCGCCGGTAACAAGAGCTGACGTAAATCTGCCGCCGCTCATGCCGCCATCCGCGCTGTATACCGCCCCGGCGCCAAAGGACGCATAAGACGTTGTAAGCCCCGAGGACGTTCCGCCCGATGATGAGCTTCCCGAGGACGAACCGCTTCCTGAGCTGCTGCTTCCTGAGGACGAAGTCCCCGATGTACCGCCGCCCGAATAGCGTCCGCCCGAGCTGCCCGATGATGATGACGAGCTTCCGCCCGACGACGAGCCGCTTCCTCCGGATGAAGATGTACCTGACGAGCTCCCGCCCGTGGACTGCCATGAAACCGACTCGGTCGCCTCAGGCGAGACCGAAGGCGACGGAGCAGCCGGAGTTACTACCGGCAGCGTTTCCGCCGCAGCTGTTTCCGTAGGCGCTTCTGTGGACAGAACAACGTTGCCGCCGCCCCTGTTCCTGATCATATATATACCGCCCGTCGCTGCCGCTGCCACGCAGACGATTATGACCGCCGCTATTATTATCTTATTTCTCTTCTGTCTTCTGCGCTTTTCCTGTCTGCGCCGCTCTATCTCCTCAAGCTGGCTCTGCTTTTCGGCACGCATACGCTCCATTTGCCGTCTGCGCTTTATCTCGTTTTCATCAAAAAGCTCGTCCGTATCGTAGTCGCTTTCCTCTGCATCCGCCGCTTCGCTTATATCCGTGTCCGCATCCGTGATCTCCGGCTGTACGGTCTGCTCATCCCGCTCCGCTTCGACCGGCTCAGCCGCTTCGGCTGCTTTCCTGTTTTCTTCATAAACAGCTCCGCAAAAAGGACACTCGATCGCAGTATCGTCTATCTGCGCTCCGCATTCTTTACATATCATTGTGTATTCCTCCGTATTTTAGCTTATGTATCACCCGTTCCCCGCAGGGTCAAGGGTATCGCTAACTCATTTTATGATACACCCCTACCCAATTAATTATACCTTTATACAGTATAATTGTCAATAACATGCGATTTACAGTTGTATTACATTTATTACGCCTGCTTATTCATCTTCCTTTTTTTCGACCGTCAGCCAATAAAGCTTCGCCGCCAGATCAAAATGCTTCATACCGGCCAGATAGCCGAGCGATGAAGCCGCTACGGGCACGGCAGCCATCAATACACCGGCAAATACCGGGATGTGTCCGCCCGTATCTGATATCAGACAAAAATACGGCGCCGTCCAGAAATAAAACAGGATATTTACTATTATAGACGCCAAATTCGTCATTGCCCCATCCACAGAAAACCATATCCAGTTCAGTCTGAATATAACGATCCATACCAGCACCGTAGCCGCTATCATAACTCCCCAGAGCACGCCCCATTTAAGCTCCGGCTGTAAAGGCGTATATGATTTTGCGTCAAATTCGGCAAGCCTTCGCGCATGGCTGTATATCATAAAGCCGTACACAACTGTAAACACCGCCGCAACGATATATCTCGCCACCGGTTTATCAAGAAAATACAGGCATGCTATCGATTCAAACACTATAGCTACAAACACTGCGATTATATGATGAAGGAGCATACTTCCAAACTGATATTTTCTCGTTATCTTAACTGAATTTCTCATTTATCCATACTTCCTTTCCGTCTCAGCCTCCGGCTGCGCTCGTACCGGCTATATATCCCGAGCTCCACGCCCACTGCAGGTTGAAGCCTCCGCAGTCGCCGTCTATATCGAGCACCTCGCCGCATGCGTACAAGCCTCTCACGAGCAGCGACTCCATAGTCCGCGGATCAAACCGGCTCGTATCCGCGCCGCCCTTTGTTACCTGAGCGTTGTTCCATGACATCGTTCCTTTTATCTCAAACCTCCAGCCCTTGATAGCGGAGGCTATCTTCTTTAACTCCTGCGGCGCAAGAGAACCCGAAGGCCTTGAAAGCGGTGCCGCTCCGGCCGTTTTAAGTATCGCCTGTCCTACCCTTTTATTAAGCATTCCCGTAAAAAAGTCTTCAAGCGGTACATCGCAAAGCATTTTTGCCCGAGCTCCGAGCATGTCCGACACATCGCTGAAGCTGTATTCCGGCATTATGTCAATCAAAAGATATTTTTCGCTTCCCAGCCTTGACGAAAGGCTGAATATGGGCGGACCTGACAAGCCGTAATCCGTAAACAACAATTCCCCGTCCGCCATGAAGCTTCCGAGTCTCACGGAAGATGCTATCTTTATACCCTTGAGCTTTCTTACGATTTCGGTATCGGTTTTTATCTGCACAAGCGAAGGCGAAAGCTCGGTTATCGTATGCCCGAACTGTTTCAGTATAGCATACCCTGCGCCGCATGAGCCAAGATCGGGAGCTGCCTTGCCTCCGCAGGCCACGACAACGCAGTCCGCGCTCTTTCTCTGCCCGGAATAGCCGATAACCGCAAAACTGCCGTTCTTTGTCCGTTCCACCGTCTTTACATCAAAGCCGCATACGGTCTCAACTCCGCTTCCGTCCGCGGCGCGGCGCAGCACATCGAGCACTGCCGACGCCGAGTCCGAATAAGGATATACCTTTCCGCCGTCCTCGACTTTGGTAAGCACTCCGAGCCTTGAAAAAAACTCAATTGTCTCACCGACCCAAAAATGCTCTGCCGCATATGACATGAATCCGGTATCGCCGCCATGGTAATCGTCTATACCGGCATATATATTCGTCATATTGCATCTGCCGTTGCCCGTAGCAAGTATCTTTCTGCCGACGCGCTTGCCGCGCTCATATACCGTTACCGAATTGTCTTTCCTTTTCGCCGCGATCGCCGCCATGAGCCCGGAAGCGCCGCCGCCTATTATAGCAATTTCTTTCACAATCTGCCTCCCCGAGCCGTATTTGTTCAAAAAAGTCAAACGGGGCTGCTGGCGTCAGCAGCCCCGGAGATATGTCGTCCGTTCCATCGGTCATCGCTCGCCGAGCGCCGTTCGCCGCTCTCGGTCAAAGCGATCAGTTTGACGCGGGCGTAACTATTACAAGAGTTGCAACAAACGCTCCGTTTGTTGTCGCTCCGCGGCATTCAACTATATCGCCCGCATTTATTGAATTCATTTTAAGCGATGAACCCTTTTCGTCAATAAATGTCGTATTGTTGTCGCGGCAGAATATCGTTACGGGCACTTCGCTGTCCTCCGCCATAACGGATATGAAGCCGTACGATGTATTTATTGCCGTTACCGTGCCGTATACTCTTCCTGTGGTCGTTATAGTGGAGGTAGAGCATCTTATCCTTGTTACGGCGTCGGACTGAACAGTAAGCACAAGACTGTCGCCCACACGGAAATCATAGAGCGAGCCCTCCTGCTCGTTTATCGTAACGATACAGTCCTGCGGTACCTGATATGTCTGATCCTTGCCCTCAACGGTTATCGTTATCTCAGGCTGAGCCGCGATAGTCACCGACTTGAGTATTCCCGAAACCGTATTTACCGAGGACGTTGCAGCTACTTTTGTTACCACGCCGTATTCAAGCGTAAGAGTTACCTTGTCGCCCACATATACGGAAGCCATGTCCGAAGCGGAGCTGTTCTTTGTAACTGATACATCGGAAGCTACGGTATACGTCTTGCCGTCATATTCATCGTTTCCGGAGCTTATCGTTATCGTAAGGTCGGTCTCGCCGATATCTATAGCCGTTATAGTTGCGTTTGAGATCGTTTCCGATTTGCCGCCTCCGGTTATCGACTGCACCTTGCCGTCGGATACTTCAAGCACTATGCTGTCTCCGTTTTTGAAGCTTTTTATCGTGGCCGGCGATCCCTGATAGGTTATAGGCACATCGGCAATACAGGTATATGTCGAAACTGTTGAAGAATTGCCTACAGTAACCCTTACCTGGATAACTCCGCCTACGGTATTATAGCCCTTGAAAACAGCCGTTATCTCCGTATCTGATTCATCGGAAAGTGCGTCGAGCGAAAAGAGACTGTCGCCCGAGAACTGAGCCACCGCCGAAACATTGTCCGGTATATCGCTTATCTGCGCACTCTCTCCCTTTATATAGAGGTTCGTATCGTTGGTCACTTCATATGTCTGCTCGTTTGATCCGCTGAGAGTTATCATTGACGCTTCCTCATCGACCTCCGTTACGCGCACTCTTTCAAAAGTATAGTCGCATGCCTCAACGGCTCTTGCAAGCATTACCGCTATCTGGCTCCTTGTGACCGTACCGTCCGGTGAGAACGAGCCGTCGTCCATGCCGTTCATTATCCCTTCCTCTGTAACAAATGCCACATACTGGCGTATATTTGCCGAAATGGTACGTGCGTCGGAATAATCCAGAGAAACTGAAGATGAGGACGTCGCTTTGCTTTCTCCGCCCATCGCCTTTGTTATGATAACTGCCGCTTCTCCTCTTGTGAGCGGCTGGTTTTTTGTCGTGCCTGTTATATAAGTAGTAAGATCTGCGTTGGTGAACGCTCCTTTATACAGCATGTACGCCAGCTCGTCCTGACCCCATGAAAGGCCGCAGGTGGAAAGCGCGCTGTCGTACTGCGAATGCGCCAGCTCCAGCAGCTCAGCGTTTGCGTCCTCGCCGCTTCCCATCGATCTTGCAAAGAGCGCGATACCCTCCAGCTTTGTGACCTGGTTATCCGGTCTGAACGTACCGTCCTCATAACCGGTTATATATCCGGCGTCATACATCTCTTCAATCTGCGGCGCACACCAGCTGTAGCGCGATTCTGTGATATCTGAAAATGAATATGTATCGGCAAACGCTGACGCAGACATGCATACAGTCGCTGTCAATGCTGTAAGTGCAAATAAAGTTTTTTTCATGATCATCTTCCTTCCTTCGCCGTGACTGTCAAAACCCTTTATCCTATTCAAAAACATAGCTCACGGCCGAATTATTATTTACCTATTTACCTTTGCGATAAATGCTTTACACTGTATTTATTTTAACACCGGCGCAATGCATTAGGCATCGCTCCGCTTTGCCGCAATAAATACATTTCAGATTTATTATACCATAGTTTTTTTATTTTAGCAAGACATTTTTAACAAATTCCTGTCTCAAATCGAGCCAAAACTGCAATATTTTTTAGTGCTTCGATCCGCCGCGCCGCCGCGACTGTATTACCGCCGCCGGTAAAAGGACTGTATCAAAACTCAGAAGAGTTTAAATCTCTCCTTTGAGATCTATTCTGATCAAAATACAATTTACATATCTTTATTTATATACACACATCTGATACTGCCGTCCCAATCAACACTTGCGCCGACAGCCTCTGAAACGGCCCGAAGCGGGATCATCGTCTTTTCGTTTATGATCTGTGCGGGAACGTCAAGCTCATTATCCGTACCGTCTACAGTCATGACCGCGGAATCTATTGTAAGGTCAATTGTTCTGCCGTCAATGACCGCGCGAACGCTTCTTTCGCTGCCGTTCCATTCAACCGTTCCGCCAAGTCCCTCGACAATTTCACGCACAGGCACAAGCGTGCGGTCATCACGGATCACCCCGTCAAAATCAAGATACTTACCGTTTAAATCTATGACCGCGAAATCTCTGCTTATATCAACCGGCTCGGTCGGAGGTTCATCGCTGTGGTACGCATGAGACGTATATAAAACACCGTCTGTATAATCATATGCAGTGTAGGTATCATTCGTCATATTATGACCGGCATAATTTACTATTTCATAAATATAATCGGTATAGTTGTGCGCATATTCATAGCTTTCGTCCGGATCGGGATAGAACAGCACGATTAAGCCATCGCCCAATATGTCTTGCACATATTTATCCCCTGCAAAGACCACCCTGCCGTTCTTGATTATGCCGTACTCCATCCGAAAAATACCGTTTTCATCGCTTCCTATACTTTTTTCATATCTGAAGGCATCGCCGCCGAGGTGATCCAAATAGGAATACTCGAGCGGGATAATTAAATTTCCGTCCATATCAAGCATGCCGGCATTATTTATGCCGTCCCCTATATCATTTTGTATATATACATAGGTATTATCCATTACGCCTATTATTTCAAATTCATTTTGCAGCGGTATCACATACTTGTCTTCTGCTATGTCATAAAGTCCCGTTTTATCTCCGCTTTCCATTATATAATAATCAGTGTTTTTCTCATTGTGTTCATTGACCGGATAACTGCAGTTCGTTATAAACGGCTGACCGTTATAATTGTCAAGGTCGATCTCATTCAGATCCCAGTCTATGTACTTTTCCACACCATCCTGCACAACTATCGCATAGGCTTTGGGATAAGGCATATAATCGGGATTAAAACGTTTTTTTACCTCGTCGTATACATAGTCCGACTGCAATTCACCGTATTTATTAATAAATGCAAGCTTCCCCTCGTCGTTTTCGATCACCATTTTATCCGTTTGCTGTTCGAGATAGTAAAGAACCGGTCTGTCCAGCGTGCATAGCTTTTCCCCGGTCGTATAGTCATAGATCTCAAATGCCGTACACAAATCGTAGTCCCCGCCATCGCTGACACCGCGCATTACCGCATAAATACCGTTTTCGGGATATATAATGCTGTCGCTTGCAGGAGTCTCGCAGAGGATACTGCCGTCCAGATCAAAAAGCACATAGGAGCCGTCGGGATTTGAGGCGTATACAAAACCGCCGTAATCGCTAACATATACAAACGGACCGCCTATTATATCCCTCTCGCTGTTGACTACATATTTTTCGCTGTCAGATACCGCCGCTACCCAAAACGAACCTATCTCCTGTCCGAGGGGTACGTTATCATCTAATTTTTCCGCGCTTGCGGAAGCTGAAAAAAGCAGCGATGCAATTATTCCCGCCATAAATATTTTCTTCATTTTTCAAAGCCCTCCACGTTGTTGTTGAAATATATGAAAAAAGAGCTGAAAACACAAGCTGTGATCTCAACTCATCCATAGATCCGGCAAGCAAGCCGTCAAAGCTATCCGTTCAGATACGACACGATCGCTTTGACGACCGTCCGGAAATATATCCGGTCATTCATCCATGCCGTTCTGAGCGTTTTCCTCGTACCGGCACAGCTTTTCTATCACCTGTGCAAACGGCGGAAATGCCGCTATTTCCCGCTGCAGTGTTTCCGAAGCATATTCCGGGAACCTGCTGCTGTCAAGTACTATTTTTCCTCCCGCCGTGCGCTTTGTCAATCTGTCCATACGTATTACCTCCTTGATCTCTCAGCATCCGACACGGACAGCGTTAGATCTCTTTACCATTGCATCACATATATTATTCAAAAACGAAAACATCGAATCAAACTCTTCGTCACTCACGCCGCTGAATATATCGGAAAAGAAACCGTTCATGCGCGCTCTCGACGCTTCGAGCGCCTTTTTCCCTTTCCCGGTAAGCTCGATCTCTGTGCTGCGTCTGTCGCTGCTCACCGACAGACGTCTTATAAGCTCCCGATCCTCCAGCTGCTTCAGATACTTCGATATTGCCTGCGGAGACGACGGCAGCTGCTTAACCAGATCCGATACGAGTATCTGCCCGCGTCCCTCGTCCTTCATCATATCAATACACAAGACAATCGTGAACTCCGGCAGACACATCGTCTCCTCATCATGTCCGCCTTCAAGTATATCTGAAAATCTGATCCTGTGCAGCGTCTGCAAAAGCTCCGTAAGCTTTGCAAACTTCTCATCTCTTGAAACCATTTAACACACCCCGGCATTATATGAGCCGTACTCCGTCCGTTCTTTACTGCGATGCGGTACCCGCTGTCCGCGCCCAGCGGTATGCTGAGCCAATGTACCGGCGCTCCTAAGTTAACATTGCCCTCTTACGGCAATCGATCCTTCCGCGCCGTGCTTTTAATTTTAATTTTCGCTTCCGCCGTCCTCAAACTCGCAAAGTCTTTCCAATATCATTGAAAAAGGACCGAATGCGGAAACCTCCCGATCCAACGTCTCCCCGGCATATTCCGGAAACATCGAACGGTTCAAAAGAATTTTGCCCGACGGGCTTTTCCTCGTAAGTCTTTCCATTACTATACCTCCGTTTCATTGTTTTTGTATAAAGATGCTTTATCAAGACATCTGCATACAGCTAACCGAATCCGATATTTTTCGGGCAGACCTATGACCCGCACTAAATTTCAAACATATCCTGTCAAGAATGCCACGTCCGCTCCGCATGATAAGTATTTAACTCGGTTAATTATTTATTGAGTTAATTATAGCATTAAAATAAATATTTGTCAATAGGTCAACATAAAAGTTAATAATTCATTCATTTTTTATACGGCGCATATCCGCTTTACAGCGCTTTTTATTCTCTTTCCTTACACATCTTAGGTTTACATAACATCACAGAAGATGTCCAAATCGGTATAAAAAAACTGCCGAACGGTAATCCGCGCGGCAGCTGTGCGCTGTATTTTTAAAGCATTTTGGACAAGAACGCCTTCGTCCTTTCATTTTTCGGATGTTCTATGACCTCCTCCGGCGTGCCGTCCTCCAGTACCTTTCCTTCGTTCATAAATATTATTCTGTCCGCCACATTTCTTGCGAACTCGATCTCATGAGTTACTATGACCATCGTCATATGCTTCTGCGCAAGATCCTTTATGACCTTAAGTATCTCGTTCGTAAGCTCCGGATCGAGCGCCGAGGTAGGCTCGTCGAAAAACAGTATTTTCGGATCAAGCGCCAGAGCGCGTGATATCGATACCCTCTGCTGCTGCCCTCCCGAAAGCTCGCACGGATAATTATCAAGCTTATCCGAAAGTCCCACTCTGCTAAGCAGCTCCCGGGCATTATCCTCTATCCCGGCAAACAGCTCCCTTTTGCGCTGTTTGAAATCCGGATTCTCACGGGCCAGAAGCTTCGGAGCAAGCGTTACGTTTTCAAGCACGTTATACTGCGGAAAAAGATTGAATGACTGGAACACCAATCCGAAATTCAGCTGGCGCCGCCGCATTTCCGCCGCGGGGATCTTTTTTTTGTCGGACGCGTCAAGAATACATTCTCCGTCTGCAAAGACCTTTCCCGATGTTGCGGTCTCAAGAAAATTTATACACCGCAGCAGCGTGGTCTTTCCGCTGCCGGACGAGCCGAGCACCGCTATTATCTCGCCCTTCTCCATGGAGAAGTTTATCCCTTTTAACACCTCGGTCTTTCCGAAGCTTTTATACAGATCTCTCACCTCAAGAATTGCCATATTCCGCCGCCTCCTTATGACTTGTAATAATCCAGCTTCTTCTCAAGCTTTCCGAACAGGATGGTAAGTATTCCGCACATGGCAAGGAAGAACAGTCCGGTGGAGAAAAGCGGCCATATCAGACCTTCCTTTGAAAAACGCTCGGCGCTCATCATTATCTCGCCAACGCCTATGATACGTGCAAGCGACGTGTCCTTTACCAGCGTCATTATCTCATTGCCCATAGGCGGCACTATACGCTTTATGACCTGAAACAGCACCACCTTGGTGAATACCTGCGTTTTTGTAAGTCCCAATACCTGTCCAGCCTCGTACTGACCCTTAGGGATGCCTTCTATGCCGCCCCTGTATATCTCTGAAAAATATGACGCATAATTTACAATAAACGCTATTATCGCAGCTATAAGCCTCGAGCGCATAGGCGTGTTGAAAAGTATGCCGGGCGCATAGTAGATAACGAACAGCTGCAGCATAAGCGGCGTTCCGCGTATTATCCAGACAAAGACCTTAGAAACAAACGACAGCGGCTTGAACTTTGACATTGAGCAGAACGTTATAAGCAGTCCCAGCGGCACCGCGCACAGGATAGTTACAAAAAAAAGTATAAGATTATACTTAAATCCCTCAAAAAGTGACAACCATTGCTCCATATTATGTACTTCTCCTATTATTTATTGCACAGCCTGCTTTTGTACAAAAACGACTGTTTCTGCATTTTGGGAAACATCGGATCGGACACGGTATTTTCCAAAACGCAGAAATACGGGTAAATGCAGCCGAAGCCGCATTTACCCTGATATGTACCTGTTATTCCGCTATCAGCAGCGGAGTAAGCTCATACTTGTCCGCTATCTCCTTAAGAGTTCCGTCGTTTACAAGCTCAGTTATTATAGAGTTGACCTCGTCAGTGATATCCGAACCCTTTCTGAACGCGATACCGTACTGCTCGGATTCAAAATCCTTGTCTACAAAAGTGAGCTTATCGAAATCCGTGCCCTCGCCTACGGAGCCTGTAGCCATAACGTAATCTATCACAGCTACGTCGGCAGTGCCTGCCGCTACCTCCATAAGAGCCGTAGCCTGCGACTGAACGTCGGTATAGTTTGCGTTTGCAAAAAACTCATCCGATACAGCCAGCTCATCACCCGCCGAGGAAGCCTCGGCAACTACATTGGCTCCGTCCACGCTGTCGGTATATTTAGCCTCGTCCTCAGCCCTCATGATCAGGACCTGTCTGTTCTCAAGATAAGGAGTTGTTATCGACATCGCAGCCTTTCTGTCCTCGTCGATGGTAAGACCGTTCCATATACAGTCTATAGTCTTTGCCTCCAGTTCCATTTCCTTCGAGTTCCAGTCTATCTCGTGGAATTCCGGCTCAACCCCGAGTTTTTCACAGACTGCCGCTGCAAAATCCGTTTCAAAACCCGTCAGCTCGCCGTTATCATCCGTATAATTGAGCGGATTTATCACGGTGTAGCCTATTTTGAGCATCCCGTTATCCTTTACATATGCAAGGTCGGACGCCGTTCCCTCCGTCTCGTTGGCCGTCTGCGAACATCCCGCAGCCGCTATCAGCATAGCCGCAGCCGCTGCAATAGCTAAAAACTTTTTCATAATGATCCTCCTCATTCCTTGATCGATTCTGCATTTTTTGATCGGATATACCCGTATGCACAAAAACTGCATTATTATTCTACCACATAATATCAGATGTGTCAAGCAATTTCAGCTATTTTTAGCCCAGAAGCCGCTCCGGGGACAGTAAAAAACAGCGGATATGCGCTTTTTCACGCTCATCCGCTGCCGGTTTCTTTATTATTTGCTCTTAGCAAGAAAATCGTTTATATTTTTTATAAGCGACTCCGCGTCCATCCCGTGCACCATGCACGCTTCCTCGATAGACTCTCCCTGCGAAGCGGGACAGCCTACGCAGTGCATACCGGCATTCATAAGAATGTCGGCAATGCCGTAATCCATCATAAGCGCCTCGCCTATAAGCGTATCCTTTGTTACCTGTGCCATTTTTGTTTCCTCCTGTAAATCAAATAAAATATGTTTGATAAAAACACTGCACATGCGTTTTTATCAGTCTGCAAAGCAGGCTTCAAATTCCTCTCCGGAGATAGTCTCCTTGTCAAGCAGAAGCTCCGCTATCCTGACAAGCTTATCCATATGCTCCTTGAGTATCCGTTCGGTCTCCCTGTACTGTGCGGATATAATAGAGTGTACCTCCTCGTCTATCTCCGCCGCAGTCTTTTCGGAATACCCCTTTGAGTGCCCGAAATCACGCCCCAGAAAGACCTCGCCGCCGTCGTCATATGATACGGGCCCGACCCTGTCGCTCATGCCGTACTTCGTTACCATATCGCGCGCGACTGCGGTAGCACGCTGTATATCGTTTGAAGCGCCGGTGCTGATATCATCCATCATGAGCGCTTCGGCTGCGCGGCCGCCGAGCATAACTATTATGCTGCTTAGCATTTCCCGCCGCGACATATACATCCTGTTGTCCTCCTCCGGCAGGTACATGGTAAAGCCGCCCGCTCTTCCGCGCGGCACTATCGAGACTGCGGACACCGACTGCGTCGGATCCACTGCCCTTGCCGCTATGGCATGCCCCGCTTCATGATATGCGGTAAGCCTTTTCTCTGTATCGGACATTATCTTGGATCTCTTTTCCGCACCCATCATGACCTTTAAATTAGCCTGCTCGATATCATTGCTAGTTATCCTCACATGCTTGCTTTTTGCAGCTATGATCGCAGCCTCGTTCATAAGATTGGCCAGATCTGCTCCCGAATATCCGGTTGTCGTCTTTGCTATCTTAGCCAGATCCACGTCCTCAGAGAGCGGTTTGGTCTCGGAATGGACCCGCAATACCGCTTCCCTGCCGCGCACGTCCGGATAATCCACAACTACCTGACGGTCAAAGCGTCCCGGCCGCAGCAGCGCCTTGTCAAGGATATCGGGCCGGTTCGTCGCGGCAATGATTATAACGCCGTCGTTATCGCCAAATCCGTCCATCTCCACAAGCAGCTGATTGAGCGTCTGCTCGCGTTCGTCGTGACCGCCGCCCATGCCGGCTCCGCGTTTCCTGCCGACCGCGTCTATCTCATCGATAAAGATTATACACGGCTTATTGCGCTTCGCCTGTTCGAACATGTCTCTCACGCGCGACGCGCCCACGCCTACATACAGCTCTACAAAATCCGAACCGCTTATTGAGAAAAACGGAACTCCCGCTTCCCCCGCAACAGCCTTGGCGAGCAGTGTTTTTCCGTTTCCCGGCGAGCCTACAAGCAGTATACCGCGCGGTATCCTGGCGCCGAGCTTTGTATACTTTGTGGGATCCTTTAAAAAGTCAACTATCTCCTCAAGCTCAGCCTTTTCCTCCACAGCTCCCGCAACGTCCCTGAACGTGACGTCCGTTCTGCCGCTTTGCAGCTTAGCTCTGCTCTTTGTAAAGCCGCCTCCCGTTCCGCCTCGCTTCGCAAAGCTGACCAGCAGTATAACTATTAAAATGCCCAAAAACAGAACATCTATTACACTCATGATCGAAAAACGCTGCTGTTTTGATTCTATCTCAAGAACGCCTCTCGTCATCTGATCGGCAATATCGTCTCCGGCGTCGTCATAAAGCGCCTCTACAGACGGTATGGTGACCTTGCATTCCGTTACGGCTCCCGATCCGTCTCTGATCTCAGCCGCCGCAGACGTATCGGACAGCTCCATTCTTACGACCTGCTCGTTTTTTATTGAAGCTATGAGATCCGAATAGAGTATCTCCGGCTGCCTGTTTGATGAATTTGTCATATACAAATACCCAATATATGCAACCGCGAGAACTATTATCCATATCCCGAACTCACGAAAAAACTTTCGCAAACGAACACCTCCTAAATTGCGTTATACAAAAAAGCCTGTTCAGGCTGTTTTCGATCTAACTAATTGTATCACAAATTTCGTATAATTTCAATACGTAATCCAAATTTTTATGCCGCTCCCGCCGCTGAAGCCAAATCTGCCGTCGCGTCGGTATCCCATGACCCACGCTATCTGACCGTCTATAGTGAGTATTCCCACACTGTCTCTTTCTTCCCTCGGTATCTTCGTATCGATCATAAAATCCTTCAGCTTTTTCGAGCCCTGCATTCCCGACGGCGTGAACCTGTCTCCGCTGCGCCGGCTGCGTATCTCTATCACTGCATCGGCCGCGTCATCCCCGCTCCTGCCCGGTACGGAAAAATATTCTCCGTCCCCGGTCATGCCGTCGGTTATTTCGGCATGCACGGTACAGCCCAGCTCGGGTATATACAGCCCGTCTCCCGGTGAAAGCCTGTATGAAAAGCCGCTAGCGGACGCAGCCGCAGTCCGCAGCGCTATCCTCAGTTTCCCGTATGCGACGTACGCCGCCGCCGCGCCGTTTATATCCGCCATCGCTCCCGTTCTGTTTTCCGCCGCAGTCCGCAGCACCGAGCTTATCACCGCCGAAGAAACGTCCGCTTTGCCGCAGCACTCGTCTATCATGGCCCGAACTATCCTCAGCTGCATAGCCGGATGAAGCGACATAAGCACGGATATCTCTATCGTACCGTCCTTTACATATCGTCCGTAAAGACGCATAGCCTCTCCGTTTATAAAATCCTCGTCACGGCTCATGACAGCGGCGTTCTTTGTCACCGTAGCGGCAAAGGATGGGTTGAATTCCCGCTCTATGAACGGTATCAGCCTGTGCCGTATCCTGTTACGCGTATAAAGCTCCTCAAGGTTGGTAGCGTCCGTCACGTAGTCTATGGAATTCTCTGTGCAATAGCTCTCTATTTCGGCTCTCGACACGTCGAGCAGCGGTCTTATTATCCTGCCGCGCCTGTACGGTATACCGCACAGACCGGTCATTCCGCTGCCGCGCATAAAATTCATGAGGATAGTCTCGGCATTGTCGTTCCGGTGATGCGCCGTAGCGGTGCAGCCGATACCATGCTCATCCATCAGCCGCTCAAAATAAGCGTATCTGACTTCCCTGCCTGCCTGCTCCTCGCTCATCCCGCGCTCTTTGGCGTATGCTCTCACATCCGCGCGAAGTGAAAAAAAACCTATCCCAAGTTCTTCTGAGAAGCGTTTTGAAAATTCTTCATCGCTGTCCGCATCGCTGCCCCGCAGACCGTGGTTCACATGGGCGGCGTATACCTTAAAGCCGTATTTTGCGGAAAGCCTTTTCAATATATGCGCAAGCGCCGCGCTGTCCGCGCCGCCGCTGAGACCTATGAGTATCGAACGGTACTCGGTCATGCTGTGCTCCAGCATAGTTTTTTCAACCTTCTCTATCATTCCTCTTCCGCCCTGTACTCTATGTTCCTAAACTTAGTATATTCGCCCTTGAAGCCGAGCTGGAACGTATCCGTCTCGCCGTTTCTGTTCTTGGCTATGATACATTCGGCAAGCTCCTTTTCCTCCGGATCCTTGCTGTAGTAATAGTTTCTGAACAAAAACATTACCATATCCGCGTCCTGCTCTATCGCTCCGGACTCGCGCAGATCCGAAAGTATAGGTCTCTTTCCCTTCTGCGACTCGCTCTCTCGCTTAAGCTGCGAAAGTGCTATGACAGGGATATCCAGCTCCTTTGCCAGTACCTTGAGCGATCTCGATATCTCCGATATCTCCTGCTGACGGCTCTCGCTCCTGCCGCTGCCCTGCATGAGCTGCAGATAGTCTATAACGACCATGGCAAGATCCTTTGTCTGCTTTAGCCTCCTGCACTTTGCACGTATCTGTGATACCGTTATCGACGCAGTATCGTCTATATACATGGGCGATTTCGCTATAACATCGGCAACGTCGCATATCTTTTCCCAGTCCTCCATCTCCATCGTCCCGTTCCTGATACGGCTGTTGTTGACGAGAGCCTGAGAGCACAGTATCCTGTTCACTATCTGCTCCTTAGGCATTTCCAGATTAAAAATAGCCACTGTTTTGCCCAGGTTTATGCTCACATATTCGGCGATGTTTACCGCAAATGTCGATTTACCCATTCCGGGGCGTCCGGCAATTATCAGCAGCTCGCCGCCGTGAAAGCCTCCGGTCCTCTTGTTAAGCTCGTCAAAGCCTGTGGGGATTCCCGTTATACCGCCCGCGTTCTCGGCGTTCTTCGCAAGAGTGTCATAGCTGGTCTGCAGGATATCGCTTATATGAACGAGATCGTTCTGCTCGCGCGAGGACGATATGTCGAATATCATCTGCTCTGAGCGTTCAAGCAGCCTTGCAAGGGAATCGTTTTCATCGTACGCCATCTTTGAGATGGAGTCCGCGCCCTTGATGAGCGATCTAAGCACGGCTTTTTCCTTTATGATGTCCGCATAGTATTTCACATGTCGGGTCGTGGGCACCCCGGTTATCAGCTTTTTAAGATAATCCACTCCGCCCACGGCTTCAAGCTTATTATTTATCTTGAGACGTTCCGCGACCGTTACAAAATCGATCGCCTTGTTTTCGTTAAACAGCTGCATAACCGCCTCAAAGATGTACTTGTTGTCCGAAAAATAAAAATCGTCCGGCATAAGTCGCTCCGCCGCGTCGCCGAAGCTTGAAGAGTCTTTCAGTGCGCTTCCTATGACCGCCTGCTCAGCCTCCATATTAAAGGGAAGATCGCGTTCCTCGACAAACTGAGCGTTCAGACGCTCCAGCGGTATCCTGTCTTCCTCCGTCGGTTTTTCTCCGTCGTTCATTGCTCTTTCATTCCTCCCCTCGTATCTTCTCCGCCGTATGACCGCAAACCTCTTGCTCAGCAGTCATACGCCTATCCTCCGGTCAAGCCGCAAAACGCCCCCGGATCAGCCCTTAAGCCCCGGGAGCGCCTAAGCCGTTACTGCTGCACAACGTTTACCTTGAGCGTTCCGTTTATACCTGTATATATCTTAACGGTCACTTCCGTCACGCCCAGTACCTTTATTCCGTCCGGCATTACAAATTTCTTCTTGTCGAGCTTTATATGGTGCTGCTGCGTGAGCGCCTCCGATACATCTTTCGATGTTACCGAGCCGAACAGCTTGCCGTTATCCCCTGCCTTGGCCTTGATAACGACCTCTATTTCCTTCATCTTTGCAGCTATGCTCTCTGCCTCTTCCGTCTCAAGCTTTATCTTATGCTCGAGCGATTCGCGCTTCCCCTTCAATACGTTTATATTCGACTTTGTTGCCTCAGTTGCAAGACCTTTGGGCAAAAGATAGTTCCTTGCGTAACCGTCCGAAACGTTGACCATCTGCCCCTTTTTGCCCTGCCCTTTAACATCCTGTGTTAATATAACCTGCATTTTCAACAACTCCTTTGTATGTTTATTATTTGCTCTCCGCCAGGTAAGCTCTTACCGCTTCCTTGACAAGCCTTATCCCCTCGTCCACGCTTGCGCCCTTCAGCTGCGCTCCGGAAACGGTCATATGCCCTCCGCCGCCGAGCCGCTCCGTTATGAGCTGGACGTTTATGCTGCCGAGCGATCTGGCGCATACGCCCGCTCCGCCGTTTGCGGGATACACGACTACCGAAGCCATGATGTCGTTCAGGTTAAGCATTTCGTCCGCCGCCTGAGAGGCTATCACGCGCATATTTTTATGCGTTCTGTGCGTATATGCTACAGCCACGTTTCCCTCTATCATCCGCGCCGTTTCGACTATCTCCGACTTCATTGTGTAATCCTCTACCGAGGTGCTGAACATCTTCCTGACCTCTACGGTGTCAAGCCCGAGTTTGCGCAGATATGAAGCCGCCTCAAAGGTGCGTACTCCCGTCTTTAATATAAAATTCTTCGTATCCATAAGTATACCGGTATAAAGGCACTGCGCCTCATCCTTTGTGAGTGCGTTTCCCACACTCATGTATTCGAGCAGCTCCGTGACCATCTCACAGGTGGATGAAGCATAAGGCTCATGGTATACCAAAGAGCACGGACTTATGAATTCGGTCGAACGCCTGTGGTGGTCGATAAGTATGACCTTCGACACTCTTTCGAGCAGCTTCGGACACGGCAGCATAGACGGACGGTGCGTGTCCAGTACAACGAGCAGGGAGTCCGGAGTTACCTCCTCCTGCACCTCGTTCTCATCAACGAACATCCCGTTATACTCCTCGATGTTCCTCAGCGCGTTATACATCTTCTCGACTGCCGGCGAAACGCGTTCGTGCACGATATACGGTGTTTTCCCAAATTCACGCACCGCCCGCTGCAGCCCCACGGCCGCGCCGAAGCAGTCAAAGTCCGGGCCGCGGTGACCCATAAATATAACGTTATCGCTGCTCTTGATGAAATCCTCAAGCGCTATGGCCACGGCCCGCGCCTTTATCTTTGTGCTTCTTTCGTATTCACGGTTCTTGCCTCCGTAAAACTTGAACTGATTATCGTCTTTAATGCAGACCTGGTCGCCTCCCCTGCCGAGCGCCATATCAAGCGCGTTTCTCGCGCTGGTCTCGTTCGCCTCAAGCGTTCCTCCGGTACCGATGCCTATGCTTATCGAAAGCGGGAATTTCGCAACAGCGGCCGCTTCTCTTGCTTTTTCAACAACATCAAATTTTTGATCTATATACTTCTTTAGATATTGATGTTCGAAAATAACAAAAAACCTGTCACGGTCAGTTTTCTTGATAACCGCATTGCCCGATCTCGCCCATGCGTTCACCGCGCCCCTTATCTTCGAGCATGCCGCCTCCATCACCTCATCGTCCGATTTCTGCGCGAAATCGTCATAGTTGTCTATGTTGACAATGGCAATGTCGGCACGCTCGTTCTCGTATGCTTTCTCAAGCCTTTTTTCCTTGGTTATGTCGGTCAGATAAAAAAAGACCGAATAGTGCGCCCCTATCTCATTCGGCGCTATCTTATCCTTAAGCACAAACCATCTTACCGAATACGTGTTTTCGCCCTGGACCGTAACTACGCCCTTTCCTTTCGGGTTCTTGAGCACATCGGACCATTTCAGCTCCGGGATAACATCGTCAAGCATAGTCTCGGACAATGTCCCGTTCTCGAAAATGGACGAAAATTTTTCGTTGTACCAGCGTATGGTTCCGTCAATACTGCATATAGTCATCGGCAGCGGAACGCTCATAAGCGCGTTCTCCGATACCCCCATATCGTCCGCAAGGATCTTTTGGAGATATCTCGTCATTTCTTTTTTCCGTACAGCACGGAGCGCAAGTATATGGACAAAGCCCGCTGTACCCGCAGCGCCCTGCACCGCCGCAATGATATATTCATGTCTGAACAGCAGTATAACCGCGCATATGATAAGCACTGCGGCGGCTGCCGCCGCGACGGTCATATGCTTACGCATAACATATGAATATGCTTTTTTCATAGTACCCTCCAATGCCGCTTCTTCGCGGCCAGCAAACAGGCTCTGATCTTTAGTTTCCTGTCCGGGTCACACCCGGCTTTTGATGTACCTGCGGAGTTCCGACATATCGCGGAATTCCGATTCAAGCGCATGCCCGTTTTCCTCAGCGAGTGACAGCAGCTCGGATATCCTGGCGTCCAGCGTACTGTGCGTTATCCCGAGATGCTTTGCCAGTATGTAGTCCATTGCGACTATGGTTGAGATGGAATTCTCCACGGCGTTATAGTCCGCGATCTCATCATAATCCGCAAGAGTGCGGTACAGATTGGCAACTTCCGTCAATACCTCGCTTTTTATCTGTTCAATAGCCTTAAGATTGGCGGCAATGTTCATAGTGAAAAACCTCCTCGATCTTGACCGTTATCCGGCTATTTACGGCTGACACGCGCGTCTGCGCATGAAGCCAATCTAATTCTAACACATATTTGGAATGATGTCAATATTACGTACGAAATTTTTCCGCTGTTTCGGTCTGCACCGCCGCATTTGTCACCAACTCAGACCGTAAAGGAATTTTTAACTGATTTGGCATTTAGTCTATTGCTTTTTGGTATGAGCCGTGTTATAATGAGGATAGAAAATTCTTAATAAAAGGTAGATATGCCGATGAAACTGTTTCAAAACAAAAAATTCATGTTCTTCCTGAGGATACTTCCGTTTCTCGCCTGCATAGCACTCATAGCCGGCTATTATGCCGCAGGCAACGAATTCTCGGCCGAAGCCATTCTTTCCTATACTCCCGATGATCCGGCGGCGGCCGCCGCTGTTCTGCTCGTGCTTTTCGCTATGAAAAGCCTTTCGATAATCTTTCCCGTCATGGCGCTCTTTATCGCCAGCGGAACTGTTTTCGGAACATACTCCGCGCTCGTCATAAATTTCGCGGGCATGGCGGTATGTATGAGCGTATCGTATTGGTTCGGACGCTTTTCGGGCCGGGAATTTATAAAAAGCCTTACGGACGGACATCCCAAGCTTGCGGCGATAGTTAAATGGCAGGAAAGCAACGATTTCTTCCTTTGCTTCTTCCTGAGAGCAGTGAATTCGCTGCCGCTGGACATAGTGAGCATGTATTTCGGAGCGGTGAAAATGCCGTTTCTAAAATATCTTATATCGGGGCTCATCGGAGCGGCTCCCGGCGTAGCCGCCGCTACGGTGCTGGGCGGAAGCATATCCGATCCTACCTCCCCGGCGTTTATCTTTTCAGTGGTTCTCACGATCCTGATCGCCGCTGTGTCCGCAGCCGCATACTCTGTATATAAAAAGAAACATCACGCTTAACGAAAGGACAGATATTTTATGCAAGGCAAACCCAACAGAAACATAAAACGTATATCCAAATGGATAATAGGCATCGCTGCGGCATGCATCCTCATATATCTTGCCGCAAGCAACCTCAGCGGGATACTTAGCGAGCTTTCGAGCTTTGCCGGTCTTTTCATGCCGCTGATAGTCGGCGCGGTGATCGCGCTCATAATAAATGTTCCCATGCGTTCCATAGAAAAACGCCTGTTTCCCAAAACAAACAGACCCGGGCTTCTTAGACTGCGCCGCCCGCTGGCGATAATATCTGCTGAACTCCTGGTATTCGGCATATTCATTCTTGTAGCCGCATTGGTCATACCAGAGCTTATAAAGGCGATAGCCCTGCTGTCCGGAAACCTGCTCAGCTTTATAGACAGACTGGCTCAGCTCGAATCCACCGTTGATTTCTCAAAGCTGCCGCTGGGTAACTACCTTTCGCAGATAGATATTGACTGGAACGAGATAAAGATCAGCATAGAACAGCTTGTGAAGTCGCAGGGCGTGAACGCATTCAATACGGCTCTGAGCACCGCCGGTTCCGTTGCGGGAGGACTTCTGAATTTCATTGTCGGATCTATATTTGCAATATATGCCCTGTTCCATAAGGAGAAGCTGCAGAAGCAGGCGAAGCGGCTCATCAGCGCATGGCTGCCCTCAAAGACCGCTCGGCATATATTCCATATATCTTCCGTATGCTGCGATACCTTCCGCAACTTTATAGCCGCACAGACCACCGAGGCTCTGATACTCGGCTCGATGTGCGCTCTCGGCATGATGATACTGCGTCTGCCGTATGTTCCAATGATCAGCGCTCTGGTAGGCGTTACGGCTCTTATACCGGTCATCGGAGCGTTTATAGGCACGATAGTGGGCGCGTTTATGATACTCACGGTAGACCCCATAAAAACGCTCATATTTGTTATTTTCCTGCTGATACTTCAGCAGGTCGAAGGCAATTTGATATATCCAAAGGTCGTGGGCGCGTCGATCAGGCTGCCGGCAATGTGGGTGCTTGCGGCCGTGACGGTCGGCGGCTCTGCCGGAGGCCCGCTGGGAATGCTCGTGGGCGTACCCACCGCCTCGGCATTATATTCTCTTATCCGCGAGGCCACGGAGCACCGTGAACAGAAGATACTATCGGAGCCCGGCAGCGAGGCGCCTCCGGCGCCCGATGACGTAAGTCCGGCAGCAGCCGAACGGCGGCGGACGTGACCGTACGCTGTTCTCAATATTACAGCCGCAAAGTGTCTGAGAGTTCTGCTGTGACCGGACACGCATCCGTATGACCGAAATAAACACACACCAAAGGAGAATCTATCATATATGTATCAGCTACGCAGAAAATTTATAGGCAGCAAAGATTTCTATAAACATGTGCTCGCAATAGCCGTACCTATCATGATACAAAACGGTATCACCAATTTCGTGAGCCTTCTTGACAACATAATGGTCGGGCAAATAGGCACGGAACAGATGTCGAGCGTTGCCATTGTTAACCAGCTCATATTGATCTATAATCTATGCATCTTCGGAGGAGTTTCCGGAGCCGGCATATTCACCGCGCAGTACTACGGCGAAGGGAACGACGAAGGTATACGCCACACGTTCAGGTTCAAGATCTGGATAGCCGTTATCCTGACCGCCATGGCCGGAGCCGTATTTTTCATTCTTGGCGAAGATCTCATCAGAATGTACCTGAACGGCAGCGGCGACGGCGGAGACGCCGCCGCTGCGCTCCGGTACGGAAAAAGCTATCTTCACGTTATGCTGTTCGGTCTGCCTCCGTTCATGCTGGTACAGGTCTATGCCGGCACGCTCCGCGACTGCGGCAGGACCGTTGTGCCCATGAAAGCGGGTATAGCCGCCGTGCTTATAAACCTGCTGTTCAATTATCTTTTGATATACGGTAAATTCGGCTTCCCGCAGCTCGGTGTAACGGGCGCGGCCATAGCGACAGTGATGTCAAGATACGCCGAAGCGGTTATAGTTATAGTATGGACTCATACCCACAAGCAGATAAATACATATATCCGCGGCATATACAAAACGCTGCTGATACCGGCATCGCTCGCAAAGCAATACCTGCTCAAGGGACTGCCTCTGCTTGTGAACGAAACGCTGTGGTCCTCGGGTATGGCTATGCTTATGCAGTGCTATTCAATAAGGGGACTGAACGTTATCGCTGGACTGAATATCGCAAACACCATCAACAATGTGTTCAACGTCATATTCATCGCTTTGGGCGATGCCATAGCGATAATAATAGGGCAGCTGCTCGGAGCCGGGAAGATGAAGGAGGCGCGCGATACCGACAACAAGCTAATAGCCTTTTCGGTTCTATCATGCGTCGTTTTAGCTTCTTTGATGCTCATCGTTTCGCCGATGTTCCCTCAGCTGTACAACACAACTCCGCAGGCAAGAACGCTGGCTTCGCATTTCATTGCGGCACAGGCTGTATTCATGGCGCAGAACGCGTTTATACACGCGGCATATTTCACACTCAGAGCCGGAGGAAAAACGATCGTCACTTTCCTTTTTGACAGCATGTTTATATGGTGCGTGAGCGTTCCGGCCGCATATCTGCTCAGCCGCTACACCGATATTTATGCGGTATATATCTTTGCCGCAGTCCAGGTAGCGGACTGGATAAAATGCGCAATAGGCTTTATGCTCGTGAAAAAGGGCGTATGGATTCAGAATATAGTAAAAAACTGACCTGCAATACCTATTGAAAAAAGCACTGCGGTATGTTATAATAAACACAGCATTGGCTGCAAAGCCTCCTTGCGGCTTTGCCTCGGTATGTGTTTATTGTAACGGTGTGTAACAATGCTATACGCATTATATCTATGTTATAATAAACTCAGCATTGGCTGCAAAGCCTCCTTGCGGCTTTGCTTCGGAATGTGTTTATTGTAACGGTGTGTAATAATGCTATACGCATTGTATTTATGTTATAATAAACTCAGCAGCTAAATACAACAACAGAAAATTTTTTGACTTGAAAGGAAGTAAAATTTTATGGGCGGTTTTTTCGGTACAGCATTAAAAGGAGACTGCGTTTTTGATCTGTTCTTCGGAACGGATTACCATTCCCATTTGGGAACGCGCCGCGCCGGTATGGCGGTATACAGCAGCGAGAACGGATTTGACAAGGCGATACATAATATTGAAAACGCCCCGTTCAGAACAAAATTCACTCAGGAATCAAATTCTATGCACGGTCATCTCGGCATAGGCTGTATTTCCGATTTCGAGGCTCAGCCCATACTGGTACGCTCCCATCACGGTACCTTTGCCATAACGACTGTAGGAAAAATCAACAATTCGGCAGAGATAGTTGATGAGATAATAAAAGAGCATACGCATTTCTTTGAAATGCAGGGCGGAGACATCAATCAGACCGAGCTCGTTGCGGCGATGATCAACCGCAAGGAAAACTTCATCGATGGTATAAGATATGCCCAGGAGATCATAGACGGTTCCATGAGCATGATGATACTTACTCCTAAGGGCGTCTATCTCGTACGCGATAAGCTTGGCAGAACGCCGATATGCATAGGCAAAAAGGAAGAGGGCTTCTGTGCGAGCTTTGAGAGCTTCGCATATCTCAATCTCGGCTATACCGCTTACAGGGAACTCGGCCCCGGCGAGATCGCAGTCATGACGCCCGAGGCTGTACAAACGCTCGTGACTCCCGGCAAAAATATGAAGATATGTACCTTTCTTTGGGTATACTATGGGTATCCGTCCTCTTCATACGAGGGGATAAGCGTTGAATGTATGCGCTACAACTGCGGTCAGCACCTTGCCGACCGGGATATGGCTGAGCGCGGAGATATCAAGCCCGACATGGTAGCGGGCGTTCCGGATTCGGGTATAGCTCACGCGGTGGGATATGCAAACCGTTCCGGGATCACATACTCGCGTCCGTTTGTAAAATACACGCCCACCTGGCCGCGTTCGTTTATGCCGACGCACCAGAGCAAGCGCGATCTTATAGCAAAAATGAAGCTGATACCGATACATGATCTCATAAAGGACAAAAAGCTCCTGCTCATAGACGACTCTATCGTACGCGGTACGCAGCTGCGCGAAACAACGGAATTCCTTTACGAAAGCGGCGCTAAGGAAGTCCATATACGGACGGGCTGTCCGCCGCTGCTTTACGGCTGTAAATACCTGAACTTTTCACGCTCCACCTCTGAAATGGAGCTCATAACGCGCCGTGTTATAGAAGATCTTGAGGGCGGGAAGCCGGACGAGGAAACATTGCAGAAATACGCCGATCCCGAGAGCAAGGAATACAAGACAATGGTCGATAAGATCTGCGAAAAGCTGCATTTCACTTCCCTTGCCTATCACCGTCTTGACGATATGCTCGACTCGGTAGGGATAGATCAGGACAAGCTCTGTACCTACTGCTGGAACGGCAAGGAATGACCGCAGCTCGGTTTAATGAAGCTATATTAAATTGATCAAAAAATGGGGGCTGGTGCAAACTGAGCGTTTCGGAATCGCTCATTTGCACCAGCCCCTTCTCTGCGTGAATTAAGGACAAATTAAGGGTGCGTCCCTCTCCTGTAGGGAACGTATTTATACGTTCCGTGCCATCACCACGAATGTTCAAAATTTGCAGCATCGGAAGGGATAAATCCCTTCCCTGCACAATCCAACAAGATAATGAAGCAAATCGATCATTCTATATAAATATTCCCCATTTGGAAAACAACAAATACGATCCGCCGTGTCAAACCTATCAGGCAACGCAGCAGCTCATTAGTTTATCATCCTGCGGAATACGTCGGTATTCGTTATCAATCTTCTTTTATATTTATTATAACGCCTACGGACGGCTTCGGATAAATGCTTATCGAACGGTACGGCAGCTTCTCGCCCGCCGCAGTCACGCTTTCGATCTGCTCAACGCGCACCGGGTTCAGAACTATCATAAGATCCGCCTTCCCGTCCTTCACGTCCTTGTAGCACTCACTGGCGCTCAGCGACGTGGATACGAGATCCTCGTAATCATCGCGTATACCGAATATATCATTTATTATGAGCTTCCTGAGCACTACCGAGTCAAGGCTGCAATATGCCTTTGACATTTCCGGCAGCAGCTCTTTTTTGATATAGTCCTGATCTATCAGCGTAAGGCGGTAGAAATAATCACCGTCATGGTATATGCCGAACTTCGACTCGCCGCGCTTGGTCTGGATCTGCTTTTTCATTGTATCTATGATGCTGTCATCCTGCGAATCCACGATTATCTTTTCTATCTTGAAATGATCCTGCACGGCCGCAATGAAAAACTCCTCGGAAAAACCGCGCGGGAGCTTTACTTTCCTGTGTACGGGCATTATCTCCACACCGTCCGAATTGGAATTCATAAGCGATACCAGCGTATAGTTATACGCTTCCTTGCCCGTGTTCAGAGGATTGTTCGCGCGCATATAATTTCTGTACTGCATACACGTTTCATAGCGCGTCTGTCCGTCGGTTATGTACAGCGGCAGCTCGCGGAACCCGTCTACTATCCTGTCTATTATATTCTTGTCCGTTATCTTCCACAATCTCTCGTGCATGCCGTCGTATGTGTCAAAGTCCATATCCGGCTCGTTCAGGCTCAAATTATTCATGAGGTTCAGAAGCTGCTTGTCCCTCTCCACATACAGACATGTTATCATACTCATATCCGCATTCGTTTTTGAAAGCAGCTCGTAGCGGTCACGCTTGGACAGCTCGCGTATCTCCTCGCAGCTCCTTATGTTCCCGGTACCCAGTTCCTCCAGCTCAAGCAGAGCCACAAACGTCATATTCTGATATTTATTCCCATGCAGCTCTATTGTCTGCTCATAGAGATAAATAGCCTCCTCGCCGTCACGGACGAGCACGCCATTATCTATCCAGTCCTGAAGATATGACGCGGCTCTCGTATATTTACTGTTCTCTTCCGTGTCGTTTTCATTTATGACCCCGTCGAATATCCTGACTGCGTTATACTCGTTCATCTCATAAAGCCTGGACTTTTCATCCTCGCTTATATTATATCTTGTAGGCGCTATGGCTGTGGATATATCGCCCACTCTTTCACTGTTGTATCTATATCCCTTAAAAGGCTTAATATTTGCCACGTACATCAACTCCTTAAATTGCCCCGAAATCACGATATATATACGGATATAAACCCTCCTATATATAATATCACAAATTTCTGATTAGTCAATACTTTCCGCCGAATTTATCAGTTTTTCCGTAAAAAAAGCGTGCAATGCAGTTCCCGTTCAGCAGCAATAACGCATATAACTGTAAAAAGCGGGGGATCTTGCCTGATCTCCCGCCCCTTGTTTTATTCAGCTCCTCCGGCAACTCGGCTGTATGCCGCGTTTTTTACATCGGCGGTATAAACAGCCGTTCGCCGCCGCTGAGCGTCTCCTCATCCATCGAATTGTTCTCCATTATACTTTCACGTGTCACACCGCAGCGCTTCGCGACCTCCCACATCGTGTCTCCGGGCTTGACAAAATATATGAGTATACCCCGTTTTCTTCCGCGCTCCCCGCAATCGACCGTGACTATATTCTGTATCCCGCTCGTTTTCGTTATACGCGCGTCTATCGCCAAAAGACAGCGCAGCTCCAGACTGCCTCCGGCATTGAGGTTATAGCTCACATGCCGCACCTCTGCCTTCGCCTCGGTCTCATATTCTCCGCTTTCAATATCGCAGTCGAGCATATATGAAAATTTTATATCCTTCTTAAGGCTGTATACGGGCGTTTCCGCACTGTCTGTAAGATAGAGTATGAACGCCTCTATTTTCCCCTCGCATAAAAGCCGCTTCCGCTGCAGCTCGGTTTTGGTAATGACCGCGTTTGTCATAACATTGTACACGCCGCTCACTCCCGGCGCATTGGATGGAAAATCTATTATCTCGCGCAGGTTATTCTGCGCCGACGGTCTCGCCGCCGTCTCGGATATAGTGACGGTTTCATAGCTGCATTTCGTGTCCGTATACGGAACGAAACAGTCCTCAAGTATTTCTGTTTCTGTTTCCTCAAACGCCTTTACCGACGCGCATATGTCTATGTCCACCGCCGCTATGCGCATATCGCCGTCGCTGTCCGCCTCAGCCGTGCACATCACCCCGGCAACGGAATAGTCTATATCGCAGACAGCCTCCTCTCCTGCTCCGTCTATATCAAAGACCTCTGTAAACGGCGTCTCGGCGTCGATATATTTTATATCCCCCTCGTCGTCCGTATACAGTATGCAAATGCTCACGCTCCCCTTCACTATAGCCTTGCCGGTAACGGTCTTATACTCGGTATCGGATATGCGCACGTCGGTCTTAAGTATCTCATTTATCGAGCTCTGACCGGACGGCACCTCTATAGCCTCCTTGACCGAGAACTCATGCTCCGATATATCCGCCGCGCTCTCTATAACGACGTTTCTTTTCTTCTTCTCAGCATTATCCGCCTCCGTATCAACGCATATCTCAGGCTCTTTTATCATACATATCTCATAATCGACCGAAACTATGGCTCTTAAACGCAGCTTGCGCGAATTGACCGCATTAAATTCCACCCTTTCCACCGAAGCCTTTGCCAGCGGCAGCGCTTCCGGGCCCGCCCCGCGCGCGTCGGCCGTCTGGCGGAATTCCATCGACGCGCCGATACTGCTTATTCTCTCGTTCTCCTTGTCCGGAACATAGAGTACCTTGTAATCCACCCTGCCGCAGACGATGAGCCGGCCGTTTTCGATATATTTGTCCGTAATGCGCGCCTCGGCGTCCACCTGCAGCAGCTTGAGAATATCCGGTTTGACGTCCGGCACGATAACGTCTCCGTCCGCCATCGCCTGTGCGCTCCCCCTCGCGGCTATATCGCATACACTGACCGTATGTTTTATAAGTTCCATTGTATCGCTTCCTCCTGTCATTTACTCTTTCGGCTTTTGCATGAACGGCGGCATAAGACCTGCTTATTACCGCGCTTCATCCGCAATATCCGTTCACTGTTAGAATATATGACGGTCTCAGGCTCAATATTACTGCTCCGGCTCTGATTTTGCCGGCTTTCATCGGATATGTCTCCGCATACCGGACAAAATAAAAAGACAGCCCGCACATTTCCGCGCAGACTGTCAAAATTTTTACTTACTGCCAGCTCTGTCCCAGCTTTTCACGCACACCCGCACTCGCTTCCGGCACGGCTGTCGCTGCAGGTGCGGGATCAGCCTCCGGCTCTCGTGTGTTCTCCGGCGAAGCTGACGGCGGCGCCGTCTCCCTCTCCGGCCGCGGAGATCCTGTCGGTACCGGCTCTTCCGAATGATCCGTCTGTTCATCGCCGCCGTTCAGATGGATCCCTCCGTATCCGGTAAACTGCGGAGAAAGCGCAAAGTTCCCGAAAAATTCATACTCCTTTTCACCGTACTCAAAATCATAGCTGAGCCGCTCCCCTGTCAGAAGGGCATACTGGAGATTATAGTAATCCCCGAACATCTCGGATTCCTGGAAGCTGTGCCAGTATCCGCCCAGATCGTAGTATCCCATCGGATTGAGCTGCGGCATTTCCATGCTCAGCTCGTCCAGATACAGCTGTACCCTGCTCTTGGGCAGACCCGCCGTTTCCATGAGCAGGTTAGAAAGATAGCACGGGCTGGTATGGACGGTGTCGTCCTTCTCGATATCATAGTTAGCCCATAATATGAACGGCACCATATACCTTCTCTGAGCCTGATCCGCGTCAAGCTCTTCAAGAGTGGAGCCGTACAGCTCCTCGTAAAACCCGCGCTCTATATTGGGCATATGATCGCCGAACATCATAACTATCGTCGGTTCATCATAATCCTCAAGCATATCCAAAAGATATTCCAGCGCCGAATCCGACTCCTTTATCAGCGTCAGATACTGCTCGGTCTCTGGATAAGTCCTGCTCATATCCTGCAAAAATATCTCGCTTTCAAAGGCGTCGTCCGTATATCCGCCATGGTTCTGCATCGTTATATTAAAAATAAATTCCCTGTCCTCCGGCTCCTTTTCATAAAGCAGATTCATGACCGCCGTGTACGAGCTGCGGTCGCTTATATAGCCGCGGACATATTCCGGGTATTCGCTTACCTCTCTGAAATTCTCAAGGCTTATGAACCTGTCAAAACTCAGATAATCATATACGCGCGTCCTGTTCCAGCCGCTGGCATAATACGGATGCATCGCAGTCGTATTATAGCCCAGTGAACTGAGATGCGTATTGAGAGAATACGGCATCTTGCTGAACATCATCTGTATATACGGCGCGGCGCGCGAGCCGAGCACTCCGGTTGACATACCCGTCAGGAACTCGTATTCGGTATTGCAGGTATAGCCGCCGAACGGCGATACGAGTAGCTGTCCCTTTATGGTGTTCCGCTCAAGCGAGCTTATGAACGGCATATATTCCTCGTTCGTATCAAACTCGTTTATCACGCTCAGGTCGGCAAAGCTCTCGTTCATTATCACTATTATGTTCGGCTTGTCCTCCGGATCGATCTCTGCCGTATCCTCGTCACCGTAAGACAAGAGCATCGTTTCAAGCTTGTCCGGCTCGTACGGCTCCTTCGGCTCAAGTCCGAGCTTGCTTCCGTTTACGTAGAAGCTGAACGCCGAACCGTATGTGAGATTGGCGAAATATTGATCGAACACCGACACGTCGTAGGGTGAAAAATCATATGTCGCCACAAACATCACCGCCGCCGCAGTAACTGCCGCACCGGCCAGGCGCATTACGGCATGTCTCGCCCGGAATTTCAGCTTCATCGGAAATTTGAAAGCAAGCATCATAAACGCCGCCGCTGCCGTTGTAGCGGTTATCATCTGATACTTGAGTTCAAATTCGTAGTTCTCCGCAACGTTCATCGCAGTTCTGAACGCATAGAAATCCGTCGGCGTCAGCGACGAGCCGCGCAGACAATACACTATGAAGCTTGCGCAGTTGAACGCATATGAAACACCCAGCGCTGTCAGAGCCGAAACACGCATACTCCCGGAAATGAGCAGTCCCAGTCCGGCAAACACGAGATAGAACAGTATATTTATAAAATATACTCCGGCGGACGCATTAAATCCGTCCGAAAACAGTACCGATATCTCCATAGCGCCGAATATCGAGATGATATATACTAAAGCGCCCGCTATCTTTTGGGCATGCCCGCTCAGACTGACCTTCACCGTCCCCAGCGCACATATCGCCGCGGAAGCGACAAGCGAGATGATAAACGGTCCGAGCCTGAATATCTCTCTGTCCGTATACGTAGTGAACAGCTCTGTATTTATACATGTGAATGTCCAGCAAAACAGTGCGATAATGCCCGATATAATAATTTTTGCAACATTATTTCTTTTGATCATTACATACTCCAAAACATTTTTTGAACATAGACCGCTTTAGATTATAACATACGTATAATGCGTATAGCATTATTTCACAAGCAATATTTATTATAACATAATATTTTCATTTTTTCAAGTATAAAATGTAGAAATTTATACCTTAAAAGTCAGCTTAGGCATAAAAATGTCGGATTGACATAAACATCCTGTTTACAACGGCGCATATTTACTGTATAATAGTCGGTGTCCGGCATTATGTAAACTTAGTTTTCCCGGACAGATAGGATACACACCAGACCGCGCCGCTCTTTACTGAGAGTAGCTGCGGCTGAAACTACAAGGAGGAACCTATGAAAAAACTTTCTTTGCTTCTCATATGCGCAATGCTGGCGTCGGCCTCGGTCTCACCGGCGGCATATGCGGAAAAGGATATAAACGTATATTTGAACGGCAGCCGTCTCTCGTTTGACCGGCAGCCGGTCATAATGAACGACAGGACGTATGTCCCGATACGCGGGATCTTCGAATCCCTCGGTATGGAAGTCACATGGGATGAGGCTTCAAAATGCGCATATGCATACGGAAACGGAACTGAGATAACCGTTTTGCCGGAAAGCGGCGAAATGTACGTAAACGGCGCGCCGATCGAGCTCGACAGCGCACCGTTCATTTCGGAAGGCAGGATACTTGTGCCGCTCCGCGCCATAGGCGAAGCGCTCGGCTGTACAGTGGGCTGGGATCCCGTGTCATGCTCGGTAACGATAATATTCGGGGGCTCCCTGCTTCCCGCGCCGACCGCTGCACCGACACAGCTGCCCGAAGCTACAGCTGCTCCGACAGCTACGGCCGTTCCGACCACGCCGCCCACGCAGCGGCCCGAGACTACAGCCGCCCCGACAGCTGTTCCTACGGCTACGGCCGTTCCCACCACAGCGCCGACCACGCCGCCCACGCAGCGACCCGAGACTACAGCCGTTCCGACCACAGCGCCCACAAAGGCTCCGTCATCTGATACCGCGCTTGAGCGTGAGGTGCTGACGCTTGTGAACAGAGTCAGAGCCGAAAACGGTCTCAGCTCCCTTACCTGGGCGGAGGATGTTGCTGCCGTGGCCCGCGCACATTCGGCCGATATGATCGAACGCGGATTTTTCAGCCATAACAACCCGGACGGTCTTTCGCCGTTCGACAGACTCAGAAACAGCGGGATATTTTACAGAACGGCGGCGGAAAACATCGCCTACGGACAAAGCTCCGCATCGGCGGTAATGAACAGCTGGATGAACTCCTCAGGTCACAGAGCCAACATACTCAACAAAAATGTCAAAGAGCTCGGAGTCGGAGCTGTCAAAAATAAAAACGGCGTTATATACTGGACTCAGATGTTCGTTGCCAGATAACGCGCATGCAAAAAGCCTGCCCCTGCGTTTTACCGCGGGGACAGGCTGCTGTTTTTTTACTTATTCTCCGTCTACCAGCTGCTTTGTATCTATAGCTATCATCATTTCCTCATCCGTAGGAATAACGAGAGTCTTTACGGTCGCATCGGCGGCGGATATATCCACAGTTCCCCTAGTCATATTCTTTTCATCATCTATCTTGATGCCCATAAATTCAAGACCGGAAACTATAGCCTTGCGTGTACGTCCGTCGTTCTCGCCCACGCCTGCGGTAAATACGACCGCGTCTATACCGCCCATAGCGGCAGCATATGAACCTATGTACTTCTTTACCTGGTACGTGAACATATCAAGAGCGAGCTGCGCTCTGTCGTTGCCGTCCTTTGCGGCAGCAGTGAGATCTCTGAAATCAGAGGACACTCCCGAAACACCGGCTACGCCGCTCTTTTTGTTCATGAGGTTATCCACCTCCTGCGCACTCATTCCCTTATTGATAAGGTAAGTTACAACCGCCGGATCCATTGAGCCGGTCCTTGTACCCATCGGAACGCCGTCAAGCGGAGTAAAGCCCATTGATGTATCAACGCATTTTCCGCCGTCAACCGCACTTATCGATGATCCGTTGCCGAGATGACATGTAACTATCTTAAGCTCCTCAGGCTTCTTGCCGAGGATCTCAACAGCCTTCTGAGATACATATTTGTGGCTCGTGCCGTGGAAACCGTACTTTCTTATGCCGTCGTTCTCATAATACTCATACGGGAGCGCATACATAAACGCCTTGGGCGGCATTGTCTGATGGAACGCAGTATCGAAAACGCCTACCATCGGAGTGTTCGGCATTATCCTGCGGCATGCCTCGATACCGATTATGTTCGGCGGATTGTGGAGCGGAGCAAGCGGGGTACACTTCTGCAGCGCTTTCATTACCGCCTCTGTTATGATCGTAGAATCTGTGAACTCCTCAGCGCCGTGAACTATCCTGTGTCCTACCGCGCCGATCTCGTCCATTGAGCTTATAACTCCGTGCTCCGTATCTATAAGAGCGTCTATTACCATCTGTATAGCGTCGCCGTGATCCTTCATCGGCTTTTCTATCGTGATCTTGTCAAGCCCTTTCTGAACGCAGGTGTGCTGAAGATTGGAACCTTCAATACCTATCCTTTCGCAAAGACCCTTTGCAAGAACAGTTTTGCTTTCAATGTCGATAAGCTGATACTTAAGTGATGAGCTTCCGGCATTTATAACTAATATTTTCATTATACCAAGATCCTTTCCCTCTATGTAATAAATATTTCTTATCTATTCTGAGCCTGTACCGCCGTTATAGCGACAACGCCCGCTATATCCTCAGCCGAGCAGCCTCTTGAAAGATCGTTGACCGGAGCGGCTATACCCTGGAGTATCGGACCGTATGCCTCCGCCTTTGCAAGACGCTGAACAAGCTTATATCCGATATTTCCGGCGTCGAGATCCGGGAATATAAGAACGTTTGCATGACCCGCAACGTGCGACGCGGGCGCTTTCTGCTCGCCTACGCTTGCAACTATCGCCGCGTCGAGCTGAAGCTCGCCGTCCAGCTCAAGCTCCGGAGCCTTTTCATGCGCCAGCTTGGCAGCCTCCTGCACCTTTGTGACCTTGTCATGTTTCGCGGAACCGTATGTAGAATATGAAAGCATTGCGACCTTCGGCTCTGCCCCTACAAGGTCATGGAACGATTTTGCCGATGATATCGCTATTTCCGAAAGCTCATCCGCAGTCGGATCCTGATTGAGTCCGCAGTCGCCGAAAACGAATGTTCCGTGTTCACCGTGCTCGCAGTCGGGTACGTTCATTATGAAGAACGCTGATACCAGCTTCGTATCGGGAGCAGTCTTAAGTATCTGCAGAGACGGTCTTATAACGTTTGCGGAAGAGTTTACAGCTCCGGCAACCATACCGTCAACCACGCCCTTCTTTACCATCATAACGCCGTAGTAGAGCGGATCCTTAACAGTTTCTCTCGCCTGCTCTATCGTAACGCCCTTCTTCTTGCGCAGCTCGGCAAACAGCTCTGCAAACTCCTCATTGCCCTGCGACGGGTCTATTATCTCTATACCATCGATATCAAGTCCCTCGTCAGCCGCCATCTTCTTTATCTTTTCCGGGTCGCCCAGAAGGATATTTTTCGCATAGCCCTCCGCCTTAACAATAGCAGCAGCCCTGATCGTTCTGATCTCCTCACCCTCTGCAAGAACGATCGTTTTCATATTCTTTCCGGCTCTCGCCTTTAAACCGTCAATAAATGCGCTCATTTGTATGATCTCCTTCGTTTATTTTTTTACACGGTAACCGTGAAACGCGCGCTCCGCGGCCGCCTGTTGCATTCTGCCGCGGCAAAACTGCTTCACCGCAGCTATTTTATCTATATATCAATTATACACTAAACAGAAAAAAATTTCAAGGTATTATAAAAAAATTACCCGTAATTCATCAAATTTTATGTAAAAGCTCCTTACTTTCCGAAAAATCAAGCTCCATGCTTCCCATTCCGCACCTTGCAAACACCTCTTTTTCACCGCTGCCAAGTACGTCGTGCCGCCGCAGCCGCCTGCCGCCGGCCGTCACCGTGCCCACTCCGTGTTCGCAGCGTATGCTGTAGTCCGCCGCGCTGCCTGCCAAAATCGTTTTCATAGAGCCGGCTCCGCACTCAAAAAAAGCCGACACACCGGGCGCCGCCGTCATTGAAGCGTATCCCAGGCCCAGCTCCGCGTTTATGCAGCGCGCCCGAAGCGTTCCCGCATAAAGTCTGCCTCCGGATATCCTGAGAGATATATCTACCGCGTTAATGCCGGGCATGGAAAGCTCCGCTCCGCAGAGCTTTATCCTGACCCCTGACGCTTCAAGACCACGCGGAATATATATTCTGTTATTGCTTCCTCCCGAGGCGCGTATATACCATATACCGCAGCGCGTATACAATGTGCCGTCCGCCGAGGGATCAAGCTCCGCATAAAACCCGTTCCCGTGCCTCAGCTCAAACGTCCCGTCCGTCAGCTCAAAGTCAAGCCCCGATATTCTCCCCATACCGCCGTTATCCATATCTCCGTTCTCCCTCAAAGCACCGTAATTGCTGTCAGCCCCGCACTCGGACCGGTTATTGAATATATCTGTATTTATTGGCTTGACGTAAGCTTTTTCTTTAATACATTCAAAAGTCCGTCAAATAAACCTATATGAGCTGATATAATTCTGCCGTATATCTCATCGGCGTCCTCTTCCTCATATACATGCGCAGTTCTGTTCCTGTCATCTAAGACATGAAGATTTTTAATATAGCTTTCTGTCAGCCCATGTTTTGCGGTATTAATAATTGTATCTATACATTTAAAATGATTTGCCGCTTCTGCAACAGACAGACAATTCATAATCGGTCACCTCATGATTATTATACCATACCATCGGCACCAAATCAATATTTTCACAAATTTAATTCAAAGCTTGCCGGCAGCATTTTTCAAATCACCGAAAAAAAGCCGCGCAGGCTGACGCTTTTAGGTGCGTTTGTCTGCGCGGCTCTTATTCTTTCTGATGATGGATGAGGCGGTCTTTCAATACCCCTGTCCGGTCATATCAGCAGTTTTTGATCCCCTTGCCCTTGACCGGCTTATGCGTCATTTTGCACTGGAGATTGTCAAGTGCTTCACCGAAGCGCTGGAAGTGTACTATCTCGCGCTCGCGCAGGAATTTTATGACCTCGTTTACGTCCTGATCGTCCGAAAGCTTTAAAATATTGTCGTAAACGGCTCTCGCCTTCTGCTCGGCAGCAAGATCCTCGTACAGGTTTGTAAGCGCGTCGCCCGTTACGGCTATGGACGCGGCGGTAAACGGCGAACCCTGCGCATTCTGCGGATACATGCTTGCGCCGTTATCGGCGTAGTATTCCCAAGACCCCATTTTCAGCCATTCCTCGGGCGGCTCCTTATACGAAAGCTGGCGAACCAGAGTTCCTATCATTTCAAGGTGTCCCAGTTCCTCAACGCCTATATCGGTGAGCAGTCCCTTCGTTATTTCGTCGGGCATGGTGTAGCGCTGCGAAAGATACCGGAGCGAAGCGCCCAGTTCCCCGTGCGGACCTCCGTACTGTGTTGCTATTATGTTTGCAAGTC
>CALXZP010000067.1 GCA_944393255.1 uncultured Clostridia bacterium | reverse complement strand
AAATTTTATATTATGCAGCCTGTACGTTTCATCTAAGCTGTGTATATCCAGGATCAAATGCTTTCCGGTATCCATTTCATCTATCCTCTGCATATCTTCCGCTGAAAGAGAAAAATCATCTGCATCGTAATTTTCCCTTATACGCTCGGCATGCACCGATTTAGGTATGGCGATAATATTTTCCTGTCTTAACCACCGCAGGATCACCTGCGCCGGAGTTCTACCGTATTTTGACCCTATCTCCGAAAGAACTTCATTTTTGAATATATTGTTCCGCCCTTCCGCAAACGGCGCCCATGCCATTGCCGCGACATTATATTTTTTCATCAGCATACGCAGGCTTTTGCGCTGGCAGAACGGATGCAGCTCGATCTGGTTCACCATAGGGGCTGTTTCGTTGCTCAGTATCAGATCTGCCAGTCTGTCCTCTAAAAAGTTACACACGCCTATCGCCCTGACCTTGCCGTTCCTGTATAGCTCCTCCATAGCTTTCCAGCTCCCGTGATAATCACCGTAAGGCATATGTATAAGATACAGGTCAAGATATTTTGTCTGTAAATTTTCAAGCGTCTTTTTAAAAGACCGCATAGTGTTTTCATAGCCCGCGTCCTGTATCCATACTTTTGACACAAGGAAAATATCCTCTCTTGCGATCCCGCTTTTCTTTACCGCCGCGCCTACGGCTCTTTCATTGCCATAGCAAGCCGCCGTGTCTATCATGCGATAGCCTGTTCGGAGAGCGTTTAACACGCTCTCCTCACATTCCGCATTGTCGGTGATCTGAAAAACCCCGAATCCCAGAAGCGGCATTTCAATATTATCATTCAGCTTGATCTTATCCATTCCGATCACACTCCAGTCTGTCAATAATAAAATCCACGCGGTCAACGCGTTTTTGATCTTCGTGCACCCTGTTCATCAAAGTGCGGCGCTGCAGCTTTAGTATACGTATTCTTTTCTTTTTATCGGCTTCCTTAAATTCCTCCGCCGTTTTCATATCGCAGCCTATATCCTTCATATATTGTTCGATCTCGGCGGCTGTATCGGTAACGCCATCCAACGCATGTCCCTCCCTTCAATCCGGTACGCCGCGGTTTTTATACCGGAGCATCGATCCTCCGGACGCTTTCTGTCAGTTCAAATTTGTTTTTAAAAACTCATCGATCTCGTCAAACGGTATCTTTTCGGCGTCGTCGTACAGATCTATATGGTTCGCGCCGGGCACTGTAACAAATTCTTTATTGCTGCCAAGCTGCTCGTAGACCATATCGCTGATCCCCTTGCTCATTGCATTTTCTCCGGCGATCATCATTACCGGACGCGGGGAGATCGTATCAAGATGCCCGAGCAGACTGTAGTTCATAAACGCCGCTTCACTCGTTGTCGTGAAACCGCCCCTCGCGCGCGGATGATGACCGCGTTCCAGTCCGTAAAATGTATAAAACTCTTCGGACATTGGGTCAAGTCCCTCCGGAACAGCTTCTGCCGTTTCTTCCGGGAACGTCGGAATATACTCGGGCGTTCCGTTATCAACGTCCTCCCAGCGCTGCGCCGCAAGATCGTCGAGCACAGCCTGTCTTTCCTCAGCCGACAAAGACGCGCTGTTTCCGCTTATATCAACAAGGCTTGCCGTTATGACCGCTTTGATCCTTGTATCTGTCTGCGCGGCGCTCAGAGCAAAGCCGCCGCTGCCGCAAATGCCTATCGCTCCTATCTTTTCACGGTCTACATAGCCGAGCGTGCCGAGATAGTCCACTCCCGCCGAGAAATCCTCAGTGAAAATATCGGGTGATGAAACGTGGCGGGGTTCCCCGCCGCTTTCGCCGTTAAAGGACGGATCGAACGTCAGAACGACAAACCCACGCTTCGCAAGCTCGTTTGCGTATACGCACGGTCCCTGCTCCTTTACTCCGCCGTAGGGAGCGCCGATCACGACTGCGGCGTTTTTCTCCGACCTGTCAAGCCCTTTGGGCGTATACAGCTCGCCCGCCAGCTCGATACCGTAACGGTTCCTATAGCTAACATCGGTTCTTTCCACTTCTTCGCTGAGTCCGGCTATCCAAAGATCACTTCCCAGTCTGACCGCTGTGGGATCTCCTGTGTTTCCGTTGTCTTTTATGGTTACCATTTGATCTTTCTCACTCCATTCCACATTGAACCCAAAATTCTCCGCAACAAATCTTAAGGGCACCATCGTTCGGCTGTTGATTATAACAGGCGCGCTGTCAAGCTCCTTTTCCGCTCCGTCTACCACAGCTTTGTTAACGCCTATCGTCAGGCGCATATCCGAAGCTGCGTTTACAGCTGCCGCCGCACCAAGACAGACAGCGAGAGCAGATAAGACCGTAATAAATTTTTTCATTGTTGTACACTCCTTGTATTTTTTGTATGACGTCATCTTTTATATTTATTATACAAGCAAAGTCTGTAAATTGCAAATACTTATTAAGAATGTTTTATCATAGTTGACATCAATAACAGTATGTGATAAAATAAACAAAAAGGCGCATAAAGGAGGCAACGGAAATGATCGAAACAAGACACCTGTATTATTTTCTCGCGGTCGCACGCGAACAGAATATCACAAGAGCCGCGGAAACTCTGCATTTAACACAGCCCACTCTGTCAAAACAGCTCATGGATCTTGAGCGGCAGCTCGGCAAACAGCTTTTCATAAGAGGAAAAAGAAAAATAACGCTTACGGACGAAGGCGCTTTTCTGCGCGGCAAGGCTCAGGAAATGATAGAGCTTATGGAAAAGACGGAATCGGCGTTCAGCGAAGCCGATACGGCCATAGGCGGCGATATTTACTTAGGCTGCGGCGAAACGGCCGCAATGTCTTATATAGCGGATATATTCAAACAAATACATACCGAATATCCCGGCATCCGCTTTCATACGTACAGCGGCGACGCCGACAGTGTTCTTGAAAGACTGGACAAGGGACTGCTGGATATAGGTCTGCTGCTCGGACCGATGCGCCGCGAAAAATACGATTATATGAACATACATAAAAAAGACACATACGGTCTGCTTATGACAAAGGACGATCCTCTTGCCGCCCGCGAGTTCATCCCGATTGAGCAGATGAAGGAGCTGCCGCTTATATTAGCCCAGCAGACGTTTCTCGGGCACCAGCAGCTTGAATGGTTCGGGATAGATTATTCTTCATTAAACGTCGCGGCGACCTATAACCTTATCTACAACGCGACCTTTATGGTCGAAAAGGGCATGGGCTATGCCCTTTGTCTTGCCGACCTCGTTAACACGGAGGGCAAACGCAATTTAACGTTTCGTCCTATAAGACCCGAATTGTCGGTTGACTTGTATATTGTAACAAAAAAATACGAGACCTTTTCGCCCGCCGTAAAGCTGTTTATTAAAAAAATAAAAGATATTTAAACGGCATTTATTTATAGATACGGCTGTATTCCGGAAAGATCCGGGCGAACGCGCATATTGGCTTCTCATAAAACTCCGCACACAAAAAGACGCGGGAGGACTGCGGGTCATGCCCGTACGCTCTCCTGCGTCTTTAAAATTCCCTTTATTCCAATACGTACACTATGCAGTCGCGTCTGCCGAAGCTTCTTGCCTCGCCGCTCGACGTGAAGCACAGATCTATCTTATTTCCCTTTATAGCGCCGCCCGTGTCCTCGGCTACTGCCGTGCCGTACACATACTTTCCGTCGGCGCTGACCACGTACAGCTTTGTCCCCAGCGGTATAACGCTCGGATCGACCGCCGCAACGCCTCGCCTCAGCGGTGTTCCCATAGCCGTTACGGAATAACCGGCATTTTCCGCCGGCGAATTTGTGTATGCCGTTGCGCTCATAGTGATCTTTTTCGTATATTTGAGCCCGTTTACAGTGCTGCCCGTTTCGGCTGCGGCAGTCTGTACCGGAGCCGCCGTATGTACAGGCTTTTCCTTAGTTCCTTTTTTTATTACCGCATTGACAGGCTCCGCAGTTATGCTCTCGCTTATCGCCGTCCTGCTTTTTTCCATGCCGTCCTCATACATTTCCACCTTGTAGGATATAGTCTTGCTGCCGGCCGTACCCTCGGCCGCAGTTTTTTCTTCTCCGATATAGAGTGAAGGATCATCCTCATATACGGTCTCGAACGGTATTTCCTCGGTCACTGTCTCATATGTGCTGTACACGTCTCTCAGCTCTACGATACCGCTTGCCGCAATGCTGCCGCCGTCCAGCTTTATCTCGTCCATAGCGTCCGCGGCATATCCCGCTTCTCTCAGAGCCTCGTGCGTGTCCGCGCTCGTAACGACCACCGTTTCCTCGCTCGACGGCGTTACTACCTTTATTTCCTTGCCGCGTCTTACGATTATCTCCTCTTTATCGTTCAGCTCGGTATCCTCGGCGATATTTATCTTATCGGTGCTGCCTACGGCTATGCCCTGCTCGCTGAGCAGCTCGCCCACCTCGCTGACCCTCGTCTTTACGGTAATGCTTGTATTTATCCCCTCAAATTCATTTATCTCCGTTATTGTTATCTCTTTAGCCGAAGCAGTGTATACGGCGCCGAAAGCCGACACGGATACCATAACGAGCGTTATCAGCGCGCAGACTCTTTTTCTTATCCGCCTTTTGCGCTTCTGCTCTCGTCTCTGCTTTATCTCCGCCAGACGCTTCTGCCTGTACAGCTCCTGTGCTTCCATGTAACATTCTCCTTTCAGTGAACTTACTCAACGCGTTACATTATACTACATGATTGTTACATTGTCAAGACTTTTATTACAGTTTTGTTACAAACGTAATAAAACTGTAATAAAGCTATGTGCAAAATGCGGCGATATGTACGTTTAAAATACAAATAACAGGGAATAATTTTTATGCAAAAAAATAACGGCAGAAGCCGGAATGAAAGGTGAATTTTAACTATGAAAGATATGATGAAAAAGGTAGTTATATTGGACAATCTCGCTTCGCCCTATGTGCACCAGGCAATAATCGTCATGCGCGACTACGATCCCAAGCTTGAGTCCCGCGCTGTTATAGAAGCGGAGCGTATCGTCAGCGCGTATCTTGACAACACCCGCCTGAACACGAACACGCGCTGCTATAGCAGACACGGCGCACAGAAGAAAAAAAAGAAATATGCGTTATATACAGTGTGCGCTCTCGCTGCCGCAGCCGCCGTTCTCGCTATCATCTTTCTGTAAGGAACTTATCCATATATTCTATGGTCTCGGTATACTCCCCTTCTTTATCGGACGCGGACGGATACCGCATCTCATACCAAACGTGCGTACCGTCTGCAACAACGCCGCAGCGGTGGTACATTTCCGAGCCCTTAGCCACATCCGCCGTATACCAGCTGCTTCCGGTGAACGAATTGACGAACGTTCCGCCCATGCTGTCGATATACTGCTTCATCAGCTCCACAACGGATGACTCCGTTTCCTCCGCGTCCGCCGTTATAACGGCGTTTCCTGTGCTGTCCCTGAGCGACAAATATGCTCCGCTCCCGTTTATTCGCTCATACCCCCTCGGATACGCAAAACCGACTCCTCCTACAGCAGTCTCTATATATCCGTCCGAGTTGGGACTTACCGCCGCCGTTCCGTTCGCCGGAGTGCTTGCCGTTCCGGGCGCTGCAGACGGCGATGCCGCCGCGCCCGCTGTCTGAGAAGGCTTAGGCGTTTCCGTTACTGACGGAGCGTTGAACCCGGAATTTTTTCTGTAATAGACATTGCTGGCAACAGCGCTTATGATGCCGAGAACAAGGACCAGCGCTATACCCCCCGCTATCATCCTGTTCCTGTGCTTTTTCCGCTGCTGCATTTTTTTATAGCGTTCCTGAACAGCCTTTGCCTTTTTCCGTGCAAGCCGTTCTTCCTTAAGCTCCTCTATCATTTCCATTTTCGATCCCATTTTGCGTACCGACATATTGCACCTGTCGCAAAATCTTGCGTCGTCCGGGAGCTTTTTTCCGCAGTTCTTACAATACACTGCTTTCCCCTCTATTCCGTTCACATTTTCCCGCAGATCAAAAAATAAACGTCCAAACAAAGCGGGATAGCTCAATTATACTACATATCATTCTCAATTTCAAGAGCTTTCGGGATTTTCGGCGATTTTTATAAAATCATATATTTTTTATTCCGAATTATGTAAATGCAGTAAAAAACGCCGCGGATAGCTCCGCGGCGTTTTTGTTACCGTAATATCAAAATTACATATTCTTAAGATTATTTTCAAGCGTTACAAGCTCGTCAGCCATTTCCTTCGGAAGCGTATCGCCGAACTGTGCAAAGTATTCCTTGATATTCTCAACATCCTCAAGCCATACTTCCTTATCTATAGTAAGAAGCTCCTTGATAGTGTTGATGTCGCAGTCCTCAAGATCCGTAACGTCTATATCCTCCGGCTTCGGAACGTAGCCGATAGCGCACTCGTCAGCATCCACCTTGCCTGCGCATCTGTCAAGGATCCACAGGAGAACGCGCATGTTGTCGCCGAATCCCGGCCACATGAAGTTGCCGTCGTCGTCCTTTCTGAACCAGTTAACGTTGAATATCTTCGGAGCCTTGTCGCCGAGCTTCTTGCCCATATCGAGCCAGTGACCCCAATACATAGCCATGTTATAGCCCGCGAACGGCTTCATAGCCATCGGGTCGCGTCTTACAACGCCTACCGCGCCTGCTGCCGCAGCTGTAGTCTCGGAAGCCATTGTAGCGCCTACGAATGTTCCGTGCTGCCAGTCTCTTGACTGATATACCAGCGGAGCGCACTTAGCGCGTCTGCCGCCGAATACGATAGCGTCTACCGGAACGCCCTGCGGATTTTCAAATTCCTTTGATATGCACGGGCAGTTTACTGCCGGAGCGGTAAATCTTGAGTTCGGGTGAGCAAGCTTGCCGCCGTCTGCAACGTACTCAGGGCCGTTGACCTTAGCGCCCTTCCACTCTGTAGCGTCTGCCGGCGGGTTCTTGTCAAGACCCTCCCACCAAACAGTCATATCCTCGTTATTTATAGCAACGTTTGTGAAGATAGTATTCTTCTTTGTTGACTCAAGCGCATTGAAGTTTGTCTTTACCGATGTACCCGGTGCAACGCCGAAGAAGCCCGCCTCCGGATTGATAGCGTAAAGTCTGCCGTCGGGGCCTATTCTGAGCCATGCGATGTCGTCGCCGACAGTCCATACCTTGTAGCCCTTTTCCTTGAGGTACTCCGGCGGGATGAGCATTGCAAGGTTTGTCTTTCCGCATGCCGACGGGAACGCCGCGCAGATATACTTTACCTCGCCCTGCGGATTTTCAAGACCGAGGATGAGCATATGCTCAGCCATCCAGCCTTCCTTCCAGCCGAGATATGAAGCTATTCTCAAAGCGAAGCACTTCTTGCCGAGAAGAACGTTTCCGCCGTAAGCCGAGTTGATCGACCATATTGTTCTGTCCTGCGGGAACTGAACGATGTATCTTTCATCAGGATTTACATCCTTCTTTGCGTGCAGACATTTTACGAAATCGTCGCTGTCGCCGAGCTGATCCATTACAGCCTTGCCGACTCTCGTCATGATAGCCATGTTAAGTACGACATAGATACTGTCCGTAAGCTCTATGCCTATCTTTGAGAACGGCGAACCTACCGGGCCCATCGAGTACGGGATAACGTACATCTCTCTGCCTTCCATCGAGCCTGCATACAAAGCCTTGAGCTTTGCGTACATCTCGTCCGGAGCCATCCAGTTATTTATCGGGCCTGCCTCTTCCTTAGTCGGAGTACAGATGAATGTTCTGTCCTCAACGCGGGCAACGTCGTTTTCCGCTGTTCTGTGATAGTAGCAGCCCGGAAGCTTCTCTTCGTTGAGCTTTATCATTTCTCCTGTCGAAACAGCCTCTGCTCTGAGCGCTTCAAGCTGCTCCTCGCTGCCGTCTATCCAGGTAACCTTTGCAGGCTTGCACATTGAAACCATTTCGTCAAGCCACGCAAGAACTGTCTTGTTTTCTGTCATGTCATAACCCTCCTACAACATTTGATTATATTCTCATTATACCATATTTTTCGATAATTGAAAAGCATTTATACCTATTTTATCATTTTTTCGTAAGTTAAGTGTGAAAACATTGTTTTTGCAGCACAACAATTAATCATTATGCACAAAAACGCAGAGAAGAATTCTTCATACGGGCTTTGGGATCATTATTTTTTGATAAAAAATTGTCAGCCGCACCGTTCACAGGTTATTCATATTTGAGACTATACGCGGATCCTGAGCATATGAGCCTGAAACCATATCCAAGAAAAAGCAGCGTATCCCCCATACGAACGGATACGCTGCTTTTGATGTGCGCCGCGACAGAAGCCGCGGCAGCGGCCGCCCTCATTTGCTCAATGCATTGCAGAGCATCAGCGCGATATTACCCCTTGTTGCTGCGGCTGACTGAAACGATGTTTCCGCATTTTCCGCAAAAACTATTTCAATATCGTCGGCAATACCGCTGTACACCGCGGTAAGAATATATCCGTTCGGATAACCGCCGCGTTTTTCGGCTTCGCCGGAAAGACCTTTCATACAAACGAGCATTTTCATAGCCTGTTCGTTTGTGAGTTCCGCCTCGGGCGCAAAGCGGTTTTCTCCGATCCCGTTTATTATCCCGTCTTTTACCGCGCCTGCAATATATCCGGAAGCCCAGTGTTCCTCCGGCACGTCATCAAAACCGGTCGGGGCGGCGGCCGGACTCCCCTGCCCGTGTCCGGCTCTGTACATTATTACCGTCATTTCAGCTCTGGTGATCTTTTCATTCGGACGAAAGCTACCGTCTTCATATCCGCTTATGATACCCTTTTCCGCAAGACTGTTGATCGCTTTATCCTGCGGTAGACTTGTATCCGCAACATCGCTGAAGCCGCCGAACGCAAAAGCCGCCGGGCTGAGCGCGGCGGCGGCCGCCGCGCAAAGCAAAGCTATTTTCTTCATCCTTCTCCGCCTCCTACTGCATATCCGGATCGAACGCCGCGCCGAGATGATCGGCATACAGCTCGCGCGGATCAAGCCCCATTTTTTCAAGCGCCCTGCACCGCCTTGCGATAAGTATCAGCTCTCTCACGCTTTCCGGGGCGCTGTCAGGATCCAGAGCCGCATAAGCTTCCGTCCACGACGGCAGCCCGGTCCACGTTCCGTCGTTCTCCAGGACGCTTATCACCGAAGTCCCGTCCCCGTCCTTTTCACTCCATGACGGGTGCTCATAAGCAAGCGCTCCGTTTGCGGCTGCAAGCGCTGCAAAAACCGTAAATATACTCAATAGCTTTTTTGATCTTTTCATATCTATCCGTCCTTTCATAGCTTGATCTCAACATCGTTCACAAGTATTCTTTCAATATCTCCGATATCGGTCAGTCTGTCAAATCTGAAATAAACAAAGCTTATATCGCCGCTCCGGATATAGTCCGCATTGGGATCTCCCGCCCCGCAGACGACCGCACCGCCGTTTTTCAGATACACCTTTATGCCTATGCTGCCCAAAACATCCGCGCCCTTTATCTTCACGGTGACCGCAAACGGCGAAACTATCACCTTTTCAAGAATGCTCCCATTATCCATACCGAACGGGACTCCCGGCGTATAAATTTTTCCCGCGCTTTCCCAGCCCGGTCTCCACTCCAGGCTCCAATTGCCCTCCGTCAATGTTTTAAATTCATGCGTCTCTCCGTCTGTATAGCCAAAGTTAGACAAATAAAGGCAAACCTTTTTATTTTCAACAGGTTCCGAGGGCATCGTCTGCCAAAGTACAAAGGCAACAGAATCCCCTTTTATTTCAACTACCTCATTTTTTATCGTGCCGATAACGTCCTTCTCCTCCGCAAGCGGGACGTCAAGCCCGCAGTCCTCAAATGCATAGTCAAGGCTCGGATCGGCGTTAAATCCGTCAGGCAGCTTTACCTCATAGAGAACGAACTGCGTGTTTTCATCAAATACAGCCTGCTCTACCGTTACAGCCGTACTGTTTACGGTCTCGGATACCATGGGTATCTCATATGCGTTTTCAGCGCCGCCGGCGCTTTCATAGTCCGTCCTGAAAAAGCCGAGGAGACGGATATCCCATGCTTTTAAGGCCGTTGTGGTCGCTGACGCTCCGCCTATCACCGCAATGCAGGCGGCGATCAGAACTATCAGACGCCTTGATCTTCTTCTTTTCCCGCGCACGGATATGCTTTCGATATCGACCGCCGGTCTTACATGCTCCCGTACCCTGTGAGCGTGCTCCCGCAATTCATTTTCAAGCTCAGTCACAGTCCTCATCTCCTTTCAGGATCGCTTCCAACTCTCTCAGCGCCGCTTTCGTTCTGTATTTGACAGTGGAAACAGGAACTCTCAGGCTTTCGGCAGTCTCTTCATAAGTCATATCGTTATAAAAACGAAGTGTTATGTAAGGGACAAGCTTTGGATCCAGCCGGCATACCGCGTCCATTATCTCAATATCCCTTGTCGGCATATCATAAAACATACCGGCGTTATCATCGAAGCATAAAGCGCTCCTTTTACGGCGCAGAAAGCTTTTGCATTTGTTTATGACTATACGCGTTATCCAAGTTTTAAAATACTCCTTGCGCCTCAGGGAGCCGTAGCCCTGCCATGCCGATATCGCGGCCTCCTGCATAACGTCCTTTGCATCCTCGGTGTTATGCAGATAGCCGACAGCGACAAGGTACAGGGAGCTCTCCGCCGATCTGTATTGCTCTGTAAACTGTTCGTCCATTTGTCCCCTCCTCCGCTCTGCGAACCAAACGATATTAAAACGTATGCTCCGCCGTCAACCTGCGTAAAAGCTTTTACACCTATTAGACGCATCAAACAATGAAAAAAGTCAAAAAAAATAAAAAAATCTTCACCGCACATGCAAAATGGCGCTGAAAACACAAAAACAAACCGAATAAAATATACAGATAATATTTTGATATGTTTATTTCACATCCCGAAAAGCCTTTTCGGAGGCGGCGCTCCTAAGAGCAGCGCCGCCTCCGCATGCCGTGCCAACGGCTTTATGCCGTGTCGCCGGCGCACGGACGGCCGGTCAAAAAAGCTTTTCCATTACATAATCGTCCATAACAAATCCGCTGCCTATATCGGTCACCTGCTCCGAAGCGACAGAGAAGCCGCGCTTTTTATATGCGGCTATGGGTATCTCGTTATACTTATTCACCGTCAGATACCACCGCTTTGCTTCGGGAAGATCTGTTCTAAGACGCTCGAGCATGCGCGTTGCCGCGCCGCAGCGTCGCTTATCGGCACGGACGTATACCTTGCTTATGAACACATTGCCGTCTCCCTCGTCCCGGAAACCGAGATAGCCGCAGAGCTCGTCTCCCTCGTACGCCATGTAATAGCGGTAGCCTTCCTTCTCCACCGCATGCACGAGCGCGTTGTAAGACTGAAACTTATCCACCATATAATCTATCTGCTCGGCGGACAGCAGCTTAGGGAAATGCTCGTGCCATATTATATCCGCAAGCTCCGCCACCTTTTTTATATCCTCTCTTCCCTGCGCTTCCTTTACTATTATCACATCCGTCATCCCCTTCATCTGCTTTTCACTTATATTTTCTCTATTCTTTCAAAAAGGCTTCAACGGCCTTTTTGAGCCGCTCAAGATCCTTTTCCGAAGGCTTGAGCAGCGCTTCGACCGGCTTTGCGGCGCGGCGCATACCCATTGATGAAAGCACCGAATCTATCAGCTTTATGCCTTCTCCCGCCCAGCCGTAGGATCCGAACACCAGACAGCGCATACCGCGCTTGTTTACCGTGTCGAGCGACGTTACCGTCTCCCATATCTCGCGCGGCGCGTTCCTGTTTACGGTGTCAGTACCTATGAGAAGTACGTCGGCGCGTTCTGCCGCAGCCGCAAGCCCGCTTCTTTCTGTCCTCCGCGCGTCGAGCAGGTCAACATCGAAACCGATGCTGAGCAGCTCTGCCGCATATTCAGCCATCGAACGCGTATAGCCGTACCTGCTGGCATAGATGACCGCCGCTCTCTTTCTTTCGCTGCGGTGCGGCTCGCTCCATTCGCGGTATTTCGCCGCAAGCTCGTCCGGCTCTGCGCTCAGGCACACGCTCCCCTGCGGACAGGTCAGCCCGTATGCCGGGCAGACCGTTTTTATTTCCGTACCGCGCAGCTTGCCGAGAGCGGCGCGCACAAATCCGCTGTTGACCGCCAGGTTCTCCTCATAATACCGTTTCAGTCCGGCGGCGGATCCGTCAAAACCGGAGAACATCTCGCCCGAGAACAGTACCCCGTCCGTCAGCGCCATGACCGAATCCATCCAGCAAAGCCCCGGAGTGACGATGAACCGGATCCCGTCCTCCTCCGCTCCGTCCTTTATCAGCCGTTCGTTTATGCCGTCTGTATTTAGTATCTCTTTTATGTTCCTCAGCCCTGCCGCCGATGCGTACACGCGTATGCCGGGATTCACTTTCAAAACCTCGGAAAGCGACTCGGAAAACTCGGGTCTTGAGGTCAGCAAAACGATGCTGTCGGCTCCGGCGGCCTCTCTTATGTACTCCTCCGACGCCTCCGGCACGCCGCCGACCAGCCACTTCGATCTGTCGCCGGAAACTGTGTAGAACCTGTATTTTCCGCAGGCGTACGCGGTAACGCGGCTGCTTATCTTATCGGCAGACAATTGACCACCAGTCCTTTCTCCTGTCCATACTCTCCACCTTGAAGCCGTTCTCCTCCAGCGTGGCGCGCACCTCGTCCTGGCGGCCGTTGATTATCCCGGAGGTTATGAACACTCCGCCTTCTTTCATATACTCTTTCGCTTTAGGCGCAAGAGCGATTATCACATCCGCAACGATATTCGCCGCGACCACCTCGTATTTGTTCCGTGCGATAAACTCCTGCACCTCAGGATCTGTCACAACGTTCCCCGCTATAACGTGATACCTGCTGCGCGGCACGCCGTTCATATCCGAATTTTCATACGCGGTATCCACGCAGTTCGGATCGATATCCACTGCCGCCGCCTCGTCCGCTCCGAGCAGCAGCGACGTTACCGACAGTATACCGCTGCCGCAGCCCAGATCGAGCATTTTACAGCCGGGCGTGACATATCTTTCGAGCGCCTCAAGACACAGCCTCGTAGTCTCGTGCGAACCGGTTCCAAAGCTCATCCCCGGATTTACCTTGAAAACTATCCTGTCCGTTTCTCCCTCCGGCTCCTCCCAGTACGGTCTCACCAGCAGGCGGCTGCCTATCTCCATCGTATGAAAATATTTCTTCCACGCATTTGCCCAGTCCTCCGTCTTTGTGCCCTCTGTCTCTACCTCAAGCCTGCCGAACCGTTTTTCCGTATCCATCTCCGCAAGCTCCGCCACAGAGCCGCGTATCGCCGAGAGTAGCTCGCACCCGGAAGCATCCTCGCTGACGTACGCTATAACGCGCGTTTCACCGTGCATCCTCTCCACCAGCTTATCGTCCACATAATCCCAGAACTCCCGCGTCTCATCCAGAAATTCGTTGAATTCATTCTCATCCTCTATCTCAAGCCCTGTAATACCGAGCTGCATGAGCCTGCCGCTTACCGGCTCTATCCCGTCCGTAGTAGTATATATCGTTACCTTAAGCCAATCCATGATATTCTCCTGTTTCTTATCCGTTTAAAAATAAAACCGTTCAAAAATTCAACGCATTGCGGTGCAATGCGTTGAGCTCCCCGTTTTTAATCGAGAAAATCCTTGAGCTTCTTCGAGCGGCTCGGGTGGCGCAGCTTCCTGAGCGCCTTCGCCTCTATCTGCCTTATGCGCTCCCTCGTCACCTTGAATTCTCTGCCTACCTCTTCGAGCGTTCTCTGCCGTCCGTCTATAAGCCCGAACCTCAGCTTGAGCACCTTCGCCTCGCGCGGAGTGAGCGTTTTGAGTACGTCCACAAGCTGCTCCTTGAGAAGCACATAGCTCGCCGCCTCTGACGGCGCGGGCGCGTCGTCGTCGGGGATAAAGTCACCAAGATGGCTGTCCTCCTCCTCGCCTATCGGCGTTTCGAGCGATACCGGCTCCTGCGATATCTTCGATATCTCACGCACCTTATCGACCGACATGTTCAGCCCGCGCGCAAGCTCCTCCGGCGTAGGCTCCCTGCCCAGCTCCTGCACCAGCTGGCGCGAAACGCGCACAAGCTTATTTATCGTCTCGACCATATGCACAGGTATGCGTATAGTCCTCGCCTGATCGGCTATAGCCCTCGTTATTGCCTGGCGTATCCACCAGGTGGCGTATGTCGAAAACTTATATCCCTTTGTATAATCAAACTTATCCACCGCTCTTATAAGCCCGAGGTTGCCCTCCTGGATCAGATCAAGGAACAGCATACCGCGTCCCACATAACGCTTCGCTATGCTGACAACGAGACGGAGATTTGCCTCGGCAAGCTTTTTCTTAGCATCCTCGTCGCCCTCGGACATTCGCCGTGCAAGCTCGGTCTCCTCCTCTGCGGAGAGCAGATCCACTTTTCCTATCTCCTTGAGATACATCTTTACATGGTCGTCTATATTTATACCCTCGGGAACTGACAGATCCTCCAGCTCCTCCTTGGATATCTCTATCTCCTCAAGTTCTTTTTCCATATCCTCGACAAGCTCGATCTTCTCGCTCTCGAACCTGTCATAGGTCTTTTCCATTTCCTCCGCCGTTACTTCAAACCCCTCAAGTGCGTCGGCAATTTCCTTGAAGGTCAGATAACCGCGTTTTTTACCGCGTTCCAGAAGCCCGCGTTTCACACTGCGCTTTTTCTCAAGCATATCCTTATATTCTGCAAGCTCCTTTGGCGTCATATTAGCAATATCTTTTTCTGTACTCATAGTTTCTCCTCCAAGTTAGTTGATCATAAATTGCCCGTGCCGCCGAGGCAGGAACCGGACTCGTTCAATGTTCCGACGCTCCGTTCTTTCCCCAGCCGGCCCTCTCTCTCTCCAGGCTCTCTTTTTCTTCTATAAGCCTTCCGATCTCCTCCACATTCTGAGATGCGCTGAGCCTTGCGTCCAGCTTATTCTGTTTGACGGTATATATAAGATCGTACAATGTTTCATCATTGTCCGAATACACCTCGTTATTGAAGAATACCGCAGCCGCGGTATTTTCCGCCTCGGGATCTCCCGAAAAGCCATTAAGGATGACAGAAGCGTCCGCCTGTTCGCCGCGCTTTGCATATTCCGTCATGCGCCGCGCAAGCGTTTCGTATATCTTATTTGAAAACTCCTCCGGCTCCATAATGCCCGCAGCCTTAAGACAGAGCCGCTTGCTCTGCGCCATAAGCGACAAGAGCCGCTTTTCCGCCTCTATGACCGTGCCTGTAACGCGTTCTTCGGGCGGCTTTTGACTGTTTAGCCTGTTTATCTCGCGCCGCTTGAAGCTCTCCTTCGTCTTGGGCGGCTGCTTCCTGCTCCGGCCGCGAAGCTCTGCATATTTTCCGAAGATCGCATGCTCCGATATCCCGGTATCCGCCGCAGCTTTCTTTATGTATGCCTCCACCTCGACGGGATCCCCCAGACCTGCAAATATCTGCGCGGCCTCGTCAACAAAGCGTATTTTGCCGTCGGTATCGTTCAGGTCGTATTTGCTCTTTATCAGCGAAAGACGGAATTCGGTCGAAGGGACCGCCGTCTCCACCGCCTTTTTAAATCCGGCGGCTCCGTATTTTGTGATATACTCGTCCGGATCCTTCGCGCCCTTTATCCTGACTACACGCGACCTTCCCCCGGCCGCCGCGATGATATCTATCGCCCGCAGCGCAGCCTTCGTTCCCGCTTCGTCCATATCATAGCAGATGAGTATCTCCCTGCCGTAACGCAGCATCAGCTTTGCCTGCGCGTCGGTAATAGCGGTGCCGAGCGTAGCGACCGCATTGCTTATCCCGGCCTGATGCACGGTTATAACATCCATATAGCCCTCGCACAGGATAAGGTCGGTCTCATTTGTATTTTTGGCGATATTCAGTGCAAACAGGTTGCTCCCCTTATCGAATACAGGCGTTTCGGGGGTATTGAGGTATTTGGCTATCTTGAAGCCGTCCGGCGTCTCTTCGCTGCCGAGCACCCTGCCTCCGAAGCCTATGACCTTGCCGCGCACGTTTATGATGGGGAACATCACGCGTCTGCGGAATTTATCGACCGTCTTGTTTCTGCGCGTTACGGCAAGCCCCGCGTCAACTATCTGCTCCTCCGAATACCCCCTGGATATGAGATGCTTCAAAAGTGCAGCGCCGCTGTCGGGCGCATAGCCGAGCCCGAAACGTGTTATCGTCTTTTTGCTCAAACGCCTCTCGCCGAAATACCGTCTCGCCTCCCTGCCCTGCTCCGGATCCATAAGCGAATCAAAGAAAAACCGGGCCGCTATCCTGTTCATTTCATATATCATATCCCTGCGCTTCGTAAGCTCAGTGGACTGCCTTATCCCATTTTCCGGTATTGTGATACCGGCGCGCTCCGCCAGCAGGCGCATCGCGTCCCGGTAATCAAGTCCCTCCATGCGCATGACGAACTGCACGAAATTACCGCTCGCTCCGCAGCCGAAGCAATGGAACAGCTGCTTATCGCGGTCAATGTGAAAGGACGGTGTTTTTTCGTTATGGAACGGGCAGCATGCCATGTAGCTCCTGCCGCTTTTTTTCAAATTAAGAAACGAAGAAGCGTAGTCCACTATATCATTCGCCATACATATATCGTTATAAAGCTCGTCCGATACGAACGGCATGATACCACCTCCCCGTCAGCTCATTTACATATACAGTCCGTCATATTATTTACATAATATACAAATTTATGCACATCTCGTATAAATATACCGCGTCAAAAAAACACTACACACAATATATTTACCGCAAATACGAAAAAAATAACAGTTTTATATCAATATTTTTGCCGTCGCTTTAATATTTCGACATATAAACGGTGTTTCCCTTTTTATTTATGGACAAAAAATTGATTTTGGTATAATTCAACAAATAAAAGGCAGTAATGACGCATAAAATTTATGCAGATACAAAACAGGACAGCCCGTCCGGAGCTTCTTTCCGTACGGAGCTGTCCTGAGCAAAGTCAGTTCAATTCAAGCGTTCCGACTATATCGTTTATATCATCTATGCCGAAGCGCTCCATGTATTCTGTCATTTCCCGCTTGACGTCAAAAATCATATCCGGCTTTATGAACAGCCCTGTTCCTAAAGCCACAAGCCTTGCTCCCGCGATCATGAACTCTATCACGTCGGCTCCGCTCATAACGCCGCCCATCCCGATTATCGGTATCTTTACAGCGTTATAGACCTCGTGCACCATCCTCACCGCTACCGGCTTTACCGCCGGCCCGGAAAGTCCGCCGGTGTTGTTTGCAAGTATGGGACGGCGGGTATTTATATCTATCCTCATGCCGAGAAGCGTATTGATAAGCGAAACGCCGTCAGCTCCTCCGGCCTCGGCAGCCCTGGCTATATCCGCGACCGATGTGACGTTGGGCGAGAGCTTGACAACGAGCGGCTTTTGGCATCTCTTTTTCACAGCCGCCGTCAGCTCCTCCACCACGGCGGCGTCCGTTCCGAACGCCATGCCGCCGTGCTTTACGTTGGGACACGAGATATTCATCTCGATGAGCGCCGCGTCCGTTCCCGACAGTATCTCCGCCATCTCCGCATATTCATCCACAGTGTTTCCCGACATATTCACAATAACATTCGTATCGAACTTCTTCGCAAGCTCCGGCATAAGGTACTCCGCGAACACCTCCACTCCCGGATTTTGCAGTCCAACGCTGTTCAATATCCCGTTCGGCGTTTCCGCTATCCTCGGCGGCTTATTTCCGGGCCGCGGCTGCCTGGTGAGTCCCTTGGCTGTAAAACCGCCGTACTCTGTAAGCGGCGCGTATTCGTCATACTCATAACCGAAACCGAATGTACCGGATGCGGTGACTATCGGGTTTCTGAATTTTACCCCGCAGTATTCGACTTCCATCCCTGCCATCAAAGCACCACCTCCTTAGAATCGAAAACAGGCCCGCAGGTACACACCTGCTGATATTTTGCCATGCCCTCGTTCTTTGTTTCGCATACACAGGTAAGACATGCGCCTATTCCGCAGCCCATGCGCTGCTCCAGCGAAAGCTGGCAGGGTATGTTCATATTCTCCGCGATCTGCTTCACTATCCTGAGCAGCGGTGCGGGACCGCAGCTGTAGATAGCGTCAGGTCTGTTCTCTGTAAGATACTCGCTCATGGCCGCTACCGCAAATCCGTTGTAGCCGTAGCTGCCGTCGTCGGTACAGACAGTCACATTTTGGGAAGCGGCTCTGAAATCCTCCTCGAGCACCACAAGCTCTTTCGTTCTGAAACCGAGAAACACGGCCGAATCGGTATCTCTCGCGATCTTAAGAAGCGGGAACACGCCTATGCCGCCGCCGATCACCGCCGCTTTTTCGCCCGGCTTGACGCTGAAGCCGTGTCCGAGCGGGCCCATTATATCTATCATATCTCCCGGCTCGTGCTTCGCAAGCTCACGCGTTCCCTCGCCCTTCACCTGAAATATGAACCGCACCGTAGTTTCGCCGGTATCGCATATGCTTATAGGTCTGCGCAGAAACGACGCGCCGCCGCAGGCGATATGCAGGAACTGCCCCGTTTCGGCGCTCTGTGCGATCTCCGGAGCCTCTACCGTAAAATCGTAAAGTCCGCTGCAAAGCTCCTCTTTTTTTACAAGCCTGCACTGATAGGTCTTTTTCATTGACTCATTCCTCCCGGTTGCCCTTATTATCTTATTATGCTCGTTATTTCTTCTTTCATGCGAACGGCCTCGGCGCGTGCCGCCTCTGCGAACGCCTCTCCGCCCTTGTCCGTCTTTTTATACGCGCACATTATGCCGCGTGAGGAATTGACTATAGCCCCTAGACCGTCGTCGTTGAAGCATTTGCTCACGCCCTCAAGTCCGCCGCCCTGTGCGCCGTAGCCCGGAACAAGGAAATACGCCCTTCTGAGCAGCGACCGCATAGTCCCGGCATCCTCGGCATGTGTCGCGCCGACCACCGCGCCGACAGCGCCGTAGCCGCTTGCTCCGACAGTGCCCTCGTTCCATTTATCTATAAGTCCCGCAACGTGCTCGAAGATCATCCTGTCCCCGGAATAGAGCATTTGAAGCTCTCCTGAAGACGGGTTCGACGTTCTTGCGAGCGCGAATATCGACTTGTCATACTTTATGCAGTCATCAACGAACGGCTGTATGCCGTCCGTTCCGAGATACGGATTTACCGTTATCGAATCGACCGGGCACGGCTCCGCCTCTGCTCCGTCTATATCGACCTTGCCTATATACGCCGACGAATACGCCGCCGCAGTCGAGCCGATGTCGTTGCGCTTTACGTCGAGTATAACGTAAAGTCCCTTTTCCTTTGCGTACTTTATCGTTCTGTGCAGCGTCTCCTCGCCCGGCAGCCCGTACATCTCATAAAATGCACTCTGCGGCTTTACCGCCGGAACGACGTCGCAGAGCGCGTCGATAAGACCTTTATTGAATTCCCATATAGCCTCCGCGGCGCCCCTGAGCGTTTTGCCGTACTCCTTATACGCCTTTTCCCTTATATGCTCCGGCACGTACTCCACTCTCGGATCAAGCCCCGCAACGGACGGATTTCCCTTCTCCTTTATCTTCTGAACCAGCCGATCTACCGACATTTCACATCTTCCTTTCCTTCGTTCTCTTCCGTATTGCCGCGCCCTGCGATCATTTCATCAGTTCGCCGCGGTTTATCACTATCTCGCCTCCGACTATCACATACTCGGGCTTGCCGTACAGCTCAAAGCCGCCGTACGGTGAATTTTTACCCTTGGAATGTAGCTTGGACGTATCCACCGTCCATTTTTCAGACGGGTCGAATATAACTATATCCGCGCACTTCCCAGCGCCGAGCGTGCCGCGCGATATCCCCAGTATCCGCGACGGATTCAGCGACATCTTCTCTATAAGCCCGCTCATCGTGAGCACGCCCTCGTTCACAAGGTTCTTTATTCCCAGACCGAGCGACGTTTCAAGCCCGACTATACCGTTTTTGGCAGCCGAAAATTCGCAGTTCTTCTCATCCGGATGATGCGGGGCATGGTCTGTGACTATGCAGTCTATAGTACCGTCGCGCAGTCCCTCTTTTATCGCCTCGACGTCATCTGCGGTGCGCAGCGGCGGGTTCATCTTTGCGTTCGTATTGAAGCCGAGACACGCTTCCTCCGTAAGGCTGAAATAATGCGGACAGGTCTCGCAGGTCACCCTTACCCCACGCTCCTTAGCCCGTCTTACAAGCTCGACGGTGCCGCGCGTTGAGATATGCGCTATATGCACCCTGCCGCCTATCGCCTCAGCCACAAGGATATCCCTTGCCGCCATCACTTCCTCTGCGGCTGGCGATATCCCGCGAAGCCCCATAGACGACGCTGCCGCGCCCTCGTTCATGTCTCCCTCGCCGAGCGCCGGATCCTCGCAGTGCGATATGACTATCATATCGAACATTCCCGCATATTCCATAGCGCGGCGCATAAGTCCCGAATTTTCAACGGGGCGGCCGTCGTCCGACACGCCTACCGCGCCGGCGAACGCCATTTCGCCTATCTCCGCAAGATACTTTCCCTCAAGCCCTTTTGAGATAGCGCCTATCGGGAAAACATTCGCATAGCCGCACTCCTCGGCTTTCGTTTTTATAAACCTGACTATGGCCTCATTATCCACTACCGGCTCCGTGTTCGGCATACACGCCACGGAGGTCACGCCTCCGAATACTGCCGCCTTCGTTCCCGATTCGATATCCTCCTTGTATTCCTGTCCCGGCTCGCGCAGGTGTACGTGCATATCAACCAGTCCCGGCGCAACGCACATACCCTCAGCGTCGATGACCTCCATATCTATCCCTTCGAGGTCGGGATCTTTTCCGACCTCCGAGATGATACCGTTTTCCACAAATATATCGGTGACCTCGTCAATACCGTTTGCCGGATCTATGACGCGTCCGTTTTTTATCAGTATCCTCATTCCGTTCCTCCTAACATACGAAACTGTTTTCTATTTGCCTATGTATTTTAAAGCAGCCTGTCCCGTTCAAAAGCCTCCGCGCGAAAGCAGATACATGACCGCCATCCTGACGGCAACTCCGCTTGTCACCTGGTCGGTTATAACGCTGCGCTCTCCGTCTATCACCGACGTTGAAAGCTCCACGCCGCGGTTCACCGGGCCCGGGTGCATAACTATCGCGTCCGGCTTTGCAAGCTTCAGCCGCTGCTCGTCTATCCCGAAAAATCTGAAATATTCGCGCGTGCTCGGGAACAGACCCTTTTTCTGACGTTCAAGCTGTATGCGCAGACCCATGACCACGTCGGCGTCCACTATCGCCTCCTGAACATTGTCAAACGCTTTCACGCCCAGCTTCTCTATACCCATCGGCAGGAGAGTGGCGGGTCCGCCCACCGACACCTCCGCGCCCATCTTGGTGAGACCGTATATATTTGAACGCACAACGCGCGAATGGTACACATCGCCCACTATAGCGACCTTCAGGCCCTCTATACGCCCCTTATGCTCCCTTATCGTAAGCATGTCCAAAAGCGCCTGAGTAGGGTGCTCGTTCATACCGTCGCCCGCGTTTACTACAGCCGCGCTCACGAGCGGCGAAAGCAGGTGCGGCGCACCGCTCATGCCGTGGCGCATAACAAGTATATCCGTTCCCATAGCGTTTATCGTTTCCGCAGTATCTATAAGCGTTTCACCCTTGGCTACCGACGAGCCGCTCGAGGATATATTGGCGGCGTTAGCGCTCATGTACTTTGCCGCCAGTTCAAACGAGAGGCGCGTTCTCGTGCTGTTTTCGTAAAAAAGAGTCACTACCGTCTTGCCCTGCAGATGCGGGGTCTTTTTATTCGGGCTTTTTACTATCTCCTTCATCGACGCGGCAGTATCGAGTATATGACCGATCTGATCCGCGCTAAGCTCTTTCAGTCCGAGCAAATCGTGCTTCATCTTCTGTCCTCCTTATTGCATATGGTGACAAGTCTCACCGTGCCGTCCTCGTCTATATCGGCGTTTATATATTCGTCAAGCGACGTGGGCACGCTCCTTCCGCAGTAATCCGCCGCCACCGGCAGCTCATGATGTCCACGGTCGATGAGCACAGCGAGCTTTATCTTCGCCGGACGGCCCATATCAAAAAGCTCTTTTATCGCCGCGTTAACGGTTCGTCCCGAAAACAGTATGTCGTCCACGAGTATTATATTCTTGTCCTCAATAGTAAAGGCTATATCCGTTTCCTTTATAACGGGATGGTCGTTCAGGCGCGTCAGGTCGTCTCGGTAAAAGGTTATGTCGAGACTGCCCATCGGTATCTCAACCCCCTCCGTTTCGCTTATCCTGCGCCTGAGCGCTCTGGCAAAAAGCACGCCGCGCGTCTGGATCCCTATGATAACAAGGTCTTCAGCACCCTTATTATCCTCCACGATCTCGCACGCCATGCGGTTGACGAGCATTGCCGCCGTTTTTTCGTTCAATAAAACTGCTTTTTCCATTTGTTTCTGATTCCTTTCCTTAAGGCTGCGCATATCCCGGACTGTCCCGGGACGCGCCGCCGGAGCACTGCTGACTGTCCTGCGGTCATCTATCATTAATTATATACCAAAATCGCGTTCTTGTCCATATAAATTTGCTAAATTTCAGTTTATTTTTTTTGATCGTACATTATTTTTTAACTTTTTTTCAAAATACTCTTGATAAGTGTGTAATTATTTGATAAAATATATGTAATGTATGTGCAAAACAATTGTTTAAAATGTCTTTTTTGAAAGGATGTATAGCAGATGGAACCTACTATTCTTATCGTAGAGGATGAAAAAAACATAAACGACGTGCTCGGCTTTACATTTTCCAAAGCCGGCTACAAAACTATCTCAGCCTACGACGGACCGACCGGGCTTGACATGTGCCTGAACGAGCGCCCCGACCTGGTGCTGCTCGACGTAAACCTTCCGGGTATGGACGGCATGGACGTCTGCAAGGAGATACGCAAAACTTCAAACGTACCGATAATCATGCTCACCGCAAGGGAGGACGAGCTTGACAAGGTGCTCGGTCTTGAGCTGGGCGCTGACGATTACATAACAAAGCCCTATTCGGCGCGCGAGCTTACCGCCAGAGTTAAGGCGCTGCTGCGCCGCGCCTCTGCGGAAAACCCGGAAATGCAGCCTAAAAAGACCTCCGGTATCATAACCTCCGGCGACGTCACCATAAACATAGACCGCTATGAGGTAGTGAAAAACGGAAAAACTCTCGATATAACACTGCGTGAATTCGAGCTGCTGCGTTTCCTCGCCGTCGCTCCCGATAAAATATTCTCACGCGAGGTATTGCTTGAAAACGTCTGGGGATACGAATACCTCGGCGATGTACGCACGGTAGACGTAACGGTCCGCCGTCTGCGCGAAAAGATAGAGGACGATCCGAGCATGCCGCGGTATATCATGACCAAGCGCAGTATCGGCTATTACTTTAACCAGATATAAGGATATAACGTGATGTTCAAAAGCATACGTACAAGATCGGCAGTCCTGTTCACACTGGCGGCCGCGGCCGCGTCGCTTGCGGCGGGATTGATAGGTATACTCAATACCGTAAGCGGCTTCCGCAGCGATTTTGAAACATCGGTATACTCCACATTTACCGAGGACATGAAGCAGCAGCTCACTTCGGCTGCCAACGCCGTCTCCATTCCGGATCAGCCGGACGGCGGCGCGGGCGTAGTGATAAACGAAACGGGACCGGACAATGTAGAAAACCTGAAAAATATAGTAAACGCCCATGCCGATGAGTTAGGACTGCGCACCTATGCGGAATTCTGCATACTCGACCGAAACGGCGCGGTAGTGTACTCGTCGCGCGGCTCGTCGGCGGTGGAGGCGTCCGACGTTACGGCTGATGCGCTCGCCGGAGAGGAGGCTTTCAGCAACCGCCTTACGGCGGAGTTCTCAGACTATGCGCTGCCGCTTATGAGCGGAGATTCGGTCAGATATATAATATATATAAAGGATACCATGTCGGTACAGCATGCGGTGACCTCCGGTCTGCGCAGCAGCCTTCTGCTTTCCGTACTGCTTTCCGCTGCCGCAGCCTTAGTTTTCGGTATACTCATATCCCGCTCGATACTCGCGCCGGTCAAGACGCTTTCGGCGCAGATACGCAAAACAGCGGAGGGGGAAAGAGCCGTTCTCTCGGCGGCCGAACGCAGCGACGAGCTGGGCGAGCTGGCGGGCGCGCTCATATATCTCACCTCGTCGGTGCGCAAAAAGAGCGAAAAGAAGCTCACGGAGCAGACCAAGATCGCAGCCATACTGCAAAATATGAGCGACGGCATAATGGTCTTTGACTCCAAAGGCAAGCTTACGCTTATAAACATAGAGGCCAAAAAGCTTCTGAACCGCAAATATGTCGATGACATAACATTTAACCGTTTCTTTAAGGAGATAAACGCCGATATAACGCTTGAAGAGCTGCAGTATGCCCCGCCCGAGGACTCGGCGGAGCGGGAGATAACGATAAACGATCTGACGCTGCAGTTCAGCTTTGCCCCCGTCTCCAAGGATGACAAGGACGGCGACGTTATCGTCATACTCCATGACGTTACAAAGCATGAGCGGCTCGAACGCGCCCGCCGCGATTTTGTCGCGGACGTTTCGCACGAGCTGAGAACTCCTCTGACCGTCATAAAGTCCTATGCAGACATACTTGCCGACACTCCGGACGCGGAGCCGGAGGTGCGCACGCGCTTCCTCGACACCATCTCATCGGAAACGGACAGGATGACAAAGATAATATCCGACCTGCTCACGCTTTCAAAGCTCGACGAGAACGCTAACTATACCCGTCCGGACGACGATATAGACATACGCTCAATGCTCGAGGGACTCGCCGAAAGACTTGAGCTGACGGCGCGCAAGAAGGAGCAGACCATAACCTACACTCCTATAAACGACGTACCGCACATCATCGGCGACCGCGACGGACTGGAACGGGTATTTACCAACATCATCTCAAACGCACTCAAATACACTCCGACCGGCGGCGAGATCAATATATTCTCAAGCAAGGTCTATAACGATATAATCGTTAAGGTATCGGACAACGGTATAGGCATACCGAAGGATCAGCTGCCGAATATTTTCGACAGGTTCTACAGAGTGGACAAGGCGCGCTCGCGCGACAAGGGCGGCACCGGGCTCGGGCTTGCGATAGCAAAGCAGACCTTAGAATCCGCTTTCCATGGCAAGATCTCGATCGCCAGCGAGCTGAACAAAGGCACCGATGTGACTGTCACGATACCGGCGCCCAAAAGATGATATTATTACATATAAAGGTATACAAAAAACGCTGCTCAGCCGTAACGGTTCGCGCAGCGTTTTTCTGTTTTCATCATCGTTTTCATTTTTCTTCAGAAGCCGCGCCTGTGTCTTGCGGCCTCCTTCATTCGCGACATTGCCCTTGAGAGCGACGCCTGCGTATGATAATATTCCTGACGTCCCGTCTCATGCCGCAGCTTTTCCTCCGCGCGCAGCTTCGCCTCTTCCGCGCGTCTCAGATCTATCTCCTCCGGCCGCTCCGCAGTGTCAACGAATACGACAACGCTGTTATCCTCGACATACGCAAAGCCCAGACCGGTGAAAAACACCTGCTTTTCGCCGTCCGTCTCAAACCGCAGCTCGCCCAAAACGAGTGCGATCAGTAGATCCTCATGCTTCGCAAGGATAGCATATTCTCCGTCCGTTGCAGGCAGTACCAGCGACTCACACTCGCCGTCGAAAACCACCTTGTCGGTAGCGTATATCTTAAGATTGAATTTACCTGCCATGACCGCACCTCCCTGTCCGATCCGGTCACAGCGTTTTCGCCTTTGCAACAACGTCCTCGATCGTACCGACGTTGAAGAAGGCGTTTTCCGGATAATCGTCCATTTCGCCGTCTATTATCGCTTTAAAGCCGCGGATCGTATCGCGGAGCGGAACGTACTTGCCGGGCACGCCGGTAAACGTCTCCGCTACGTGGAACGGCTGCGAAAGAAACCTCTGTATCTTTCTTGCACGGAACACCGTCACCTTATCGTCCTCGGAAAGCTCCTCCATACCGAGGATAGATATGATATCCTGAAGCTCCTTATACTTCTGCAGTATCTCCTGCACGCGCCTTGCTACCCTGTAATGCTCCTCGCCAACAACGTCCGCTTCAAGTATCCTCGAATTAGACTCCAGCGGATCCACCGCCGGATAGATACCCTGCTCCACGATCTTTCTCGAAAGAACGGTAGTTGCGTCCAGATGCGCAAAGGTCGTTGCCGGAGCGGGGTCGGTAAGGTCGTCGGCAGGCACGTATACAGCCTGCACAGAGGTTATCGAGCCGTTTTTAGTAGATGCGATCCTTTCCTGGAGCTGACCCATCTCCGTAGCAAGCGTCGGCTGATAGCCTACAGCCGAGGGCATACGTCCCAAAAGCGCCGATACCTCTGATCCCGCCTGTGTAAAACGGAATATATTATCTATAAACAAGAGTACGTCCTGGTGCTCCACGTCGCGGAAATACTCAGCCATCGTAAGACCCGTTTCCGGCACGCGCATACGCGCGCCGGGCGGCTCGTTCATCTGTCCGAACACGAGCGCGGTCTTTTTCAGAACTCCCGATTCACCCATCTCCGTCCACAGGTCGTTTCCCTCTCTCGAACGCTCGCCGACGCCCGTAAATATCGAGTAGCCGCCGTGCTCCGTAGCTATATTGCTTATAAGCTCCTGTATAAGTACGGTCTTGCCGACGCCCGCGCCGCCGAACAAGCCGATCTTTCCGCCCTTGGCATAAGGCGCAAGCAGATCTATTACCTTGATCCCGGTCTCAAGTATCTCAACTACCGGGCTCTGATCCTCAAATTTGGGCGGCTTGCGGTGTATGAGCCATTTTTCGCCGGTCAGCTCCCCGCCGCCGTCAAGAGTATCGCCGAGAACATTGAACAGACGTCCGAGCGTCTGCTCGCCTACCGGCACCTTGATGCCTCCGCCGGCAGACGTTACCTCCATATCGCGGTACATCCCGTCGCTGGAGGCGAGCATTATGCATCTCGCAATATTGTTGCCCGTAAGCTGCGATACCTCCATAACGCGCTTTTCGCCGTCAACATACACCTCAAGCGCATCCTTTATATTCGGCAGCTCGCCGCGGCCGAACTCCACATCCACAACAGGCCCCATGATCTGAACTATTTTACCCTTATTCATTATATGAGGACTCCTCTCCTCTGCGCTCCGTACAGACCGGAGCACGGAATTTTTAATTTTTATGCGCCTAAGCGCCCTCACTGCGCCTAAGCACCCTCACTGCGCCTAAGCGCCCTCGCTCCGCCTGAGCGCTTTCGCTCCGCCCGCCACCTCGGTTATCTCCTGCGTTATCCTGGCCTGGCGGACGCGGTTATACTGTATGGAAAGCTCATGCAGCATTTCCGAACCGGACTCGGTCGCGGCCTGCATGGCGTTTACTCTTGAATTCTGCTCGCAGCAATACGCTTCAACGAGCGCGCTGTATATATATCCCGATACGCATATCGGCGCAACGCTCGAAAGCACCGCTTCGGGCGAAGGGAACATCGGCACCGCAGCATATTCGCCGTCGGCGCTGTAATCATCGCGCGAAAGCGGCAGTATACGCGTCAGCGTCGGCTCCATCACCATTGCGCTGACCATTCTCGTATATATGAGATACACCTCGTCAAGCTCGTTGTTCATATACTTTTCGATAAGCCTTTCGCTTATCTTCCTCGCCCTGCTCAGCGACGGGTTCTGCGCCGTATAATGAAATGTTTCGTCTATGCAGTAGCTGCGCCTTCTGAAATAATTCTCGCCTACCTGACCCACGACGTACAGCTCATAGGTCCGTCTCGGCTCCTTTATGACACTTTCGGCAAGCTTAAGGACGTTGTGGTTATACGCTCCCGCAAGTCCTTTATCCGCCGTTATCACCACAAACCCCTTGCGGCGCTGCTCGGGCTTGAGCTGCGCTATATTTCCGAATATCTCATGCGATATATGCGGCGCGTGAGTAAGTACGCTTGCGATTATGTCGTCGAGCTTATTAAAATACGGCTCTGTATTTGCCAAGGCCTGCTTTGCCCGCCTCAGCTTATTGGTGGAGATCATATACATAGCATTGGTGATCTTCATCGTATCCTTTATGCTGCTGATCCTCTCCTGTATCTCGCTTAAATTGGCCATAAAAACACACCCTTACAGCTTTATTCCCGCGCCGTGCTCCGCAAAGAACCGGCGCGCCGCCGCAATTATTTCCGAACGCAGCTCATCAGTCAGCTCTTTCTTTTCCGAAAGCTCCGCAACGAGAGCGCTCTCCTCCCTGTCGAAAAACTCAAGCAGCCCGGCCTGCTTCGCCTTTATACTGTCCGTTTCCACGGATGCGAACATCTTTTCCGTAGCAGCAACAAGCGTTATTACCTGATGCGCCATGCTCATCGGTTTGCCGAGCGGCTGCTTCAGAAGCTCCACGAGACCCTTGCCGTATTTCAGCTGATTCTGCGTGCTCTCATCAAGATCCGATGCAAACTGTGTGAATATCTCCATCTCGCGGTACTGCGCCAGATCGATACGGATACTTCCCGAAGCCTTTTTCATCGCCTTTGTCTGAGCGGCTCCGCCCACTCGTGAAACCGAAAGACCTACATTTACGGCAGGACGCATACCGGCGTTGAAAAGACTGCTCTCAAGAAATATCTGTCCGTCGGTTATCGATATCACGTTCGTGGGGATATACGCGGCAACGTCGCCCGCCTGCGTCTCGATTATCGGCAGCGCCGTTATCGAACCGCCGCCAAGCTCATCGCTGAGCCTGCTCGAACGCTCCAAAAGCCTCGAATGCAGATAGAATACGTCGCCCGGGTACGCCTCACGCCCCGGTGAACGCTCCAGAAGCAGCGAAAGCTCGCGGTACGCCACAGCGTGCTTTGAAAGATCGTCATACACTATAAGAACATCCTTTCCCTTGTGCATGAAGTACTCCGCAAGCGCCGTTCCTGCATATGGAGCTATGAACTGCACCGGCGAAGGATCGCTTGCAGACGCGCTCACCACTATCGAATAGTCAAGCGCACCGTGGTCTCTGAGCGTTCCTACCAGTTTTGCCACCGTGGAAGACTTCTGACCGATCGACACATATATACATATAACGTCCTTGCCCTTCTGGTTGAGTATCGTATCAAGGGCTATGGAGGTCTTTCCGGTCTGTCTGTCGCCTATTATCAGCTCGCGCTGTCCCCTGCCTATCGGGAACATGGCGTCGATAGACAATATGCCCGTTTCAAGCGGCCGGCACACGGAATGCCGGTCAAGTATGCCCGGCGCGGGACGCTCTATGGGATAGTAATCGTCGGCAGCGATCTCGCCTCCGCCGTCTATAGGCTCGCCGAGCGGATCCGTAACACGGCCTATAAAGCCGTCTCCGACAGGAATACCTGCCATTTTCTCCGTTCTGGCTACCTTTGTGCCCTCTCTGATCGTACCCTCAAGATCGAACAGGATGCAGCCTATGCTGTCCCTTCTTATATCCTGCACCATGCCCTTCACGCCGTTCTCGAAAACAACGATCTCGCCGTACATCGCATGGTCTATGCCGTAGATAGACGCGATACCGTCTCCGACATGCGTTACGGTACCTACCTCACGGCTTTTCTTTTCCAATTCATAATTTTCTATTTCACTCTTTAAAACAGCAACTATCTGTTCTGAACTGATAGAACTCAAAATCGCTCACCTCCGAATTAATTGTTGGCTCAGTCTCGCAAGACGGCCCCTTATGCTGCAATCGAGCTCCTCATCTCCGGCTCTTATTATAAAGCCGCCGATAAGTCCTTCGTCCCGGGTGAGCTTTAGATCTACCTCCGGTCTGCCCCAGAGCCCGGCGATCCTGCGCTTTATCCCCTCAAGCTGCTTTTCAGTGGGCGGCGTAAAATATATCAGCTCTGCGCTGAGCACGCCGCGCGCGTCCCTGTCAAGACGGCAATAAGCCTCGTATATATCGTAAAACAGTCCCGCGCTGCCGTTATCCGTGAGCAGCTTCAGAAAATTCCTGAGCGTCTCGGGAAACAGTCTGTCGATCACATTCCGCTTTGCCTGCCGCTCCACAGCAGGGCTGCACAGAGCCTCCATAAGCTCCGGAGCAGTCTCGAATATCTCTTTTGCGGCGCTCAGATCGTCCATGGAAATGCCCAGCTCAAATACGGCCCTTGCATAGTTATTTGCTCTCTGACTCATTTCCATCACCTGATCCCGTCAAAAATTTTTCATAGATCGAATCGTTTATATCCGAGAGATCGCTGCTTTCGAGCACCTTTTTCGCGGCGTCCACGGCAAGAGACGCGACTTGAGAACGTATTCCCTGCATAGCGCTGTTCCTTTCATCCTCAATGCTTTTTCGCGCGTCCCTCAAAATACGCGCAGCCTCCGTATTGGCCTCGGCTACGAGCTTATCATATTCGCCCCTGGCTGTTTCCTTCGCCGTTTCTATAATGTTTTCGGATTCCGCGCCGGCTTTGCTGAGCTTCTCCCGCCACTCCTTTTCAAGCGCTTTCGCGTTCGATTCGGATGCGGCGGCTTTTTCCAGCCCCGACTCTATGACGGTCCTGCGCTCGTTTATGATATTATTGATCGGCTTTATAAGCACCTTACGCATTATGATATACAGAACGATCAGGTTGATCAAAATAAAAACAGCGTCCCAAGGAATAATATTAAGCATACCCGCTCGTCCTCCTTCCGGTATGATGATAGATGACCGTAAAATGCGCCTGCATTTTTGGGTCATTGTTCTCGGTTATTGGCCTTTATTTTACCAAAAGGATGATAAGCGCGATAACGAAGCCGTATATCGCCGTTGCCTCTGCAAGAGCGCATCCGAGAAGAAGGTTCTTCGTTACCTTTGAATCAGCCTCCGGCTGTCTCGCTACCGCCTCGACCGCGCTCGCAGCCGCCTTGCCTATACCCAGTCCGGCTCCCATACACGGAAATGCAACCGCTACAGCCGCCGCTATGATCGTTAATAAAGATTCCATAATGATACACTCCTTATCAGTTATAACTCAGCGTCCGCCGCTCCGCAGCCGCGCCGCGGTGCGCTTCAGCCTGAAATTTATTCTACAGCTTCCTGTATGTACAGCGCTGTAAGAAACGTGAATACATATGCCTGTATAAATCCGTCAAAGAAATCGAAATACAGGCTGACTACCGACGGCAGTATGACCGGCACGACCGCTTCTATAAGCTTCATAACAACGAACGCACCGAGCACATTTCCGAAAAGACGCATACAGAGTGACAGGGGCTTTATACCCAGCTCCAGTATGTTTATCGGCAGCACTATCGGGGTAGGGCTTGCGAACGATCTCAGCCAGCCCTTTGTTTTTTTCGCCTTTATCCCGGCGATCTGTATGATAACTATCGACATCACCGCCATCACTCCGGTAAGCGTTACATCCTTCGTGGGCGGCTTTACACCGAATATCCCGAATATATTTGAAATACCTATAAAGATTATCATGATAACAAGATACGGAACGAACGCTTCGCCCTTCTCGCCCACAAGATCTCTGAAAAAACCGTATATCTTCGTATACGCCGCCTCAACTATAAGCTGGCGCTTGGAGCAGTTCTCTATCTTCAGCCCCCGCGTCAGCAGAAAGCCGCCCGCCGCCATGACCGCCATTACGATCCACATTACTACGACGGTCTCCGTTACCGGGATCCCTCCGAACAGGGGGATATTGAAAAGAACCTCAACCTCCAGTTCCTCGGTTATTACCGCACCGATATCCATCTTTCCCATCTTCCTTTCCGGGCGCTTCGGAGCGGTACTTTACCCCCGCGGCGCAGCGCTTTTTGAGTATTCGCAGCGTATAATTACTTACGATTACAGAGTAATTATACACCATACATTTTAAAACTTCAATAGACATTTGGGTTAAAAAAGTCGTTGTTATAAAATCAATAATGAGCGCATTACACAAAAATGCATAATTCTTCATATATATTCATATATCGCGCGCTATGCCTATTTTTTCGCATATCCGCTCCTTTTCAAACTCGAAAATATCCCCCGGAACACTGCCTTCGGGAAGAGTAAGAGAGCCTACCGCCACCCTTTTAAGATACGTTACCCTCTTCCCTACGCGCTCCGCCATCCGCTTTACCTGATGATATTTCCCCTCGGCTATCTCTATGAACACCTCATGCGGATCGGCGCATATCTCAAGCTTTGCCGGCATGGCGGTAAAGTCCTTGAATTCCATTCCGGACGAAAACGCGGCCTTATCCTCCTCTTCGGCAGGCTTGTCGAGCCGGGCAAAATAGCGCTTAAAGACCTGCTTTTTCGGCGAAGTCACCGCATGCGCGAACGCCCCGTCGTTTGTGAGGATAAGCAGCCCCTCCGTGTCTATATCGAGCCTTCCCGCGGGAAACGCCCCGTAATGGGCGTACTCCTCCCCGATAAGCTCCGTAACGCAGGGATACCTTTTATCCTCCGCCGCGCTCACATACCCCGCCGGCTTATTCAGCACAAGATATACATATTTTTTATATCTCACCTCTCTGCCGCGCAGCTCCACAGCATCGCTCTCTCCCACCTTCAGCTCCGGTCTCAGCGCCGCCGCACCGTTGACTTTCACCTCTCCGGTCTTTATCATGCCCTTTATCTCTTTCCTCGAAAACCCGGTGGACTCTGACAAAAATTTATCTAATCTCATAGTAAAAACTCCATAAAACGTTCTCTTCCGCACACCGCGCCGTCTCTTCGGCGCGGCGAATAATTATTCATCACTTTCCCACGCAGAAGCTGTGGAATATATCGTTTACGACCGATTCGGAAACGGTTTCTCCCGTTATCTCGCCCAGACTTCCGGCAGCCGCCGAGATATCTATCGATACGATATCCGCAGGCATTCCCGCCGCAGCGGCCTCCTCCGCGCTCTCCAGCGCTTCAAAGGCTGCCGCAAGCGCGGCTTTGTGCCGCATATTCGTTATCACCGCGCCGTTTTCCGTTTCAAGCTTATCCAGTCTGCACAGTCTTTCTATCTCTGCAGCAAGCTCATCCGTTCCGGCCCCGGTCCTGGCGCTTATCTCTATCACCGCGCTTTCACCGGCAAGCTGCGGGCTCAGTCCCGCGCCGTCGTATATATCCGTCTTGTTCAGCAGGATTATCCTGTTCTTCCCTTCCGACGCGCGCAGTACCGCCATATCCTCTTCATCCGGCTCTTTTCCGGCGTCGAGAACGACCAGCACTATGTCCGCAGAATCGAGGTAGCGCTTTGAACGCTCCACTCCGATCCGTTCTACAGTATCGTCGGTCTCGCGTATCCCCGCCGTATCCGAAAGCAGAAGCGGTATGCCGTTTACGCTGACGCTCTCCTCTATAACGTCGCGCGTAGTCCCGGCTATATCGGTAACTATCGCGCGTTCTTCGTTCATGAGCCTGTTGAGCAGCGATGACTTCCCCACATTAGGTTTTCCGACAATGGCCGTGCGTATTCCTTCTTTTATAATTCTTCCCCTGTCCGCCGTTTCAAGCAGCTTTTTCACCCGCTCCTTCGCGCTGCGGCATTCATTTTCTATATCCCCTAAGTCTATATCCTCCAGCTCCTCATCGGGATAATCTATTAAGACCTGCATACGCGCCATAAGATGCACGAGCGAGGCTCTTATATCCCCTATCTCGCCGGACAGTCCGCCGCCGAGCTGCGCAACCGCGCTGCGCCGCGCCATTTCGTTTGAAGCGTTTATTATGTCTATCACGGCTTCCGCCTGCGAAAGGTCTATCCTCCCGTTCATAAAGGCGCGCTTCGTGAATTCTCCCGGCTCCGCCGGGTACACGCCCGCGGCGATAACGGCGTCGAGCACCGCGCGTGTCACGGCGCTGCCGCCGTGCGTGCTTATCTCCGCAACATCCTCGCGCGTGAAAGTCCTCGGCGCCCTCATAACGGTCACGAGCACTTCGTCTATTACCTGCCCCGCCTTATTTACTATATGCCCGTAATGCACTGTGTGCGACGGAACGTTTGCAAGCTCGGCGCCGCGGAATACCGAATCGACCGCCGCGACCGCGTCCGCGCCGCTGACCCTTATCACGGCAATGCCGCCCGTTCCCACAGGCGTAGATACCGCCGCTATAGTTCTGCTGTTCAACATGGCTCTTCCTCCCGAAAAATATATAAAGCGGCATCAAGTACCTGATACCGCTCCGTTGTGCTATCTAATTCTTTCTTTTATTTTTTCAAGCAGCCCGTACGGCACATATCCGCCGCAGACTGCACCCGGCTTTACATCCGGCTTGTTTTCACCGTGGAAATCGCTTCCTCCGCTTACGAGCAGACCGGTGCGCTCCGCGATATCCATGCACATGCGCGTCTGCGCTTCCGAATACCTGCTGTAAAGGCACTCCATAGCGTCAAGCCCCGCCGACTTAAGGCGCTTGGCCATAGCCTCAAGCTCCTCCCGTTTATCCTCCGTATACACCGGATGAGCCCAGACCGCCGCGCCGCCGCAGCTCTTTATAAGCGCTATGCTCTCCTCGGGCGGCAGCGAAAACCTGCTCACATAGTAGGGTCTGCCCCTGCCTATCATTTTTTCAAACACCTCGTTCACATCAGCGGCATAGCCTTTTTTAACAAGAACCTTTGCTATGTGAACCCTGCCTATTGTGTCCGGCGTGCTGTCCTCCGAAAAGCCGCAGGCTTCGTCCATGGTTATACGGAACCCGTCCGCGCGAAGTCCTTCTATCATATTTATATTTCTCAGCCGTCTGCCGCCGCGGAGCTTTTCCAGACTGCCGGATATCTTCTCACTGTTTACATAAAGCCCCACTATGTGAAGCTCCCGCCTGTACTTGGCGCTTATTTCAACGCCGGGTATGCCTTCTACACCCAAAGCGGCGCACTCTTCCATGAACTCCTGTACTCCGCCGACCGTATCATGGTCGGTCAGCGCCGCGGCTCTCAGGCCTGCCCCGGCGCATACAGCCGCCAGCTCCCTCGGAGCAAGCGTACCGTCAGATCTCGAAGAATGCATATGAAGATCTATCTTATCTGTCATTTATAAGCCCTTTCAGCTCCTCCATAAACGTGTTAAGATCGTCAAACTGCTTGTACACAGAGGCGAAGCGGACATATGCCACCTCGTCCAGACTGCGGAGCTTTTTCATTACCAGCTCGCCGATACGCGTGGATCTGACCTCGCGCTCCATCGACTGGCTCAGCTCGCTTTCTATATCGTCGGTTATCCGTTCCATCTGCGCCAAGGATATCGGCCGCTTTTCACACGCAGTCATTATACCTTTTAGTACCTTGTTTCTGTTGAACGGCTGTCTTGAGTCGTCCTTTTTTATGACTACAAGAGCGATGGATTCAAGCTTTTCATAGGTAGTGAACCTCTTTCCGCATTTGAGACATTCGCGTCTGCGGCGTATCGAGTTATTCTCCTCGGTAGGTCTTGAATCGATCACTTTGCTTTCAATAAATGAACAATACGGACATCTCATTGTACGACCTTTCCTTTCCGTCTGCTGCACGTTTATCCTAACACCGTGTTTATTATAGCATACTCTGATTTATTTTTCAAGTATTTTTTCACCGAAACTCAATGAATTTACCAATATAAATTCACGTCCGACCGCCGTTATGGCATGCCACGGCACCTCTATCTCGCCAAATCCGAACAGCTGCGAAAGAAATCCGCCGCGGCGGCGTATTATTATATACGTTATCGCCCCGTCTCTTTCGTCTATCTCCACATCCGAAACAGTTCCGAGCCGCTCCGCATTGTTTACATCTATAACTATCCTCTGCCTTAAATTATAACCGCGAAACATCCACGCCTCCCCGCCGCTGACCGGCCGCCCGGAGAACCTCCGCCGCGCGAAGCTCCGGCAACTGTGAAAACACCGCCCGTTTATCTTATGACGGAAACGCGCATGATATCACTTCTTTTTTCTTCCCTTATTTTCATCCTGCCTGAGCTGAACGGCTATGCCGGCGGCAGTTATGACCGCCGCCGATATCCACATGCGCAGATCCGCAAAATACACTCCGAACAGCGCCAGCGCGCTTATCGACGTTATAAGTCCTCCCGCCGCGGCCGTTATCACGGTCACGATATATTTTGACCGCACCGCCGCGAGTATCCCGAGTATGAAGCCGGCGATCAGGTCAAAAAACACGAGCGTGTTTTCGGTTATCCTCGTGCTGTCTATATACAGCTCGGACGTTACGGTAAACGCGATGAAAAAGCCCAGCACGCCGATACCTATAAAATAGCCCACGCTTTTTGCAAAACGCACAAGCAGCAAAAGAGCAGTGCCGCCCAGGAACGCGGTGATAAGCATCACCGTGAAGCTGTCAAAGACCAGCAGCCCAAACGCCGCCCCTCCTATGATCCCCGACGCCGCGGCGCAGAACGCCACAAGCCATACCATGACCTGACGGCCCCGCAGTGTGATCACTATACCCAAAAGCGCCGCAGCTATAAAAATTATCCCGGCCATAACGCTGCCGCCCGCGCCGAACCTGTCCGTAAAAAGATCCACTACATGACTCATTTATCCGTTTCACCTCTCAGCCTATCCTCCCCGTTTTCCGAGGCGCGTTTCCGCCCGCGCTCCGACCGCCGCCTCAGACGCGCCGCAGCGGCGCTCACAAGCAGCGCCGTGACCGTTCCCACCGCCGCTCCGGCAAGCACGTCGCTCGGGTAGTGCACTCCGAGATACAGTCTTGAAAAGCCCATCAATACGGCAAGCGCCGCTGCGGGAACAGATACCCTCAGCGGAGCGCGCGCAAATATAAGCGCGGCGGCGGCCGCAAATGCCGCTGCCGTATGCCCCGACGGGAACGACGGATCCGACGGCTTGTCAACAAGCGCGGCAAGACCCGGTATGACCTCATACGGCCTTATCCTTCCGAAAATATTTTTAAGCGCAAGATTATTGACGATAAACACCGCCGCAAGCGATACGGCGGCGCATACCCCGGCTCTGCGGGTCTTTTTCACCGCCGCAAGCGCCGCGGCAAGCGCGATCCACACTAAGCCGGCGTTGCCCAGAGCCGTAACCACTCTGAAAAACGCCGTCAGCCACGGCGTACGCAGCTGCTCCTGTATCCATATAAGTATCCCCGAATCAATACCTTCTATAAGCTCCAAAACATTATCTCCTGTATCTCTGCGCCGCTCCGGACTGCCTGACAATGCACCCGGCAGCCTCGCTCTGCGGTAATAAAAAACACGGGGCGCCGCTTAGATGCCGCACCCCGGTAACGCTTCATTCTCAGCCGTTAAGCTCCTTATCTATCGCCTCGGCCGCCTTCTTTCCCGCGCCCATAGCAAGGATGACCGTAGCCGCGCCCGTTACAACGTCGCCTCCGGCGTATACTCTCGCCTTTGTAGTCTTTCCGTTATCGTCCGCAACGATACATCCTCTTCTGTTTGTCTCAAGACCGTCCGTAGTCTGCCTGATAAGCGGGTTCGGCGACTGACCTATCGCTACCACGACCGTGTCCATCTCGAGGATCTCCTCGCTTCCCTCTATCGGTACCGGACGGCGTCTGCCGCTCTCGTCAGCCTCGCCAAGCTCCATATGGATGACCTCCATACCGGTTACCCAGCCCTCGTCGTTTCCGATAAGCTTCGTCGGGTTCTGGAGAAGCTTGAACACAACTCCCTCCTGCTCGGCGTGCTCGACTTCCTCGGCGCGCGCGGGCAGCTCCTCTTTTCCTCTTCTGTATACTATATAAACATTCTCCGCGCCCATGCGCTTTGCACATCTTGCGGCGTCCATCGCAACGTTTCCTCCTCCGAGCACCGCCACGTTTCTGCCGACGAATACGGGCGTGTCGTATTCGGGGAACTTGTAGCCCTTCATCAGATTTATTCTTGTAAGGAACTCGTTTGCCGAATACACGCCGTTGAGGCTCTCTCCGTCTATACCCATGAAGTTCGGAAGTCCCGCGCCCGAACCGATATATACCGCATCGTAGCCCATGTCGCTGAGAAGCTCGTCTACGGTAAGCGTTCTGCCTATGATAACGTCCGTCTCTATATCAACACCCATCTTTTCAAGAGTGGATATCTCCTTCTGAACTATATCCTTCGGCAGCCTGAATTCCGGTATGCCGTACATCAGTACTCCTCCGGCAGTATGGAACGCCTCGTATACGGTCACCTTGTACCCCATCTTTGCAAGGTCGCCCGCAACGGTAAGTCCGGACGGGCCGGAGCCGACAACAGCGACCTTTTTGCCGTTGGGCTTCGGTATCTCAGTCTCGTCCTTTACGTTCGCCATATGGTAGTCGGCAGCGAACCGCTCAAGCCTTCCTATTGCGACAGGCTCGCCCTTTATGCCCCTTACGCATTTTGACTCGCACTGCTTTTCCTGCGGACAAACTCTTCCGCACACAGCCGGCAGAGCGTTCGTCTCCTTTATCTTCTGATACGCGCCCTCAAAGTCTCCGTCCTTCATATATGTAAGAAATTCCGGTATCTTTACCGAAACGGGGCAGCCCTGCATACACGGCTTATTCTTACAGTTCAGGCAGCGCTGAGCCTCGTCTATGGCGGCCTCCGGCGTATAGCCAAGCGTCACCTCAAGAAAATTTTTATTTCTGACGTCGGGCGCCTGCTCCGGCATCGGATTTTTATCCATTCTCATGTTTGGCATAATACAATACTCCTTTCACCCAAAAAGCTTACTGTTCGGCTCTGTTCGTTCTGCCGATACGGCAGCGGCCCTCCTCACAGGCGCGTTTTTCGTGCTCTGCAAACATTCTTCCGCGCTTCATGGCGCTGTCCCAATCGATCTTGTGTCCGTCAAAGTCCGGCCCGTCCACACATGCGAACTTCACTTCACCGCCGACTATAACGCGGCAGCCTCCGCACATCCCGGTACCGTCTATCATGACCGGGTTCATGCTGACCATTGTAGGTATATTATATTCTTCCGTGAGCCGGCATACGAATTTCATCATCACAAGCGGACCGATAGCTATCACCATATCGTACTTTTCGCCCGCCTCTATCTCCTTTTTGAGCACATCCGTTACAAAGCCCTGATTTCCGTTCGAGCCGTCGTCGGTAGCTACGATAAGCTTATTCGATATCTCTTTGAGCTCGTCCTCAAGTATCACCAGCTCCTTGTTTCTGAAGCCCGTTATTACAGTTACGTCCGCGCCGAGCTGGTGCAGCTTTTTCGCCTGGGGATACGCTATGGCAGTACCGAGACCTCCGCCGATAACAGCGGCTTTCTTTATCCCGTCAAGCGGAGTGGGATGTCCGAGCGGGCCTGCAAAATCCGCTATCGTCTCCCCCGCCTCGACCTGAGCCAGGTCGCGCGTGGTTTTGCCTACTATCTGAACTATTATGGTCACCGTTCCCTTTTCGCGGTCAAAATCCGCGACCGTGAACGGAACGCGCTCGCCGTACTCGTCTATCCTGAGTATTATAAACTGCCCCGGCTCCGCCTTGCGTGCAACCAGCGGCGCCTCCACCTCCATCAAAAATACAGTCGGATTGAGCATCTCCTTTTTCAATACCTTGTATGCCATTATATCCGTTCTCCTTTCACACAAGCATAATGATCACGTATTATTTTATCATAATATGCGCAAATATTCAATACTGTTTTTCAGATTTATCAAGAAACCGCTTCATATCCTCGGGCAAATCGGCATTGAACCGCAGTCTTTCGCCCGTGACAGGGTGCGTAAGGCCGAGATACGACGAGTGCAGCGCCTGGCGCGGGAACCCGTCCCCGTCTGCATGACCGTACAGCCAGTCGCCCAAAAGCGGATGACCTATATGCGCCATATGGACGCGTATCTGGTGCGTCCTGCCCGTATCGAGCCGCAGCTCGGCAAGAGTGCAGCCTCCGGTACGGCGCAGCGCCCTGTAATGCGTTACCGCGCGCTTCCCCTCCGGGCTTACCGCCCTCTTTAGAAAGCTCTCGCGCGCGATGGGCGCGTCCACCGTTCCGCTTCCCCGCAGCGTTCCCGTAACTATCGCCGTATACCGCCTTTCAATTCCGCCGCTGTGCATACCGCTGCAAAGCCGCGCGTGCGCATAGCTGTGCTTGGCGATACATATAAGCCCGGAAGTATCCTTGTCAAGACGGTTCACGGCGCGGAACACATGCTCCTCGCCGTTTTTAAGATAATGCGCCGCAACTCCGTTCGCAAGGGTATCGTACAGGTGTCCGCACGACGGATGCGTTGGGATCCCGCCGGGCTTGTCAAGTACAAGTATATCGCTGTCCTCGTACACCACGCACAGCTCCATCTCCCGCGGCTCTATATTTTCCGACGCGGCGTCGTATATAGTTATAGTCAGCTCGTCCCCGGTCTGCACCCTGTCCACCGTTCTTGTATGCGCCCCGTTGAGCATAAGCCCGTCGCCGTGCTTTTTCAGCTCCTTTATGAGCGTACCGGAGATGCAAAACCGCCCCTTTAGTATATCGCAGACCGTTCCGCCCGAAAAGCTGTCGTCTACGGTAAATCTGATAATTCTTTTCATGACCCGTCTCCGCGCGGCATCAGAATATATTTCCCGGCCGCATAAAAAGAGGCGGACACGTCCGCCCCCTGTATTTCTTACATGATCTCGCAGATCCAGCCCTCGGGAGCTTCGATCCTGCCCATCTGGATACCCGTAAGCGTATCGTAAAGCTTTTTCGTTACAGGCCCCATCTCCTCCATGCCGCTCGGCAGACATATCTCTCTGCCGTGGTCGTTTATCTTCCCTACCGGGGAGATAACAGCGGCGGTACCGCAGAGTCCGCACTCCGCAAACTCGCTAAGCTCATCAAAATAGACCTCGCGCTCCTCAGTTTCAAGACCGAGATATTCCTTTGCGACATACATAAGTGAACGTCTTGTTACGGAAGGAAGTATACTGTTCGATTTCGGAGTTACTACCTTGCCGTCCTTTGTTATGAAAAGAAAATTCGCTCCGCCCGTCTCCTCTACCTTCGTGCGCGTTTTGGGATCGAGATACATATTCTCGTCAAAGCCTTCCTCGTGCGCCTCAACTATCGCATGCAGACTCATAGCGTAATTGAGACCGGCTTTTATATTGCCCGTGCCGCAGGGAGCCGCGCGGTCAAAATCGGATACCTTTATGGTTATGGGCTTTGCGCCGCCCTTGAAATAAGGTCCTACCGGCGTTGTGAACGCCCTGTACTGGAACTCTGCCGCCGGCTTTACGCCTATTACCGGATTTATCCCGAACATATAAGGTCTTACATAGAGAGTCGCGCCCGTTCCGTACGGCGGAACATAATCGGCGTTGGCTCTTACCACCTGCCTGATCGACTCCACAAACTGCTCCTCCGGCAGAACCGGCATTTCCATCCTTCTCGCCGAATCCGCAAAGCGCTGCGCGTTCAGATCCGGTCTGAACGTAACTATTCTTCCATCCTCCGTTGTATAAGCCTTAAGCCCTTCAAATATCGTCTGTGCGTATTGAAGAACGCAGGCGCATTCGCTCATAGTTATCATCGGGTCGCTTATAAGAGCGCCTTCATCCCACTTTCCGTCCTTATAGGTTGAAACGTACCGCTTGCCGGTCTCTATGTAACCGAAGCCAAGCTCGCTCCACTCTATATTTTTCTTATCCATAGTGAAAAACTTCCTTTCCTGCTGTCTATAAAACCGCAGCGCGCTTTATGCGCCGCGGTAAAATACCTTATCTTAATTTATGATCCTGCACTGCGGCTCCGATATAATCACCGCACTCTTCGATAAAACGGCGCTTGCCGCTTTATTTCCGCCATCGTGTCTATTATAGCACAAATATATGCCGTTTGTAAATACCTTGCTATGATTTTTTTTCTTTTTTTGCCGATGTATTGTTTAAAATACTTAAAATGCGGTATATATTTATAAAGAGGATCTTTATTCTCTGAAATAAGCATATGAGGAGTGGATTTTATGAAATTCAATATTATTGGAAGAAAATACACAATAAAAGACAACGTACGTGAATACATCGAAAAAAAACTCAGCAAGCTTGATAAATTTTTTAGAGACGAACCGACCGCGAGAGTGGTATTGGGAACTATAAAGGATAATGATTACGTTGAAGCTCAGATAAATGCCGGAGGCATGATATTCCGCGCCGAGGTCGAGGATAAAGAAGTGCTTTCGGCTATAGATAAGATCGTAGACGTTATTGAGCGTCAGATACGCAAAAATAAGACAAGGCTTGCTAAGCGCATACGCGAGGGATCTCTTGCCGACAGCGAGCTCATCTCCGGCGGAAAATATCTGGAGGAGGAAGGCGACAGCGGCAGTCAGTTTGAGATAGTAAAGAAAAAGAGATTTTCGCTAAAGCCGATGGACGTTGAAGAAGCGATACTGCAGATGAACCTCCTCGGGCACAGCTTTTTCGTATTCAAAAATGTTGAAACAAACGAGATGAACGTCGTTTACAAACGCAACGACGGAAAATATGCGCTTATAGAATCGGTTGATTGATAACTATATTTAATATATTTTTCCTGCTTTAGCAAAGACGGGGGAACGGCACAGCGCCGTTCCCCCGTCTTTTATAAAGCCTTATATCAGCCGCACAGCCGCTTTTATGCCTTCGCGTTCCATTTTGCGGCTCTCAGTACGGTCGTATCTTCTTTTTTATCCGTTACCGGCTTTTTATCGGCATTTTTGAGCGTCAGCAGACCCTGGTGCGAGCAGTCGGCAGCCAATCCGCGGCGAATGTATTCGTCCGCCTTGTCTTTCATACCCTTTCCGGTATAGCCCAGCGCCGCCATATAGCAGCAGTGCACGTAGTTATCGCGCTCCGGGTCGCTGTCAAACACCACAAATTCCGGAAGCGATACCGCGAAATAATCAAGCTCGGGCTTGTCGTCTATATGCGCTTCGCAGTAGTTTATCATCTTGTTGAAGCCGGCGGCGGCTTTTTTTGCGTTGCCGAGCTTCTTATACGCCAGCGAACGGTAATAGTACATCTCGGGCTGAGTGTCGTTGTAATAACGCGCCGGCGCAAGGCTGAAGCTGCCTTCTACCGCCCTCTCAAAGCACTCTATGGATCTGATCTTGTCGATTTTCTCATACGCACAGCCCATAAGATAGAATATATCGTTATCCATATTCCCCTCAAGCTTTCCCTCTCCGAGGTTTTCGGGATATACGAGAGCCGCCTCCAGATGCGCGGCCGCCTCCTCATAATCGCCGTCGTCTATCCGCTCCCCGGCGCAGCCGATATGCGCCAGCCTGTACTGCTTTACTATCTTGCCCTCTACGCCCTCGCGCGGATGGAAGCTGTGCCGCTTTATGAGCTTCAAAGCGTGAGTATGATATTTCTCGCTGTTCAAAAGCGTTATGAACTCTGTGAGCAGATTGTCGCGGCTCTCGACCATTTCTTTCTTATCCGCAAGCTCCTTGAGTCTCTTTTTTACCGGATAATTCGTCAGTCTTCTGAGCCTATCCAATTCAAAGAGTATGCGTGTGTCCTCAGGCGCGAACATCGCGGCGCGTTCCATGAGCCGCAGCGCTTCCTCACTGTCATTGAGCTTATTGTACGTTGCTATAGCCAAATTTCGCAGGACTCTGCTGTTATTCGGATCTATCTTAAGCGCGTCCTTCCAGAGCTTGATCGCCTTGAACCATACTCCCTTGTCATAATAAAGATTTCCGAGACTGTAGCGCGCGAACCAGTCCTCCTTGCTGTTTTCTATCGCATAGCTCAGCACGAATATCTCCTGGAGCCTGTTCGGGAACGTATAGTCCTTATCGCATTTGAGCGCTATCTCAAGCTCCACGTCGCTGTTTGAATAGTATGCCATATAATAATGCAGCATCGGTCTGCCGGACTCGGCTATCAAGGCGAGCACATTTGCAGCGTCTGCGTACAGGTTTGCTTCCGCGTAGCCTATAGACAGCTCGATATAATTCTGCAGATCTCCGTGCATGAGCGTTGTCAGCTCATTGAGCGCCGCAAAGTCCTGCGTTGCCCTGAACAGCTCGTATCTGCCACCGAAATCAAGCGGGTCGAGCCTTATCGATTCCTTCGCAAACGCCGCAGCCTCGCCGGTTCTTCCGGATATACGCAGCAATGCGCATTTTAACATTCTCGCCCTCATATTGCGCTGTCCGCGCACAAGAGCTTCGTCTATAAACTCCAGCGCCGCTTCAAAGTCGTTGAGCTTGGCGGATACGCAGGCAAGCTGGTAGAAGCCCTTATCCTGCATTTTCCCGTCCCATGTGGACTTATAAAACGCCTCGTATGCCTCCTTATACCGTTTCTGCATCTTCAGCGCCAGACCGAGATTATAATACGGCTCGCAGCTGTAAGGGCTGGGATTAA
>CALXZP010000066.1 GCA_944393255.1 uncultured Clostridia bacterium | reverse complement strand
GCTCCTGCGGCTGTACGCACGACGCAGAAAGCCCTCCGGATATCGTCTTTGACAGCGTGTCCGTAAGACCGCCGAGCGGCATATCCAAACGATTGGTTATACAATCCTTGCAAAGAGCTATGTAGCCGCCCACAAAAAATCTTACGTTCAGAAGCAGCATATCCTTATCGCTGTACTGCTCCGCCTGCGGATCAGACATGAATTTTTTTATTACAGCCTCGCGCAGAGTGTCCAGCCATTTGGACGCCGCATGCTTTTCAAACATAAGCTTTACATAGTCCAGCCTCGCTTCTATACGAGATGAAACGATCTCAAGCAGAGCGCCGGGGTCGTTTATCAGACCGTCCAGATCAAAATCCTTCATACTGTTCAGCAATTCGTCAACAAGCCGCTGTTCAAGCATATCCATTACATCCTCCGGACAGCCGAAATGCGCGTAAAAAGTGCTCCTGTTAAGACCGGCTTTGTTCACTATAGCCGTTACCGTTATTTTATCAGCCTGAGCTTCACCGAGCAGCGATGCGTACGCCTCCATTATCATATTTACGGAACGCACCGCATTTTTGTTTCTCTTCTTTTCCAAGACACTGATCCTTTCATGCCAGCAAGTAACAGAAGCTCTGTTATCAGCCGAGTATGCTTTCAATTAGCGACGCGAGCTTTTCGGCTTCAGCCTGCAAAACATCCTTATTCTTGCCTTCTATCATAACTCTGACCAGAGGCTCCGTTCCCGAAGGTCTTATAAGAACTCTGCCTTCGCCCGCGAACATATCTTCCACTCTCCTGCACGCCGCGGCGATCTCCTCTACTTCCATATATTTTTCCTTGTTCTCCGGCTTTACCACAGCATTTACAAGCACCTGCGGAAGAACCTCCACTATAGCCGCCGCCTCAGAGGCTTTCTGCCCGGTCTTTTTCAGCACCGCCAAAAACTGCAGTGCACTGACAAGTCCGTCGCCGGTGGTATTATGGTCAAGGAATATGATATGCCCCGACTGCTCGCCGCCTATGCTGTAATCCTTATCGAGCATCTCCTCAAGAACATACCTGTCACCGACCTTTGTTCTCGGTATGTTTATGCCGAGCTTGTTTCCGGCAATAAAAAGTCCAAGATTGCTCATAACGGTCGCTACAAGCGTATTCTTCTTCAGCTTGTTGTTTTCAAGCATATATTTTGCACATACCGCCATTATCTGATCTCCGTCGATCATCTTTCCGTTCTCATCGACCGCCAGCATCCTGTCAGCGTCTCCGTCGAAAGCAAGACCCACGTCCGCGCCTATAGACGTAACATACGCCTGAAGGCTCTCCATATGCGTTGACCCGCACATGGCGTTTATATTGACTCCGTCCGGCGTATTATGTATCGCCTCAACATTCGCTCCGAGCTTGTTGAGCGCCTTGAACGCCGTTTGATAGCTCGCTCCGTTCGCACAGTCGATAGCGATCTTCATGCCGCGAAGGTCGCAGTCAATGGTCGAGCACGCGAAGTTTACATAATCCTCGACCGCATTATGGTTCGCGCTTACATAACCCACCTTGCCGTGCGTCGGCAGCTCGGCCATTTTTTTATCTTCTTTTATATACGCTTCTATCTCATCCTCTACGGCGTCCGAAAGCTTATATCCCTCTGAATTGAAAAATTTTATGCCGTTGTATTCGCAGGGATTATGCGAAGCTGAGATAACGACGCCCGCGTCCGCCTTATACAGCCTGGTTAGATAAGCGACAGCCGGAGTGGGGATGACGCCCAAGGGGATCACCTTTACTCCAACACTGCACATACCCGCCGTAAGCGCGGCCTCAAGCATGTCTCCCGACTTTCTCGTGTCCTTGCCGATCAGTATTCTCGGTCTGCGGCCTATATTCTGCGTGAGAACATAAGCTCCGCACTGTCCTACCTTAAACGCCAGCTCAGCCGTAAGCTCCACGTTTGCAATGCCTCTTATTCCGTCAGTTCCAAACATTCTTCCCATGACTTAAAAACATCCTTTCATCACTGCTTTTACTGCCGTTAGTCAATTTTCATCAGTCTCAATAGAATCTATAAACTTTTCCGCACGTTTTATCGCTTTCTCCGTCATCTTTCTTGCCGGGCCGCCGATGACCTTTCTGTCGTTCACACAGGTCTCAAGCGATACGGCCTCATATATATCTTCCTCTATCATATCGGAAAATGAACGCAGCTCATCCATAGACAGGTCAAGAATAGCCTTATCATGCTCAATACAATAGAATACCATATTTCCTATAACGGCATGCGCGTCTCTGAACGGAAGTCCTTTTTTGACAAGATAATCTGCGGCGTCTGTGGCGTTCGTAAATCCGCCCTTAGCTCCGTTATACATATTGTCCTTATTTACCTTCATTGTTCTTATCATGTCGCAAAATACGGGCAGACACAGCCTTACCGTATCTACGCTGTCAAATATCGGCTCCTTATCCTCCTGCATATCCTTATTATATGCGAGAGGTATGCCTTTCATCATAGTAAGCAGGCTCATCAGGTCGCCGTATACCCTTCCCGTCTTTCCACGGATAAGCTCTGCAACATCCGGGTTTTTCTTCTGCGGCATTATTGACGAGCCTGTCGAATATGCATCGTCCATCTCTACAAATGAAAATTCATTGCTGGACCACAGAATGAGTTCCTCGGAAAATCTGCTTAAATGCATCATCATCATTGCAAGACAGCCGGCAAGCTCAATAACGAAATCTCTGTCGGAAACGCCGTCAAGAGAATTCATGGTAACGCCGTCAAAGCCGAGCATATCGGCAACGTATTCCCTGTCGAGAGGATATGTAGTTCCGGCAAGCGCACCGGAGCCGAGCGGCATTACGTTCGTTCTTTTCCTGCAGTCTCTGAGCCTGGAAAAATCACGCTTGAACATCTCGTAATACGCCATGCAATGATGGGCGAACGTTACAGGCTGAGCCTTCTGCAAATGCGTATAACCTGGCATTATGGTATCTATATTCTGCTTTGCAAGCTCCACGAATACCGTCATCGTTTCAACGAGCATTTCTTCAATATCCGCTGTCTCGTCCATAAGGTACATCCTTATATCAAGCGCGACCTGGTCGTTCCTGCTGCGTCCCGTATGCAGCCGCTTCCCTGCGTCTCCTATGCGGTCGGTAAGTATCTTTTCAATATTCATATGGATATCCTCGGCGTCCACCAGGAATTCCACCTTGCCGTTTTCTATATCGTCCAGTATATTTTTAAGCTCCGCAACGATCGCTTCCGCATCCTCCTTCGGTATTATTCCCTGCTTCCCGAGCATACTCGCATGTGCAACCGAGCCCTTTATATCCTGCCTGTACATTCTTTTGTCAAATCTTATGGACGAATTAAAGTCATCGACCCTTTTATCGGTCGCTTTTCTGAATCGTCCTCCCCATAGTTTCTTCATGTTATGATGTTCCTTTCCGTTTAATCAAGAGGCGCCGCCCCCGTCCTTTAAGTTCTGATAAAAATCGTTCATATCATCTTATATACGATCGTATCTGCTGCCGTTTATGTCAAATACAAAGCCGCCGAGGTTGTCTGTTTGGTAGTCATAGAATCCGCCGCCGAACACGCGGCTCATTATCGCCATGATAGTACCGCCGTGAACGACGAACGCTATATCCCGTCCCGCCAGCTCCGATACTGCTTTTTCATACGCCGCAGTACAGCGTTTTATGAAATGCTCATGCGTCTCACCGCCCGGGAACGGAAGCGTTCCGTTGGAGTCAAGCCATTTTATATAATATCGGTCGTTTTTCAGCTCATCATATGATTTATTTTCAAATCTGCCAAAATCGGTCTCCGCAAGATCTTTATATATAACGGGATCTTTCCCCGGATATATCAGCCCGGCAGTCTGTATGCAGCGTTTGAGCGGACTTGATATTATCACATCTACATCCGGATAGCTTTTTTTGATCTCTGTCCCCTCAGCCAGCGGCTCGTCCGTCGCTCCTATATACCGGCGCTTGATATTCCCGTCTGTTTTTGCATGGCGTATAAGTACTATTTTCATTTTACGCAGCTCTGCATGAACCTCTCCGCCATTTTCGTATTTGTATAGAAATGCAGATGCGGAAATCCTGCGTAGAGCGTAGGTGATGAATTTATGGACTTCCAGCTGTCAGCGCCCTTATTCACCGTAAATGTACTGCCCGGATCTGTACTCTCGTAAATATGATACTCATATGTCCTGAACCGTCCTCCGCGTCTCAGCAAAAGATTATTGGTGTTAGACACAGGCTCAATATACCCGTTTTTCACCGGGACGTCCGAATTATAACAGCTGCCCTGTATAACTCCTGCCATATCGTACGGGACTCCTGTTATATCATACATAGACTTATGCAGATACATAAAGCCCGCGCACTCCGCTATCGTAGGCAGCCCGGAATCCACCGCAGTCTTTATAGACCTGAGCATACTTTCATTTTTTGCAAGCTCAGATGCATATACCTCAGGATAACCGCCGCACAGGATCAGTCCGTTTATATTATCCGGCAGCTTTTCATCCTGCATGGGTGAAAACGGAACTATCTCAGCCCCCATTTTCTTTAAGATGTCTATATTGTCCCTATAATACAGGCAGAAAGCCTTATCATATGAGACCGCTACCCTCGCTTTGCCGACATAAGGAATATTCATCGGTCTGTATCTCAGCTCCCTCGCCGATTTGGCAAGCTCGATTATCCCGTCTATGTCAAGCGTCTTTTCCACTTGTTCCGCAAAGCTCTGCATTTTTGTTCTCATGCTGTCTATCTCAGCGTCCGTAACGAGCGTCAAATGCTTATTTTCCATAACTACCGATCTCATTTTAGGAATATATCCGTAGCATCTTATCTTCATAGCGGCACAGAGCCTTTGAAGCTTCGGGTAAGTCTTCGCGTCAAGCCTGTTGAATATCACGCCCTTTATCATATTGTTTTTGAATTTCATAAAGCCCTTTATAACAGCGCCTGCCGACGTTGTCATGCCGGTGCAGTCCATAACAAGAACAGCCGGCGTTTTAGTGATAACAGATATTTCGTGAGTACCGGCCTTTCCCGTAAAGTTTATCCCGTCATAATAGCCCTTTATCCCGTCTATTACCGTGATCTCCGCTCTGTGCTCGTTGATCAGATACCTTATTGTATTTTTATCCATCATGTATGAGTCGATATTATAGGATTTTATCCCGATTATACTGTCATTGAACGCCGGGTCGAGACAATCCGGTCCGCACTTAAACGAATTAACATCTATTCCTTTATTCTTCAAGATCTGCATAACAGCGCATGCCACTGTAGTTTTTCCGCAGCCGTCGGATGTCCCAGCGATCATTACTCTTCCCATAGCTTTACCCTTTCTTATCTCTTTAAATTCAACCATATATCCTCACTGTATATTGTATAGTGAAAACCCAAAAAAGTCAAGTGTTTTTACGCCGAATTTTCCAAAACATCATGATCCGGCTCTGCAGAATTATGTTGCTTTTTTCAGCTTAATATGATAAAATCTAATAAGAGTACAAAACCTCAAGCTTTGTTACCGCGAAAACCGGCTTGAGCCGTGCTGCGGCAAAAATTGTATAAGCTATGCCCGCCCCGGTGAGCACAGAAATTATTCATTCGGGAAATGGAATACAAACGGAAACTGTATAAAGCTGCATTTAAGACAACATAAACACTAAAAACGGAGGGATCTTAATGTTCAGGGAAATGAGACGCATACGTCAGAAGCTTTCGGAAGAAGAAACCAATGATATATTGATAAGAGAAACATCGGGTGTGCTGGCGCTGCTCGGCGATAACGACTACCCTTATGCCGTTCCGCTCAGCTATGTTTATTCGGACGGCAAATTATATTTTCACAGTGCAAAAACCGGACACAAGATCGATGCGATCGCCAAACATCCTAAAGCGTCCTTCTGCATCATCAGCCAGGACAAAGTAGTACCTGAAAAATATACGAGCTATTTTAAAAGCGTTATTGTATTCGGCAAGATACGCATGATATCATCTGAAGATGAGCTGTGCAGAGCCATAGAGCTGCTCGCTTTAAAATACAATCCCGCTGACAGCGAAGAAAGCAGAGCGGAAGCGATAGAGCGGGAGATACCGCGCATGTCAATGTTCGTTCTTGAAGCCGAAAATATTACAGGCAAAAAGGCCATAGAGCTGGTAACGCAGGAGAACAATTAATATACAGGAAACGAAATATTTAACGTAAATGCTTGAAAGCTGCGGCTTCTTATGTTATAATAAATACGATTATTGAAGAAAAGCAGCTTTGCTGCTGTTTCTCCGGTATGTATTTATTGCAACGGAGCGTTGCAATGCTGCACGCATTGCACTGATGTTGTAATAAATACGATTATTGAAGAAATGCAGCTTTGCTGCTGTTTCTGCGATACACTGATAATAAACACACATTCAGGAGGTAATTACATATGTTGGACAAGAAAGTTGCAGAACTTATAAACACACAGATAAACAAAGAATTTTACTCAGCGTATTTGTATCTGCATTTTTCAAATTATTATACCGAACAGGGACTCAATGGGTTTGCGAACTGGTACAGCATCCAGGCTCAGGAGGAGCGGGATCATGCAATGCTTATGATACAGTACATGCAGAATAACGATGCTCCCGTTACTTTTGAAAGCATAGAAAAACCCAAGGCTGAACTCAGCAGCAACATGGATCCGCTCAAGGCAGGACTTGAACACGAATGCTATGTTACATCGCTTATAAATACCATTTACGAGGCTGCCTACAGCATAAAAGATTTCAGAACTATGCAGTTCCTTGATTGGTTCGTAAAGGAACAGGGCGAAGAAGAGACGAACGCGGGCGATCTTATAAAGAAAATGGAGCTTTTCGGTTCAGATCCAAAGAGCTTATATATGCTTGATCAGGAGATGGGAGCAAGAGTATATTCGGCTCCGTCGCTTGTGCTGTAATAAGAATATCCGGATCCGTCTGCATGGGAATATATCTGTGCGGATGGATTTTTTTCTAAAAATATTTACAACAGGGGTCATACTATGAAGAAAATTGAGATCGGTAAACTGCTGAACCGCAAGCCCGTCGAGCTTGATACCGGCGCCGCCCGCACTTATATCACAGGCAAGGTCGTGCTCGTGACAGGAGGCGGCGGATCGATAGGTTCAGAGCTCTGCCGTCAGATCATCAAATTTGATCCGGAATTGCTGATCATACTTGATATTTACGAAAATAATGCATATGATGTGTACACCGAGCTTAACAGAAAAAGTCCCGGCAGGGTGAAGGTATGTATAGCGTCTGTGAGAGATATGAAACGACTTGAAAATATATTCGATGAATACAAGCCGCATATCGTATTCCATGCCGCAGCACATAAACACATTCCTCTTATGGAGGACAGTCCCGGCGAGGCTGTCAAGAACAACGTATTCGGCACGCTGAACACCGCTAAATGCGCTGATAAATTCGGTGCGGAAAAGTTCATCCTGATCTCGAGCGATAAAGCGGTCAATCCCACAAATGTGATGGGCGCAACAAAACGAATATGTGAAATGATCGTTCAATGTATGCAAAACGCAAGCAAGACTGAGTTTGCGGCAGTTCGTTTCGGAAATGTCTTAGGCTCAAACGGCAGCGTCATTCCGTTGTTTATGCGTCAGATAGAAAACGGCGGGCCCGTTACCGTAACGCACAAGGATGCAGCAAGGTTTTTTATGACAATCCCTGAAGCAGCCGGGCTTGTACTCCTGTCAGCCGGATATGCAAAAGACAGCGGGATCTTTATCCTTGACATGGGGGAACCAATAAAAATATACGATCTTGCAAGGGCTCTTATAGAGCTTTCCGGACTCAAACCGGATATTGACATAAAAATTGAGGTCTGCGGGCTCAGACCGGGCGAAAAGCTGAATGAAGAACTGTTTTCAGATGACGAAGCCCCGGTCAAAACGTGTCATGACAAAATATTTATATGCAAACCAATAGATATGGATATTACCGTATTAAAGACTGTTCTAAATGATCTTGACAAAGTTAAAGCGAGCGCTGACAGCGAAAAGATAAAGGACGCGATAGCGGCGGCTGTCCCATCCTATGTCAGGGAAATAATATAAACATCCTTTCTGATTTACCGGAGGCCTTTATGATCGAAAAAAACAAACGATATACAATAGAAATAACATCTATGTCATCAGACGGCAGCGGCGTTGGCAATATCGATGGATTTACAGTTTTTGTACCAATGACTGCTGCCGGAGATATAGCTGAAATAATAATAGTGAAGATCCTTTCGAGATACGCCATAGGACGGCTGATGACTCTGACCGTCTCCTCACCCGACAGAATCGAACCGTTCTGCCCGGTATTCAAACGCTGCGGAGGATGCCATTTGCAGCATATAAGATACAGTGCTCAGCTCGAAGCAAAAAGGGATTTTATTGAATCAGCCTTCAGAAGGATAGGCGGATTTGACGATTTTGTTTGCGGCGATATGATCGGCATGGACGAACCGTACCGGTACAGAAACAAATGCATATTCCCGATAGGGCAAGACGGGAACGGCGAACCTGCGGCGGGTTTTTACGCCAGACGTTCGCATGATATCATACCGGTCAAAGACTGCTGTGTATGCTCTGAGACCTCATCAGCCATAAAAGACGCAGTAATGGAATATATAAAGGAAAACAACGTGCCGGTATATAATGAAACTGCACATACGGGACTTATCAGGCGTGTATTCATAAGGACAGCCGCAGCCACAGGACATATAATGACGGTGATATCCGTAAACGGTGAAAACATTCCTAAACGCGAAAGACTGATCAAGAAACTCAGAGCTGTATCCGAGAACATAGTATCGGTTTATATAAATATAAACAAGGCAAGAAACAACAGCGTTTTAGGCGAAAAAAACAAACTGATATACGGCACGTCAGAGATCGAGGATCTGCTGTGCGGTCTTCGTTTTAAGATCTCGCCGCATAGCTTTTATCAGGTAAATCCGTTCATGACGGAAAAGCTGTACGATAGAGCGCTTGAATACGCACAAATAACCGAAAATGATACTGTACTTGATATTTACTGCGGCATAGGCACCATCTCGCTTGCAGCCGCAGCGTCGGCAAAGCGTGTGATCGGCATAGAGATAGTGGAACAGGCAGTTACCGACGCCCGCAGAAATGCCGAAAATAACGGCGTGACCAATGCCGAATTTTTTGCCGAAAGCGCCGATACTGCAGTGCCAAGGCTCATACAAAACGGTATGAGACCCGATATTGTGATACTTGATCCCCCGAGAAAAGGCAGTGATGAAAAAACTCTTTCGGCTATACTCAAGGCGGAACCGAAACGGATAGTATACGTTTCCTGCAACGTATCCACTCTTGCAAGAGACGCCGCATTTCTGGCGGAGCAAGGATATTATCCTATAAAATGCACCGGAGCAGACATGTTCCCTCACACCTGCCATGTGGAGACGGTAGTCTTGCTTTCCCACCAGAAACCAACAGCGCAACCAATATAAAAGCGAAGTTTATCAATGGTGATGGCAAAATACAGCCTAAAGCTGTTTCTGTGCATACCGCTTATATTTCATAGGTAAAAAGAGATTTAGGCTTACTGATGTACTATGCCCCTAATGTGACAAAAACTCAAAACATCCTGCGGCAGAAAAAGCAGAAGCGATAAAGGATACCTTGAAGCGCTTTGAGGTAACCGAAACAATAAGCGTATCATTAAAAATAGTGATACGCTTATTGTTTATTCGGGGGTGCGAAATTCTCTCAACTACGCATTTGCTTGTCAACGTTTAATATAAAGCCTAAGCGTCCTATCAGAGTCATTATATGTATATCTCATTCCGTATTTCGATAACACCTCGTCAGTATCGCTGTCGGCTCCCAGATCCTCTACGGCGGCACACGTT
>CALXZP010000065.1 GCA_944393255.1 uncultured Clostridia bacterium | reverse complement strand
AGCCGGGCTTTACAGGTGAATGGAGCTCGGAATTTTATCCGTACGGAACAGGCTATAACGACGCGCTGCAATACCCCTCGTATGTAAAGGATCTCGGCGCGGCGGTGACCGCGAACAAGATAGTTCTCGATCACGACCCGATGAAGATACTCAGCTTCTCGCTTTCGGTTTCGGAGGACGGGGAGGAATATACGCCCGTGACCTCGGTCTATGCGGGCGGAACGGAAAAATACGGAGGAAAGCAGATATACAGATTTGCCGAGCGTAAGGTCAGGTATGTAAAATATTCGCCGGTGCTGCTCGGAGAACATACTACGCAGGCGAGGGTAAGCAGTCTCGTCTGTAACGAAACAGAGACTGTTTCGATGGAGTTGGGAGAGCTGCCCGAAGCTGTAAACCCGGTCGCAGGCAGGGTGGATATACCGCTTTGCGTTACGGTAACGGACAGCGCCGGAGATACGTATGAGCTTTCAAGAGACGGAGCCGCGTTCAGCGCCGGAGGAGAGCCGCTCGGCGGCAATACGCTAACCATAGAGCGCAATGCCGGGGCGGGCATGCTCACTGTGACAGCCTCCGACCTTTCAAACGATGTAAACGCCGAGACGGGAATAGAGATAAGACCGCGCGCGGTCATCAGGAATACGGGCTTATACACCGCAGAGGGCGGGGATCTGACCGGACTTGCGCCGGGAGAACAGGTGTGCCTCAGGGCGGAGGCTTTGACCTCGGAAGCGCTCGGCGATGTTGAAGCGCTGATGATGCTTGCGGCGTACAGCGGCGACGGAACGCTTGCAGGGATCGAGCTCAAAACGGCGGAGATAAGCTCCGTTTCGGACTATGAGGATATAGAGGCGGCGTTCACGCTGCCCGAAAGCTTGAAAAGCGTGGAATATATAAAGGCGTTCATATGGGACGGCAGCTATGAGCCGCTCTCAGAAAGCGTTATGTATTCGGGAAGCGGTGAGGTCAGCGGATTTGCGGACGCGCAGCTGTTTTTGGAAAAGTCGGAAACAAGACGGATAAGGCTGTCCGGCACGGCGGAGGATGTTGAGTGGGAAAGCTCCGATCCGGGCGTAGCGGCGGTTGACGGAAGCGGAAACGTTACCGGAACGGGAAACGGCACGGCGGTCATAACGGCGAAAGCCGGAGGCAGAACGCTTGCGTCGGCAAGGGTGACTTCCGAGCCGGTATATGTGTTCCTGTGTATGGGACAGTCGAATATGTCGGCGATGACGAACGGCGCATCGCAGGAGAAGGAGCCGTTCGAGGTGCCTATATCCGAGGGCGTGCTGCTGCTGAACAAGCAGAACGAATTTGAACCCGCTTCACATTCCTACGGCAGGCACACGGGCGTTGTAGATGCCGGAGGCGGCACAGACGCCGGAGAGCTGAGTATGCCCGACAGGATAAACATGACCTACAGCTTTGCGGAGGACTTCATAGCCGACCATCCCGGCTCGAGGATAGGGCTTATAGTCAATTCGCGCGTGGGCTGCCTCATAGACGTGTTCTTAAAAGGCTCGGAAACGGGCAACGGCTTTGAAAATTCGGCGGCAAGAGCGGCGTGCGGCGCGGTGTCGGAGCAGGGCGAGTTTGCCGGCATACTGTGGCATCAGGGCGAGAGCAACGGCTCGGACGCAAATTATACGTATGTATTCAAAAACATAATGTACGACTTCAGAACGGAGCTGGGCGATATGGAGCTGCCGATAGTCGCGGGAGGTCTTGCGGAGGACAAGCCGGTAAGCGGGAACAATGCAAGCTCGGTGAGCTTTAACGACAGACTGAGCGCCGAGACGGCAAACCTGGCGGCGTTCGGGTTCGCATCATCGAGGTATCCGTATGTCCTGACGGTGAACGCGTCCGATTCGACCAATGAAAACAGGCTCAGGGACGAGTCGCATTTCAGCGCAAGGTCGCAGGTCGAGTTCGGTCACAGGTATTACGATGCATACATGAATATAACCAACAGGTAAAAGCCGCGGGGTTATATGAAAGGATCTAATGGTAATAAATTATGAAGAAGTTTATATCATCCGTGCTTGCCGCGGCCGTCCTTCTCGGCGGCGCGGCTTGGACGGGCGCCGGGGCGGATACCGGCGATCAGGTGGAATATCTTATAAATATCGGCGAAAATATGACGTTTGAACGGAACAGAGCCACATGGAACATGAACTGGACCTCCGGAAACGGCACGGTCGAGTACGCCGACTATACAAGGACTATGGAGACGGCGGCGTATGTGTCTGCCGACGGCTCGGAGCTTATAGTGCCCCAGACGGTCTCGTCGGCGTATCAGCAGCGTCTGCTTATGGGCGATCCGAACGATGTGACGCTCGACAGACCGCTCACGTTTGAAGTGACATTCAGGATTGAGGCGGAGGACTACGGCAATGCGCCGAATGTGTCGATGTTTTTTTACGGGCTTAGAGAGGTCAGAACGCCCATGCTTGAGCTTAGCGAGGATATGGCGGATAAAGAAAGGACGCTTAAATACGTTATAGACCCCGAAAGCAGCGTTATAACGGGCTATCTCGACGGGGAGCCGTTCGGCTCGGCGCAGTATGAGGCAAAGGACAGCATATCGGGCACGTGGGGTATATTTGTATCCGTGCAGAACAGAGGAGAGACTAACCTTGAAAAGTCCGCTCTTGTATCGCCCGTGACATGGACGTATACGGGCTTTACGGTAACAAGGCCGGCTTCAGAGGGGACGGAGCCGTCTCAGCCGACGCCCCTGCCCGATGACGATACGGAGTATACGGACCCGGGCGACGACGAGGGCGACGGGCTTGTCACGCATAAAATAGTTGATATAGGCAGCGGAATGAAGCTCAGCGGCAGTATACTTTCCGAAACGGGCGCGTTTGAGTTCATAAACTGGACGGGCGGATCGATAGAATACGGCCTGAGCGGAGGTGTATTCAAAACGTACCAGACAAAGGGCAGCATGTGGGGGCAGCGTCTGAGAATGTCGTCGCCCGAGGCTGTCTCGCTCGACAGCAAGACGGTGTTCAAGCTGAGGTTCAAGTGTACTGCCGACAATTACAATGTAACGCTGCCGCGTGCGCAGGTCATGTTCGACAGCAACGGCGTTACGCAGTACGTGATGAGGATGGACAATGGAGTTAACGTTTTGTCGCCGACGAAGAAGGACGTGTGGAGAACTCTGCTCTACACCATCGATCCCGAAGCGGGAACGATAGTCGGAACGCTCGACGGCGAGAAGGTGTGTGAGGCTAAGATGAATGAAAATGTTGATATGATATCACAGCCGGCGTTTGAATTTGCGGTAAGCGAAACGGATAACGGCAGTATAACCACGCCCGTAACGTGGCAGGCAGAAAAGATAGAGGTGTATCAGCGGCGCGCGCCGGAGCCGCCGGCGGAACCGCTTGCAGCGCCGGTTGTTTCCGGAGCATGGGAAAGCGCGGAATATGCCGGGGGCTGCGGAGCGGACGACAGCACGCAGCTGACCGGGACGGAGCTGGATCTTGGCGGAAAATACATAATAAATAAGGTCGCGGTCGATCAGGATGCTTCCGATATAATGAGCTGGAGCATAGAAGCTTCGAGCGACGGCATAAATTACACGCGCGTTTCGGACGTATATGCCGGCGGCGTTCCGGAGAACAGCGGAAAGCATACGGTAAGGTTTGCGCCGATCGAGGCGAGATATGTCCGATACAGCTGTGTTCTTATAGGCAATCATTATACGAAGGCGAGACTTAACAGCCTCAGGGCGGAATATACCGAGCCGTCCGGGCTGGAGCTTGAGGGGCTTCCGGAGGTGATAAACCCGGCGGAGAACGGCAGGTTCGCTCTGAGCACGAGGATAACGGAGAGCGGCGATGAGTACACCGTCTCGTCCGGCGTGAAATATTCGGTATCAGGCGCAGGCGCTTCGGTAAGCGGCAGATACCTGACTGTAGAGAGCGGCGCGTCCGGAACGGTCACGGTCACGGCCGAGGATCTCACCAACGGCGTTAAAGCGGAAAAGATGATAGAGATAAAGGAGCTGCCGGAGGCGGTAAACTTCAGGCTCTGTGCCGACAGTGAGTATACTGCGCCTTATACGGGCGGCGAAACGGTATACGCAAGAGCTGAGCTGAGGGCGTGCGCCGACGATGCCGCAAACGCGGTAAAGCTGATGATAGCGGCATATACCGCAGACGGCGTATTGGAGTCGTTGACTGTATCGGAACGGTCAGCGGCGGACGGAAACGAGATAGCCGCGAGCCTTACTCCGGGAGACGGCGCGGCGTATGTGAAGGCGTTCCTTTGGAGCAAGGACGGCGCTCCGCTCTGCGGTGTGCTCTCATCCGAGCCGAACGGCGTATGTGCGCAGAATATAGAGATAGACAAGAGTGAGAGCGCGGAGCTTTGGATAAACGCGGACGGTGCGGAATGGGTATCAGACAGCAGCGGCGTTGCGGCTGTGAACGGCTCGGCCGTAACGGGTACGGGCGCGGGAACGGCTTCTTTAACGGCATATTCAACCTCGGACGGCGCGGCGATAGCGAGTGTGACAGTCAAGGTCGTTCCTAAGCAGTATGTGTTCCTGCTGATGGGACAGTCGAATATGACCGGAACGAATAACCCGGCTGCGGAAGGGTATAAGGAGCTTCCGGTATCGGATAACGTTATGCTTTTAAATAAGAACAATGAATTTGAACACGCATCGCACAAGTACAGCAGATATTCGCAGATAACCTGGTCGGAGTCGTATCACGACTACAACGGCGGCGTGGGTCTGCAATACGGCATAAACATGGGCTACAGCTTTGCCGAGGACTGGGCGGACGAAAATCCGGATAAGGTCATCGGGCTTATAGTTAATTCGCAGGCCGGCTGCTCGATAGACATATACGAGCGGGAATCGGACGACCCTGCGGCGAACGGGTATGAAAACACGATAGAACGTGTAAGGGCAGCGCTGGAGGGCGGCGGCGAGCTTGCGGGTATACTGTGGCACCAGGGCGAATCGAATATGAACAACGCCGATTACCACGCGCGGCTAAGGAACGTGCTCTATGACTTCCGCCTTGCGTTCGGCGATATGGAAACGCCTTTCATAGCCGGAGGACTGTCCGAGGACGGTCTCGGCTCCGCGCAGCACAATCTCAAGACGGCGCGGCAGGAGGACTATATAGCCGCATTCGGCTTCGCATCGTCCTCCGACCCGGAGCTTATCCTGAGCCGGTATTCAACCGGCTGCTACACGGGAGCGGAAGCGGACAGAGTGCATTTCAGCGCGAAGGGACAGCTTGAGTTCGGACACAGGTATTACAATGCGTACAAGGCGGTTCTGGACAGATGACCGTGAAGCCTTTGTTTTGCGGTACGCGGTAAAGGAGGAATTTCATGACAGAGGAACAGCTTTTAAAAAATCTCAGCGTACCCGAGGGCAGGATCGACGCGGTGCTCGATACGGATACGTATAACGAGGCGGACGACCAGTTTGCGCTCGCGTATATGCTCGGCTGCGGCGAAAAGGTCAGCCTGAAAGCGGTATACGCCGCTCCGTTTTTCAATGAAAAGTCATCGTCGCCCAAGGACGGCATGCTAAAGAGCTATGACGAGATAATGTCGATACTGGAGCTCGCGGACAGGACGGAGCTGAGCGGCTCTGTTTTCCGCGGCGCGGAGGAGTATCTTGCGGATGAGAAAACGCCCTCGGCGTCGGATGCGTCGCGAGACCTCGCGGCGCGGGCGCGGCTGTATTCGCCGGAGCGTCCGCTGTACGTTGTGGCGATAGCGGCGCTCACGAATATAGCGTCCGCGCTCATAGCCGCGCCGGAGATCGCGGAGAATATAGTTGTGGTCTGGCTCGGCGGGAACGCTTATCACAGCGGCAGGGACTGCCGTGAATTCAATATGGAGCAGGATATAGCTGCGGCGCGGGTGCTGTTTTCAAGCGGTGTTCCGGTAGTGCAGCTGCCCTGCGCGGGAGTTGTGACGCAGTTTGCCATATCGGAGCAGGAATTCAGATATTGGCTCGGCGGCAAAAACAAGGTCTGCGATTTCCTTGTGGATAACGTTATGCGCGCGCAGCGTGACTGGGACGGTATGCCGTGGTCGAGGATAATCTGGGACGTGACCGCAGCGGCGTGGCTAATGAACGATGGGGGAAGGTTTATGGACTCGGCGCTCCTCCCGTGCCGTATGCCCGGATATGATCTTAAATATTCGCCCGCCGCGGACGGGAAGCTCATACGCTATGTGCGGTATATAGACCGCGACGCGCTTTTCAGAGACCTTGTAAACAAGCTCTTAAAATACGGGAATTGAGGTATATACAGAAATGGGAAAGAAGATACTGCTTGAGGGAAAGACCATAACGGATAACGGCATCCCGGTAACGGAATGTTATGCGGAGGGCGTCTCGAACGCGCCGCTGGTGATATTGAACCACGGCACCGGAGGGAACAGGCTTCAGATGCTCGAGATGGGAGCGCGGCTTGCCGAACGCGGCTGCTTCTGCGTGCTTGTTGACGCGGTATGGCACGGCGAGCGCGGTGACGATAAGCTGAGGATGATGCTCGAGACCTCGCTGTACAAGGAATACTATCTCGATATGCTTCTGCTTATGGCGGAGGACATGTCGAGGATAATCGACTATTACAGCGGAAGCGAAATGGCGGACGTATCAAGGACGGGCATGTCGGGGATATCCCAGGGCGGGTATGTAGCGTTCATGACCATGACTAAGGACAGCCGCATAAAGGCCGCCGCGCCTATAATAGGCTCGCCCGACCTCACCGATAAATACGGCAACAGCCTGGACTGGGATGACACCGACCCGGTTGTGAGGGAGCGCGTGATCGCGGAAATGCCGCTTACGCACTATGAGAAAATGGCGGGCACGGCGCTGCTCATCCAGAACAGCACGGAGGATACCGTGGTGCCTGTGACGGGAACGCGGCGGCTCAATGAAAAGCTCCGTCCGCTGTATAAGGACAGGAGCGGCGATTACAGATATATTGAATATAAGGGCGGGCATTGGTGCAGCGACGTCATGCTCGCCAACGCGGTGGAATGGTTAGCCGAAAAGCTATGATGAGACCGCAGAATACTATATAAGGAGTGATCACCATAAAGTACGGATATTTTGACGATGAACACAGGGAGTACGTTATAAATACTCCCAGAACGCCGCTGCCGTGGATAAACTATTTAGGAACAAACGATTTTTTTTCGATGATCTCGAACACGGCGGGGGGCTACTGCTTCTATAAGGATGCAAGACACAGGCGAATACTCAGATACCGCTATAACAACGTTCCGGCGGACAACGGCGGACGGTATTTCTATATAAACGACGGCGGCGACTGCTGGACGCCCTCGTATATGCCTATGAAAAAGGAGCTTGACAGCTATGAGTGCCGGCATGGTCTCGGCTATACCAAGATAACCGGCAGCCGCGGCGGCGTTAGCGTCAGCCAGACGGCGTTCGTCCCGCTCAATGATAACTGCGAGGTGCACCGCGTCAGGATAACGAATGAGACGGATGCCGAAAAAAACATCAAGCTGTTTTCGTTCGTTGAGTTCTGCCTGTGGAACGCGCAGGACGATATGCTTAACTACCAGCGCAATCTGAGCGTGGGCGAGGTTGAGATCAAGGGCAGCTTCATATATCACAAAACCGAATACCGCGAGCGCAGGGATCACTACGCGTTCTATTCGGTAAACGCGCCGATAGACGGCTTCGATACGGACCGTGATACGTTCCTGGGCGCGTTCAACGGCTTCGACAGTCCCGACAGCGTCATAAACGGCAGGAGCGCGGATTCGGTAGCATCGGGCTGGTATCCGATGGCGTCGCATATGATAAATATTACGCTTGAGCCGGGCGGGAGCAGGGAATACATATTCGTGCTCGGCTATATAGAAAACGGCAAGGACGAAAAGTTTGAGAGCCGCAATGTCATAAACAAGACTAAGGCGGAAGCGATGGCGGCACGGTACGCAGCGCCGGAGCAGTGCGATAAGGAGCTTGAAAAGCTCGCCGAGTACTGGGACGGGCTTCTCTCGGTGTTCTCCCTGAGCTCGGACGATGAAAAGCTGAACAGGATGGTCAACATCTGGAACCCGTACCAGTGCATGGTGACGTTCAATATGTCCCGCAGCGCATCGTATTATGAGACGGGCATAGGACGAGGCATGGGCTTCCGTGATTCCAACCAGGATCTGCTCGGCTTCGTGCACCAGATACCGGAGCGGGCGAGGGAGCGAATAATAGATATCGCATCCACTCAGTTCGAGGACGGCAGCGCGTACCACCAGTACCAGCCGCTCACGAAGCAGGGCAATAACGAGATAGGCGGCGGCTTCAACGACGATCCGCTTTGGCTGGTGCTTGCGGCGATAGCATATATAAAGGAGACGGGAGATCTGGGCATACTTGAAGAGCAGGTTCCGTTCGACTGCGATAAGACCAAAACGGCAACGCTGCTCGAGCACCTCAACCGCTCGTTCGACCATGTTCTCAACAATCTCGGCCCGCACGGACTGCCGCTAATCGGCAGAGCCGACTGGAACGACTGCCTGAACCTGAACTGCTTCTCCGACACTCCGGATGAGATGTTCCAGACCTACGGCGACCCGGACGGCAGAGTTGCCGAGTCGGTATTCATAGCGGGGATGTTCGTGTATATAGGCAAGGAGTTTGCGAGGCTGTATGAAAAGCTCGGAAACAAAACGGCTGCCAAGTATATAAGGTGCGAAACGGACAAGATGACCGAGGCGGTGCTTGAGCACGGCTACGACGGCGAGTGGTTTCTGAGAGCTTACGACGCGTTCGGTAACAAGGTCGGCTCAAAGGAGTGCGAGGAGGGAAAGATATTTATCGAGCCGCAGGGCTTCTGCGTTATGGCGGGCATAGGCGCGGAGGACGGCAGGGCGCGGAAGGCGCTCGACAGCGTCGAGAAATATCTTGAATGCGAGCAGGGCATAGTCCTGGTATATCCTCCGTATACGGTCTATCATCTTGAGCTGGGCGAGATAACCTCGTTCCTGCCGGGCTATAAGGAGAACGCGGGTGTGTTCTGCCACAATAACCCGTGGATAATGATAGCCGAGACGGTGCTCGGGAACGGCGAACGCGCATTCGGGCTGTATAAGAAGATAGCCCCGGCGTATATCGAGGATAAGAGCGATATACACCGTACGGAACCCTATGTGTATTCACAGATGATCGCCGGGCGCGACGCGCCCAGGGCTGGCGAGGCGAAAAATTCGTGGCTCACCGGCACGGCGGCGTGGAACTACTGCGCCGTGACCCAGTATCTTCTGGGCATACGCCCGGATTTCGACGGGCTTGTGATAGATCCGTGCATATCGCGCGGGATAGGCTCGTTCGAGGTCACAAGGCGGTTCAGGGGTACAAAGTACATAATAAGCGTTGAAAACACAGGCTCCGGCAAGCTGAGGATAGAGGCGGAGAACGGAACCGTTAACGGAAACACCGTATCGTCGGACGCGCCTGTGTGCAGAGTAAGGGTCTCTGACAGCGTCTGAAAAAATGCGGCGTGCGAAAGGTATATGAGCGTTTAGCGGCGATTTAAATATGAATTTGAAATTATTACATAAGGAGATGGATTTATGGAAAGATGGGCGAGAGCTAATTATACTCCGTGCCTGCCGATGGGCGCGGACGGAAGAAGGGTAACGGCGTGCAGAGAGCATATAGAGCTTTCGAGGTCAGCTGCCGCAGAGGGCATGGTGCTGCTCAAAAACAGCGGCGTGCTGCCGTTTCGTCCGGGCGCTAAGATAGCGGTGTTCGGCAAGGCGCAGATAGATTACGTAAAGAGCGGCGGCGGCAGCGGCGACGTTACGGTCGAATACGTGAGGAATATATACGATGGACTGAGCATAAAAGCCGGAGAGGGCAAGCTGAGCATTTTTGAGGAGCTGAGCGGGTTCTATAAAGCCGAGGTCGAAAAGCAGTACGCTGCCGGAACGGAAAACGGCAGGACGGAGGAGCCGGAGCTGCCTGCGGAGATAGTCGAAAGGGCGCGGGCGTTCACCGATACGGCGCTCATAACGATATGCCGTTTTTCGGGCGAGTTTGCGGACAGAAAGGGCGGATATGACGACGGAGATTTTTATCTCAGCGCGGGCGAGCGGAAGATGATAGAAACGGTAAAAAAAAGCTTCCGCAATATAGCGGTTGTGATAAATGCGGGAGCGCAGACCGACACCGAATGGTACTATTCGGACGACGCTATAGGTGCAGTGCTGTACGCATGGCAGTCGGGCATAGAGGGCGGGCTTGCCGTTGCCGATATACTCTGCGGCGACGTAAACCCGTCTGGCAAGCTGGTAGATACCTTTGCGAAAAAGCTTTCGGACTACCCTTCCACGGAGAGCTTCACCGAGTTTGTGGATTATGTGAATTACTATGAGGATATATACGTGGGCTACCGCTATTTTGAAACGATCCCGGGCGCGTGCGGGCGGGTCAATTATCCGTTTGGTTTCGGGCTGTCGTATACCGGGTTTGAGATATCGGGAGTCTCGGTGAGCGAAGAGAACGGCAGGATAAAGGTCAGGGCCGACGTGACCAATACCGGCAGCGTCAGCGGCAAAGAGGTAGTACAGGTATACTGCAGCGCGCCGCAGGGCAGGCTCGGCAAGCCGGCAAGGGAGCTTGCGGCGTTTGCGAAAACAAAGGAGCTGGAGCCGGGTGAAACGCGTACCGTGTTCATGGAATTTGATATCGCTTCAATGGCGAGCTACGACGATACGGGGCGCGTGAAGGAGTCGGCGTACGTGCTCGAAAAGGGCAGCTATGCGTTTTATGTCGGCAGCTCGGTAAGGGATACGGTAAAGGCGGACTTTGAATACGTTGCAGAGAACGATATGGTAACGGAGCAGCTTTCAAGGCAGTGCGCGCCGAGCATAGCGGGAAAGCGTATGCGTCCCGACGGGAGCTTTGAGGAGCTTAGCTCATACGAGATAAAAGAATACGGCTGTGCGCATGAGTCGAACACTGCTGAGCCTCCGGCCGAAAAGGCGATGCTTACAGACGCTGCCGAGGGCAGAGTGACGCTTGATGAGTTCACCGCGCAGCTTTCGGACAGGCAGCTGGCGGAGCTGGCCGGCGGAAAGCCGAATACCGGCGTGGCCAACACCTTCGGCATGGGCGGACTTGAGGAGTTCGGGATACCGAACATAATGACTGCGGACGGCCCTGCAGGACTGCGGGTGGACAGAAAGACCGGCGTGTGCACAACGGCGTTTCCGTGCGCGACGCAGATAGCGTGCACCTGGGATCCGGAGCTTATGTATAAGATAGGCGCGGCGGGCGCGAAGGAGGTAAAGGAAAACAACATGGGCGTATGGCTCACGCCTGCGATGAACATACACAGAAATCCGCTCTGCGGCAGGAATTTTGAATATTTCTCGGAGGATCCGCTTATCGCGGGTATAATGGCGGCGGCGAAGGTAGAGGGTATACAGTCGCAGAACATCTCCCCGTCGGTAAAGCATTTCTGCGCAAATAACAAGGAGGAGAACAGGTATAATTCCGATTCGAGGATGTCCGAGCGCGCTCTGCGCGAAATATATCTCAAGGGCTTTGAGATATGCGTGAAGAAATCGCAGCCATGGATGATAATGACGGCGTATAACCGGGTGAACGGAGTGAGGGCGTCGGAAAACTACGAGCTTATAACCAATATCCTGCGCGGCGAGTGGGGCTACGGCGGCATGATAACCACCGACTGGTGCAATCTTGCGGAGCAGTATAAGGAGCTGAGAGCCGGAAACGACATAAGGATGCCCGAGGGCAGTCCGGACGACGTTGTTAAGGCGATAGAGGAAGGCGAGCTGACGCGCGCGGAGCTTGAGGTCTGTGTGCAGAGGATACTGAGGATGATAATGAAGATAGACTGATATGGCTTACACGGATGAAGAGATACTGAAAAACTATGAGCGCTGGTGTACCGATTCGTACTTCGATGAGGATACCAGAGCTGAGCTTCTCGCAATAGAGGGCGACGAAAAGGAGATACGGGAGCGGTTCTATACCGACCTGAGCTTCGGCACCGGAGGTATGCGCGGCATCATGGGCGCGGGAACGAACAGGATGAACGTTTACACCGTAGGGAAAGCTGCCCAGGGGCTTGCAAATCTCATAAAAAAGGAAAACGGCTGCGGACGCGGCGCGGTGATAGCGCACGATTCGAGGCATATGTCGCGGGAATTGGCCGAGGCGGCGGCGCTCTGCCTGGCGGCGAACGGTATCAGGGTATACATGTTCGACAGTCTGCGCCCAACTCCCGAGCTGTCCTTTGCCGTGCGGCATCTGGGCTGTATCGCCGGGGCGGTCGTGACCGCCAGCCATAACCCTGCGGAGTACAACGGCTTCAAGGTGTACTGGGAGGACGGCGCGCAGATAACGTATCCGAAGGACGAAGAGATAATGGCGGAGATCAGTGCGGTGAAGAGTCTCGGCGATGTGAGGACGACGACCGCTGCCGAGGCGGAGGCGGCAGGACTGTACGCCGTTATCGGCGCTGAGACAGACGACCGCTACATCGAGGCGGTAAAGTCGCTGGTGCTGGAGCCGGAGGCTGTGAAAAAAGAGGCGGAGAATCTGAGGATAGTATATACGCCCCTGCACGGAACGGGCAATATCCCCGTCAGAAGGATACTGGGCGAACTCGGCTTTGAAAACGTGTACGTTGTGCCGGAGCAGGAAAAGCCGGACGGGGCGTTCCCAACGGTGAGCAGCCCCAATCCGGAGGATCCGGGCGCGTTCAGGCTCGCCTTGGAGCTTGCCGAAAAAACGGATGCAGACCTCGTGCTTGCTACCGATCCCGACGCCGACAGGCTCGGAGTTTATGCAAAGGACAGAGACGGCAGATATAAGCCGTTCACGGGCAATATGATAGGCGCGCTGCTCTGCGCCTACAGGCTCGGGCGGCTCCGTGAAAAGGGCATGCTGCCCGAAAACGGGGCGGTGGTGACCACGATAGTGTCCGGGCGGCTCGGACGGAGGATCGCCCGGGATATGGGCGCGGATGTGATAGAAACGCTGACCGGCTTCAAATACATAGGCGAGCAGATAAAGCGGTTCGAGGAGGACGGCTCGCATGAATTTCTGTTCGGATATGAGGAGAGCTACGGCTGCCTTGCCGGGACCTATGCACGCGACAAGGACGCTGCCGCCGCAGTAACGATGCTCTGCGAGGCGGCGGCCTATTACAGGGAGCGCGGCAGCTCTCTGCCGGAGCAGCTCCGTGAGCTGTACGAACGCTGCGGCTTTTATAAGGAGGAGCTTTATACCGTAACGATGAGCGGTATTGAGGGCGCGGCGCAGATACGGGCTGTGATGGACAGGGTGCGAAGCGATCCGCCGAAACGGATAGGCGGGTATGAAACGGAGGTATTCTGCGACTATTTGAAGGATATCCGCATAGCGGGCGGCGAAGCGTCGCAAACGGGTCTGCCCAGATCGAACGTGCTGTATTTCGGTATGCCGGAGGACACATGGTGCTGTATACGACCGTCGGGAACAGAGCCGAAAATAAAGCTTTATATGGGCGTGAGAGGCGATTCGCCGGAAGAAGCGGAAGAAAAGCTCGGCAGGTTCAAAAAAGCGGTTTTAGGTCTGCTGAGCCCTCCGGGAGTCTGACGGCCGTGTTTTTTTGACGGATCTGAAAAAAATAATGAATTTGATATTTACATCGCAGCGATTAAATGGTATAATACATATGAGGAACAAAGGAGAATATGTTCTATGATTCATGAAAAGATCATGCTCAATGACAAGGCATATATGACTACGTATATAGTTGACGATCCGCTGGGCGCGGACAGGAAACGTCCCATAGCTGTCATATGTCCGGGCGGCGGCTACGAGTTCTGCTCGCCGCGCGAGGCTGAACCGGTCGCGCTTGCATTCAACGCCGCCGGGATCCATGCCGCAGTAGTAAATTACAGGGTGTTCGCGGCTTATCCGGCGTCGCTCAGGGATCTTTCGGACGCGGTCTGCATCGTAAGGGACAACGCCGAAAAATGGAGGATAGATGACGGCAGGGTGGTGGTCTGCGGCTTCAGCGCAGGCGGTCATCTTGCAGCGAGCCTGGGCGTGTTCTGGAACAGCGAGCCCGCGATAAAGCGCGGCGACGGAAAGAACAAGCCCAACGGGATGATACTTGCATATCCTGTAATAACCTCCGGAGAATACGCTCATGAGGGGTCTATAAGGACTGTTTCGGGCGGTGATGCGGAGCTGGCAAAAAAGATGTCGCTTGAAGATCAGGTGACGGAGGACTGCCCCCGCGCGTTCATATGGCACACGTTTGAGGATCCGGGCGTGCCGGTCGAAAACAGTCTGCTGATGGCGTCCGCACTGCGGAAAAAGGGTATAGAGACCGAGCTGCATATATTCCCGAAAGGACCGCACGGACTTTCGACCGCTTCCGAATACGTAGCGGAATCGGAGCAGGGCGTTATTCCGAAGGTACACGGCTGGGTGGATATGGCGGTAGATTGGATATTCGGACTTTGAGAGGATGCTGCATATGGGCAGGATAAACGAAAGATACAGATATAAAACAACGCCGCTCTGCAATGAGGCGGCTGTGGTAAAGGGACAAAAATACAGATTTACCGTTCTCACTCCGGCGCTCATAAGGCTGGAATACAGCGAGACCGGCAGCTTTGAGGACAGGGCTACGCAGATAGTTATAAACCGTATGTTCGACGTGCCCGAGTTCACAGTTGAGGAAAAGGACGGGCGGATAAAGATAGTAACGAGCTGCATGGAGCTTATATACAGCGGCGGCCCGTTTTCCGAATACAGTCTTACGGCGCGGTTCCGATGCGAAAAGGGCAGGAATGCGCACGTATGGCGATACGGTACGACCTACGGCAATCTCGGCGGCACCGCGCGCACGCTCGACGGCGCGGACGGGGAATGCGAGCTTGAGGAGGGGATAATGTCGTATCAGGCCATGACCGCGATAGACGACAGCCGTTCGCTCGTCATAGCCGACGACGGCTGGATCGATACCCGCGATGACGGCGCGGCGGACACGTACCTCTTCGCGTACGGAACGGATTTTCACGGTGCGCTCAGAGCTTTCTACAGGCTCACCGGAGGCGTGCCGCTGCTTCCGCGTTACGCGCTGGGCAACTGGTGGAGCAGGTATTACAAGTATTCTCAGGAGGAATATAAGGAGCTTATACTGAAGTTCGAGGAAAAGGGCGTGCCGTTTTCCGTAGCGGTTATAGATATGGACTGGCACAAGACCGATATCGACCCGCGCTTCGGTTCGGGCTGGACAGGCTTTTCATGGGACCGTGAGCTGTTCCCGGAGCCGGAGAAGCTTATGCGGTTCCTTGCCGAGCATAAAATGAAAACGACGCTCAACCTGCATCCGGCGGAGGGCATAGGGGCGCATGAGGACGCGTTTGCGGAGGCCGCCGTGTATATGGGCGTTGATGAGGAGAGTGAGGACGCGGTGAAGTTCGACGCGTCCGATCCGAAATTTATAGAATGTTATTTTGAAAAGGTGCTGCGTCCGCTTGAGCGCTGCGGCGTCTCGTTCTGGTGGGTGGACTGGCAGCAGGGCGATAAGACCGATATCCCGGGGCTTGACCCGCTGTGGATACTCAACCATTACCACTATGCGGACATGCAGGGCAGGGACAGCCGTCCCATGCTTCTCTCGCGCTACGGCGGTCTGGGCAGCCACCGTTACCCGATCGGTTTTTCGGGTGACACGTACGTAACATGGGCGTCGCTTGCGTTCCAGCCGTATTTCACCGCAAATGCGTCTAACGCCGGCTACGGCTGGTGGAGCCATGATATAGGCGGACACATGGGCGGAGAAAGGGACGAGGAGCTTACCGTCCGCTGGGTGCAGCTCGGCGTGTTCTCGCCGGTAATGCGCCTGCACAGCACGAGCAATGATTTTATGTCAAAGGAGCCATGGAACTACGGCATGGAGGCTGAGACGGTCATAACGCGATTTCTGAGACTGAGGCATGAGCTGATACCGTATCTGTATACGATGAATTACAGGGCGTATTCGGAGGGTATACCGCTCGTGCAGCCGATGTATTATGAGTATCCTGACAGGGGAGAGGCGTATGGCTGTAACCGCAATGAATATCTGTTCGGCAGCGAGCTGCTCGCAGCGCCGATAACCGCTCCGGCCGACCGTGTAACGGGTCTGGGCGCGGCGGAGGCATGGCTGCCCGAGGGGCTGTGGTTCGACTTTTTCAGCTCGCGCGTGTACAGCGGAGGCCGTACCGTCAGGGTCTACAGGGATATAAGCTCTATGCCGGTGTTTGCAAAGGCGGGCGCGATCGTACCTATGGCGGAGACGTGCGGGAACGATACCGGATCGCCGGAGCATATGCGTATAGCCGTATTCCCCGGCGCGGACGGTTCTTTCCGCATGTATGAGGATGAGGGCTCGGATATGGGCTATCTCAGAGGCGTATGCTCGAAAACTCTTATCGAGTACAGGCACGGCGTATGCCCGCGGCTTTTAATACACAAGCCTGAGGGCGACGGCTCCGTTATCGTAAAGGGACGCAGGTACACGGCCGAGCTTCGCGCAGTGAACGATACGGACGATGTGTCAGTGACCGCGGGAGGCAGGGCTGTTCCGTTCGTTAAGGAGTACCGGGACAGGGCGCTGTGTATAAGCTTTGACGATCCCGGAGAGGATACGGAGATATCTTTCGGAGCCGTTGATATTTTGGAGAACGATATAAAGAAAGAAGCGTTTGAAGTCCTGCTGAGGGCGCGCTGCGGCAATAACCTGAAAGCGAGGATATATTCGCTGTTTGACGGCGGTCTTACGGAAACGGGCATAGCCTCGGGACTGAGGGTGCTGGGAGCCGACAGCGAGCTTGAGGGCGCGCTGCTCGATATTATTTCCGCCTTTGCGGACAAGAAAAGAGGTGCGGAAGGATGAGGGTGCTTTCTATAGGCAACAGCTTTTCGCAGGACGCGCAGAGGTATCTGCACGGTATAGCGGCGGCGGACGGAACGGAGCTGAAGGCCGTGAACCTGTATATAGGCGGCTGCTCGCTCAGAACGCATTATATAAATTCGATTGAGGACAGCCGGGCATATGAGCTTGAATTCAACGGTGTTACGACCGGTTTCAGGACTACGATAAAGGAGGCGCTCATAAGCGATGAATGGGACGCTGTAACGCTGCAGCAGGCGAGTCCGCTTTCTCCGGACTATGAAACGTATCAGCCGTATCTTGGTCTCCTGAACGAATATGTAAGAAAATATTCGCCCAGGTCGGCGGTGTATATCCATCAGACGTGGGCTTACGAAAAGGGCAGCGAAAAACTCGCCGCCCTGGGCTTTGCAGATCCTGCCGATATGCTCCGAGGTATAAGGAAAGCGTACGCGGCGGCGGCTCTGGATATAGGCGCCGACGGGATCATCCCCTCCGGCGAGGTGTTTCACGATATCCTAAAGAGCGGAGCGGAAAGGATACACCGTGACACCTTCCATGCGTCGCTCGGGCTGGGACGGTATGCGCTCGGACTTACGTGGTATGCCGCTCTGACAGGAGCCCGCGTATCGGACAATGGCTTTGACGAAACTGACGAGCCGGTGAGCGCGGAGGAAAAAAGAATGGCGAAGCTCTCTGCCGAAAAGCTTGTATTCGGCACAAAATGAATATACCCGGGCGAATGCGCCGCCCGGTCAAAAAAAGACCTTCCGGTCAGGACAGACCGCTGATCACAGAATATACGGGCGTTACATCCCCCCTTTCAGCTCTTCAAAGAAGATGCACTCTCTCTCATATTTTGCCCGTATATTCTGTGCTGAGCGGTCTGTTTTTTGCTGTCCGGAAAACGGGAAAATATGTCGGAATATCAAGTAAAAAACACACGATACAATATTCACTTTTGGGAGGATATGCGGTAAAATAAATATATGGATCGCATCAGATCCTGATATTTCCGCCGAAGCGAGTGTTCTGCGGAAATGTATAAAGATCATATAAGGAGTTAAATCATGAAAAACGGAGAAATGTGGAAGGATATTGACGGGAACGATATCCAGGCGCACGGAGGCTGCATTTTAAAGCACGGTGAAAGTTATTATTGGTACGGCGAGAATAAGGGCGCGGACAATTGCCCGGGCACCACGAGAGTGGATGTTATAGGCGTGTCGTGCTATTCCTCAAGAGATCTCGTAAACTGGAAGTATGAAGGGCTTGCGCTCTCGGCGGACAAGGACGATCCGCAAAGCCCGCTGCACCCGTCTATGGTGGCGGAGCGCCCCAAAGTGCTGTATAATGAGAAGACTGGCAAATTCGTCATGTGGCTGCATCTTGACGACAGCAGATATGTGTATGCCGGAGTGGGCATAGCGGTGGCGGAGCGGCCGGAGGGTCCGTTTCGGCTGACGTGCGCTAAGCAGCCGAACCGCCAGGATTCCAGGGACATGACGCTTTTTAAGGATACAGACGGAACGGCGTATCTCATACATTCAAAGGATTGGAACAAGACGCTTAATATCGCGAAACTCAGCGGGGATTATACCGATGTGGACGGCATGTATGTTTCTGTTATGCAGGATCAGGAGCGCGAAGCCCCGGCGCTGTGCTTCCATAACGGCATGTATTATATGATCACCTCGGGCTGTACCGGCTGGTCGCCGAACGGCGCGCTTTTTGCAAGATGTCCGCATATAATGGGCAAATGGAAGCTGATAGACAATCCCTGCGAGGGCAGGAACTACAGGCGTACCTTCGAGGGGCAGAGCGCGTACATATTCGAGGCCGGCGGAAGAAAATGGCTCATGCTCGACCACTGGAAGCGGTTTGACCTAAAGAACTCAGGCTACAGCATATTGCCCGTGGAATTTGACAGTGATCACAACATGACCGTGCGCTGGACGGATGAGTGGAACGGTCTGCCGCTCATATGAATTGGTTTTAAGACTCACGCTGAGTGCAGACCGATCCGGCAGTGTTTTTGCTGTATGCTTTATTCCGAAGCTATTTTTTGGAGCAATGCGTCTTGAAGCGTTTGAGAAAAATTAATATTCCGTGATATCGCCGCATCGTTGAGCCAGCCAGGTATCGTCAATGTTTTCTTTACGGCGCGGTCTTTGGTCAGATATCCGGATAAATTTCCGGACACAAGACTTGTAAAGTTACTTCCGGAAACGCTGAAGGATGTTATGCTGCTTGCCTTTGGCAATTTTATGCCGCGCTCAAGAACGGAACAAGCGTAAGCTTCAAGAGCTTCTTTTGCGCTCTCGGCAGCCTCGGGAATGGTATCGGCAAATGTTTGGCACCCCTCCAGATCGGGGAATTCTACCCAGACACTATCGCTTTCAATATGAAAAATAGCAGGATAACATAGTTGCATGACAAAACCTCCTTGATCGTTTGGGAGAACAGGGGCTTATTTCAGCCCCGTTCTCTTTAGTATTTGATGGAGTAAGCCTTTAGGGACGTCTTTGCCGTGTACAGGTACAACTTCGGTTTTGCCGCCCTTGTACAGAACATGGTGACTGCCTTTGATCCGTTCGACTTTCCAGCCGTTTTGGATCAACAGCTTCACAAGTTCTTTGTCCTTCATATTCTAACCTCCCATCAATATCATTATAGCACGTATATACGTGTCGGTCAAGGGTTTTATGATTTTTTTTAAAAAAGTATTGAGTTACCGGAAGATTTAGTGTATAATAGTAAATAGTGAATAAAACAGTTTAGGAGAAGAACACGGATGTTCGGTAATGATATAAGTATAGATCTGGGGACTACTACTATGCTTGTCTATATAAAGGGCAAGGGGATAGTCTTAAACGAGCCGACCGTTATAGCTGTCGATACCGATACGAACGAGGTGGTCGGCGTCGGGAGCGAGGCTCTGGAAATGCTCGGCAGAACACCGCCAAATATCAGCGCGGTGCACCCTCTCCATGACGGCGTGATATCGCATTACACGCTCACTCAGGAGATGATCCGCCGCCTGTTCCGGCGCGTACTGCGCAGAGCGGGGGGCAGACCGAGGATAATGATGTGCGTGCCGTCCGGCGTTACGGACGTTGAGCAGCGCGCGGTGATAGATGCGGCGCGGGAGGTAGGCGCAAGGGATATCTACGTCATAGAGGAGCCGGTCGCGGCGGCGCTCGGCGCGGGCTATGATATCTCGCGCGCGCACGGAACGATGGTGATAGACATAGGCGGCGGAACGACAGATATTGCGGTAATGTCGCTCGGCGGGGTCGTGGCGAGCCGTTCGATGAAGATAGCGGGCGATGAATTTACCGAGGAGATAGTCAGGTATATGCGCCGCGAGATGAATTTGTATATCGGTCCGCGCACGGCGGAGCGGCTGAAGGTCACCGTCGGCGGAGCGGTGAAGCGGGATAAGGAGATAGTATGCGAAGCAAAGGGGATAAGCGCGATAACCGGGCTGCCGAGAACGGTGACGGTATCCTCCCATGATATATGCGATATTTTTGACGATTTCGTCTATAATATCACCGAGCGGGCGCGCGAGGTGCTCGAGGAAACGCCTCCGGAGCTGCACGGCGATATCATCAGGGACGGTATCGTGATGACCGGCGGCGGCTCGCTGCTGTACGGTCTTGACAGGCGCATCGAGCGCGAGCTTGGCGTGACATGCCGCCTTGCCGAAAATATAACCGAATGCGTTGTGCGCGGCTCCGGTATCGCTCTCGAGAGTATCGATACCGTAACGGATCCTACGCATGTATTTCATAAAAAAGCGTACATTCACGAACTGTAAGGTTTGGGAAAAGATATCATAGTGATAAACAAAGGGGGCGCTCCCCTTTTATTGAAAGGAGAAAATAATATGCTTAACAACATCGATATCCAGAGGATACTGCCGCACAGGTACCCGTTTCTGCTGGTGGACAAGATAGTGGAGATGGAAGAGGGAAAGTCCGTTAAAGGGATAAAGAACGTAACGATAAACGAGCCGTTCTTTCAGGGACATTTCCCGGGTAATCCGATAATGCCTGGCGTGCTCATATGCGAGGCGCTCGCGCAGGTGGGCGCGGTGCTGCTGCTTGGCATGGAGGAAAACAAGGGCAAGCTCGGAGTTTTCACGGGTATAAACAACTTCAAGTTCAGGAAGCAGGTAGTGCCCGGCGATACGCTTGAGCTGAATGCGGAGCTGATAACCTACCGCCACGGCATGGGCAAGGCGAACGTTGAGGCCAAGGTGGACGGCAAGACTGCCGCAAAGGGCGAGATGAGCTTTGCGGTCATTGAAAACGAAGGGATAAAATGACCGCCTCTACGATAGATGTGGTATTGGACGACCTGCAAAACGGTTATCATATATACCAGCGCACGGACGGGTTTAAGTTTGGGATAGACGCGGTGCTGCTTGCCGACTTTGCAAAGGCTAAGGCGCGGCGGGCGATGGATCTGTGTACGGGAACCGGGATAGTTCCGATACTGCTGGCGGCGAAAACGGATATCGAGCATATCGATGCGGTCGAGATCCAGCACGATATGGCGGAGCTTGCAAAGCGCAGCGTCGGCTATAACGGGCTGGAGAAGAGGATCAGCGTTCTTGAGGGGGATCTCAAGGACGCGCCCGAAACCTTCGGCCGCGGAGTTTACGACATGGTAACGGTAAACCCGCCGTACATGAAGGCCGGGGGAGGTATCGTGAACGCGGCGGATATGAAAACGCTTTCGCGCCATGAAACGGCGTGTACGCTCAGCGACGTCGTACGTGTTTCTGCGGAGCTTCTGCGTCCGCACGGTAAGCTGTTCATGGTGCACCGCCCGTCAAGGCTGGCGGACGTGTTCTGGGAAATGCGCAGGTACGGGATAGAGCCGAAGCTCATGCGTACCGTGCAGCCGCGGTCGGACCGGGAGATGAACCTTGTGCTGATCTGCGGTATAAAGGGGGCGAGACCCGAGCTTAAGGTGCTTCCGCCGCTTGCAGTATATAACGCCGACGGGAGCTATACAAAGGAGATTGATGAGATCTATGGCAGATGAAAACGGCATACTCTACCTCTGCGCAACGCCGATAGGAAACTTAGGCGACGTTTCGCAGCGCTGTATCGAGATACTCAAAAGTGTTGATCTGATCGCAGCTGAGGATACGCGCAGAACGCTGCAGCTGCTGAACCATTTCGGGATAACAAAGGCGCTCACGAGCTATCACGAGCATAATAAGAGGGAAAAGGGCGAGTACATCTTAAAGCTGCTCCGAGAGGGCAAAAACGTCGCGCAGGTGTCCGATGCGGGCACTCCGGCGATATCCGATCCGGGAGAGGATCTTGTCAGGCTGTGCATAGAAAACGGTGTGCAAGTCACCTCCGTGCCGGGTCCGGTCGCGGGGATAACGGCTCTCATACTGTCCGGGCTTTCTGCGAAAAGGTACGCTTTCGAGGGGTTTTTGTCGGTGAACAAGCGGCACAGGCGCGAGCATTTGGACTCGGTGAAAAACGATCCGCATACGCTCATTTTTTACGAAGCGCCGCATAAGCTGAGGACAACGCTTGAGGATATGAGACGCGTTTTCGGCGGGGACAGGCGCATAGCCCTTGCGAGGGAGCTTACCAAGGTACATGAGGAGATCATAAGAACGACGCTGGACGGCGCGTCTGAGTATTACAGTGAAAAAACGCCGAGGGGCGAATATGTTCTCGTCATAGAGGGCGCGCGTGAGACCGCGCCGGAGCCGGAGGAGCAGTTCTGGTCGGGCATGAGCGTGACGGAGCATGTAGAGCATTACATATCGCAGGGGATGGACAGCAAGGAGGCCGTCAAGGCGGCGGCAGCCGACCGCGGCGTTCCCAAGCGCGATGTGTACAGCGAATACCATAAAAAATGATACGGCGCGTATGCGCCGCAGCGGAGGAGGAGTGCTCGCTATGGATCATAAGCAATTTAAAAGATACGCCGTACTGACGGCTGCGGCTGCGGCCGGGCTGTACGGGCTGATCGCAGGGAAAGGCCCGTTCAACAGGATGAGGTTCGGCGAGCAGCACGACGCGCTGGCAAAGTATGTTGACAACAACCATCCCGGCTGCTCATATTCCCCAATAGCCGCGCAGGGACGCGGCTGGACGGCGGCTGTACGCCGCCGGGGCAGAACGGTGGCGGTTGTGTATTTCATAAAAAGCCCCGACGGCGCTTACGTATTTACAGAATCGCGGCAGAGCGGAGTGTAACACATCCGCGCTTTCCGGAATAGTATATACTACAATTTCGGAAAGGAGGTCGCGAAGTATGTGTTTGTTCGGAAATAACAACGGCTGCTCAGAGTGGATCTGGATCCTCGTTATAATCGTGCTTATCTGCTGCTGCTGCGGCAACAACAGCAATAACGACAGCTGCTGCGGCAACAGCGTTTGCTGCTGATAAGGCTGACTATTACATCAGATAACAGATCCCGCCGACGGCAAGGCACGGCAGCGTTCCGTCCGGTGTGACGCGGCTTCGGATCCTGTTATTCACTACCGGATAATAAAGGCATATTCTGCGCCTTTGTACGAAATAAGGGATAAAAAAGCGGGAGCGGCTCTTCCAAAATAGGAGCCGTTCCCGTTTCTTTATGCATTCCCACGCCGCAGCGCTCTGTTCAGCCTCTCCGAAAGTATTATGAGGAGCAGCGTGAACAGTACGAGAAACAGCGGCAGGAGCCGTATATCTATATGGTTGGCTATCAGTCCGAACACGGGCGGCATGAAGGTCGAGCCTACATAGGCGCTCGACATCTGTATGCCTATTATCGCCTGTGAATTTTCCGCGCCGAAATTGAACGGCGTTGAATGTATGATCGAGGGATATACCGGAGCGCAGCCCAGACCGAACACTATAAAGCCCGCGAGCGCGGTATGCTCAAACGGCAGGGCGATAAGCAGTATGCCGAGCAGCATTCCCGATGCGCCTATACGTATGAGCCGCTTGTCGCCAAGACGGTTCGCGACAAATCCGGTCAGAAACCGTCCGGCGGTCATGCCAATAAAGAACAGTGAAGCGAACGCCGCCGCCTTTTCGGTGCTTATCCCGTGAGCGTGTATGAGATAGCTGCTTGTCCAGAGCATTACCGTCGATTCGGCCGCGCAGTAGGAAAAGAACGCCGCGAGCATCAGTTTTACACCGCGTATGCCGAGCGTACGGCGCAGCGTCAGCGGCTTTTTCGGCTCATGCTCACCGTTTGAGGTATCGCGCTTCCAGAGCGGCAGCGACAGGAACATTATGACCGCTATCCCCATCTGTATGTAAGATACCATGCCGTATCCGCCGCGCCAGCCGCCCGCGCCGGTGAGCGCGAAGCTCATTATGTAGGGGCTGAGGATCGTGCCTACGCCCCAAAAGCTGTGGAGCCAGCTCATATGCCGCGAGCTGTAGTGCAGGGCTACATAGTTGTTCAGAGCGGCGTCTATCGCGCCCGCGCCGAAGCCGTAAGGGATAGCCCATATGCATAGGAGCATGAAGCTGCCGGAATGAGAGAAGCCGAAAAGCGCCGCCGCCGTCATGAGTACGCTTACGGCGGTAACAGCGCCTGCGCCAAACGCTTTTGTAAGCCTGTCCGAAAACAGGCTGGAGATTATCGTGCCTCCCGAGATTATCATGGTCACTATACCGGCATAGGAGATGGGAACGCCCAGCTCCGGCTGCATTGCCGGCCAGCCCGAGCCGAGGAGCGAGTCCGGGAGTCCCAGGCTTATAAAAGCGAGATATATGACTGCAAGAAGAAGTAGATACATGATTATACCCTCCAAAAAGTTTATTTGCCGGTCTGTATCAAATGAGCGGTTTCAGGATCGCTCATTTGATACAGACCCTTTTCTATGCGTATGTGTACAAATTTAGGGGCGGAACGCATTTATGAGCTCCGTCTGTTCGTCCCAAACATTCTGCATTGAGTTCCCGGACCCGCCGCGTTAAACCCATTCGGTAACGCAGCGGCCTCCTGAAAACGTATCAGATACGGTTTAGAAAATATACCATTATTGTCAGATAACCCGCAAAGGTCACCCATAGAAGATACGGGAGCTGAAGCAGTGCAGCCGCTTTGCTGGTCGTCCTGAAGCTCAGGATCATGGCGAGTATGAGAAACCAGAGCAGGAGCAGCCATATGAACGCGAAAAGATACGCGCGCATATTGAAAAATATTATGCTCCAGAAAAAATTGACTGCGAGCTGAAAACCGAAAAGCCTGAGCGACGTGTTAGCGCTGACCGGAGTTTTTTCTCGTCTGCTGTAAACGATCGCCGCGCCTATGCCCATGAGCACATATAGTATTCCCCATACAACGGGGAACAGGAAGCCGGGCGGCGAGAGCGGCGGCTTGTTTATCTCCCCGTAAATATCCATGTTCTCGCGCGTGACCCATGCCGAGAGCCCGCCGGCTGCGAGCGCCAAGGCGATGAATATCACATACGGCTTGATCTTTTTCCACATAAACTATCACCTCGTTTATAGTTTATGCAGCGGCGCGCGGCTTGATACGCCGCCCGGCAGCTTGATAAGCTGCCGGGGTCGGCGCGGTCAGCTTTTTAATACGTTCTCCAGCTCGCTTCGCGCCTGTTCGTAGTCTTTGAAGTGTACGGCGCTCATGCCGAAAGCTTCCGCCGCCTTGATATTCGCCTCGTTGTCGTCTATGAAAACGCATTCCTCCGGGACAAGTCCGTATTTATCGCATATCGCCTTGTATATCCTCGGATCGGGCTTTATAAGCTGCACCTCGCAGGAAAAGACGCCGCCGTCCATGCGCTTTGTAAACGATATCGCTTCGGGGTTCGCCGCCATGACATGGCGCGAATAGTTCGAGAGGTAGAGAACTCTGAAGCCGCGGTCTTTCAGCTCGTCTATGAGCGGCACGGCGTAGGCGCGGTCGGAGAACGCGCGTCCCACTGCGTCGAACGCCGTTTCTATCTCGCGCTCGTAGCCCGGCGCGCGCTTTGCAAAGCCCTCGAGCATTTCCGCACGGCTAAGTACGCCGCGGTCAAGCTCGTTCCAGAAATCGCTTCCGAACAGCGCATCGCGCACGGCGAGACATGTTTTTTCATCGTCAAACATATCCATTATGTATTCGCCCCAGTCGAAGCCGACGAGTACGTTGCCTATATCAAATATAACATTTTTTATCATTCCATTAGATCCTTTCATAAATAAAAGATACATGCAGCCGGACGCGCGTACCGTCCGAATGCAAATAGCATTATACTACAAAGGAACGAGTATGTAAAGGGGGTTTTTAAAGAAAGTTGAAATTTGTAGCTTTAGTTCTGATTTTGTCCGCATTGTCCGCACGCGTTCAGTTAGTGTAAAATGATCATTGGCAAAAAAATAAAGGGAAATGGCAAAAACAACTTTCCTTATCGCACAAAATCTGATATTATGTTAATTAAACGGAAAACATAGACAGGAGTTGTACGATGAATAATATTTTACATGAAAATGAGATGAATTTCAAGAGTTTAGAGAAAAAAGTTAGTGTCAAGTGAAAATTAGTGCCAATTTTCACTTGACACTAACACTATCGCAGCCGAGGTTGACATTTGACCGGAATTAGAGTATAATAATAATTGAAATATATCAAAGAGGTATGGAAATGTTTTTATCAGATAAATGGAAGGATTACAGGGTCGTGGACGCTTCCGGCGGAGAAAAGCTTGAGTATTGGGGAAAATATCTCCTGCGCCGTCCCGATCCGATAGCCGTATGGGACGCTAAAACGGATATAAAGCGCTGGAACAGCGTAGACGCGTGGTATCACCGGTCAAGCTCGGGCGGAGGAAGCTGGCAGGTATTCAACAGACAAATACCGGATAAATGGCAGATACGCTACCGTGAGCTTGTGTTCAATGTGCGCCCGACTGGGTTCAAGCATACCGGGCTGTTTCCGGAGCAGGCTGTGAACTGGGACTGGATATCGGAGCTTATAAGAGGGGCGGACAGACCTGTAAAGGTGCTCAATTTGTTTGCCTATACCGGAGGCGCAACGGTCTCCGCACTGGCGGCGGGAGCCGAGGTGTGCCATGTTGACGCGTCTAAGGGCATGGTCACATGGGCAAAGGAGAACGTTATATCTTCCGGACTGGGCGACAGGCGGGTACGGTATATAGTTGACGACGTTGTGAAGTTCGTAAAACGCGAGATACGCCGCGGGAATAAATACGACGGCATAATAATGGATCCTCCGTCTTACGGCAGAGGTCCGTCGGGCGAGGTATGGAAGATAGAGAACGAGCTGTATCCGCTTGTTTCCGATTGCATAAGCATAATGTCGGAGCAGCCGCTTTTTATGCTCATCAATTCATACACGACCGGGCTTTCGGCGCAGGTGCTGAAAAATGTGCTGACGATGACGGCTGTGAAGAAGTACGGAGGACGGATAGATGCGGATGAGATAGGGCTGCCTATAGAGTCGAACGGGCTGGTGCTGCCCTGCGGAATAAGCGGAAGATGGTATAAAGCGGAGCGAAAGGGGAGTGAAGCGTAATGCTGCATGGTAAAACGATAGTTCTCGGTGTGACCGGCTCGATCGCGGCTTACAAGTCGGCAAATCTGGCGCGTATGCTGAAAAAGCTCGGCGCGGACGTCCATGTTTTGATGACTGAGAACGCTGAGAATTTTATAAATCCGATAACGTTTGAGACCCTTACTCAGAATAAATGTCTTATAGATACATTTGACAGGAATTTTCAATACAGCGTAGAGCATGTGGCCATTGCAAAGAAGGCCGATGCGGTAATGATCGCTCCGGCTTCGGCGAACGTGATAGGGAAGATAGCCAACGGCATTGCCGACGATATGCTCACAACTACCGTTATGGCGTGTCCGTGCAGGAAAATAATATCCCCGGCAATGAATCATAATATGCTCCATAATCCCATAGTCAGTGACAATATCAAAAAACTGGAGCAGTATGGGTACGAGATAGTCAAGCCCGGGCACGGTATGCTTGCCAACGGCGATATGGGCGACGGACGTATGCCGGATGAAGAGGTGCTGCTTGAGTATATACTCAGGGAGACGGCGTTTGAAAAGGATATGGCGGGAAAAAAGGTGCTGGTCACTGCGGGCGCTACGCGCGAGCCTATAGATCCCGTAAGGTTCATAACCAACTATTCCACCGGAAAGATGGGCGCAGCGATAGCAAAGGCAGCTATGTACCGAGGCGCAGAGGTAACGCTTGTTGCCGGTCATATGGAGGCGGAGCCGCCGATGTTCGTAAGAACGGAGACCGCGGAGACCGCAGAGGATATGTATAACGAGGTGCGGTATCTTGCTCCGTATATGGATATAATAATCAAGGCTGCGGCAGTTGCGGATTATACTCCGGTGCATACGGCCGGAGAGAAGATAAAGAAGACGGAGGGCGATACGGAAATAAAGCTCAGACGTACAAAGGACATACTTATGCACCTTGGAAAAACGCGCAGGAACGGGCAGTTTATCTGCGGCTTTTCGATGGAGACCGAAAATGTTCTTGAAAATTCGGCCGCTAAGCTGAAAAAGAAGAATGTGGACATGATCTGCGCCAATTCTCTTAGAACAGAGGGAGCCGGGTTCGGAACGGATACGAATATAATAACTATCATAACAAAAGATGGAGTCAGGGAGCTGCCGAAGATGTCCAAATTCGACGCTGCCAATGCGATCCTTGATGAGATAAACAGGCTGCTGCCGTTTGCAAACGCGTAAAAAAACGGCTTTAGCCGCGTGAAAAGGAGATACAAACACTCATGAGAATGAGAAAGAAAAAGAACTGTGCCGTAAGGATGGAACGCTGCGGCGGTATACTTATAAAGGAACCGGAGAAGCATAAAGGCGGGTGGAAAACGCTGTTCGGCAACGAGCATGATATCCATATAGAGATCGGCTGCGGAAAAGGCGGTTTCATATGCGGTATGGCGGAGCAGCACCCGGATATAAATTTTATAGCGGTAGAAAAGGTCGAGGACGTATTGGTGATGGCAATGGAGAAGGCCGTGTCAAAGGGGCTTTCCAACGTTCGGTTCGTTTCGATGGACGCGGAGAAGATAGACGAGTATTTTGACAAGGGCGAAGTGAGCCGTATATATCTCAATTTTTCCGATCCGTGGAAGAAGAATAAGCAGGCGAAGCGCCGTCTGACGCATAAAAATTTTCTCGACCGTTATAAGCGCGTGCTTGAAAACGGCAATTATATATGGTTCAAGACGGACAATAAGCAGCTGTTTGAATTTTCTTTGAACTCGTTTGCGATGGAGAATTTCAAGCTTGAGAATATAACGTTCGATCTGCACGCGTCAAGGTTTGAGGGGAATGTGATGACCGAATACGAAAAGAGGTTTACGGAGCTGGGTCAGCCTATCTACCGTCTGGAAGCGGTATACCTGGGCTGGCAGGACGAAAGAGCGCAGGGGTAAATTGTGCTGTTCCGCTTGATACCGAAAAAATAGTATTTTTTGGAATGGTTCCTTTTTGAGTATGCCTAGGACGAGTCGTAAAAACAGCAGGCAGACGCCTTTTGGGTGTCTGCCTGTTATTGTTTTATTTACGCAAGACCGAACTGCTTTACACAGTCAGCGATGATATCGTCTATAAGAGCCATAGCAGCGTCAAATGACTCCGCATATGTTCCGAGATACAGCTTTATCTTCGGCTCGGTTCCTGAAGGACGCACGATAAAGTACGATTTGCCGTCCGAGAGGTCGTAGCGGAGCACGTTCGATTTCGGCAGACCTGCCAGCGGCGAAGAATTGCCGTCCTTGTCGGTTATGGTCTGCGCCTGATAATCAGTGGTCTTAACAACGTCGAGACCGTTAACCGAAGCCGGCGGGTTCGTCCTCAGCCCTGAAAGGATAGCCGCCATCTTTTCCATGCCGTCCTTGCCGGGCATGGTGTAGGACATTGTCTTTTCCGCATAGTAGCCGTAGGTCTTGTATATATCCTGGAGCGCCTCGTAGAGCGACTTGCCCTTTGTTTTGTAGTATGCCGCCATTTCGGCTATGAGCATTGAAGCCACTACTGCGTCCTTGTCGCGGGCGTGATTGCCTACGAGATAGCCGTAGCTTTCCTCAAAGCCGATAAGATATGTGTGGTTTTTCTTTTCGGCAAACTCAGTCATCTTCTCGCCGATGTACTTGAAGCCGGTGAGAACGTTCATGATCTCCATTCCGTAGCCATTCGCGATCGCAGCTGCAAGCTCAGTTGTAACGATAGTCTTTATAACTACGCCGTTTGCGGGAAGATTGCCCTGTTCCTTGCGGGAGCGGAGAATGTATTCAACGAGCAGGGCGCCGGTCTGGTTGCCCGTGAGCGTCCTGTAAACGCCTTCGGCGTCGCGTACTACGATGCCAACTCTGTCGCAGTCCGGGTCGGTGCCGATTATAACGTCAACATCGTTGGCCTTTGCCATCTCGATAGCTATCGTAAAGGCCTCCTTGTTCTCAGGATTGGGGGATTTCACCGTCGGGAACGAGCCGTCCTCCGTATCCTGTTCCTTTACTACGAGAACGTTCTTGAAGCCTATTCTCTTAAGTATCTCCTTGACCGGGCGTGAGCCTGTGCCGTGGAGCGGCGTATATACGAGCTTGAAGGTGTTGGCAACTGCTTTTACAGCGTCGGGGTTGAGCTGCTGGGTCTGAACGGTCTCAAGGAACTTTTCATTGAGCACCGGACCTACAGTTTCGATCATGCCGGAAGCCTGCGCTTCCTCAAGCGATGTATATTCAATATCAAATATGTCTGCGGCGTTCATCGCGTCTATAACGGTCTGAACTGCCTCGGGCGGAAGCTGACCGCCGTCAGGCCCGTATACCTTATAGCCGTTGTACTCCTTCGGGTTGTGCGAAGCCGTTATCATAACGCCCGCCGCGCATCCAAGCTCGCGGATGCCGAACGAGACCTCCGGTACGGAATGAACGGTATCAAAAAGATATACCTTAACGCCTGCTTTTGCGAGAACTTTGGCTGTTTCCTCTGCGAATTCACGTGACATGATACGCGTATCATAGCCGATGAGAACGCCCTTTGCCGCTGCTTCCGCGCCCTCCTTGTTGACATATGCCGCAACGCCGTGGCTGGCCTGGCGCACGTTATAAATATTCAAACGGTTAGTGCCTATGCCGAGAACACCGCGCATACCCGCCGTGCCGAATTCAAGATCGCGGTAGAAGCGGTCCTCCAGCTCCTTTGCGTCGTCCTTGACAGACAAAAGCTCCTGTTTCGCAGCGTCGTCAAGCACGTCCGAAGCGAGCCATTTCTCATAGTTTTCCATATAACCCATTTCACAATACCTCCGTAACTTTTTATGTCGCAGCAGCCGTATTTCAGGCTGTGCGGTCTACTCCATATATTATATAATACTTTTGTTAAAAATTCAACAGTAAAAGTAAAAAACGGAGTAAAGTTTGTGTAATAATTACTACAAATACCTACGGTTTTCGCCTTTTTGCACAAAATAAAAATAGCGGCCGGGGTTGACTTGACCGTTTGGATATGATAAAATTAAAACCGTTCTGAGAATACGCGGCGAAAGGTTGTATATAAATGCTTGAATATATAAATAAGGTGGTAAGTCTTACGCGCAAGGCGATAGAGGAATACGATATGATAAGGGAGAATGAAACGGTCGCCGTGGGCGTATCCGGAGGTAAGGATTCGCTTGTGCTGCTTGCCGCGCTTGCGGAGCTTTCGCGGTATCATCCTAAGAACTTTAAGGTGATAGGGATATCCCTCGATCCGGGCTTCGGCGGGGACTATGAGCCTATACGCCGGTATGCGGAGACTCTGGGAGTTGAGTACTATGTTAAAAAGACGAATTTTAAAGAGATAATCTTTGATATAAGGAAGGAGACCAATCCATGCTCGCTCTGTGCCAAAATGCGGCGCGGCGCGCTCAATGATATGGCGAAGGAGCATGGCAGCGCTAATGTGGCGCTCGGTCATCATAATGATGATGTGCTTGAAACTCTCTTTTTAAGTCTGCTGTACGAGGGCAGGATCAGCTGTTTTGCACCGGTTACATATCTCGACAGGACAGGTATAACGCAGATAAGACCGATGATATATGTCCGTGAGCGCGATATAAAGGGAGTTATAAACCATAACGACATACCTGTTATGCCTAAGCTGTGCCCGGCCGACGGGGCAACAAAACGCGAACAGATGAAGGATATCATCCGCAGGCTCGAAAAAGAAACCACACCGGGACTGCGCAAGCGCTTGTTCCACGCTGTGCGTTCAAGCGGGATAGAGGGCTGGAAGCTTTAAATGAAAGGAAGGTCATATAATATGGGATATTCAACAGATGCATTTTTGGAGTTTATATATGATAAATACAGAGCGAAACCGCTTTCCATGTGCATTTCGGCGGACGAGCTTCGTGAAGAATGTGCGTCGAGGCGCAAAAGGCTGAGGACTATCCTTGCGATGGACAAGCTTGAGGCTCTCGGATATGAGATAAAAACAGAGCGGGTATCGGAAGCGGAATACCGCATAGAGGCACTGCCTGAATTTGCGTTCCCCGTATGGGTATTGGAGCCGTCCGTTCCGAACGGGAAAACAGTGCTCTATCTTCCGGGACACGATGCATACGGCGCGCGCGGCTCGTTCAGCGACCGCGGTCAGGACAAGCCGTTTCATCACTGGCTGCCGCTCAGACTTAAGGAAAGCGGATATACGGTCGTAGTGCCTGAGCTTATAGGCTTCGGAGAGCTGGTCAAGGAAAAATTCAGCGAGGAGCACAGGGGCTGCTATGCCAATACCGAGCTGACCCAGCTTATGGGTCTGAATATAGAGGGGATAAGAGCGTATCAGGCGTTCTGCGCGGTGCGGGCGGCAAGGGACGCTATGGGACTGAACGTAAATTTTTTATACGGTATCTCAGGAGGCGGACTTATCGCGGCGCTTGTATCGGCGCTAGGCGGAGACTTTGAAGCGGTCGTGATATCAAACTACGGAGCTTCGTTCAGAACGTCTATAATGCCTATGCGTCATTGCGCGGATAATTACATCCCGTCGATACTTGAGATAGGCGAGAGTGCGGATGTTATCGCTCTCGGCGCGCCGAAGCCGCTTTTGCTGACGAACGGTAAGGCGGACAGGATATTCCCCTGCGGCGGCGTTAAAGAGACTGCGGAGGAGCTTGCAAAGGTTTACAGACTGCTCGGCGCGGAAGGTAATTTCCGCAGCAGCCTTCACAGCGGCGGACACGAAGCCGACGTAGAAGGAACGATAGGCTTTTTCAACGGATTTTTGGGATGATACGGCCTGATATTTTGAGCAGCTGCTGAAAAAACGGTTGACAAAGCGGCAAAGGTATGGTATCATAGCTGTAGAGATCATGTGAAAATACAGCAGGCACAGTAAAACGGCGCTGTTTTACTGCGGATGCTTTTTTTGAACAATAAAATAACGCGCTTGCTGCCGGGCAAGCGGATGGAGCATTGACCGCGTATCGTTAGGCCTTTGAAGATACGCTGATCAATGCTTTTATTTTTTGCGGAAAGACATGATCGATGTATCAAAAGGACGGAGGTTTGTATAGATAATGGAAACAAAAAGTAAAAACATATTTTCGGAGTTTGTGGGATATGCGTCGCTGAACGTTGCGGGAATGCTCGGACTTTCATGCTACATACTGGCGGATACGTTTTTTGTATCGGCAGGCATGGGGACGAACGGTCTGACCGCGCTCAATCTTGCGATCCCGGTCTACAGCTTCATACACGGGAGCGGGCTGATGGCGGGCATGGGCGGAGGAACAAGGTATTCGATCCTTAAAAGCAGGGGGGACGGCAGGGGCGCGGACCGCGCGTTCACGTGCTCGCTGTATATTGCGGCGGCGCTCGCGGCTGTGTTTGTCCTGCTCGGCTTGTTCTGCTCGGGATGGATCAGTATGCTTCTCGGAGCCGATGAGGACGTGTTTGATATGGCGAATACATACTTAAAGGTAATAATGCTTTTCTCACCAGCATTCCTGATGAATAATGTGCTGCTGTGTTTTGTACGCAATGACGGAGCGCCGCAGCTGTCTATGGCGGCGATGATAACAGGAAGCCTTTCCAACGTCGTTCTGGACTGGGTATTCATCTTTCCCTGCGGAATGGGAATATTCGGGGCGGCGTTCGCAACAGGTATCGCTCCCGTTATCAGCATGGCGGTACTGTGCAGGCATTTTGCGGGAAAGAAAAACGGGTTCCGTCCCATGAGGTGCGTTCCCGGTATGAGGCTGTGCGGCGGCATAGTGTCAAACGGGATACCGTCTCTGATAACCGAGGTCTCGTCAGGAGTTGTGATAATCATTTTTAACGCTGTTATCCTCAGGATTCAGGGCAATGTGGGAGTAGCAGCGTACGGAGTTATCGCAAATCTTTCGCTGGTGGTCATAGCCGTATATACCGGCATAGCGCAGGGCGTCCAGCCCCTAATGAGCCGGGAGCACGGCTCGGGCTGCGGAGACAGAGTGCGCTCGCTGCTGCGCTATTCCGTTTCGGCGTCCATGATATTTTCCGCTGTCGTATATGCGGTGATATTTTTCGGAGCCGATGGTATAGTAAAAATATTCAACAGCGAAGGCAGCGGGCTTATGCAGAGAATAGGCGCTGCGGGTTTGAAGCTGTATTTCACTGCATGTCCGTTTGCGGGTCTGAACATTATTATTGCCGCATATTTCACATCTGCGGAAAAACCGCTGCCGGCTCATATTATTTCAGCGCTGCGCGGTTTCGCGGTCATCATACCTATGACGTTTCTGCTGTCCGCAGCGGCGGGATTGAACGGGGTCTGGTGCGCGTTTCCCGCCACGGAATTTGCCGTTGCGGTATTTTCCGCAGCGTGTATCATAAAGAAGAGTCCTGCGGTATAAGCAGCGCAGGGAACGCATGAATGCGTTCCCTGCAAGGTTAACCCCGTTCTGAATACATCCGCGACCCCTGTAGGGAAGGGATTGATCCATTCCAATATTTCAAAATCCGAACATTTGGGATGATCATCGGAAAGCATGAATGCGATCTCTACGCACCGTGTGCGGTTTTCTTCGGCATGGTGAACATGAATACGCTGCCCTTGCCGGGTTTGCTTTCCACTTCGACTTTGCCGTTGTGGCAGTCGGCGATCAGCTTCACCATTGACAGCCCAAGCCCCATGCTTCCGCTCTCATTTGAAGTTCTTGAGGGATCCGCCTGATAAAAACGCTCCCAGATCTTCGGCAGATCGTCTTCGCTTATGCCTATGCCGTCATCCGCAACGCCTGCCGTTATGCTCTCGCCGTTCTCGGACAGCGAGACGGTTATATGCCCGCCGCTTTTTCCGTAGCTGTAGGCATTTGAGATAAGGTTTATGAACAGACGCGCGAGGAGAAACCTGTCCGCCTCGGCAGTTATGCCGTAAGGTATCTCTCGGATCAGCGTTATGTCGTTTCGCCCTATTTCTTCCTGCTCGTCGCAGACAAAGTTCAAAAGCTCGCTTATATCCAGCTCTTCAAATTCGGCGTGCATAGTGTTTTTATCCATGCGTGATATCATAAGCAGCTCCGAGATTAGCTTTGACATACGCTCCGCTTGGTTTTTTATCGAATATGCCGACTCCCTGAACTCATCGGCGGTTTTTGCACAGTCGGTCATGTATTCGCATTCGGACAATATCACGGCCGCCGGAGTTCTGAGCTCGTGAGAGGCGTCGGATGTAAACTGCTTTTCGCGCTCGACCGTCTGTTCTATACGGTCAAGCATGTGATCGAATGTGTTTGCGAGAGCGTGTATCTCGTCATTGCCCGGACCTATCCTTATGCGCCGGGAAAGATCGCTGCTTTTGCTTATTTCGTGCGCTGTGCGCGTTATCTTATTGACCGGCGCAAGAGCGCGGCTGATTATGAAGTATCCGCCCGCCGAGGCGATGATGATCATTATAATTATCAGAAGTATATTGGTGCGAAGCGCCGCGTTTACGGCAAGGCTCTCGCCGGCGACCGATACCGCGCCGCGCACCCAATAGACTTCGCCTCCGGGACGGTGTTCTTTTTTTGTGTAAATATAATATTTATCGCCGTTTTCAGAGACCTTTGCAAGCTCGCCGTCGGAAAAAGCAGGCTCACTGCTGAGCTCAAACGGTATCTGACCGGCGGTAAGCTCAAGACTGCTGTTATATACGGCTATATATACGCCCTGTTCATAGTAATTC
>CALXZP010000064.1 GCA_944393255.1 uncultured Clostridia bacterium | reverse complement strand
GTATCAGTTAATTCATTCTCAGGTTTTGCCTTGCCGCGGCGATCAACAAGCGCATCAATGCCGCCATTATCATATTTACGTAACCATGAATATATCTGTTGATAAGATATCTGATATTTTTCCATTGCGGCATAGTAATCTTTGCCGTTTGCAATACAATATTGCACAATCTCAACTTTTTCATCAAATGTTACTTTACGTCCCTTAGTCATAAGTCTTTTACCTCCTGAACCGATAGATTTCAATTTCTTATGACTATTATACCATAAAATCCAACGCTGTAGTTGAGTTTTACTCGAAATTTTATATTTTTTGCATATTTCTTGCTGACTCATACTTCCAGAAAGATATTCAAATACCGCAGCATATTTAAGTTCAATAGAATATTTCTTATTTTTATCTGATTTTTTTAATCCATCATCTCCCTCAGCACTGTATTTTCTTAACCATGTTTGGAAACTTGACGGGCTAACTCCGTATTTAGCTGCAACTTTTGCTTGACTTGTTTGTCCTTGTAAATACTCTGTTACAGCTTGCAATTTTTGTTCATAATCAATATTTTTATTAATTTGCATAGAAAAACCCCCTTAGAGTAGATTGAAATATTTTTGTTATTTCATTTGTCTACTCTAAGGGGATTATATCAAATGAGCGTTTCGGAATCGCTCGTTTGCAGCAGCCCCTTCCATATAGGCGCTGCGGATAAATTCCCCATGCAGGGAACGCATTTATGCGTTCCGGTGATTTCCTGAAAGCTATGCAATAAAAACCCCGGAAGGGATAGATCCCTTCCCTGCACAATTCAGCGAAATAACGGAGCGATCCTATTGTCTGTACAAATATTTCCTGTTTGAAAGCGGCATATGCGGCCCGGCGAGTTAAGTCCATCCGGTAACGCGGCAGTCCCTTGCCGTCTTGCCGCGGCATGGGCTTCAGAAAAATGTCCAGAAGCCAAGGAAGCCCAGTATAAAGCTGAACAGTACGAGCTGTACGGCTAACAGGACTATAACGGTCACCGTGAAATTCTTATGGTGGGTTTTGTGCCTGCAGAAAAGCATGGCAAGCCCCGCGCCGGGCGCTCCGCCCAGCCACATGTGCCTGAACAGTCTGCTTTCCGGGATCCGTCCTCTTTTTTTGACCGCGTGCTTCTTGTCCGCTGCGAACAGTGTGAAGGTCTTTATATTTATAAATATCAGATACGCCGCGAACACAAAAAAGATGATGAGGTTCGCCTTGTTGTTGCTGAAAAGCTTGAGCATGGTCGGCGGTACCGGCAGAGGAACGTTCCTGAGCCAGTCGTAAAACGCGAGCCATGCATTTTTAAGCCCGTCCCCCATTGACAAAAACAGCTCCCGGAGCACGTTTTTTATCTCGGTTATCTGCGGGCTGTTCTCAAAGCTCTGCATGGTCAAACGCCCGCGCTGGCGTTAAAGCCGCCGTCAACGGGTATCGTCGCTCCGGTAACGAAGCCGGACATTTCCGCGTCCGCAAGATAGAGTATCGTGCCCGTCAGCTCCTCGGGGCGGCCGAATCTGCCGTAGGGAGTGTGGGCGAGAACCTTTTTCGACCTGTCCGAGAGCGAGCCGTCCGGATTGTGGAGAAGCTCGTAATTCTGGACTGTCTCGAACCAGCCGGGGGCGATGGCGTTCACGCGCACGCCCGATCTTGCGAAGTGTACGGCAAGCCATTCGGTAAAGTTCACTATCGCGGCCTTTGCGGCAGAATATGCGCTGACACGCGTTATTGCCTTGTATGAGGACATAGAAGCCACGTTGATGACCGACGCGCCCTCTCTGCCTATCATATCCGGCAGGAATATCTGCGTCGGGACGAGCGTGCCTATGATGTTGAGGTCAAACACGTATCCGAGGTCTCCGGGCTTAAGGTCGAAAAAAGATACGGTATCCGTATCTTCCGCATCGCCCGGCTCAAAATATTCCTTTGAGGTCGTGCCGCGCGGATGGTTTCCGCCCGCGCCGTTTATGAGTATGTCAACGGCGCCGAAAGCCTTGTTTATCTCATCTTTGGCGGTCTTTACCGCATCGGGGTCGGTAACGTCGGCCGTAACGGCAAGACCTCTGCCGCCCAGCTCGTTTATCCTGTCCGCCACGGCCTGAAGCTTGGAAAGCGTTCTTCCCATGACGGCAACGTTCATGCCCTGCTCTGCGAGGGCGTATGCAAATTCACGGCAGAGTATGCCGCTGCCGCCGGTGACGACGGCGGTCTTTCCTTTTAATGATCTGTGTTCCATGATTGCGGTCTCCTTTAAATTTCTGATAGTCCACCATACCCGTATTTCAGGTACGCGGTATATGCAAATCACACGCTGTCCGTTCCGTCGGCCAGCATAGCCGCGCGGTCGCTCGTTATCAGCGCGTCGATTATCTCGTCCATCTCTCCGTTAAGGAACTGGTCGAGCTTGTATATAGTCATGTTTATCCTGTGGTCGGTAACGCGGCTCTGGGGGAAGTTGTAGGTGCGTATCCTTTCGCTCCTGTCGCCCGAGCCTACCTGCGACCGGCGCGTGTCGGCTATCTCGCGGCTCCTTTCGGCCTCCATAGCCTCGTATATGCGGGAGCGCAGTATCTTCATAGCCTTTTCCTTGTTTTGCAGCTGCGATTTCTCGTCCTGGCACGACACGACTATGCCTGTTGGGATATGCGTTATGCGTACGGCGGAATCGGTGGTGTTTACGCACTGTCCGCCGGGACCTCCGGCTCTGAAAACGTCTATTCGCAGGTCGCTGCGGTTTATCTCGACCTCGACCTCCTCTATCTCCGGCAATACCGCAACGGTTACCGCCGAGGTGTGTATCCTCCCGCCCGACTCCGTTTCCGGAACGCGCTGTACGCGGTGTACGCCGCTTTCGTATTTGAGCCGCGAATACGCGCCCTTGCCGTTGACGAGGAACGAGATCTCCTTGTATCCGCCCAGCTCGGTCGGATTGGAGCTCAGTATCTCCGTTTTCCAGCGGTGCGCCTCGGCGTACATGCTGTACATGCGCATTAGATCCGATGCGAAAAGCGCAGCCTCTTCGCCGCCCGTACCGCCGCGTATCTCCATGATAACGTTCTTTTCATCGTTGGGATCCTTGGGTATCAGCAGCAGCTTGAGCCGTTCTTCACTCTCGGCGGCTGTCTTTTCAGCCTCGGCAAGCTCCTCGTGCAGCATTTCAAGGAGCTCCCTGTCGTCTGCGGTCTCTATCATTTCCCTGTCGTCTGCGGCGGTTTCGAGCGCCTTTTGATATATGTGGTATTCATCGATTATCGGTGAAAGCTCGCTGTGCTCGCGGCAGTAGCCGCGCCATGCCTCCTGGTCGGCTATTACCTCCGGATCGCTTATCTTTTCCGAGATAAGCGCGAACCGTTCCTCAAGAGCTTTAAGCTTATCGAGCATATTCTGATCTCTCCGTTCGTAAAAAATTTATCTTTGTACACCTATTTTACCGTTTTTCAGAGTAAATGTCAATAACACAGCAAATAAAAAATGGTATTCATAAAAAATTCATCAAAAAGATATAGACAACATCACAAATATCTGCTATAATAAAGGAGTGATTTAGAATATGGAATATACAGGTACAGACAATAAGTATTCAAGAACTGGAAGGGACTGAACGAATTGGCGGATGTATTGAAGCTGCGCAGGCTCAGGTATATGATGTTTTCTGCGGTGATAGTCGCGGGGATAACGCATACCGGTCTGTCGGTTCTGGCAGAGGGGGCGGAGGTTTCCGAATATGATATGCTGGAACAGGCTGTTGCGCTGTACGAAAAGCTGAATAACGGCGAAGCTCCGTCCGCTCCGATACCGGGGGCGGAAAGCAGAAACGATTTTCTAAGCAAATCGGTCGCGCTGGGCTTTGTGAACGCGGATGAGCTGGAAACGGTCTCGGAAGCGGTAAGTATGCGCAAACAGGACGTAATGACGGTACTTTATAAAACTATAATCAATTTCGACGACTCGTATGCGCTCGAAAGCGACGAGGTCGATGAGATCATGAACCGCTGCTTTGACAACGCGCTCATAGACGAGGAGAACCGCGTCGGGTATGCGTTCATGATAAAGCACGGCATAATAAGCGGAGGATCCGGCACCGAGCCGAACAAAGCGGTAAACTGGGAAAGCTGCTCCATCCTTGTGGATCTGCTGTATGATATGTTCATGCAGGACGTTTCTTTTGAGGCGGCGGGGACAGAGGTCACCATCGGAGCGAATATCGAAACGGTGTCGGATGTGCTCGGCGAGCCGGACAGGATAGAGGAAAGCGACTGCGGCTTTGAATGGTATGTATATAATTCGGATTACAGCCGCTTTATGATGGTAGGAGTGACGGAGGGCAGGATATGCGCGTTCTTCACAAACTGTGCCGATTTCGGCACGGACGGCGTGAAAAGCGGTGATGATTACCTGCTCACTCAGAAATACGCCGGAGACGGCGCGTACAGGTTTTTTGCCGATGGCAAAGAGCGGATCGATGCAGTGCTGTACAATCCGTACAGCGTTACCTCGGATATATCCGAAGCGAACGCCGATATACGCGCGTACGAGCTGGCGGATATGATAAATGCACACCGCGTTAAAAACGGGCTTGAGCCGCTCAGGGTAAGCGGAGAGCTTTGGGAGAGCGCGGCGGGAATGGCGGTACAGCCGAAGTACATAGAGCTGGCGCGGTCGGCGGCGGATGCGCCCGGCGCGGCGGACGGAGCGGAGCATGTATCTGGCTACGATGTGTTCTCGCTCTACAGAAAGCTTGTCTCAAACGGCGCGGCGGCAATGGAGGACGGCAGCGAGGCGGTCGGTATAGGCACTTATGTTACGCCGGATCACACTCTTGCGGCGAGCCTGGTAAGCGCCGGGGACAGCAGGGAGCTGCTCGAAAGCTCGGTGGATATATCCGGAGCGGATGAAAGCTTGCTGCCAAAAACGGTGCAGGCGGAGGAGGACAGCGCAGAGGACGCGGACTCGGAGACTGAGGCTGAGGCTTCGCCGGAGACGGCTCCGGAGGAAATGGAGGCTCCTGCGGCTGAGAGCGCTGAGAGTGAGAAGGCGGCTGAGCCCGCTGCATATTCCGGCGGCGGCATAATAGCGGATATATCGAAGGCGGCTTCGGAGTCGGCGGAAGCGGTGCTTCTTGACGGCGCGGCGGATACGGAAACTGACGGCGCCGCTCAGGCTTCACAGGAGGCGGAGCAGGCGGCTGCGGAGGAAGAGACCGTTGCGGAGGGCAGTCCGGCGGTGGTATCACCTGCGGACGGCGCGGTAACGGAGCCGGGAAAGGATCTGGAGATAGAGCTTGAGAAAAGCGTTGCCGGCGAATATTACGTGCGTATATATTCGATCGAGGACGATGAATATATCGTAAACAGCTATATCAAAACAGACGGTACAAAGCTCGTGTTCGATGCGGAGCTGTTTGAAAACGGAAAGGATTATTCCGTAACGGTTGGCGCGGTCACCGATACGGGCGTTGCCGACGGCAAAGAGTTCATCATAAGCTGCGGAAGCGCGTATGATACCGGAGTTAAGATGCTTTCGCCCGCGGCCAACGTCATAATAGACAACGATTATATAGATATAGCATGGGAAAGCGGGATATACCACGACTTTGTGGTGGATATATATAACGAAGAAGGAAAGCTCATGCTGTCCGAAAAGCTTACGGATCAAAAATCGGCGTCAGTGCAGAATATAGAGCCGGGGACTTATTACGTATATGTGAGCGCGGTAAGGCGCGGCGCTGATGACGGAGATGATAGAACCGTAAAGGCACAGGCGGCGTCGAAATTCACCGTAAAGCAGCCGGAGCCCGTCATAACGGAATACATACTCGAGGACGGGGAGAGGTTCTACCCCGTGTACGAGGATAAGGACATGGGGATAGTGTATTTCTACGACGAGGATTTCGTTGAAGTGACGGGAACGAACGGAAGGACTGTGACCAAAAAGAAGATAACGGAAAAGAAGGTAAAGGCTACGTCGGAATATTCAAGGCTTGCGGCTATGCAGCAGAAGGTGGAATATTTCACCGGCTCGGATGAGCGCGATATCAAGGAGCAGACAGCTGTTTCGGCGCTGTACAGGAGCGGAGGCATGTCCATAGCCGGCAGCGGCAGCGGTCAGGCGATAGTCGAGGAGGCGGAAAAGTATCTCGGCGTGCCGTACGTATGGGGCGGAACTACCCCGTCGGGCTTCGACTGCTCGGGACTTGTGCAGTATGTGTGCAAGTCGCTCGGCATAGATGTCAGCCGCGTATCGCAGGATCAGTATCACGACGGCGTTGCGGTGAGCCGGGAGGAGCTTCAGCCGGGCGATCTGGTGTTCTTCCAGAAAAACGGCGATGTTCATCATGTCGGGATATATGCAGGCGACGGGATAATGATACACGCTCCGTATACGGGCGCTGTAGTACAGTATCAGTCCATAGACACGCCGTACTATTCGTCGCAGTTCTGCGGCGGAAGGCGCGTAGCGTTTTAACAAGTGAAAAAAGCCGCCTGCGAAGCTTATGCTCTGCGGGCGGCGCAACAGACAGATCGGGGGTTTTTATATGGCGGGGTATCAGGTCAAGGCGTGCGCCGATCCGAAAACGAGGATGCGCGCGATGGTCGTAATATTGGTGTTCGGCGCGTTCGCGCTGTTCAGCATCGGGATGGCGATATTTGATATAGCCACCGGACGGACTGCGTTCGGGATAATGTTTGCTGCTGCGGCTGTTATCTTTGTCGTGCTTATGCTGCTGCGGATAAACAGTGTGTTCGGAACGTATATAAAGGTCAAGGACGGAACGCTTTATCTGAAAAGCTGGGTAAACGATTTCCTGCCGTATGAGGCGAACAGCGGATTTTTTGCCGAGCTGGTGCCGTCGAAGACGAAGATTACCGAGATACCGGTAGATGAGATATCTCTGGTACTGGTCGGAACGAAGGAGTATATAAAGCGCAATGCGACCATTGCCGGTAAAAGGCTTGCAAGGGCGCTTTATCCGTACGAGCATTCAAAGAAAAAGGCGAAAAAGGAGCTTGTTTCCGGCATGGATCTTTTCTATGCGGAGACCTTCGGCGGCGAATGCTCGTTCATGTGTATCTACGGCTATGAGCCTAAGCGGGTGGTAGATGTGATAGGCGAGATATACGAACAAAATCCCGATGTTTCGGTGCGCGTGAGCAGCAGGGAATATAAAAAGCATGTCATGAAGCTTTTAAAGCGCATCGGCGGCGATGAAGAGCTTTAAAAATACCGGGTCGGAAGCGGTAAGAGTACCGCTCCGGCTTTTTTTGATATCCGGCAGGAATATACGGAAGCGCGGAGCTTGCGGTACTTGACACGGGCGGCGGGTGATGGTATAATTAAGCTAAGAAGGGAGTGAACGGTGTGAAAAACATAGTAAAAGCCAAGCTTGATATAATTTTCAAAAAACTGTTTGCGGATGCAAAGAATGAGGATATACTGCGTGCTTTCATATCCGATATACTGGATATACCGTACGACAGTATAAAGA
>CALXZP010000063.1 GCA_944393255.1 uncultured Clostridia bacterium | reverse complement strand
TATAATAACCTCACGAAACAAGACGAAATCAAAGATTTCTGTGTTTCGGAGAACATTGAAATGCAATACTCCGGTGACAAAATGCCGCCCTATGTTGTTGCATTTTAATAATACACACCCTGTTTTGCCGGACGACGAAAAGGAGGAGTTTGAATAATGAATAAGTCCGACATCATTACTGCTTTATCAAGAAAATCATTGTCCACGCTACCGATAAATCAAGCGGGCACAGAGTACAGAAAATACAGATTGTGTTTAACTTCATCGGTGAATTTGTCCCGCAGGACGAATTTATCCCCGATAAAAAGGAAATCCCGCAGGACTATTTCTAATCCTGCGGGTATGCTTCCTTATCAGCCGCCTCTTTTACCTACGCGGCGTCTTTTCGGCTCAGCTCAGCTCAAACATGCCGTTATACAGCTGATAATACATGCCTTTCTGAGCGATAAGCTCGTCATGACTTCCTCTTTCTATTATTTTACCATGCTCAAGAACCATAATAGCGTCGGCATTGCGCACAGTCGAAAGCCTGTGCGCTATCACAAACACCGTCCTGCCCTCCATAAGGCTGTCCATTCCCTTTTCTATAAGGCGCTCCGTTCTCGTATCTATACTCGACGTAGCTTCATCGAGTATCAGCACCGGCGGATCAACTACCGCCGCCCTCGCTATTGCAAGCAGCTGCCGCTGTCCCTGGGAGAGGTTTGCTCCGTCCGCCGTGACGACCGTGTCATATCCGTTCGGCAGACGGCGTATGAATGAATCCGCATTGGCTATCTTCGCCGCACGTACGATCTCCTCCTGAGTAGCGTCTAACTTTCCGAACCTGATATTGTCGGAGATCGTTCCCGTAAACAGATGTGTGTCCTGCAATACTATACTCAGCGATCTTCTCAGATCGTCTTTTTTTATATCGCGGATATCTATCCCGTCATAAATAACAGTGCCGCCCTGGACGTCATAAAATCTGTTTATAAGATTGATAATCGTAGTCTTTCCGGCTCCGGTCGAACCTACGAAGGCTATTTTTTGTCCGGGCTTAGCATAAAGATCTATATTTTTCAGTATCATCCTGTTTTCATCATAGCCGAAGCTGACATTTTGAAACCGCACATCTCCTCGAAGCGGTATTATCCTGCCCTCCGGGGTATGCCATGCCCATTTGTTGGTTTTCTTGCTGCATACTGTAAGCGAACCGTCTTTCTCTTCCACATTTACAAGCTCGATACCGCCTTTGTCCGTCTCCGGCTCCATACGCATGACATTGAAAATACGCTCCGCCCCTGCGAGCGCCGCGAGCAGAAAATTGCTCTGCTGTGTGAACTGGTTTATCGGCATTGCGGCCTGTCTTACAAACACCAGATAGCTTGCTAGGCTGCCTATGTCTATAGTTCCCCTTATCGCCATTATCCCGCCGAGTATCGTTGCAACTGCATAGTTTATATATGATATACTCACCACGGCCGGAACCATCGTTGCGGCATATCCCTGTGCGCCGGTGCCCGCGATCCGCAGCATTTCATTCTTTCTCCTGAATTTTTTCAGATTGTCCTCCTCGTGATTGAACACCTTTACGACTTTCTGCCCGGTCACCATTTCTTCTATATATCCGTCCAGATCGCCGAGCGCCTTCTGCTGGTGATTGAAAAATCTTTTGCTGCGTTTTCCGCTGAACTTTATATAAGCAAACATGATGGCGTAGCATACCACCGCCGTTATCGACAGCTTCCAATTCAGCACGAATAATATGACCAGTGTGCCGACCATCTGGATGAAGCTCTGTATAACCATAGAAAAACTGTTATTCAGAGCGTCGGAAATGGTATCTACATCATTTGTGAAATAGCTCATTATATCGCCGTGACGGTTTGTGTCGAAGTATTTGACAGGCAGCTTCTGCATATGCGAGAACAGATCCCGGCGTATATCGAACAATATCCGCTGTGCCGCCCTGACCATTATACGGCTGTATCCGAGCGCTGAAAGCGCACCTGCGCCGAAAATAGCCGCAGCAGCAGCCACGCCCGAAACGAGCCTTTTAACATCGCCGCCCGCGAGCCCGTTCACTATGGGACGTATCATATACGTACCGAGAAGATTTGCCAGAGCGCTTATCGTTACGAGCACCGCGACCAGCAGCAGCAGTATTTTATGTCTGCCCATATATGAAAGCAGAGAACGGACTGTAAATTTCATATCCTTCGGTTTTTTACCTGTTATCGGACGTGCCATCTCCATCCTCCTCTCTCATCTGCGAATGATATATTTCACGGTATATAGGGTTGCCGGCAAGCAGCTCATCATGCGTTCCGACAGCATTTATCCTGCCGTCGTCCATTATCACTATCTTGTCGGTATTCATGACCGAGGTTATGCGCTGAGCTATGATTATCTTGGTCACGTCTTTCAGCTCCGCCAGCGCCGCTCTTATCCCGGCCTCCGTAGCTGTGTCCACTGCACTGGTCGAATCATCGAATATGAGTATCTTCGGCTCTTTCAAAAGCGCCCTTGCAATACATAAGCGCTGCTTTTGTCCGCCCGATACATTAACTCCGCCCTGTCCGAGATCCGTACTCAGCCCGCCTGGCATACGTTCTATGAACTCCGCCGCTCCAGCTCTGCGGCACGCCTCCCACAGCTTATCGTCGTCCGCCTCACTGTCGCCCCATTGCAGATTTTCACGTATCGTCCCGGAGAACAGCAGGTTTTTCTGTAAAACTATACCTACAGCATTGCGCAGGGACGTAAGCTCGTACTCTCTTACGTCCCTGCCTCCGACTCTCACGGTGCCGGCAGTTGCATCGTACAGACGCGGTATCAGCTGGACAAGAGTGGTTTTCGATGCGCCGGTTCCGCCGAGTATGCCAACCGTTTCGCCTGCATTTATATGCAGATCCACACCGGACAGCGCATATTCCTTCGCCGTATCCCGGTACTTGAACGATACGCCGTCGAAATCCACCGAGCCGTCGGGTATCTCAGTTACGGCATTCTCCGGCGATACAAGATCCAGCTCCTCGTCTATGACCTCGTTTATCCTCGCGGCGCTTGCCAGCGAGCGCGTCAGCAATATGAATACATTCGAAAGCATCATAAGCGAATTCATGACCTGAAGCACATAGCTCAGAAAGCCGGTAAGCTCGCCCACCTGCAATTTATCCGAGATTATCATATTGCCTCCGAACCACATTATCAATACGATACTCGTATACATGGTAAACTGAAATGCCGGAATGTTCAGAGTTGCATACAGGAATGTTTTCTGTCCCGTCTCCATAAGACGGCTGTTTACACCGCTGAATTTTTCCTCCTCATATTCGCCGCGAACGAACGCTTTGACTGCGCGTATAGCTGTCAGTCCCTCCTGTACTACATTATTGAGCTTATCGACCGCCCGCTGTAGAACACTGTACATCGGCGCCGCCTTGCGCACTATAAAGAACAGGCACGCGCCGAGTATAGGTGCGCTTACAAAAAACACAAGCGACAGCTTTGCATTCATGCTTACCGAAAAAGCGATGCCCAGCACCAGCATGAACGGCGCACGAACCAGCGGGCGAAGCCCTCCGTTTATGGAATTTTGTATCACAGTAACATCCGTTGTCATCCGCGTAACGAGCGACGATGTATCAAAATGATCAAGATTGGAAAACGAATATTTCTGTACCTTCTCATACTGTGCTTCCCTTATCCCTGCACCGAGCCCGTACGAAGCCCGCGCCGCATACCGCGCATACAGAAGTCCGGTCACAAGCGAAAGCACTGCGCATATCCCCATCTGTATACCCTTTGATATGATAAGATCTATATCCCTCTGCGCCACACCTGTATCTATAAGATCCGCCATGAGCAGAGGTATTATCAGCTCAAAGCAGGTCTCCACTATGACCAGCACCGCCGCCGCGATCATTGACCTTTTATACCCGCCGAGATAATCGAGCATTCTTAACAATTGTTTCACTCAAAGCCCTCCGTTCCGCCGCTGTTAATTTCAAATAAAAAACACGGCGTGTTAATTTAAAATACACAAAAAGACGGAACCGATCCGCCTTTTTGCATAAAATATTATTTGTTTAAAAGATTGCTGAACAGATCTTCGTTATATACTCCGCTGTCAATAAGGCTTGCAAACGAATCCACAACAGTCTGTTTATCCTCCTTATATGTAACTCCGAACCACTTGTCGTCCGTTTTGAGCACCTTGACCGACACCTTTCCGTCCTTAAGCAGGCTGTCTATGTATATAGGAAGCAGATATTCAGCCTTCAATTCCTTTTCCGTTCCCGGCTCGATACCGTCAAAGAATTCAACAAACCCTTTTTCGAGCACCTCGATAAATTCCGGCGTAAGCCCCCACATGTTCATAGATACGAGCGACTCGGCGTCTATAGCTTTTCCGTCAGCCTCTGCGCCTATAACGCCGTCAGTCTCCGTTTTTACTATATTTGAGGTCTCGTCAACATCGGTCAGGTAGCCGTCCGCGTCCATTCTGCATACGCCGCGCGTTACGCCGCCGTTGTCGCTGAGTGTGTTTTTCAGAACGAACCCTGCCATACAGAGCTTTTCCGGTTCAGCCGGGTCATAGCCTTCAAGGAATGAACGCAGCTTCAAAAACGCTTCCTTTCCGTAATAGTCGTCAGCATTGATAACAGCGAACGGCTCGTTAACTATACCCTTGCAGGCAAGCACCGCCTGTCCCGTTCCCCACGGCTTAGTGCGTTCCGGAGGCAGTACAACGCCCTCCGGCAGATCGTCAAGCGACTGATATGCATAGGCGGTCTCTACATTCAGACTTTCGCATATCGCCTCTATGCGGTTTCCGATAGCCTCCTTGAACGCTTCCTCAATATCTTTTCTGATAATAAAAACGATCTTGTTAAAACCTGCCTCAATAGCATCATGGATCGAATAATCCATGATTATTTCCCCCTGTCTGCCTACAGGCTCGAGCTGTTTTATCCCCCCGCCAAACCTTGAACCTATACCTGCAGCCATTATTACTAATGATAATTTCATAGCCTTCTCTCCTAAAACATTTATTATATCCGCGGCATCGGCCGGATACATATTGATCATGGAATGCGTACAATGCGTATAGTATACACTCCGTTGCAATAAACACATCCCGAGGCAAAGCCGAAAGAGGCTTTGCTTCTGCTGCTGTGTTTATTATAACACAAACTCCCGCTGCCCGTCAACAATTGTTTAAAAATTATCATAAAATATTACACAAATCCTAAAAAAACTTACATTTCCCTTATCATAACATAGTTTTTGAGCAATATCCCTTTCCGCTCGACCTCCTGCGCCTTTACGGTTTTATAGCCTCGTTTTTCAAAAAACGGCTTCGCCGTTACCGACGCATGCACCGTTATGATCCCTGTTCCGATATAAGTTTCAAGACGCCCGCATATTGCCGAAGCGATCCCGCATTTCTGACGATCCTTATGTACATACAATCTGTCAAGATAACCGGAGCTGTCGATATCGCCGAACCCGACGATTGATCCGTCCTCATCCGCAACAAGCGAATAATGTCCGGCAAGAGACTTGTCCCAAACATCAGGATCCGCATTCCCGTCCGCCCACGCGTCAAGCTGTTCCGCAGTATAGTCCGCCGCATTGACAGTATGTACCGTATCATAAAACAACCGCAGTATGTCCGTAATGTCCGATGATCTGTACTTTCGTATTTCCATAAAACACCTCTTCTCTCATGCTGACAATAAAAGTAGTTGCGGATAGCAGCTCGCCCGTCAGCATAATACATATTGGATATACTTATTATACTACTAACGCTTCATAAATGCAATTACTTTATAGACTGCATAGGCTGCTATAATCTCCGAGCAGACATATGAAATAACAAAAGGTTCATATTTGTTCTAAGGGGATTATATCAGATTATATTCCTTAACGCAACAGTCTCTTTCTGCTTTTTTGTATTATATAGTATATTGCTCCACCTATCACACCACCAAGAGTGTTATATGCCAAATCATTCAACTGAAACAACCCGATTTTCATGAACAATTGAGTTGTTTCAATCATAAGTGAGCATAAAAATCCTGTACAAAACGAAATTATAATAAAAAAAACGAATCTATTACTGCATACATATCCCCTTTTTGTTATATACTCATCTATCGGCTGCATTAGCATTCCAACCAATGGGATAAACAAAACAGCATTTTCAAAGTTATCTATATAAAGTTCACCGTCTTTATCATAAAATCCCCATGAAGGAGCCAAATCTCTGACCGGGTTTCCGCTTATATCACGGCTTAATATTGTTCTGTATAGTACCATAAAAACAACGAAAGCCATAACAAATACTTTTCTGAATTTCGTATTACATCTGAATTTTTTTATCCAAAACCTAACCGTCCTTTTTATTCCTATACGGGAAATCATCACGTAGGCAAACATGAACAGAAAAGCCATAAGCAAGGATGCCCCTGTATATTGATACAAATCGAACAAGATACTTCTTAATACTTTCTCAATAAAATCCATAGTCCGCTCTATTTAACCAACCAATCTATAAAAGTTCTTACTGCGCCGCTTCCTCCGTTTTTGGAAGATATAAAGTCTGAAACCTTTATAACCTCCATAACCGCATCTGCAGGGCATCCTATAATTCCGCCACTTTGTTTTATAACTTGCATTACGCCAAGATCATTTATATCATCGCCTATGTATGCCGTCTGTGACAAATCGTCAACAGCTTCCTTGAGCTTGCTGACCTTGTCCCTTACGCCCTGATACAGCTCTGTTATACCCAGCTCTTTGCAGCGTTTTTCCAAAATACGGCTTTTACGTCCCGTGATAATAACAGGCTTGACTCCTGCAGGTAATAAAATATCATGTATTCCAAGACCGTCTTTGATATCAAAAGCCTTCATTACTTCGCCGTCATTGCCCATATATATCTTTCCGTCTGTTAACGTGCCGTCAACGTCCATTACAAAATATTTTATTCTCATATAGATGTTTTCTCCTTATCTAAAGTTAATTTCAGAAAATATTTCTAATTATATTTTCTTGTTTTATTTAAATTACTTTTCTAGCATGGTTTAACAGAGATATGGCACAGTCAGCGCACTATTTCTCCCATAAGTCAAATGGAAAAACATCCATCAATTTCTCTCTCATCTCAGTCAGATCGGGAAGCGGCATAGGCTCCATAGCTATTGCTTCATCTATAGACTTTGCCATTTTTACAGTCCAACGGTCTGTTGAGTAATACCAGTCATAATACTTTATTAAAGCTTTATCTACATAGCCGCCCGTATTCAGAAATACAGCGGGTACTCCATAAGTCTCTGCGATTATAATTCCATGCAATGAGGATGAAATCACTTTCTTTGATGATTTAATTTCTTTTATAAAAGATATATAGTCAGTTGTCCCAATATCAATGTAATGGCAGTTATCTCTTCTGAACACGTTATTATCTTTTAAGTAATAGTGAAGTATAACTGAGATATCATACTTCTTTTCTATACCATCCTCGTCATAAATGAGCGGCATAATTATTGCAGGGTCACCATATATTTCAGGGCACCAATAACCACAATCTATTAATATTTGACGCGTCACAGGCCCCCTTACTGCCCTGATATCGTATTTCCTGATTCCTTTCATTGACAGGATGTTTTTTATATTGGGTACAATATGTATTCCGCTTCCCCAGACAACAACATCAAAGGTTCCCACTCCGATTAAAGAACCGCAGGTAAACAAGTGATATGCCTTTTTCGTCAAAGTATCTTCTGAAATCTCTTTCTTTCTAAGCATATATCTATAAATGAGCGGCCCAAGTGAATCCCCAAGATTTCCATTATCAACCCATTCTAAATTAACCTGATTCTTTTTTGCATGAACTTTATTCAAGCAAAATTTATTTCTTAACAGAATACTGTAAAAGAATTTTATGAAATGATAAATTCGTTTTATATATACTATATATTTTTTATTTGCCCTTATTGCTCCGGTCATAGCAATCCTCCGTAAATCAGATTATTGTTTTCTTAATAATTTCACCAAACCAATCAATTTATTTCTGTAAATCACAGCAGTAACCACAATAAATGTTAGGATAATAATTCTCAATATAAAATATTGATATAAATATGTCATAACAAACGAAATCATAAGAACTCCGGCTGAAATGGCTGCAATAATTCTTATATCGTAAACCTTTACGCTATTCATGTATTCCTTACTAACCTTAGAAAAAAAGAAATAATGCATTACACAGAATACTATATGCGCTATAAGCGTTGAATACCCCGCCGCAAGGTAACCGAATTTCGGTATCCACCATACATTCAGAACTATATTTAACACTGCTGCAGTAATTGTCGCTGTAACAGTATAGGCTTTTTTTTCATAGTATAATTCAATTCTTGAATATAGCTGATACATATAATTAAAATATACACTTGCACCCAAAGTAGGAATAAGATATACTGCACCACTGTATTTTTCACCAGCAAGTATTCTTATAATCTCAGGTGCAAATATTATCATTACCGAAAGAGCTCCGACTAAAATAAGCAAAACCAAATAGCCCACTCTTCCGATAGCTTTGTAATCTTTGACTTTCAACTTCTGATAAGTCCATGGTACAAATGATGCATTTAGGGCAGTTGTGAATATCGTGAATATTGAAGCCGCAGAAAAAGCAACACTATATATCCCAGCCTCACTCTTTCCGCAGAACATGTTTATCATAATCCTATCTGTCTGATTTAATAATGTCTCTGACATATAGTGTGCAATCAGCGGAACGTTAAATGATAATGCATAGATCCATAATGATTTATCACAGAAAGTTTTATCCTTTTTATAATTGACTATATAAAAGAATAATCCAGGAAAGATTGTGTTTACCAGAACATATGAAATGACTCTTGCCTCACCCTTCATCGTATCAGTACAGTAAATAGCAATTAAACTGACTAACGGAGTCAGTACAGAAATTGCAACCGCAGCTATAACAGGCCGTACATAATCAAACTGGTATCTTTTATACGCAACCCAGTCATGATACGGCGAATAGAATATGCACCCAAGAAATATAAATATTACAATTATAATGGGCAGATTCATTATTTGCGATAGATGATTTCTGAAAATCACCGCAAATATGAAAAAAGCAACCGCTATCACCATAGACAGACTTTGAAATGAAGACACCACTTTTTCTTTTGTATTGCCTTTTTTTATAAAAGCATTGTTTATTACACCCATATTCAGAGCTAATGTGGTAATTATAACCAATATGGTATACCAAGCATTAAAGACACTGAACAATCCATATTCATCTGTCGAAAGCACCCTGGTAAAAATCGGCGTTGTTATAAGACTTATTCCACGCTGTAAAAAACCGACTATTGAAAACCAGAATACCACTTTTATTTGTTTATTCATTGTCTTATACTTTTTCAGTAAATTACCTAACATACATTCTGACCTCTATTTAATCTTTATATACCGACTCTGTGATAAATATCATCTTTACTGTCTTGTTAATTTCATTAATCAGTTCTCTGTAAAACTTATTGCGCTGCTTGGCTTGCTCGTCTGTAACAGGCTTCCTCATGGTCTTATCATAATAATTCTCATTTATATTTGCCGAGAAACCGTCAAAGCCCGCAAGCATAATTTCTTTTACACCTAATGCCTTCATCAGCAGCAGACTCATGACGCCTGATGAATCGTAGGTTTTTTCACCCTTTATAATCCACTTCTCATAATCTATTATGTTTACATTGTCTGCATCGGAGTTCTTTGCAACATTCGACGGTACAATAATATGAAGATCCTTTGTGAGAGCCTCATTAAATATTTCAGTTCTCGTTGTCAGAATATAATCCGTGTTAAACTCAAAATTATTAAGAGATATTGATACAACATTCTCTAAAAGCACGTCTGTAATTTTATCCCACACAGTTGTTATACTCTTACCCGGGGCAATAAGCAATACCCTTTTACCGGTCAGCTTTTCTCTTAATTCTTTAATTGTTTCAGTATCATCTGACGACTTCTTTGCATTATAATCAAGATACAGTTGCTCAGCATAATTTCTGTCAAATGAAATTTTCTTTTCCTCCGCTATCATTCCCAAAAGCTCCGCAACCTGGTCTATCGGCAGCATGTGCTTATTATAGAAGTGCGAAGCATAGCTTGGTGTACATCTGTTGATTGATGAAAGATAATACTCTACCGCATATCCCCAGTACAAATCCTTATGTATAACGTTAATTACCTGATCTATAAGCTCCATAAGAGGATAAGTTTTATAGCTCTTTCCATAATACAGATTAAGATGCTCCATAAGCAGCTCTGTATTGAGATTTCCGGCCCCCTTTCCCATACCCATAACAGATGAATCGAGCATAAGATTTCTGTTTGTAGGGAAATTCAGCAAGGTCATCGCATTTGAATATGATAGCTGTAGATTATTGTGAGAATGAAATCCCAGCGCCATGGACGGCAGAAGATTATGATCAATAATATGCATAAGTCTTATAACATCATTATTTCTCATCTCGCCAAAGCTGTCTACAGCGTAAAATCCCGCCGCATCGGGAAGCTTGTTGTTTATAGTATCTATAAGCTCTATAAGCTCAGCATCCGTATATCTCATAGTAAGCATTGGCTGGATAAAGAACATATACCCCTTATCTATAATTTTTCTGCCGAGTGATATGGCATCATTCCAGTTTTTCTTATGAAATGCCATCCTTATGCCGTCTATACCTTCATCAGTTCTCGGCTGAAGTTTGCCTATGTCAAATTTGCCGTAGTCTATCATTGCAACATATGTAATACCCGGCTTTTTATTCTTCAGAAAATATGTTGGTATAACCTGCTCGCTTCTGTACTGTGTTCTTCCCTGCTCTGAACCATTCTTTTCATCTATGTATCCAAGCTCTATATAATCTACTCCGGAGGCCTCAAGATGTGATAGAATTGTATCCATATAAGCCTGTCCAAAATTAAAATCATTCACACAGCCGCCGTCTCTCAAAGTCACATCAAGTATCTTAATTGAATTCATATATTGTGTCTCCTTTTTTATAATTTAACATCCAATAAGGCTTCCGCTAAATCAAAATCCTCAGGATCATTTATATCCACAGCCTCTTTAAAAGATACCTCTTTTACATACGGCTTTAAGCCTATGCGTCTGTGGGTTTGTATGAATGACTTCTTTGTAAACACATAAACACCCGAGGTTTCGCGGTATATCGGCTTGATGTCCTGACTTCTCGGAACATTTTCAGCATCAAAATTAAGCGGTTCGCCATCCTGCCAGAGATAATCCTGTATCTTTACGGCACAAAACGCCGAATCATATTCACCTGATGTCACGGCCTCAATACATTGCTTCATTGTTTTGACTGTGATATATGGCGCTGTGGCATGTGCATATACATATATGTCAGCATCCACAGTATTCATAAAGCTTTCAAAAATCTGTGTAAAATTAGAAGTCGGCAAATCAAGAAACCCCGGGCGCTTTATAAAATCAACCCCCACAGGCAAATATGGAACAACAGTCGCATCGCTGCAATATACATTGATACTATCTAGCATTCCGGTCTGCTTTAAACTCTCTAACTCATACTGCAGAAGCGGCTTGTCACCCAAAAACTTTGTGTTCTTTCCCGGTAATCTTTCATTATTCAGTTTTATTGGCATTATTGCTACTATTTTCATCATTTTCCTCTTTACCTAATAAAATTTGTTTTAATTCATCTTTGGTTTTTGGATATATAAAATAACCAACCTTTTTACATATAGCATCAAATACATCAATTGTGGGTGTGAGCTTGCTTTTATCTATCCCTTCCATATCGTATAACAAAATGCTTTTTCCTGCTTCATTACTTGACATGAAATATGATGTTATACTTGAACCTGAAGCAATCGTAATAAGGGTTTTGTCCGAAAAATCCTCATTCATTGCTGTAATTTCCCATGGAATAACTGTATTCCTGTTGGTTTTATATCCTAACTCAGCAAAGCGATTAATAGGATTCCGTGGATGGATTTTTATAAAGATATTTTCTTTTCCTACGACTGAAGCTATATAATTTACAATTTCAACATCACCTATATCATTGCCGTCAGCATAATATGACTCTTCAAAGAAAACTATTTTTTTGTCATATATATCGTTCATACTATTGTATCCAAATATGACATTTAACATATTTATATATTCTTTATCATCTTTTTGCACTTTTTTTATCGGCAAAATTTCAAATACCGGCTTCCACAGCATTAATTCAGGAGAATATACATATATACCTTTTAATTTGTAATACTCACTGTATAAGTATTTGCATATAATTTTTTTTATTCCGCGACTCTCGTTCAATAGTTTAAATAATTCACTGCTATATTCAGAATAAGTTGAAAAGCCATCTTCAAACATATACAACGATGTACTCTTATTTTTCTTATGAGTACTCTTTGACAGTTTTTTTATTAGCCTGTTTTCTATCCAACATTGCCTGAAAGAAACGTTAGACAAATATATTATTTCATAGGATTTATTTGTTTTGCAATCAATGCTTTTAGTAAACATATTAATCCTCAATCTTATTCCCGCCGGCGTATAAGCTTTAATTTTATATAAAAAACACTCCTTAAACAGTCCGCTTATTTTTATCAGTTCACTTAAATGTTGAACATTCGCTATTGTATCAAATAAACCAATATCAACATTATCACTTTTATGCTTAAGCAATTTTATTCTGACTGCAGTCATAAGCTGATATGAAGTTCTGCATAGCATTAATACATTCATTATTTTGTTTACCTCTCTATATATGACTGTTTCTTTTTAATTTCTGACCAGTAACGGCCTTCTTTATTATGACAAATCAGATACATCATTAATGTCATAAAAATTATTTCAAGCTTCTGATAATAAAATACTACTGCATAGTGGGCGATCAGCATTTGTAATAATAAAACTATAGCTAATGTAGTTCTTTCATTCCTGTTATCTATAAATCCTTTTATAGTTATAAAATGATATGAATAATATGGTATAGTACCCAACAGACCTACACCTTGAAGCAGTTCGACATAATTATTATGTGAAAATGCATACCGGCCGATCTTATTATAAAGATAATCATTAAAACTTCCTATACCTGTTCCTCCGATCGGACTGCTATAAAATCGTTCCAGCGCCCACTGTCTGAAATATCTTCTCATTTCCGTTGAAGTCTCATTTATCGAAGACTTTTTTCCGGACATTATCTCGAACATTGAGTCGATGCGTCTTCCGAGGATCTCATATAATATTTCATTTGTCATTGCTAAATGATAAATAACCAAAACAGCTGCAGCAATTACTGCGAAACCGAAAAGCCGTTTATACAGTCTTTCATTGGTGATATTATCCATGATGATCTGTAACGCGACCAATCCGACAAAAAGCTCAAGCAAAGAACTTCTTGAGCCGCTTATAAGAATTGCCCAAACAACCAATATCAATCCGCCATATCCAATTATTCTGTTTATACTTTTCTGTTTTGTACAGTAGAATATAATTGTTGCTGAATATGAAAAATATGCACCTGCCTGATTCGAGTCACCTATGATACTTGTTACCCGTGTTCCGCTTGACCATGCAGAATTTATTAACAGGTATACTGCAGCCGATACCGATGAATATACTATAAACTTCATGAGCAGTTCCGAACGGTTTTTATTGCATAAAAAAATATATATACTAAGCATAAAAAACCATAAGATAACCACCGTTTTCACCTTTTCCACACTATCAGCCTTCGCCGTAGAATATATACAGGAAAACATACATATAATGACGAAAATACCGTAGCATATTAACCCGTAAGACAATTTGATATTATTTTTCCTGGATGCCAAAAACAACTCCAACGCAGAAAAAATAATAATTAACAAATTTACTATCACTCGTCCGCCCTCTTCATTGAAATTAAAAATGAAGATACAAAGGACAGTAGCAAAGCATAATAGGTTTTCTAATTTCTCGAATATTGTATATTTACTTTGATTTAATTTAATTGACCAAGTCAATTTCTATCACCTGTTATCCCTTATAAATTTCAATATATCCCTTTGTCATATTTTGAACGCTGTACTTTACAGCAGACTTTAAGGCCGCCCGTCCTAAACTCTCTCTCAACTGAGCATCATAATACATTCTTTCTAATCCGCATGCAATACTTTCACTATCCGTATTTACCAATATACCATTATATTCATCTGTAATAATATTAGGAATCCCTCCTACATTCGTGGCTAAAATCGGCATACCTGAAGCCATCGCTTCTATAATAGTTATTGGCATACCTTCATATATTGAAGGCAGCATAAACATATCATATTTATGCATGATTTCATTTATATTGTTTACTACTCCATGTAGTATAACAAATGCCTGAAGTCCGAGCTTGTTAATCTCTGCTACAGCATTTTCTTTCAATTCTCCAGTGCCATATAAGTGCAATTCCGTTTCCGGATGTTTGCTATGCAGCGTTTTAAATGCATGGATCATTTCAATGTGATTTTTTGCCAAAGTAAACCTTCCAATATGCACCACCCTGAACTTTCTCTTAAAAGTGTATGTATCTTTTTTTATATAATTTTTTATGTCTACCCCATTATACACCATTGGTATACGGTCTGTCTTTATATTGTATTGTCTGCTGATACTTTCTTTAACCGCCTCATTTATAGAAACAGGCTGCAACCTAAAGCAGCGGTAAAAAATCTTTTGAGGCTTTTTGGCTATTTTTTCTTTTTCAGCCAAGCTATGTACAGTATGGACTCTTACAGGAACACCTGTCAGAATACAAATCGGCATTGTATATTGGCTAACATATCGGTGCGTATGTACAACGTCCGGCCTAAGCTGCCTGAAAAGCTTTAAAAGCTTTAAAAACATACTTAAATCCATGCCCTTCTTTTTCCCAAAATAATGAATTTTTACACCGTTTCTTTCAAGATTTTCTGTTATATCGGAATGATAATCATAAAGACTTACGACCTCGACTTCATATCCTTCTTTTTTCAACTGCAAAGTAAGGCTTTCCGCCATTCTTTCCGCTCCTGCCAGCCCAAACTCCGGCATAACCTGAACTATCTTCATAATAAAACCACCTTTATTTCATAACTACCATTTCTGATTTTTCGGTAAGCTTCTGAATTAATTTTTTTGCTATTGCTCTTATTTTATTAAGCTGCTTAAGCTCATATCTTCTGAATTTTTCAGCTTTATTCTTATATGTCTCGTCCTCTGTCAAATCATACATAACATTCAGCAATGCTATATGCAGTGTATGATAAGCAGGGCTGGCAACCCGCTTCTCCAGATCATATAAAGACCAATAGCCATTGTCATAATTATCTATTGTTCTGCTTAATGTTTTTGAGCTTAATTCAAATTCATCAAGGTATGATTTTTCTACAATTGATAGATCATAGATACCAAACAGTGAAAATATCCAGCCATTCATTACACTTCTAGGAGGATTCTGCGGATATTCTTCAAGGTACAGGGAGTCTTCGTTTCTTATGGCTGTACCGCCATTACTAATTTCAGTGAGCATAAAATCCACAGCCTTTTTTGCAGCGTTAAGATATTGCTTATCATTAAAAGCAGTGTATGCTCTTATGAGCACAGATGCACCTTCACCTTGTCCCATTGAGGAAACAGTGTATTTGCTGCTTTTGAGCGGACCAAAGCAATCCCATGCGCCTCTGCTGTCCTGATTTTCAACTCCCCAGTCTGCAATTTTTTTGAGTGCATCAAGATACTTATTGTCTTTACCGGCCAGATAACAATCATAGCTTCCAAGTCCATACTGAAAAATCGCAATCGGAAAATGTACAAATTCATTGTCACCGATTTGCGTCAGCGGAATCCCATTTTCATCCAAAGGAGTTTCATTATTTACCTTACCCATTAGATTATTGTAATAACCAGCTATATCATCCTTTTTATAGAACTTACCTTCATCCTGTTTTATAGCTGTATTACTTTTTCCCGATAGTATATAAAACCATCTTTTGAACATTGTTAATTTAGCATTCAACCAGCTGCCCATTATATTCACCCCAATTGCATAATATTCTTGCAGAGCTTTTCATAATTATTGGCGGCTCTAAATCTTTGCTCCCATATCTCTCTCGTTCTTGTTCTAAGATATGTATAATTTATTTTCCCTGTTACAAACTGTTCTATTTTTTCAGCCAGCTGCTCATTTGTGAAATTTTCAGGAATAAGATATCCTGTTTCACTATCAAATACAATTTCCGATGTACCGCCTACGTCAGTTGCTATTACCGGAATGCCAAAGCTTATTGCTTCCATTATCGAAACCGGAAGCCCTTCGCTTGAGCTTACATTTACAAACAAATCAAAAGAGTACATCTTATAAAGCTTCATAACATCGGTATTGAGCATGTTTCCCTTAAATATAAAACTGACATGCTTCAACAACCGTTTTGCTTTTTCTTTTAACTCCCGCTCAAGTAAGCCTCCGCCTATATGTGTCCACTCTATACTGTAACCCTTAACATCAAGTAATGCTAATGAATCAATAAGCTTGTCTATACGCTTAACACTTTCCATTCTTGAGCAGCTTACTACTCTGAACACACCGTCGTCACTTTGTTTATTCATTCCATGGTCTATCGTACCTAACAATGCAGTCATAATCTTCTGTTCGTATTCAGGATAACCTTTTTTTAGATACTTTGTTCCATCATCTGAGCATGGACATATTTTATCATATCCGTCAAGAAGCATCCTGCGCATAGGCAAATAATTGAGACTGTTTCTTTCATTATACAGGTCATACCTATGTGCGCGTGTAATGCTTAACCTCACTGCCTCGCCTAAATTTTTTTTCAGCATCAATCCAACTCTTGCAGTAGTAAACAGCCAATAGCTGTATAATGTAACCTCATCTTTTGTTAAGGCTTTAACATCCAGCTTTTCTTTTATACTCTCATAAATTCTATGACTTTTAGACTCAAAATAACAGGCAAACAGCTTTTGCTTTACATTTTTACAATATGTAAATTCGTCTTTTAACTCATTTGATGGTTTCAGAAAGTATGTGACAGCCTTTTTCAGATCCTTTGCTTTGCACTTACTGTTTATTCTAACCATCTTAACATTTTCAGGAATATATCTTTGTTTTGTTATACCGCCGTCAACATCGCAAGCAACGATTATTACTTTATCAAATTTATCTGCTACAATGGGCATTTCACTCTCTATAAAGGCTTCTCCAGTTCCGAACGGATAGAACTTTGTAAGCATAAGTAATGTTTTCATGAGCTTCTCCGATTTTATGTAATTTATATATTGAGCTGTTTATATGAAGTTTTTGACTTATTTAAATAGACACGCTTTTTTGAAGCATTATATGCCCAGCCTGCAATACAAAATACAGACTTAGCTAATCCCAGCTTTTCAACTCCGCGGTATAAATACCATGTTCTCTTAATGGCATTCAGCTTATTTGAGCTGAGAGACTGCGGCACCCTCCTGTAAAGTGCAAGTACCTCATTCTGACCATGAAACTCTACTCCGTTTCGCAGCATCTTCAGCCATGTTGCGGAATCCTGCCCCCGCCTAACATTGGGCATATTTAACAGCCTTACATCAACGTGTTTTGTATCAACAATTACACCAACTGTCTGTATTATCGTATTTCTCAGAAGCTGATTATAAGTTATTGTTTCTGGCATATGTACAACCTTTTTCAGAAGAGTTCCGTCATCCTCAATTTTATCATAATCACAACAGGTGAAATATGCATTATTTTTTTTCATAAATGCTATCTGTTTTTTTAGCTTGTCCTTCAGCCAAATATCATCTGCATCAAGATATGCAATATATCTTCCTCTTGATTCTGCCAGACCTCTGTTTCTTGCTGCAGCCGCACCAGAATTTATTTCCAAGGAGATATATTTTATCCTATCGTCCTGATTAGCATAAGCCTTGATAATATCGGCTGAGCCATCCTCCGAACAATCATCTACCAAGAGCATTTCCCAATGCTCATAACTCTGTGCTTTTACACTGTCCATAGTTTCTTTTAAATACTTTGCACTGTTATAAACAGGTGTTATTATTGAAACTAAATCCTGCATATAATTTCTCCTTATTTTTTTACTTTTGCTTTATCAAAAATCTTCAAAAGGAAAGATTTTATAAAAAGTTCTGTATAAAATCTAACGCATTTCATTCAAAATACAGCGGCCTCTACTAATCTCTTCTGAATAGGTCTCTTGTATATACTTTGTCTGAAATTTTATCAAGCTCGTCACTATAGCGGTTCGCAATAACTGCATCGCACATATCCATAAATTTTTTCAAGTCATTCACAACAGGATTTCCGCAGAATGTACTTCCATTCTCTAATGTAGGTTCGTAAATAACTATCGCAGCTCCTTTCGCTTTAATGCGTCTCATAACGCCTTGGATCGAGCTTTGTCTGAAATTATCGCTGTCCGTTTTCATTGTGAGTCTGTAAATTCCAATTACACAGTTCTTATTTTCTTTCGTACTGCATCCGTCACCATTATAATCACCGTAGTAACCCGCCATTTCAAGAACTCTTTCTGAAATGAAATCCTTTCTTGTCCTATTACTTTCCACTATTGCCTCAATAAGATTCTCCGGCACATCACGATAATTTGCCAGAAGCTGCTTCGTATCTTTAGGGAGGCAATATCCCCCATACCCAAACGATGGATTATTGTAGTGTTTTCCAATACGAGGATCGAGACACACCCCGTCAATAATCTGCTTTGTGTCAAGCCCTTTCATTTCCGCATATGTATCAAGCTCGTTAAAATATGAAACCCTGAGCGCAAGATATGTGTTTGCGAACAGCTTAACGGCTTCCGCTTCGTTGAACCCCATAAAGAGTGTATCTATATTTTCTTTTATTGCGCCTTCCTGCAAAAGTCCAGCAAAAGTCTTTGCAGCACAAACAAGTCTGTTATCCTCCATATCTGTACCTACAATAATACGACTCGGGTATAAGTTATCATATAATGCCTTACTTTCTCTCAGAAACTCGGGACTGAAAATTATATTTTTACTTCCTGTCTTTTCTCTGATTGCTTTTGTATACCCCACAGGTATAGTTGATTTTATGACCATAATGGCATTCGGATTATATTTTATAACCAGTTCTATTACTGATTCAACAGCAGATGTGTCAAAGAAATTCTTTTCTGAATCATAATTGGTAGGTGCTGCTATTACAACAAATTCAGCATTACTGTATGCTTGTTTTGCATCTGCTGTTGCAATTAAGTCCAGGTCTTTCGTTGCAAGATATTCTTCGATTTCTTTATCAACGATCGGAGATTTCTTATTATTTATCATCTCTATCTTTTCAGATATAATATCCACTGCATATACTTTATTATGCTGCGACAGCAGAATTGCATTTGACAATCCCACATAACCTGTTCCCGCAATTGCTATAGTGTGTTTGATTTTCTTCATTTCGGCCCCTGTTAATATATTTGTTTATCTTTTACTGCTTTTACGATTTTCTTTATATCATTATCTGCATTTGAATTATTGAAATTACGTATTGTCTCTTTTGCTATTCTCCCTCTCCCGAAAATAATAAGCGAAAAAAATCTATGCAACCATATTACCGGTAACATATAAGGCTTGCTTTTTAATATGGGATACTTCCCAACTAAATTGGATTTACCAGGAAATATCATAAAAAAATATTTAATAAGCTTTGAATTTAAAGAACTACTTGCAAACATAGTATTTCTCATTTCTAAACTGCCAAAGCTTCCGCCTTTGAGAACAATCTGTTCAAGTAAATCTATATCCTGATCAAATATATAGTCATCAAAAAACCACTTTTTGATCAACTGCAAAATCATATTATTTATTTCTATAAGATTTGCTGATTTAAGATATTGATCAAGCTTCACATTATCTAATATTAACTTTTCCCTTACCAAAAAAATATCTGTTATCAATCTGATTCCTGCTCCGCCAAGGAATAAATGTTTTGCAAGATGTGTAATAAGATGAGTATATAAAAACTCATTATTCATTCTGTACAAATGTTTTTTTCCTTCTTCTGTTATAGCATTATCCCATACACTTTCACAGAATTTATTCGCTCTGCTATTGTGTCGCACAAGCCTTTTATGTACTTCAATCTCCATAAACGGTTTTTTTATAAAAGAAACATGTACCTCATGGTGTTCTGTTCCCTCTTCCAAAACATAACCATATTCAAGCAGAATTTTATTCGTAGTATTTATATCCTCCGGATGGATGAGAATATCTATATCACCAGATTTTCTTAAATCCGGCGTAGGATAGAGATACTTTATAACACTGCCCTTGAGCGGTATATTATCTATACCTTGTTCTTCAAACTCTTCTGTTAATGCATCAAGTTCAAGCGCCTGTGTCGCCTCGACCATTATCTGCATCTCATATGCAGTCTGAAACATTTTCATATTATCAACCGGAACATCAATTTTCAAATCACGCAATCCGACATACAGCATATTCTCTACACCGTGGCTCTTTCCAAAAGCAAAAAGTTTTTCAAAATCTATTTGCTCCGGTAACCCGGGTATATCTCCGGTAAGCACATATTTGATTAGTTTAACTGCATAATCGTATATTGGCTCCATATAATCACCTTTATATGTATTTACTGTGCACCTTCGCGCTTAAGCACTGTCACTATTGACCGTAACAAAATCTTAATATCCATCCATACCCCTCTGTTATGTATATAATAAAGTTCCATTTTCTGACGTTCACCGTCTTCATATCCCGCTCGGTTCCGTGCGTATGCTTGCCAGTAGCCTGTAAGTCCCGGCTTCACACTTGTAAAAATTCGCTGCTGCTCCGGTGTATAGTTCATCTCAAGCTCTTCCGGCAATATTGGCCGCGGTCCTATCACAGACATATCCCCTCTAATGCAGATATTAAATATTATCTGCGGTAATTCGTCAATACTAAGCCTTCTTATATATTTACCTATATTGTGTGGCAGCAATCTCGGATCATTATCAAGCTTAAATTCTTTCAAATACTGCTGATATTGCTCCGGTGACAACATACTCTTTAGGTCACCGGCATTCTTGATCATACTCCGAAATTTCACCATTTTTATTGTTTTGCCATTCTTGCCAATACGCTCCTGAACAAAAAACGGATTCCCCGGATCCGTTATAAATATAATGATTGCAACTATTAAACATGGTATGATCAATATAATGCTTACAACAAAAGAACTCACAAAGTCAAAAATCCGTTTTGTATATTCGTATCCACGACCACCTGCTGTCCGATACGATTTTACCTCCGTGTATTCATACAATTCTTTAATATGTCCATCGACAGTTTTTACTTGTTCCATAGTAATTTTTCACCCTTTCTCTTTTCCCCTGTTTGAACTCCCGCTATGTGATCTTTGCCGTTTGTACGCCGATGCTGTTCAATCTTTCTGCGCGTTCCGCGCCCAGACGTGACGAAGAGACATTTTGAGAGTAATTCCTCCGCTGGTCGTAAACCCATTTCCCGAGACTATAGCCTGTATCAGTCTTGTATGCCGCAGCGATATCAAGATTACCGTGCTGCTCATAATACCGCTTTGCCTCGCCGAAGCCTATCTCCCAGCGGCGTTCCTGCGGCGTAAGCCAATCCATTCCGATATTCCCGAGCCGCTTTGCCCTCTCATTATCAAGAGTACCGTTTCTGTACTGCTTTCTCTGCTCCGCAAGCCACTTGCCGAGCCATATCCCGTCCCGTACATACGACTGATCAATCTTCAGATCTCCATGCGCTCTGTAATATTCCTCCGCAAGCTTATACCTTACCTCCCAAGAGCTCCCTATATCTCCCCATATTATACCTATCTTTTCAAGCCTGTTCCGCTTATCCTCCGATAGCTTTCCCTTATGATAAAGCTCGCGCTGATGATAGACCCATCTTCCGAGCCGTTCTCCGGCTTCGGTTTGATATGATCCGGATACTTCAAGACTGCCATTGCTTTTGTAATAATCGGCAGCAAGCCTGTAATATCTATTCCATGAGCTTTCCTTCTTGCTCTCCCAGTTCATTCCGATACTGCTGAGCCTTTTGATCTCCTCGTCCGTGAGACGGCTGCTTTTTTCAGCATACAGTGCGCGTATACGGTACAGCCACCCGCCGAGCTTTATTCCTGTCTCGGTGACATGATCTCTCGGTACATCAAGATCGCCGTGTCTCTCGTAATATTCAGCGGCCGCAGCATAGTTTTCTTCCCAACGGCTGTCTGTCTTATCCCATACCATGCCCATACCGTCAAGCGCCGCTATACGTTCCGTGTCCAGCAGACCGTTTACATACCCGCTTTTTCTTACGGAACGCAGCATAGATATCCACTTGCCGAGAGCATAGCCGTCATTGCACACATAATTGACAGCTATATCTATATTTCCGTTTTTATTATAATACTCCAACGCATGAACATAGCCATCCCGCCACGAGCGGTCGGAACGTCTTTCCCAGTCCATTCCTATACCGTCAAGTCTCTTTATCTGTTCGTCCGTCAATATGCCTTTTACACTACCGTTTTTTATCCGGCGCTGTTCCACCAGCCATTCACCGAGCGACAGCCCATCGCCGGTCTTATACCGTTTCTTCACATTTAAATCGCCGTGTTCACGGTAATACTTCTCCGCAGCGTCATAATACAGCTCCCACGATGACCCAAGGCTTGTTTCAAGCTCTTTGAACAGCTCAAGACTGTCCTTTACCTCGTCTATTATCTCAAAACGCTCGTTTACTATGTCTTTCTCCATACCATGTTCACGGTAATAAAGCATCGTCTGTTCCATTTCGTTCTCTATTGAGCTTACGGAATACAAATTATCAAAATTATTTACCAGATCGAACACTACCGGATCACTTGCCTGTCCTACAGACAATGCTCTTCCTATCTGCTGCTTATATACTATCGGCGACACTGTTGCCCTGCACAGGATAACTCCCGATATATCCTCAACATGCACGCCCTCATTCAGCATATCTATACAGAAAAGCAGTTTAAGGTGTCCGCTGCTGTCGTTCTTGAACGCCCGAAATTCTTCTTCCGAAGCCGCATTATCGGTATATACAGAATATATATGCGGCTCGCCGTCTATTCCGGAAAACCACTTTACCGCCTGCTTTTTTATCTCCGCCATCTCATCTACTCCGGAGCAGAATACTATGTATTTTCCGGCACGCTCAGTCATATGCTTTTCAAATATCCTATCAGCGCCTTCCGCAAGCTCCGGCGAACGCTGTAACAGATCAAGCTTTCTGATATTTTCATCACGTACCGCCCTATTGCGTATGTGCGATATCCGCTCCCTCAGTCTTTCAAGCTCTTTATCATAAGAATACATTGCGATAACGTACTTCGGACTTTTCAGTATTCCTCGTACTATCGCCTCGCCCAGCGTCATCTGTGACGCTATATTCCCTCCGAACAGCTCCTCCGCCATATCACGGCAGTTATCGAGGTAACGTATGTTTGTAGCCGATAACCCGAGCATTGGTACATCCGGATACTCATCCGTCAGCTTCTTCAGTCCCTCTGACCACATCTTAGCTCCGGCACGGTGGAACTCATCACAAATTATCCATTGCGGTTTCAATTCTGACAGTTCGTCCATGCTCATAAGCATTAGTGCAGCATAGGTCAGGAACACTATATTATTAAGTTTTAGATCAGATTTTCGATTTAGATTTTCGAGCTGAGTTTTGACTATATATTCGCTCGGGGTAAGCCAAAGAAGCACGTCGTCCGGGTGTTTCTCGGCAAGCTTGAAGCCAATAAATGATTTTCCGGTTCCGGTCGGGTGTATAACCGCCGCCCTGCCTTTTTTTTGCAGCATGAAAAGAGCGGTTTCATACGCCGCTTTATTATGACTGAACAGATCTATAGACATACAAAATCCGCCTCCTCTCTTTTATTATGCTATATTTACCGGCTAAAGTCCCGTGCAAATATTAAATCCCCCTAAAATTAAGTTCGTTACTTAATTTTTGCGCAAAAAAACGTCTGCAATACCGTATTGCTGTAAAATGACGGTATTACAGACGGTTTACACCTACCTGCAAAGAAAATTTACATCAAAATAAACGACAGAAATTCTGCCGATAATGGTATTTTTAGTAATTTTTATATTGTTATACGATTCATATACATACGTTTTATCTCAAGCGATGTATGCGCGTATCTGTCCAAAGTCATTGCAGTGCTTGAGTGCCCCAGCAAACTGCTTAGAGCTTTTATATCAAAGCCGAGACGTATACAGTCTGAGGCAAAGGTGTGTCTCAAATCATGATAGCGTATTTCATGTATGCCGCATATGTGCAACGCATTTTTAAATTTTTTCCTCAGAGTGTACGGCTCCGGGTAATCGTCAGTTCCTGTTATTATTGATGCATTATCATTATATTTTTTTATGCCTGACAATATCTTTGTCAGGAAACCGGGAAGCGGAACGATACGTTTGGAGGCTCTCGATTTCGGCGAATCTGATAAAAGTACCGTTCCTCCGTGTCCGTTGGATATTTTCTGAACGGTACGGCGTACATGAATAACGGCAGACTCTTCGTCAAAATCGTTCCATCTTAGACCGCATACCTCACCCAGTCTCAGTCCTGTGTACAAACTGATGAGAATACCTGTATTCATCGGATCACAGTTTTTAATAAGGTATGCAGTCAAACGCTTTTTTTCAGCTGGTTTTAAAATGTTGATCTCCGGCTGTTCGATCTTTATCGGCAATGTGTACCGTATACGATCAGGTATATTATAATGAAGCTCTGCATATGCCGCTATTTGCTTTACGATCAAGATCATATCCTTTACATATTTTTTTGATAAACCGCCGTTTCTCTTAAGTTTTCCGCTGCGGAGCTTTGAATTTTTAAAATGTTCAATATCACTGCTTGATAAATTTTGCATTTGATGATTTTTAAAATATGGTTTTATGTGTTTTTTCAGAAGAAAACTATATGCTGCAAACGTAGATTTTTTTATGCGCCGCTCAGTGTCACTGAGCCATTGCTCTGAGCATAACGCAAAGCTGAGTGATCCGCTATATGGGGATGCAGCCATTTTTGATATAAGCTTTTCTTTTGTCTTTGCATATGTATTTCCATAAACAGAACTGTATTGTTTTCTGCCGTTTTTGTATTTACCGTTAAAAAATCTGCCTTCCCAGCGGTTGTCCTTACGCTTGTAAATGTTCAGTCCTTTTTTTGACATTTAATTTCCTCCTGTCGTTATCATCTATTTCTCTTAATAAGTTTATTATTAGACCATAAAGCTGACGGTTTAAAAATAAAACTTGTCTTATTTTGCTATGAACATGTCAAAACTTCTTGTATAAAATGACAAATTCGGTTTTTTCGTTCAAAAAATTCATAAAATCTCTTGAAATTCTTTTCCGTCTGTGGTATTATATCATATATATGAATAAAAATTAAGTAACGAACTTAATTTTTGCTGTGATATCATATTCTATAATATTCATTTTACGCCGCGTAAGCTGCGTTTTTTTATTGTAAAGTATATTATATTGAAAAAACTCAGTTGTAAATCATGGGCGAATGTGATACAATACAGTCAGGAAATATTGAAAGGAGCTATACCTATGAATGAAATAAAAAAATGGGCGCTGCAGCGCAAGGCTCAGGACGCTGTAGAAGTGCTGAACAGCCGCCGTTTTGACGCACACTACGCAGAAAACGCCGCAGAGGCGAAGCAAATAGTAAAAGAGCTTATCCCGCAGGGCGCCGAAATAGCGGTAGGCGGCAGCGTTACTCTACAGGAGACAGGCATAATGGATCTGGTACGCAGTCCGGAATACCGGTTCATCGACCGCTTCAGCAACAGCTCATGGGAGGAAGAACTGCATAAATACAGACTCGGATTTCTGTCAGACGTCTTTGTTACCGGCACCAACGCCGTAACAATGGACGGTAAGCTCGTTAATATCGACTGCACCGGAAACAGAACGGGCTGCATCGCTTTCGGACCGAAAAAAGTAATAGTGGTGGTAGGCGCAAATAAGATCGTGAAAGACGCGGCGGAAGGAATAAAACGTGCAAAAGAGATCGCGCCAATGAATTCAAAGCGTATACGTCACGGCAACCCATGCGACTCCACATGCTCCTGCTCCGACTGTACCGGAACCAGCAGGATCTGCAACATTGTCAGCATCATTGACGGCTGCTATAAATTCCCCGGACGCATAAGCGTTATAGTGGTCGCAGAAGAACTGGGATTTTAATTTACATAGACTTCAAAAAAAGAAGCGAGGCCGCAGCCTCGTTTCTTTTTTACAGTTCCCGCTTTTCAAAAAATCTTACAGACAGCAGCCATGACGCGGCAAATATAAGCAGAGACAGCGGTAATGCTATAAAACCGATCGCTGACATATCAGCATATACTGTATAATTCTCCGAAGTCATATTGAGGAACGGGATGCATGCGCATACAACGGCTATGACCACGATATATGCCAGTCTGCCCTTTTCACTGCCAAGCTTGAATACCGCCGGCAGCACAAACGACGGAGGCATCAGACTGAACGCCGCACCGGCAATAACTCCCGCGCCAAGCTGTACACCGCCTCCGGCGGAATATATCCTTATAATATGCACGATCAACGTACAGGCAGTCATAAATACAGCTATGATGATCGCAAGTATATATTTTGCTGAAACGAACTGTTTTCTCGAGCACGGCAATATGTTACCGAAACTGATCCACCCGCTTCGCTCATCATAAGATATGAGCGTTATTGGTATCATTCCCGCCAATACGAGAGGATACGCCTCAAAAAATGTATCTCCCTCGCTGAATATAGATATTGTGAAAAACACCAAGCATACCAGCAGGTAACCCTTTGCATGCCTCAGCATCATATACCATTCTTTAAGCAGCAAACCCTTCATATCAAGCACTCTCCTTTACCATGAACACAAATAACTCCTCTATCGTGACCGGTCTCGACCTTATACCTTTCGGCAGAGCCGAGCGCTCCGCCACAGCTTCGGCGTTGTATACCGATCTTTTCACGCCCCTGAGCGCGCTTTGCGGTATACGCTCCAGCTCCTCCTTAGAACACTGGATAAACGCAAATTCTTCAAGCAGCCTGTCCTTTTCCTCACACAGCATTATGCGTCCCTTATGGATAAACGCGATGTAGTCGCAAAGCTTCTCAAGATCGCTCACTATATGCGATGAAATAAGCACAGAATGTGTCTCATCTCGTGTAAACTCGTTTAGTATCCCGTTCACATCATCCCTAACTACAGGATCAAGTCCGTTTGTCGCCTCATCTAAGATCAGCAGCTTAGGCTTATGCGAAAGAGCCGCGGCTATACCAAGTTTCATACGCATACCCTGAGAATATTCCATGAATTTTTTCGACAGGGGTATATCAAACCGCTCAATATAACTGCTGAATTCACGTTCATCCCAGTTCTTGTAGGTAAGCTTCATTATGTTATTTATCTGCTTTGCATTAAGGCTCTCCGGAAAACCCACCTTATCCAGCACTACCCCAACGTCCTCTTTTGTGAGAGAAAACTTCTCTCTGTTATCCCTGCCAAGTACAAATATACTGCCGCTGTCACGCCGTATAAGATCCATTATCAGCTTTATGATAGTGCTCTTTCCGGCTCCGTTCTCACCGATAAGTCCGAGTATATACCCGGCAGGCAGCGTTAACTCTATATCATTAAGCTCAAAACCCGTATAGCTCTTGCAAAGTCCCTTTATCTCCAATGCATTCATTCCTATTCCTCCTCCATAATAATATCAAGTATATCCGTTATATCCTTTTTGGTGAGCCTGCACGACTTTGACAGCTGTACTATCTCATGCATGTGCTCTTCTATCCTCTTAAGCGTTTCCTCGCGTATAAGCTCCACATTTTTCGGAGCGACAAAACAGCCTTTCGCCGCTACAGTATATATATATCCCTCCCTTTCAAGCTCCTCATACGCTCTTTTTGTCGTTATAACGCTTATACCCAGATCCTTGGCCAGATTTCTGATCGAAGGAAGCATATCATCCTCGTTCAGCTCTCCGCTGACTATCATCTGCTTGATCTGCTTATATATCTGGTCATATATCGGTATACCGCTTTTATTATCTATAAAGATATTCATGCGCTCACCTCTGTGCTTCTCTGTATATATACAGTATATACAGTATTGACAGTTTTGTCAATACCTTTTTTAAAAAAATTTTATTTTTTTTATTAAACCAATATATCAATATTAAATTATAAGACAAAAAAACGCCGCTTCAGCGGCGCCTTTAATATACCATATTTACCGTTATACTCACAGATCCCGGCTTTAATAGCCTATGTTAATTTGTCGATTTGATATCCGCAAGCGTCTTGGACTGGCTGTGGACTATCGGCTTCCATTCTACCCTCTTGAACAAAGCAAGGAATGTTATCGGGATATACGTCATCATAAATATCGGGAATGTGAAAGTATACAGGAATTTCTTCAGCGGAGTTGTGTATATCTTATTTCTTTCCGATATCGTCGTTATCGCTCCGATCACGTACATTGTAGCGTACATGCTCAGGCAGCCTCCCATAAGGGACTCTATTACAGGTTCTATGCTTATACCTGCTATAAGCCCTACAAGTATTGCCGATATATTCAGCACTGCGCTGAATATAGTCAGGATCATCGCCGGCATTATCGACATCGACATATCATAGCACGAAAAGCTCTTGTCCTTAAAGATACCCTTTATCAGCTTCCCGCCGTAGTTGCACAAAACCTGCAGATAGCCCTTTGCCCAGCGCATCCTCTGGCGTACGCTCTGGCTGAACCGGCACGGCTGCTCGTCATAAAGCACGGCGTTATTGCAGTAGCCTATCTTATAATTGTTTATAACATGATCGACCGTGAACTCTATATCCTCGGTCAAAAGATAATATTTCCAGCCGTTGAGTTCCTTGGCTATCTCCTTGCTGAACATAAAACCTGTTCCCGATATAGCACAGCTAGTATTCATAAGCATTCTCGAATAGTTGAGATACTTCGATTCTCTGAGGAACCACAATGAATATCCGGCGGATATCCAGTTGTCTCCGTAGTTCTTTGAGTTACGGTAGCTCGTTAATATCTGGTATCCGGACGAGAACGTTTTGTTCATTTCCTCTATATAGTGCGGATCGAGCACGTTGTCGGCGTCAAAGACGAAAAAGCCGTCATAGTAGTCATGTCCGTACTTGCCGCTTATCTCCCTGAGCAGATAGTTAAGCGCATAGCCCTTGCCCACGTTTACCTTGTCAAACCGCTCATAAACGTTAGCTCCGCACCGCTTGGCTATATCGGCAGTGTTATCGGTGCAGTTATCGGCAACAACATACACGTCAACCAGCTCCGGCGAATATGTCTGCGCCTTTATGCTGTCAAGAAGCTGACCTATGACCCCGGCTTCGTTTCTCGCCGAAATAAGTACCGCAAACCTATTCTGCTTAGGTGCACCCAAAGGCTTTTCCTTTTTTATGTAAGGAACAAGTATATAATACATCTGATACAAATAGCAAACTAAAAATACAACCCAAACTGCAAAATTAATTGATGTTACAAGCTGCATGATCTCTCCTCCAAATTTTAAAACCCAAAACCCTATTTTACCTCAACAATTTAACATTATAATTTTAACACAAGATTATTTTTTTTTCAAGCATAAAATCAAATAATAGTGTACAAACAAAATATGCTTTTATATCCCCGTTATAGTCAGATTGTATTCTCCGTAATAATTTTATATTCCGCACAGCGCCGTAAAATACACAAAACACTTGACAAATCCGGCGTCTTAATATAAAATATAGAAGAAGATGAAAACTGCGGCGGCGGCCGCATATTATATGAGGTGGCATAATGAATAATACAGATAAAACCATGGACAAAATAGTTGCCCTCTGCAAGGGCAGGGGCTTTATTTTTGCAGGCAGCGAGATATACGGCGGTCTTGCAAACACATGGGATTACGGTCCGCTCGGCGTTGAGCTCAAAAACAATGTCAAGGCGGCATGGCGGAAGAAGTTTATACAGGAATCAAAATACAATGTAGGGATAGACTGCGCTATACTCATGAACCCCGAAACATGGGTAGCCTCGGGACATGTAGGCGGTTTTTCCGATCCCCTTATGGACTGTAAGGAATGTAAAGCCCGCTACAGAGCAGATAAGCTCATAGAGGACTACGCCGCGGAAAACAGCGAGGACATCTGCTGCGACGGCTGGACAAACGAGCAGCTGAAGGAATATATCGACGAGCACTCTATCGCATGTCCAAAGTGCGGCAAGATCAACTTTACGGATATACGCCAGTTCAATCTGATGTTCAAAACCTTCCAGGGTGTTACCGAGGACTCGGAGAACACCATATATCTCCGCCCCGAAACAGCCCAGGGTATATTTGTAAACTTCAAGAATGTTCAGCGTTCTTCACGCAAAAAGATACCGTTCGGCATAGCCCAGATAGGCAAATCGTTCAGAAACGAGATCACACCCGGAAACTTCACGTTCAGGACAAGGGAGTTTGAGCAGATGGAGCTTGAGTTCTTCTGCAAGCCCGATACAGATCTTGAATGGTTCGCATACTGGAAACAGTTCTGTATAGATTTCTTAAAATCGCTGAATCTCCGTGAGGAAAGCCTTCGTTTCCGCGACCATGCCAAGGAAGAGCTTGCGTTCTATTCAAAGGCCACCTCGGACATAGAGTTCCTGTTCCCGTTCGGCTGGGGCGAGCTTTGGGGCATTGCGGACAGGACCGACTACGATCTTAAACAGCATATCGATCACTCAGGCGTTAATCTCGAGTATATGGATCCGGTAACAAATGAAAAATACGTTCCGTATGTTATAGAGCCGTCGCTTGGCGCAGACCGCGTGGTTCTCGCTTTCCTTTGCGACGCATACGACGAGGAGCAGCTCGAGGGCGGCGACAGCAGAGTTGTGCTGCATCTCCATCCCGCGCTCGCGCCGGTAAAGGCTGCTGTGCTTCCGCTTTCAAAGAAGCTTGACGAGCAGGCTACAGCTGTTTATGAAAAGCTTATAAAGAAATATAACTGTGAATACGACAATGCAGGCTCAATAGGCAAGCGTTACCGCCGCCAGGACGAGATCGGAACGCCATTCTGCATTACCTTCGACTTTGACTCTCTTGAGGACGGCGCAGTTACTATCCGTGAAAGAGATACAATGGAGCAGACGCGCGTAAAGATCGAAGAGCTTGAAAGCTTCCTTGACGAAAAGCTTTCATTCTGATATGATCATGAAATACAAATATATTTTTCTTGATCTCGACGGTACTCTTACCGATTCAAAGGACGGGATTTTGAATTGCGTTAAATATGCGCTTGATAAGCTCGGCGAGCCGCTGCCCGCTGAGCTTATGCGGTTTATAGGCCCGCCGCTCATAGACTCGTTCACCGAGTTCTGCGGCTTCACGCCCGAAAAGTCGCAGCGCGCGGTGGAGCTTTACCGCGAACGGTTCTCAACGGTAGGGCTGTTTGAAAACAGAGTTTACGCCGGAGCGCATGACTTTCTCAAAAGGCTTATAGACAGCGCGCGTCTGCCCGTTCTTACCACCTCAAAGCCAAAGGTATACGCCGACAGGATAGTCGTGCGTTACGGATTGAGACCGTATCTGAAGCTTGTGACCGGAGCCGAGCTGAACGGCGTCCGGAACAGCAAGGCCGAGATCATAGAATATTCGATAGAAAAGCTCGGCATTGAGGACAGAAGCAGGATATTAATGGTCGGAGACCGTCATCAGGATATAGACGGCGCAAAGCAGTGCGGTATAGCCTCCTGCGGAGTCAGCTACGGCTACGCGGCTGAGGGCGAGCTGGAAGCCGCCGGCGCCGACTATATTGCCGGTGATTTTGACGAGCTTTACAAGATAGCCGTACAGGCATGAGCCGGGAGACGTTAAACAGAACAAATATTATACATTGGCTGTAAAAAGCCGATAAAGCAGACAAAGATCTCATTTGATGAGGTCTTTGTTTTATTTTTAGGTGATATTTTGAACAGGTATTTTTACAGACTATTTTCAAATCTCTTGGTTTTTATTCGTGACCGCTTTATTCAAATGCCGGTACTCTCGCACCTGTGCCATTTTTGATGTACCAGAGAGTTCCGTCATTTTTAATGTAGTAGGTGACATTATCTATTATGCGGGCGTCCTTTACATCTGTGTCGTATACCTTGCCGTGACTCATCAGACTGCCGCCGGCGGTTATATATTGTCCGGAATATGTTGCTTTGGATACATTTTCCGAAAGCTTTTCATAAGTTCCATTATTTACGATATACTCATATAATTCACCGTTTTCATTTTTGTAATATAAGGCAGACGAGCCGGTATCAAATATCTCCTTTACTCCATCGGCTATCTTCAGCCGGCTTCCGTTTATATACTCATCTGCATCGCCGATATATACTTCTCCTCCGTTTGTGAGAACACAAAGCTTCATTCTATCCGATCCGTAAACCGAACATATATCCGAGGCATCAGATGCTATTGTACCGCCCTCATACTTCACATCTCCGTTTGTTTTGAGCATATAATATGAATACCGGTCAGATACGGCCTTTTTTACATCATACTCCATAAGCGTGTCAAACGTGCTGCTCGCTTTCTCATTCACTTTTGAATTTGTAGAATAATGCTCACTGTAGCCATAATAAAAATCCGCCTTAAACAAAACATTGTCCCGCGACAGAAAATAAGAATCGGATCCTATGTTCAGTACATCATTTATATTATATCTCATAAGGTGACGCTCGCCGTCCTCCGGATCGTACAGCTTATAATAATACCCGCCGACGGAAACGGCGCCGTCCTGCACTAATTTTTCAAAACGCATATCCGGCGCGTTTGTTTTTGCTCTGTCCGGCCAGAAATTGGAGCGGAAATCTTCTTTCTCCACCATGTAACCATAAAGCATTTCGTTCATTTTGGATATCATCTGATTGTGTGCGTCGGTTATTATATATCGGAAACCGGTATCATTTCTCGGCAACAGATCCGCTTCGTAGATCCACTCTCCGTCTGCGCCGGTTATACTGTATATTTCCCTGTCGCAGCATTCCTCCATATGGTCTGCGCCTGTAGGATAAAATGCCGTGAGCGGGTTGCCGAAATATGAATATATCCTGCCGTTCCCCGTATATTCCATTTCTGTCTCTTTTACCTCTGCATCGTATTTATTCTCGCTTACCAGTCCCCCGCCGAGATTTTTGTGCCAGCTGTGAACCGGCTGGATATACTCCTTGACCTCGTGCCTTAGATCCGGATCGCCAAGAGCAGCGCGCTCATCGAGATAATGCTGCAGACCCCTGATCGTTACAAGCCTCGCTTCATCACTGTATTCTATATAAGCATACGGCTCAAGCGCACGCACGGGTATTACCATGCGCCCGTCAATATTATAGCTCTCAACGGCGGCTCCTGTGACCGTGACCGATATATCTGTAGCCAGAATATCCATTACCGGTTCTCCGACGGAACACTCCTCTTTCCTTATATTGACTTGCTCTGCCGGAAGCAGCTCCCTGCGGGCATACGGAGCCTGAGTTACAGACAGGATTTTATCAAATTCGTTCCAGTATACGTCAAAACCATACGAACGCAGCTCCTCAGCCACAACAAAGGTGCGGCCGTCAACATTGTACGTTCTGCATGCCGCACCGTCTATGACCGTGCCTATATCGGTAGAAAGCACTGTTCCTATGGTCTCCGCTTCCGCCGCTGTACCCACAAACGCCGGCAATACGACAAGGCTCATTATCATTATTTTAATATGGTTTAACATGTTCATCCCCTCCGTATTCTATACTGTCTAGCCACGTGCAAAACTCCAAAAGTGTAGAGTTTATGCGGTTTTACGGACGTGGCAAATCCGTTTTGTCACTATTAATTTTCATTAAATGTATAGAAAAAACCACTCTGATTTGATATAATATAACT
>CALXZP010000062.1 GCA_944393255.1 uncultured Clostridia bacterium | reverse complement strand
TTGATGATCTGCCTCTTGTATCTCCTATCGATGCAAGAGTTATCTCTCCTTTGTTTCCGCCTATCTCTATAAGATTCATAGGGGATACCCAGCCGTTTGCACTGCGTACCTGATAGCGATCAAATGCAACATCGATACTGCCGTTATCGGTTATATCCTCATATACCCACGCCGGAACATCCTGCTCCGATACCGATAAGCTTATCTGTGTGCCATCAAGATAATACGCTTCGTTATTATCCCAATGCTCCGGCCCGTCTGCTCCCATAGCTGCCATTACTGCGGTACCAAAAGTAAGCGCCGTCGTCATGACCGCTGCTATAACGATACCTGCCAACCGCGAAAATTTTCCGTTTCCGCTGCGCAGCTTCTCGAAACGCAAACGAAGTTCCTTTCCTCCTGTACTCATTTTTGTAGTATAGAATTTTTCAAACATACCTTTTACCTCCGTTTCTTTAAGATCACCCTTCCGCCAGCTCTAAGATCGTCTCCATATACGTTCTCTTTTCAGCCTCGCTCATGTCCTTCACGACTGCCATATCGCATGCGACTTCACATGCGCGGTTTATGTTCGCACTCAGAAAGTATGCAAACGGATTGAACCAGTGCAATGCGTTTACAAACAGCGCCGCCCATTTGAACAAAAGATCGCCGCTTTTGTAATGCGTGAGCTCATGCTTCAATACCATCATAAGACGCTCTCTGTCCGGCATCTCCCGAGGAATATATATCACCGGAAAAAGTATTCCGACAAGCATCGGCGATACCGTCTTATCCGATACTCTTATCCTTATATTCCTCTTTATACCCATTTTTCCCTTTATCTCCTCAAGCGGACCGTATGAGACAAGCTCGGCGCTGCCGCGCTTTCTCTTCACCAGAAAAGCTGTATAGCTGACGGCGGCCGCTCCCATGAATACGGCTGCCCCAGCTGCCCATATATACGCAGCAAGGTCATATATACGCACGCTTCTGCTCCCGGCAAATTCGATCTCCCTGTATTCCATCGGCACCTCGTCTATTATCACAGTCTCCGGCAGCGGCTCTGACTGTGCATCCTGCCCTGTTGCCTCCTGAGCCGCCGAACCCGAACCGGTCGCCTGCGGCGCGGAGCCCGCGGCAGGCAGCATACTCCAAAACGGCACAAGCATGAACAGCATCGCCGCAAGACATATATTATAGTGCATCCTTGCTGTGATACGTTTTACTATTATAGGTCTTGTTATCATTAATATTAATACGGCTCCGCTGCCTACTGCACTGAGGCACAATACGTTCCTGAACAGCTCAAACATCGTTCGTCTCCGGATCAAGCATCTCCCGAAGAGATGTGATATCCTCCTTTGTGAGCGCGTTTCTGCTGTAAAGCGAAGCTACAAGATTTCTTATCGAACCGTCATAAAGCCTGCCGAGCAGAGATCTTGTTTCATCCGCGCCGTAATCCTCTTTTGTAACAGCGGCATAATACATATTGTACTTGCCGTTTTTCTCATATGATGCAATACCTTTGCCGGAAAGCCTTGAAAGCAGCGTTGCAACCGTGTTTCTCGCCCACTTGCTCTCAGGCAGACGCTTCATTATCTCCCCCAGCTCCAGCGGGCGTTCCGCAGTCCAAAGCACCTGCATGACCTCGTACTCCGATTCCGTTATCTTATGTCCGGACATTTATATCACCTCCGTGTCAAATTGCGCAACTGTTATATGACTACTGTTTGTAGTCTATTATCATTATACACTACAATTTGTAGTCTGTCAATAGTTTTTTGAAAAAAACAAAATATCCGTACCGGAGTTTTAGCAAGACCGGTACGGATATAGCTTTTCCCGCCGTCCAATGCGGACAGCGGGATATTTATCTGTTCATATAAAATGCCTTATACGCTTTATATGCCATATAGACGTCGCTTTTTGCGACAACTTCAAACGGCGAATGCATGGAAAGCACCGGAACGCCGCAGTCTATAACGTTCATGTTCAGATTTGCGACATACTGAGCTATCGTTCCTCCGCCGCCCTGGTCTACCTTGCCCAGCTCGCCGGTCTGCCATACAACTCCGTTTTCGTCCATTATTTTTCCTATCTCATAAACAAACTCCGCATTTGCATCCGATGAATCATACTTTCCTCTTGCGCCGGTATATTTCACTATTGCCACGCCGTATCCCGCATATGAAGAATTCCGCTCCTCCGATACGCTCAGGAAATTTGGATCGACCGCCGCCGAGACGTCTGACGACATGCATGCCGAGTTTTCTATTACCCTGTTCAGCTGAGTTACCGTACACGTTCCGGTGAGCTTTTCTACCAATTCGGCTATCGCCATCATCATAAACGCGCTCTGAGCGCCGGTATTTCCGCTTGAGCCTATCTCCTCTTTGTCAACGAGTATCGCCGCGGCCGTTTTTCCGGGCGCGTCTGTATCAAGTATGCCGCGCAGCGTTGTATACGCGCATACTCTGTCGTCATGACCGTACGCTCCGATAAAACTTTCGTCCAATCCTACGTTTTTAGCCTTCTGCGCGGGAACGATCTCTATCTCCGCGCTTTGCAGGCTTTTTTCCGTTATGCCGTAACGTTCATTGAGCAGCTTTAATACAGAGAACTTGACCTTTTCCTTAACTTCCTCAGTCTCTGCGGGCATCCCTCCGATAAGAACGTTCATGTTCTCGGCTTCGATACCCTCCGTCATTTTCTTAGCCATCTGATCCTTTGCAAGATGCGGCAGCAGGTCTGTTATAACGAATACCGGATCGTTTTCCGCTTCGCCTATGCAGATATTTATTTTCTCGCCCTTGCTGTTGAATACAACTCCGTGTATCGCGAGCGGTATGGTCGGCCACTGATATTTCTTTATACCGCCGTAGTAATGCGTTTTCAGAAGCGCCATATCGGTGCTCTCATACAGCGGGTTCTGCTTGAGGTCAAGACGCGGGGAATCTATATGAGCGCCGGCTATATTTATACCCCGGCTTATATCCTCCGTGCCTATGACGGCCATAAATATATTTTTAGCCCTGTTTATCTTATAGATCTTATCGCCAGGTCTCAGCTCCGAGATATCGTCCAAATTCTTAAATCCCGCAGCAACCGCAGCCTTTTCCGCCTCAGACGTGCATTCACGCTCCGTCTTGCCTGCGTCAAGAAATTTCATGTAATCATCGCAAAGCGCTTTCATTGCATCGTGCTCGTCCGCGCTCATTTCAAGATAAGCATTTTTTCGCTCGTATGAAAGACTTTTATACAGCTCCTTATCTGTCATCTTTATACCTTCTTTCATAAAATTTATTGGTGTAATAATTTTAAATCGGAGCAACACTCCGCTTTGCTTGCAAAGAGCGGAGTTTGCGAACGATTGCAACCTGCAAAGGGAGCGTCAGCTCCTCAGGGTTTCAGCGGAAGATTATAACTCCCACTGAAATTCTGAAATGGAACCCGCCGCCTTAGAGGCGGGGAACATCTTTGCATAGGTTATAGCTACATATTATCACATTTTACCGGCCATTTCAAGTACTATAATTTCTTTTATTCAATATTCATATCAAACAACAGCACAGAGTTTCTAATGTTTGCAGTTTTTACAAAATCAAATTTTTTTGATTATTTTCTTGATAATAGCGCCGATATGTGTTATAATAAATACAGTTATGGAAACAAAGCCTTTTTGGCTTTGCTTCGGCATGTATTTATTGTAACGGTGTGTGGCAATGCTATACGCATTGCTATGATGTTATAAATAAATACGATTACGGAAACAAAGCTGTTGACGGCTTTGTTCCGGTTATATTTACTTAAACGATATGCAGCGGTGATGTTATAATAATGAGCATGGAAACCAAAATTGTAAATAATGATATCCATATCATCGGACAGGATGATCTCGTTTTGCCGCATGTTTTTGACTGCGGTCAGTGCTTCCGCTTTGATCCCTGCGGTGAAAATGCCTATATCGGCACGGCTTTTGGAAAAACGGTAAAGATATCGTCCGAAAACGGAAAGACGATACTACATGATACCTCTATAGAGGATTTTAATAATGTATGGTATGACTATCTCGATCTGGGTCGCGACTATTCTGAAATAAAGCGCGTACTGACCGCCGGAGGAGATCCTGTTATGGAAAAAGCGGTGGAATACGGAAAAGGCATACGCATACTCAATCAGGAGCTTTGGGAGACCGTCATTTCTTTTATCATCTCCGCAAGCAATAACATACCTCGAATAAAAAAAATAATCGGGCTGCTTTGCTCCAATTTCGGAGAAAGCCATACATATCAGGGCAGCGTATATTATTCTTTCCCTTCTCCGGAACGAATAGCACAGCTGTCGCTCGAGGAGCTTTCGGTCATCCGTGCCGGTTTCCGTGATAAATATATTCTCGACTGCGCAAGAAAGGTCGTATCGGGAGAGACAGACCTTGAAGCGATAAAGTCTATGACCACGCCGGAAGCCAAAAAGGCGCTTATGAACATATGGGGTATAGGCAACAAGGTATCGGACTGCATTTTATTATTCGGGCTCGGCCGATGCGATTCGTTTCCGGTCGATGTTTGGATCAAGCGGGTCATGGAATACTGTTATTTTGACAGCGTACCGCAGACGATAAAAACCATATCCGAATTTGCCGAGGACAAATTCGGCGAGCTTGGCGGTATGGCTCAGCAGTATCTGTTCTTTTATGCACGTGAATGCAGGATAGGCGTAAAATGATCGGAGACTGATATGGATTTCAACTACGTCGGCTACTTTGCCTATATATGTCCCTCATGCTTCACATCGTGCGGCTGCAGCTTTGATGTGTTCAGACTTTCAAACAAACAGCCGTATATATTTCGGTGCGCCGCTCACGGCTGCGCCACGGTATGCGCACAGATACGGAAGGTGAGCAGGGATAAATATACCATACAGACGGAATGTCCTTACTGCGGAAAAACGCATAAAAAGGAGCTTTCATTCCGCGGGCTCTGGGACGCCGGAGCGGGATACGCAGCATGTCCGGCTACCGGGTTAGGAGCATTTTTCTACGGCGGTAATAAAACAATGGTCGGAAAGGCGGTCTCTGAAACGGCTGCCTCGGCTTCAGGCTCGTTAAACCGCATAGGATCGGATATATGTTCCGGCAGAGACCCTATCCTATCCGAAATGCTTATGATACTCGACAGGCGGTTTTCAGAACATTCGGTAAGCTGTATCTGCGGAAGTGTAAACATAACGTTCGATCATGCGGACGGCAGGCTGTCGCTCATATGCAAGCGCTGCGGCAGACGCAAATCGTTTGCGGTGACAAAGGACAATCTTTTGAGACTGATGAATGCAAGCGAGGTCATTTTAGGAGTTTAGATATTTGCGGCATCCGGAATTTCCGGACGTCCTTAATATTATACAGCGGTGCGCAGAGCACACCGCATTTTTCACAGGCGTAAGCCTGTATAAATCATACACACACCCAAGGAGGATTAATTTTATGTTAGTAACAGCAACAGAAATGTTAAAGAAAGCGGTGGAGGGGCACTACGCCGTAGGCCAGTTCAATATCAATAACCTTGAATGGACAAAAGCCGTTCTTTTGACCGCACAGGAGAACAATTCGCCTGTTATCCTGGGCGTATCGGAGGGAGCAGGCAAATATATGACCGGCTTCGGCACAGTTGCGGCTATGGTAAAGGCAATGATAGAATCGCTCGGGATCACTGTTCCGGTAGCGCTCCATCTCGATCACGGAACATATGAGGGTTGCTATAAATGTATAAAGGCAGGGTTCTCGTCGATCATGTTCGACGGCTCGCATTTCCCGATAGATGAGAATGTAGCAAAGACAACTGAGCTCGTTCATGCCGCGCACAACATGGGACTTTCAATCGAAGCTGAGGTAGGCTCGATCGGCGGTGAAGAAGACGGCGTTGTAGGCGCAGGCGAGATAGCCGATCCGGAAGAGTGCAAGCGCATAGCTGATCTCGGCGTTGACTTCCTTGCGGCAGGCATAGGCAACATCCACGGTAAATACCCTGAAAACTGGAAGGGGCTTGATTTTGACGCTCTTGCAAAGATAAAGGATCTTATAGGCGACCTCCCGCTCGTTCTCCACGGCGGCACGGGTATCCCTGCCGATATGATCAAAACAGCAATATCGCTCGGCGTTGCAAAGATAAACGTGAACACGGAGTGCCAGCTCTATTTCCAGGAAGCTACGAGAAAATACATTGAAGAGGGCAAGGATCTCGTCGGCAAGGGCTTCGATCCGAGAAAGCTTCTTGCACCGGGCTTCGAGGGCATAAAGACGATAGTAAAAGAAAAAATGGAGCTTTTCGGCTCGGTCAACAAGGCGTAACGGTTTTTAGACGAAGGACAACAGCTGTAACGGAGCGCCGCCTTTGGGCAGTGCTCCGTTATTTACGGCGTATATTTGTACAGGTAAAAAAGGAGTGGGAGAAAATGTTTAAGAAAACAGCAGCTATCGCTGCAGCGGTCACGGCTGCGGTATCGGTAATGCAGCCGGTACATGCGAATACATTTGTGAACGAGGCTTTTGCAGGCTCGTATCTGTCTGCGGGGGCGACAAGTGATAACTTTGCAAGTCTTGATATACTCAGCTGCACGGACTCATCCGTGTCTGTCAGTTTCAGATTTGTTAAAAACAATAATGAGCAGCTTATTTACACATGCTATGATGGCGTTATGAACGATAATATAGGAACGGTAAGGTTCACAGTGAGCTATCAGGACGGCAGCTATGTTTCCGACGGCACCATGAGCATAACGCTGGACAGCTGGTGTGTAAAGCTTTCATGCGATTCGGATCAGGGTCAGCATCTGTTTGACGGTATAATGTATCCTCAGTTCGAGCTCGATCCGTATTCCGCGCCGTCGCAGCCTCCGACGTTTACAAATACGACTCCCTCGCCCGGTTCCGGAGTTTCCGTTGTTCTGAACAATGAAACGGTCAGCTTCCCGAACGGTATAAGCCCGGTGATACTTGACGACCATACATACGTACCTCTGAGAAGCGTTTTCGACAGCATGGGCATAAACGTATACTGGGATGAATATCAGAAAACAAGTATCCTTAAAGCGCAGTCCATAACCTGTACAAAAAATTCGACAATAGTTCAGTTTGCAAGGACCTTTAACGAGACCGGCTACAATGTATGGTCTCTTAAGAAGTGGGACGGCGCAGACACTTCATCATCGAGCTATTCCGATATTTCCATAACAGAGCTGCAGCCGGTAATAATAGAGTCAAGCTCATATGTGCCGCTGCGCGTCGTTTCGGAAGCGTTCGGTGCAGATGTTACATGGGACGGCGACACAAAGACCGTATATATAAACTGTGACGCTTCAAATGCTTACAAATATGACGCTGAAACGATAAAGAACATAGAAAACTATTCGTTCGATACGGCAAGATCATATATAACGGCGGATTTCACCTCCGTTATCCCCGATCAGACTCCGTACTATGCGTGCGATACCAAATTCTATCTGTTCGGTGCGAGGGATCAATGGAATGAAGTAACGCTTCGCATATCCTACGGCGGATATATCGACGTTACAGCTAATGCTCCGGCAGCAGCATCCGACACTAACACGGCGGACGCAGCGGAGCCGGATACGGTATCCCCCTCAGACAGCGCGGCTCCTTCCGCAGATGCGGCTCAGGACGGATCTGCGCAGGATGCTGAAAATACCGATACAGGCTCCGAACCGGATGCTTCCGGCACGGAGACAGAAGATATTACCGAATAAAAAAGCAGGCAGACCGTGAATTTTATCATGGTCTGCCTGTTTTTTTACTGCATATCCTTTATTACGTCCTCAAATGTGATATCGTCAAGCTCGCTCGTTATTATATCCTGCACCTTCTTAAGCTTCTGCTTCAGCGCGCACTTGCCGTTGCTTGAGCAGCAGCCGTTCTCTCCGAGGCATACGTTAAGCGTAATCTCTCCGTCTATCACCTCTATGATATTCCTAAACGTTATCTCCGACGGCTTTTTGCTCAGCATATACCCGCCGTTCACGCCGCGGAAGGATCTCAGATAACCTGCCTGAACTATCTTCCTCAGTATTTTCAAAGTAAATCTGTACGGTATATCGTTCTTCTCGGCGATCACCTTTGCTTCCACCTGCTTATCGCTTTTGGCAAGCATTGCGACTATCCTGAGCGCATAATCGGCTTCTCTCGTTATTTTCATAAGGAAGCATCCCTCCCTTCACACAGATTTAGTATTTCACGCGCATACTGTTCAGGCGTTTTTCCGTTTACTACCTTCACCGAAATATCGCAGTCGGCATAAAACGGAAGCCTGTCGCGAAATCTCTTATGTATACTTTCTATATCTCCGTCTCTCAAGAGCGGCCGGCTGTCCCTTGCAGCCTGCAGACGCGATCTTATAACACTAAAATCGGGCGATAAATTCACTATGACGCCGTTTCTGCGGAGCGCCGCTATATTCCCGCTGTTCAAGACCGCCCCTCCGCCGGTGGCGATAACGTATCCGTCAAGCTTTGCGGCTTCAAGGACTATCTCATGCTCTATTTTTCTAAATCCGTCCTCGCCTGCCTCCGCGAATATCTCATTTATCGTCTTTCTCTCGCGCTGAACTATCATATCGTCAGTATCCGCGAGCTTATAGTCAGACAGTCTCGATATCGCCTTTGATATCTCCGTTTTTCCCGACGCCATAAAACCGGTAAGCACAATATTCATATCATACTCCCCTTTCCGCGCCGAACACATCGCGCCGGATCAGCTCCGCCATATCGTCCGGGAGCTTTATCCCGGTAAACAGCTCGTATGCGATCAGACCCTGATATATGAGCATATCCAGCCCGTTCAGTATCTTTGCCCCGCGTTTTTCCGCCTCCGCAAGAAACCGCGTTTTCGGCGGGTTATATATCATATCGACCGCCGCGGTATTTTCGTTTATAAGCTCGAGAACGTTCACACCGCTTATCGAATCTGTCGGCAAAACGTTTTCCTGCGGCTCCATACCTGCCGAGGTAGTGTTTATAACGATGTCAAAGCTGCTCCGGTCTATCTCGGTCTTTATCTCAAACCCTGTCTCGCAGCGCAGCGCTTCCGTCAGAGCCTCGGCCTTTGAAGCCGTCCTGTTTATCACCGTTACGGTTTCCGGCTCCGCCTCTATAAGCCGTATCAGAGTTGGTCTTACAACGCCCCCGCAGCCTATGACGAGTATATGCTTTCCGTTCACCGCGATCCCAGCCTTATCAAGCGCCATATAAAAACCGTCGCTGTCGGTATTATAGCCCTTCAGCACTCCGCCTCGGTTTACTATGGTGTTGACCGAGCCCAGACGCTGCGCGCGCCCGTCTGTCTCGTCAAGATACTCCATCACAGCCCGCTTATGCGGAGCTGTCACGTTCATTCCTGAGATGCCGAGCGCTCTCATTCCGCGCACCGCATCGCCGATATTTTCAGGCTCTACATGGTAGCCCGCATATACGTAGTCGGCTCCCATTCTTTCCGAAATATAATTATGCATCACGGGCGAAAAGCTGTGCTCCACAGGACAGCCTATAATACCTAATTTCTTTGTTCCTGCCGTTATATCCTTCAAATCATCACCTGCTTATTTTATCCGATTTAGATTTTCACTGTATTTAAAAATGATTGTTAAATCCGTTCAGAAGCCTTGTAGCATATGTTCCGTCCACAGCCTCCCAGTCGAACGAATACGGTTTAACGCCCGATTCCATCAGACTGTTAAAAAGCCTGTCATACGTCTCCTCAGGCACGGACGATGTGTATATCCGGTTTTCGATATGATCGTGTATCATAAACTCTATAGCTCCGTTTTCATATTTTCCGAACCTGCATACCCGCTGCTCCGACTTGTCTATATCCTGCGAAAGTATCATAAGCTTTATCAGCTCTATGACCTTATCGTTCAGCTCGTTATCAAAGATAAGTATCTTTTCCAAAAGCTCGTTAAGGTCGGTCACAAATCTCAGATTATAGCCCGTCAGCTTCTGCAGTTCTCCCGACTCGCGCGATGATTTTCTTATATTATCGAAAAGCTGCTGTCTTACCGCCGCTTCGTTCGTCGGCGAGAATGATATCATCAGCTTTCTGCCGCTGTCGTGATACAGCATAGGCTCAGGCATGAGCGCCGCATAGCCGCATGACGCGCACCTGAACATATTAATTCCGCCCGAAAGCAGATCTTCTTTCAGATCGGGGCTGTCATTCACCGTTATCGAATTCCAGACTGTGACTTCCGACATCTGTCCGCACTGCGGGCATTTTACGGATCGTTTACTGTTTATACTCATATACTTTGTCCTTTCCTTTTCTGTCGCTTCGCACCGCTTCAACAAGCGAGTCTCCCCTGCCCGTATCCATAGTATATCCGGCGTCCTCTATAAGCGCGCGCAGCTGATCTATGCTTTCGGCAGCCTCCGCGCCTGTGCACAGCTTATTATCGTACAAAGCGTAGTCGCCCCTGCGCTCCCTCGGCGAAAGGTTTGGCATAACAACGTTCGCTCCCGCGCCGAAGCCTTTTTCCCTGCCGCGGCTGTCTATCGTTCCGAGCGCCGTAGTCGCCGGGATAAGAGTACGCGGAAGCATGAGCCTTGTGAGAGCAAGCATTGTCAGCGTCAGTCCGAGCGTACCGCCCCTCTTATCCCCGAACGGAGTTGCCGCCTGGGGTATAAAAGGGCCTATACCTACCATATGCGGCTCGAGCCGCTTAAGAAACAGCAGATCCTCAGCGAGAGTTTCGCTCGTCTGATACGGGGAGCCGACCATAAACCCGGCGCCCACCTGATATCCGAGCGAGCGAAGGTCGTACAGACATCTCACCCTGTTCCCGAACAACATTTCTTTTGGATGCAGAAGCCCGTAATGCGCCTTATCCGCCGTCTCGTGTCTGAGCAGATATCTGTCCGCGCCGGCGTCCTTAAGCCTTTTATAGCTTTCATAGCTCCGCTCTCCGACCGAAAGGGTGACCGCGCAGTCCGGCGCATATTCTTTTATGGAACGTATGATGCCGCAAAGCACGTCATCCGTGTAATGCGCGTCCTCTCCGCCCTGCAGAACAAACGTGCCGAGACCGAGCCTGCGCCCCTCTTTTACACATTCCAATATCTCTTCCTTTGTGAGTCTGTAACGGTTAATACCCCTGTTAGCGCTGCGTATACCGCAGTACAAACAGTTGTTTCGGCAGCAGTTCGTGAACTCTATAAGCCCGCGCACAAATATACGTCTGCCGTAATATTCATCCCGCAGTCCGGCTGCCTCCGAGAGCAGCGCGGGATCCGGCGCATCCCTGTTCGCTTCTATGTATTCGCTAAGCTCACGTTTCGTCATTGAACGGACGTCCATCTCATTCTCCCCTCTGTCTCTGCGATCATCTGACTATTATCTTTATTATACTATAATTGAATGAAATAATCAAGCATAAATTGACTGTCCGCAACGTATTATAACTTAGGCAAGCAAACATGAAAGGACAAGAGTTATGAGAAAATTCAGGACTTACGTAATAACTAAAAAGGGTATATACCGCGCCGCAGCGGCGGCGGCGGTCATTGCGGCGTTCTCGCTCGGCACGGCGGCAATTGTCAAAAACATTCCGGAGCCTGCGGAGCAGGAGGCCGTGACAGCCTATTCTCCGGCGGAAGACGAGCTATATAAGGATATCCTTGACGACGGACTCCCGGAGAATGACGGCGGCTCCGGAATAGGCGATATGATCAAGCGTATATTCGGCTTTGACGCAGACAAGCCGGACACGATAATAGAAAGCTCCTCGGCAGTCCTTGAAGCGGCAGGTCAGCCCGGCAGTTCAGAGCGTCCGGAAGCGGATACGGAAAATGAAAGCGATCCCGTTCCATCCCCGGAGCATGGACAAGAACAGGATCAAAAGCAGGATATAATAAAAAGCGCAGCCTCAAAGCTTCCTTCACACGAGGAAATAACCGCGTCGGCAGGCTTAGAGATAAACAATGCGACAAACTACAGCGTAGACATTGATGCGATGTGCGCAGGCGAGCTTGCTTCAAAGCTGACCCTCGACGCCCCGGAGGTACTTATCGTACATACTCACACGACAGAATGCTACGACGGAGACGCTATGAGCGGTGAATCGGAACGGACAACAAATCCGGATCAAAACATGTGCGCCGTGGGAGATATCATCGCGCAGACGCTTGAAGCGCACGGTATACAAACGATACACGACACGACCATACACGACTACCCTACATACCAAAGCGCATACACGCGTACGCTTGAGACCATAAACAAAAATATAGAACAATATCCGTCGATCAAGGTTGTTCTTGACGTACACCGCGATGCTTATATCTATAACGACGGTTCAAAGCTGCGCGTTTGCGCAGAGGTGAACGGAGAAGAGACTGCGCAGGTCATGCTCGTTATCGGCACTGACAGCATGGGGCTGTACCATCCGTATTGGCGCGACAACCTCACGCTGGCCGCCAAGGTGCAGAACGCCGCAGAGCTGATGTACCCGGGAATGATGCGCCCTATAAACCTGCGCCGCGAAAGATTTAACATGCACGTCACACGCGGAAGCCTCCTTCTAGAGGTGGGAAGCAACGGGAACAGCCTCGCCGAGGCAAAGACGGCGGCGGTATATATAGCCGACGCTATCGCCGCCGCCCTGCTCAACGGATAAAGCTTTCAGTGCAGAGCTGCGGCGTCTTCCTCTTTTTTTCTAAGACCGCGCTCTGCAAGTATTACCCCGAACAGTATCATCCCAGCGCCCATGAGCTGACCCGTTTCCACACGCTCGCCGAGGAACAGTGCGCCGAGCGCAACGCTTGTTACAGGCTCGACCGTAGATAGTATCCCGGCAGCGGATGCGCCCTCGTATCTTATCCCCGCCTGAAACAGCGGCATAGCTCCGAGCGTGACCATAAGTGATATAACAACGGAAACGCTCCATGACAGCGGCGAAAAATCGAACGACAGACTGCCTGTCGCCAGCCCGAAAATAAACGTGGCCGCGCTCATGATAAGCATTACGTAAAAAGTCAGAACCATATAATCGAGCCTGTCAAGCCCGGAACGGTCGATATAGATCACATAAAAGCTGTAGAAAAGTCCTGAAAGCAGAGCCAGTATTATCCCGGCCTTGTCGGATCTCGCATCGATATCGCTGAACATGAATATCCCTACCGTCACAAGCACTACCGCGCTCAGCATTATACGCGGCATCCTTTCATGGTATATGACCGCCGATGCCAGGACCGTTACAATCGGATATATGAAATGCAGCGTTGTGGCAAGACCTGTGGATATAAAATTATACGATAAATAAAGCAGAAGTATCGGCAGAGCGCCGCCGAACACACCCAGCGCTATGACGCTGCCCAAGGCGCGCTTCGGGAGGCGCAGCGGTCTCTTATCCGCCAATATTATAGCTAACAGAAGCGGCACCGATACCGAGCTTCTCAGAAATGTAAGTGTTATCCCATTTATCCCGCCCCTGTATGCGATAGCGGCAAGGATCGGAGATACGCCGTAGAGCACGGCGGAGATTATAAGACAAAATTTGCCCTTCGACACAAAATCAACTCCATTCTGCGGAAGGGCAAAGCCTTATTTTATACTAAAGTTTTTCAAGCTCGCTCTTCCATAGATCTAACGAAGCGTCTGACGGCATGCGCCAGTCACCGCGCGGAGAAAGAGCCACCGAACCCACCTTCGGAGCGTCGGGCATACACGAACGCTTGAACTGCTGACGGAAAAACCTGCTGTAAAAGTTTTTGAGCCAGCCGAGTATATATTCCCTGTCGTATTCCCCCTCAAACGCCGCTGCTGCAAGACGCAGTATCTTCGAGGGACTGAAACCGTAGCGGAGCAGGTAATACAGGAAAAAGTCGTGCAGCTCATAGGGGCCTACAATGCTTTCTGTCTTCTGGGATATCTCGCCGTCCTTCGGCGGAAGAAGCTCAGGGCTTACCGGCGTATCGAGTATGTCGCGCAGCGTTTCGCGCAGGATATCGCTGTCTGTCCTTTCGGCTTCATACTCCACAAGATAGCGTATGAGCGTTTTAGGTACGCCCGCATTTACGGCATACATGCTCATGTGATCTCCGTTATACGTAGCCCAGCCGAGCGCCATTTCCGAAAGATCGCCGGTGCCGACGACTATGCCGCCGCTTTTATTCGCTATATCCATAAGCACCTGTGTACGCTCCCGTGCCTGAGCGTTCTCAAAGGTCACGTCATACGCATCCGCGTCCTGACCTATATCCTTAAAATGCAGCAATACAGCGTCTCTGATAGGTATTTCCTTAAATGTCACCCCGAGGGAATTTGCGAATTTGACGGCGTTATTATACGTCCTGCTCGTCGTTCCGAAGCACGGCATCGTTACGGCGCAGATATCGCTTCTGTCTCTGCCCAGCCTGTCAAACGCGCGCGCCGTTACGAGCAGGGCAAGCGTGGAATCCAGTCCTCCGCTCACGCCTATCACGGCGGTCTTTGCCCCAGCATGGTCTATGCGCTTCGCAAGGCCGAGCGACTGGATAGTAAGTATCTCCTCGCTTCTCGCTTCCCGCATCTGCCTGTCGGAGGGTACGAAAGGCTTGCTGTCAACATAGCGTTCAAGCGGTGTTTCGGTACGCTCCATATCCAGCTCAACATACGTATATGCATCCGTTCCGGAATTTCTGAAGGTGGTGGTTTTTCTTCTCTCAGAGGTTAGTCTTTCCAGATCAGCCACGGCATATACGCATGAATTATTAAATCTTTCCGAACGCGCAAGGATCGATCCGTTTTCGCATATCATATTATCACCCGCAAAAACGAGGTCGGTCGTGGACTCGCCCCAGCCTGCATCGGCATAGATATACACAGAATACAGCTTTGCCGACTGACTCTTTATCAGCAGCTCGCGGTACTCAGCCTTTGAGATAAGCTCGTCCGAGGCGGAGAGATTTGCTATCACGGTAGCTCCGGCAAGCGCGTGAGAATTAGACGGCGGCTCTACCGTCCAAAGATCCTCGCAAAGCTCCGCCGCAAGACGAAGCTCCGGAACAGCGGCAGACGTGAACAGGATATTCGAGCCGAACGGCACCTTTTCTCCGAGGACTTCTATATATCTGACCTCAGTCGGTCCCTCCGCAAAATGACGAAGCTCGTAAAATTCATTGTAATTCGGTATATTCCGCTTAGGTATCATACCTTTTATATGTCCGCGGTTTACGACAGCCGCACAGTTATAGAGCATATCGCCGACCGAGAGCGGAAGCCCGACAAGCGCTGTTATGTCCAGCTCTGCAGACGCCGTACGTATCCTTTCCAGTCCGCGCAGCGCGCCTTCAAGCAGAGGCTTCTGCATAAACAGGTCTGAGCAGGTGTATGCCGTCAGACACAGCTCCGGGAATACGATGATCTTAGCGCCGTTTCCGGCCGCCTCCTGTATCATCCGGATCACATTTTCAGTATTGTACTCTGTATCGGCAACCCGTATATCCGGAGTTGCAGCGGCAAGCTTTATAAAACCGTCCCTCATTGGTGTCTCCTTTCAAAAACCATGTATTCTGCGCTCATCTGTACGCTCTATTCCTTTATCTTTTTCCAATATTCCCTCGCGGCAAGCTCTGTTTTGTTGCTGCCGTATTCATAGTATACCCTGTCCTTTATACGGTCTGGCAGATACTGCTGCCTGACATAGTGGTTCGGATATGTATGCGGGAACTTATATTCCGTTCCGTGCCCGAGCTTTTCGGCTCCGGAATAATGCGAGTCCTTCAAATGCTCAGGTATCTCGCCTGTATCCATGCTTTCTATATCGGCAAGCGCAGCGTCTACCGCAGTTATCGCGCTGTTTGATTTGGGCGCTGTGGCAAGCAGCAGTACAGCTTCGGCAAGAGGTATACGCGCTTCCGGAAAACCCAGCTGCAAAGCTGAATCCACACATGCCTTTACTATGACCGCAGCCTGCGGATATGCAAGTCCGATATCCTCGGACGCCATAACAAGCAGCCGCCTGCATATGCTCTGTATATCCCCGGCAGCTACAAGCCGCGCCAGATAATGCACAGCGGCGTCGGGATCGGAATCGCGCACCGATTTCTGGAACGCAGACAGGATATCGTAATGGCTGTCGCCGTCCTTGTCATATTTAAGAGCCTTTCTCTGCGAAGCCTGCTCAGCCGCTTCAAGCGTGATCTCGATCTTATCCGCCGCAGGAGGCAATGCAAGAAACACAGCTTCAAGCGAATTGAGAGCTTTGCGCACGTCGCCGCCGGCACTGTGCGCAAGATGCGTCAGAGCCGCAGGCTCCAATGCGAGTTCGCTCCCTTTATAGCGTTCTCCCACGATCATAGCCGCGGCGCGTTTGAGCGCAGTTTCTATCTCCTCCGGCGATACCGGTTTGAACTCAAATACTATACTTCGTGAAAGCACTGCGTTATATACATAAAAATACGGGTTTTCCGTTGTGCTTGCTATAAGCGTTATCTTTCCGTTTTCCATAAATTCGAGCAGCGACTGCTGCTGTTTTTTATTGAAATGCTGTATCTCGTCCAGATACAGCAGAACGCCGTCCGGCGCCAGAAACGTGTCCAGAGTTCCGACGATATTTTTTATATCGGCAACGGACGCCGTGGTAGCGTTCAGGCGATGCAGCGCTTTGCCGGTACGCTCTGCAATGATATTTGCCACTGTCGTTTTTCCTACGCCGCTCGGGCCGTAGAATATCATATTGGGGATCTCGTTATTTTCGATCATGCGTCTGAGCAGCTTTCCCTGTCCCAGAAGATGCTTCTGCCCCACAACGTCATCAAGCGACAACGGTCTTATCCTGTCGGCAAGCGGATTCATGCAGACTGCCCCTTTCCGAAAATTCATATTAAAATTATACGGCTGCGATCCCGTCACAGCCGTACATAAAAATTTATTTCCCCGCAGCGGAAAGCCGGCTCTTAACTTCCTCTGTAAGCGCCTCAACTTCCTCCTCGGATATAGTTGTCATAAATGACCGATGGCATTCGCCGATCTTTTCAAGCTTTTCAAGCGCATCCGCATATCTGCCGAGCTTATTATCGATCTGTGCGCCGTGATACCATGCTTCGATGAACTTAGGAGCCTTTTCAAGCACCTTATCGGAAAGCTCCTTTGCCTTATCATACTCACCGCGGTTATAATAGCATATGAGCAGGTTATCGCATATATCTCTGTCGTCATCCGCATAATCATACGCTTCAAGACAGAAGTCGAGCGTATCCTTGCTCAGGGGATTCTTCAAGGTCTTGAAAAATCCGAGCATTCCGTACAGCATGATGCTCTTGTAGCCGTCGTTGAACAGCTCCATGCCGTCTTCTATAGCCTCGTCTATATTGCCGCGCTTATAATAGCACATGCAGCGCTGAATGACGGCACGACCCTTATAGGAAGGCTTCATCTTGTAGCGGAGCATATTGTTCACTATTGCCTCCGCTTCCTCTACCTCGCCTGTTCTCAGCAGCACATACGAATATTCCATGCGCGTGTCGATATTCGCGCGTCCGGTATCGACCGCTTTCTTAAACATACTCGCCGCTTCGGAATAATTTCCCTCGTTAAAAGCCTTCCTGCCTTTATACCTGTAGATATAAGGCAGATAATGATATACGGCGTAAAGCACTATCACTACCGAAAGTATTATTCCCAGCACAACGCTGTAGCGGTATACAAAAAACAGCGCTATGCAAATCAGTATAAAAAATATAAATTTCATAGCTTGATCCTACTTCCTTTCGGGATCAGAAATCGGCTGTCCCTACCGTACGCGGGAAGGGCAGTACGTCGCGTATATTCTGCATTCCTGTGATATACATGACCGCGCGCTCAAAGCCCAGCCCGAAGCCTGCATGCTTGTTTGTGCCGTATTTGCGCAGATCGAGATACCAGTCGTAATCCTCAGGGTCGAGACCAAGCTCATTCATACGCGAAACAAGGGTATCATAATTCTCCTCACGCTGACTGCCGCCTATTATCTCGCCTATACCCGGCACAAGCACGTCAACCGCCGCAACGGTCTTTTTATCATCGTTCAGCTTCATGTAAAACGCCTTTATCTCTTTAGGATAGTCCGTTACCATTACCGGACGCTTAAATACGGTCTCGGTCAGGTATCGCTCATGCTCAGTCTGGAGGTCGCATCCCCATTCGGCTTTATAGCTGAAATTATCGTTATTTTTGCTGAGTATTTCTATCGCTTCCGTATAGGTTATACGCGCGAACTCATTGGAAACCACGTTGTTGAGCCTCTCAAGCAGTCCCTTATCCACGAATTTATTGAAAAACTCCATTTCCTCGGGAGCGTTGTCGAGACAGTAATTTATTATATACTTGAGCATGTCCTCCGCAAGCTGCATGTCATCGTTAAGATCAGCAAACGCTATCTCCGGCTCGATCATCCAGAACTCGGCGGCATGGCGCGTCGTATTTGAATTTTCGGCACGGAACGTAGGTCCGAACGTATACACGTTTCGGAACGCCATACAGTAGGTCTCTACATTGAGCTGTCCGCTCACAGTCAGGTTTGTACTCTTTCCGAAAAAGTCCTGAGAAAAATCGACCTTCCCGTCTTTCTTCGGAGGTTCGTCCATATCGAGAGTTGTCACCCTGAACATCTCGCCCGCGCCCTCACAGTCGCTTCCGGTTATGATGGGCGTATGCACATAGACAAAGCCGCGCTCCTGGAAGAACTTGTGGATAGCATAGGCGATCATTGAACGCACTCTGAACACCGCGGCAAACGTATTTGTGCGCGGTCTCAAATGTGAGATCGTGCGCAGATATTCAAACGAATGTCTTTTCTTCTGCAGCGGATAATCCGGTGTGGAGCCGCCCTCGACCGTTACCTCCGCCGCCTTTATCTCCATCGGCTGCTTTGCTTCCGGCGTGAGCTCGAGCGTACCCGTGACCGTTACCGCCGCGCCGACGTTCAGCTTTGTTATCTCGGTATAGTTGTCAAGCTTATCGGCCTCGATAACTATCTGTATCCCCGAGAAAAAGCTTCCGTCGTTCATCTCTATAAAGCCAAAATTTTTGGAAGCGCGTATTGTACGCACCCAGCCCGAAACTGTAACTTCTTTGTCACCGTATTCATCCATGTTACGGTATATATCTTTAACTATCGTTTTCATTGTCATTTCCCTTCGGATAATTTTGGTCACATAATGTTAATGCCGGATTCCCTGCACTTTTTTATCATATCTTCCGGCCATACAGACTGCTGTACCTCGCCTATATGCGCCTTCCCGAGCATATACATGCAGAGCCTCGACTGTCCGATGCCGCCGCCGATCGTATACGGAAGCTTCTTTTCCAGTATCATTTTATGAAAATCAAGCTCCAGCCTCTCAAGGCAGTCAGCTTCTTCGATCTGGGATACGAGAGATTTTTCATCAACTCTTATACCCATGCTTGAAAGCTCAAAGGCACAGTCCAGAAGAGGATAGTACACAACTATATCCGCATTGAGCTCCCAGTCGTCATAGTCGGGAGCGCGTCCGTCATGGCGGGCGCCGGATTCGAGTACCTTTCCTATCTGCATTATACATGCCGCGCCGTGTTTGCGCAAAAATTTATTTTCACGCTCTTTCGGCTCGTCATCAGGATACATATCCTCCAGCTCCTGTGTTGTCACAAATACGATCTCCTCGGCAAAGTTATTATCTATGCCGTCAAATTTCTCGCAGACCTTTTTCTGAGTATCCTTCATAGCCGCATATATTTTCTTTACTGTCTGCTTCAGCGTTGAAAGCTCACGGTCTTTCTTCTCTATGACAGCCTCCCAGTCCCACTGATCGACATACATCGAATGAAGATTATCCACCTCTTCGTCGCGCCGGATAGCGTTCATGTCCGTATATAGTCCCTCGCCCGGTTCAAAGCCGTATTTACCAAGAGTGAGACGCTTCCATTTCGCCAGAGAATGAACTATCTCAAGCGTTGCGCCTCCAATGCAGGGGGCGTCAAAGGATACCGGGCGCTCCACGCCGTTAAGATTGTCGTTAAGACCCGTTTCCGGTCTGACAAACAGCGGCGCCGACACTCTTTGAAGATTCATCGCCTTTATAAGATCCTTTTGAAATGTGTCCTTAATGAATTTGATCGCCGTTTCGGTAGTTCTGCCGTCAAGAGCGGAACTGTACCCCTCCGGAATAACTAATGCCATTGCTTTACCTCTTTTCTGCTTATTGATCCAGCCCTGACGCGGACTGTCCGTCTTTTTATTCAGAGCGGGAGCTTCGTCCCGCCGGATACCGGGCGCACACCTAAAATATATTCGGATGCAAATGTCCCGGTCTTTTATACATTTCTGTCAGCTCGTCTGTTCCTCAGCGTCGTCGGTATAGCGTATCGAATCGAGCTGAGCTTTGAAATTTCGGCGTACCGCCGCAAGATATTCCTGCCTGAGCTCCGCCTGCTCTGCTTTTTCCGTATCTGTAAGCGATCCGGTCTTAGCCTTTCTTGCAAGATAATTTATACGCTCTATTTTTTTCCTGTCCAACTGAAAGCCTCCTCTGTACAGAAACCGATATTATTCTTCCTCTATTTTGCGTCCGAGATACTTAGCTACAGAATATACATCCTTATCTCCCCTGCCGGAAAGACATACGACCAGTATCTCGTCTCTGCCCATCTTCGGCGCTATCTTCCGAGCCAGAGCTATCGCATGAGCGGACTCTATAGCCGGGATTATTCCCTCCGTCTTTGAAAGATATAAGAACGAATCCACCGCTTCCTCATCGGTCACCGGAAAGTAGCTCGCTCTGCCCGTTTCCGCCAGCATAGCATGTTCCGGTCCTATTCCCGGATAATCCAGCCCTGCGGATATCGAATATACCGGCAGGATATTCCCTCCGTCGTCCTGGAGGAACATAGACTTCATCCCATGCAGCACGCCTACGCTTCCGCAGGTTATCGTGGCCGCCGTCCTGTCCGTATCAACGCCCTCCCCGGCTGCCTCGGCTCCGTAAAGCTTTACTCCGGGTTCATCTATAAAATCGGCGAACATACCTATCGCGTTTGAGCCGCCGCCTACACATGCCATGACCGCATCGGGAAGTCTGCCTTCCATCTCCATTATCTGCGCGCGCGTCTCCTTTGATATGACGCTTTGAAAATACTTCACTATCTCGGGATACGGATGCGGCCCCACCGCAGAACCGAGCACATAAAACGTGTCGTCGGCATTCGCCGTCCATTGGCGCATAGCCTCGTTTGTGGCGTCCTTCAGAACAGCCGACCCGGACGTTACGGCATGTACGTTTGCGCCAAGAAGCTCCATACGGAACACATTGAGCGCCTGCCGCTTCGTGTCCTCCTCACCCATATAAACGTCGCATTCAAGTCCGAGCACCGCCGCGAAAGTAGCCGTTGCAACTCCGTGCTGTCCCGCGCCTGTCTCAGCTATTACCTTTTTCTTTCCCATACGCTTCGCGAGCAGACACTGACCTATAACATTGTTTATCTTATGCGCTCCCGTATGGTTGAGATCCTCTCTCTTCAAATATATCTTCGCTCCGCCCAGATCCTCAGTCATTTTCTGCGCGTAATACAAAACGGACGGGCGGCCCGTATACTGCTTGTGATAATAATTGAGCTCCTTCAAAAAATCCCCGTCGTTCTTATAATGCTCAAACGCGTTCTCAAGTTCCACAAGCGCGTTCATCAAGGTCTCCGACGCATACTGTCCGCCGAAATCTCCGTATCTTCCCTTTTTATTCTCTGTCTTCTCTAAACTCATAACTAAACTAACCTCCAAAGCTTAAAAACATTCGGGCGATCGCGAAACGTGCGTTTTGCTGCCGCCTGTTTAAAAACGTAAAAAACACCGCTGTAAATTCATGCAAGCCACGTACAGCGGCGCTTTCACTGTATATTTATTCCGCAGTTATCATGACCGAGTAGCTCTGCTGATCCCATTCGACATCCGCGCCGAGCGATTCCATAACGAAACGCAGCGGAACAAACGTATGGTCGCCGGTTATCTCGGCTGCCTTATCCAGCGTCACTTTCTCTTCATTGACGAACGCGTCCGTCTTTCCTACCTGCAATGTCACACTCGCGGCTTCTTCTCCGGTCTGCTTGACCGCAATCACGGTCTGCGTCTCTTCATCCCATATAACGTCAGCTCCGACAGCCTCAAAAACAGCCCTGAAAGGAACCATCGTTCTGTCCCCGGATATATACGGCGCTGTATCGAATGACATTTCCTCACCGTTAAAGAAAACCTTAGGCGTATCCGCCAAAGCCGCGCTTGAACAGCAGACAGCTGAAGCAGCTATGGCGCAGGCTATGAACTTTTTCATGTTTATCACCTGTCTTATTATAAATTATCATATTAATTCTACCATAGTTTGACCGCTATGTCAAGTAAAATTAACGGAAACTTTGATATCCTCCGGCTCCGGGACAGCAAAAAACGATACAAAAAAAGGAGCCGCGCCGGGCTCCTCTTATAAACTCTGTCAAATCCCGGTCACAAGGAAAAACCCTATGACCACCACGCCTAAAATTATCCTGTACCATCCGAACGATGTGAAATTGTGCTTTCTCACATAGTTCATGAGAAATTTTATGGACAGAAGCGACACAATATATGCCACCGCCATTCCTGTCAGCAGCACCGCCAGCTGTCCGCCGGTCATATCAAGCCCCGCCGTGACTATCTTCAAAAGACTCACTCCGAACATAACGGGTATTGCCAGGAAGAATGAAAATTCCGCGGCGATACTTCTGGAACAGCCCGCTATCATGCCGCCGAGTATGGTCGAACCCGAACGCGACGTTCCCGGTACTATGGAAAGCACCTGGAATGCGCCTATGATCATAGCCGTTTTGTAGCTCATCTCGCTTATGCTCGTCACAGTTGTCTTTTTATGTATACGCTCGACTATTATGAACGCTATACCATAGACGATGAGCATTGCGGATACTACCTCCCAGTTCTCAAAATGCTCCATGAAGTCGTTCAGAAGCAGTCCGATCACCGCTGCCGGTATACATGCCGCCAGCACCTTGAACCACATCTGCCATGTATCCTTTTTCTCCGCTTTGCTTTTTTTGGGCGAAAAAGGATTGAGCCTGTGAAAATACAATGTTACCACCGCAAGGATCGCTCCGAGCTGTATGACATACAGATAAAGATCCGTTGCGGTAAACGATGTTTCGGGGTTCGTGTTTCCTATAAGCTCATTGACCAGTATCATATGTCCCGTAGAGCTTATGGGAAGCCATTCCGTGATACCCTCGACTATACCTAATATGACTGATTTTACAAATTCAAATACCATTTACTTTTTAAATTCCTTAATATAATTTATTATTATTGAAGCTGCCGTTTCTATACCTATAGAAGATGTGTTGAAGCACATATCATAATTCGACATCGTGCCCCAGTCGCGGTTCGTATAATAGCCGTAGTATACCTTACGCTGCTTATCCGTTTTTACCACTCTGTCCTTAGCCTGCTTTTCAGTCAGGTCAAAAGCCTCCCTTATACGCTTTATGCGGAAGCTCTGGTCGGCATATATAAACACGTTCAGCAGATCTATGTCTTGGACATCCTCAAGAACATAGTCCGCGCAGCGACCTACGATAACGCAGTTATCCCTGCTTGCCACGTCCTTTATCACCTCAGACTGTGCTATGAACAGTTTATCGTTCAAAGGCATTTCGTAATAAAGCGGTCCCGACATCCCTCTCAAAGAATAGTTTCCGCTCGCAAGCGAATACAAAAAACTTGAGGTCGCCTTTTCATCGATATCCTTAACGGCCTCCTCCGACAAGTTGCTTTTCTTCGCGGCGATCTCGACAAGCTCTTTGTCGTAAAACTTGTAGCCGAGCGCATCGGCTACCATTTCTCCGATGTTATGTCCGGCTGAGCCGTACTGTCTGCCGATAGTGATTACCTTTGTCATACCTATCATTCCTTTCGTTGTGTTTTTTCGGTTTCCCGCATTATTTCATGCACGGCGGCAGCGCCATGCCAATAATCATTTATCCTTTACCTCGACTCTCCTCCGTTCAGCATAGGAACATTCTCTTTATATTCCGCCATATATTTATTTATGTTTTTCACATAATGGCGCGTTTCCGGGAACGGGATATGGTCTAAATTCTCCCCGTCGCCGCTGTACTCCGGATCCGCAAGCCATTTATCAACGTTCCCCATACCGGCGTTGTACGCCGCGAGCGCCGTATCGACTATCTCATATTTATCTATGAGCTTTCTCAGCACGTAGCAGCCTATCTGTATATTGGTCTCAGGCTCCGTGTAGTCATAATTTTTAAGCCCCATTTTGGCGGCGTATTCGTGCGCCGTCTCCTCGGTAAGCTGCATCAGCCCGGCCGCATACGGCGAACGCGCGTCAGGAACAAAATTGCTTTCCTGCTTTATCACAGATATAACAAGATACGGATCCAGATCGTTCTCTTTCGCATATTTCGTTATATAGCTGCTGTATTCTACAGGGTACTTTATATTCCTGCTCATTTCCAAACCGCTTTTGATACCTATTACGGCAAGACACAGCATTATCAATGTGCAGACGAAAGCAGCCGCACGGCGCCTGGTACGCCTTTTCCTCATCTTATTCCGCTGATACTGTCTTTGCCTCAATCTTGATTTTGTTGTAGATGAACTCAATTTGCTCTCCCAATCTATCCTCGTCGCCGTTGTTCTCTATAATATGATCTGCATGGACCGCATAAAACGCGTCATCCTTTTGGGCGCTTATCCTCTTTTCCGCAAGCTGTCTTGATATCCCGTCGCGCCTCATTATTCGTTCTATCCGCGTATCCCTGTCCGCTGTGACCAAAACAACGCTTCGGCACAGGCTCATCACGGGACTGCCTATTATAACAGCGCCGTCTACCGCGCATATAGCGTCAGGCACGCTGTCCAGTTCCTCTTTTATATATTCAAATATATACTTATGCGTTATTTCATTCAGTCTTTTCAGGCTCTCCGCGTCCGAAAACGCTATGGCAGCCATCGCCGCGCGGTCAAGCCCGCCTTCGCTGTCTATGATCCCGCTGCCAAAGCTGTCCTCCAGCTCGGCAAGGCATTTGCCGCCCTTTCTCACAACCGCCCTCGCCGCCTTGTCCGCATCGGATACATATACGCCCAATCTTCTAAAACCATCGCTCACGGTCGATTTTCCGGCTCCGCTGCCGCCGGTTATCGCGAATGTATACTTGCTCATACGTTCTCTATCTGCCAGTCTATCGCTCCGAGCCCCTCGCGCTCCAATATCTTATTTGCAAGCTTAAAGTGCCCGCAGCCGAAAAAGCCTCTGTTTGCCGAAAGCGGACTCGGGTGCGCCGCCGTCAGTATGACATGCTGAGGATCGGTTATCAGCCTCATCTTTTCCTTTGCATTATTGCCCCAAAGCATGAATATAACAGGCTCCGTCCTCCCGTTCAGCAGCTCTATAACCCTGTCGGTAAACTGCTCCCATCCCTTGCCGCGGTGTGAATTTGCCAGCCCGTCGCGCACGGTAAGCGACGCATTCAGCAGCATAACTCCCTGCCGCGCCCATTTTTCCAGATACCCGTTATTCGGTATATAGCATCCCAGCTCACTGTTCAGCTCCTTATATATATTTACGAGCGACGGCGGGATCTTAACACCCTTTTTTACCGAAAATGACAGGCCGTGTGCCTGCCCCGGCTCATGATAAGGATCCTGCCCAAGTATCACGACCTTCGTATCCTTGTACGAAGTCCACTTAAGAGCATTAAAAATATCGTACATATCCGGGTGGATAACATGGGTCTTATACTCCTCGGCAAGAAATTCCCTAAGCCGTTTATAATAATCCTTATTGAATTCATCACCGAGCAATCCATCCCAATCGTTGCCTATATGTACCATACGACTCCTCATTCCCTTTTCTTTTTGTATTGCATTTATTTATAACATAATCGCAATGCGTTTAGCATTGCTTCACTCCATTACAATAAATACATTCCGGAGAAACAGCAGCTAAGCTGCTTTTCTTCATTAGCTGTATTTATTATAACATAATCCCGCTGTAATATCAAGCAAAATTTATGATAAATTATCTTACGTATACTCTTGCACCCTTCATTAATATTATACGGCAAAAACGCAGAAAAGTTGGAGGATCTACGCTTTATACTTCCGCAGCGCTTCAAGTATCGCTCCTCCGTAGCGTTCGGCCTTGTTTCTGCCGATACCGGACACGCCCAGCAGCTCCGTTTCATTCCTCGGCAGCTTACGGCATATGTCCCTGAGCGTGTTATCGGAGAATATGACATACGGCGGCACACCCTGTATCTTTGCCAGCTTTATGCGCATTTTACGCAGCTCCTCAAACAGACCGGCATCCACCTCGGCGCGTATTTCCGCCTGCGGTTTCAGCGCCGGCGCTGTCTTTTTCATAAACGGCAGCTCCGCGCGGCGCGACTTCGCATAACCGAGACACTCGGAACAGTTCCTGCAAGGCTCTGCGGGGCTTTCTCCGAAGTAGCGCAGAATGTAGTTTCTCAGGCATCCGTCGTGTTTGCAGTAATCTATCATCCTGTTCATACGTCCTATCTCACGGCTGCGGATAAGCTCAAGCTCCGCATCTGTAAGCTCCTCGCTGCGTTCACCGCTGTTGATGAAATATTTGATAGTGAATATATCTGACGGCGAATACAGCAGTATACAGTCGGCATTTGAACCGTCCCGTCCGGCACGGCCCGCCTCCTGATAGTAATTCTCTATATTCTTCGGCATATTATAATGTACAACAAACGATACATTGGACTTATCTATGCCCATCCCGAATGCGTTTGTCGCAACCACGATCGGTTTGCGGTCAAAGATGAAATCCTCCTGATTGAGCTTCCTCTCCTCCGGCACAAGCCCGGCATGATAACGCGTTACGTCCAGCCCCATATCCGACAGTCTTTCGTACACCTCGTCTACAGCCTTCCTCGTTGCGCAGTATATTATACCGCTCTTATTGCTGTGCGAAAAAATTATATCGGTAAGCTCCCCGAAGCGCTCCGCCTTCGTACTTGCATGCCGTACCTCAAAATATAGATTGGGACGGTCAAATCCGGTAGTGAGCACATACGGCTCCTTTAGGCCGAGCAGCTTCACTATATCAGAGCGCACCGCCTTTGTTGCAGTTGCGGTGAACGCGCCTATAACGGGACGCCGTGGAAGCTTATTTATAAATTCGGGTATTTTCAGATAGCTCGGTCGAAAATCCTGTCCCCACTGTGAAACGCAGTGCGCTTCATCCACCGCTATGTACGATATTTCAAGTCCGCGGCACACCTCCAGAAACCGTTCGGTCTCAAGCCGCTCCGGTGCGACATATATTATCTTATACATCCCGGCAGCCATATTTGCAAGCGCTTTCCTGCACTGCGCCTCGTTCAGAGAGCTGTTATAGAACGCTCCCCGTATCCCGGACTGCACCAGTGCAGTAACCTGATCTTTCATGAGCGATATAAGCGGAGATACAACAAGCGTCACTCCGCCGGCCATGAGCGCCGGAAGCTGATAGCATATCGATTTTCCGCCGCCCGTAGGCATGATCCCAAGTACGTCCCGGCCGCTCCTGAGTTCATCTATTATCTGTCTCTGTCCGGTACGGAACGAGTCATGACCGAAATAATTTTTCAGCAATTTTTCCGCCGTATCCGCAGCCCGCCTGTTTTCTTCTGCATTGTCCATATATGATAATCCTCGCTGTTATTTAAAAAAGCAGTCCCTTATAAAAACAGGGACTGCGTTATTTTTAGGGGGACCCTTGCCTTTCGGCAAGGGCATATGAAAAAAAGGATGGTGTGACTGCAAATGCAGCCCAATTATAACTAATTAGCATATTCATCCGGCGGCACATGAGCATATCCCCATATCCGCCTACATATACATTGTACCATATAATTTATAGAAATGCAAGCTTTTTTTTTCAATTTTACGAAAAATTTTTATTATTTTTTTTGATTTTTTCCGTTTTCATTCAAAAAAAGCATTAAAACTTCAGTATACGGCTATGCTTTGTCCGTTTTCAGAGCCCGTTCCATCCTTGTGAGCTTACGCCATACTATCATCAGCATTGCCGAAAAACATGCAGCTCCGCCCACAATGTTTGAAACGGGCTCAGCAGCAAACACGCCGTATGCTCCGAGACCGCTTATATGCGGCAAAAGAAACGTAAGCGGAACTACGAGTATAACTTTTCTGAAAAGCGAAAAAAATACCGCCGGCTTTGCCATACCGAGAGATGTGAACACGCTCTGTCCCGCAAATTGCAGCGACATTGAAAAAAACGCACAGTAATATATACGCATGGCAAGCTCTCCGTCCATAAGCATTTCCGTATCCGATGTAAACGGCAGCATGAAAAGACGGGGAAACGCCATGACCAGCGCCCAGAAAATCACGCTTATCGCTGTTCCCAGAAATACAGAAAATTTTATCCCGCTCTTTACCCGTACCGGCTCCCGTGCGCCATAGTTATAGCCGAGCACCGGCTGCGCGCCGTTCGCAACTCCCGATACCGGAAGCTGTGCGATCTCACGTATGGAATTTATGACCGTCATGATCCCTATATAAAGATCTCCGTAAGCGCTCAGCACGACGTTGCACACTATCTGAACGAGGCAGTTCGTACCGTTCATGATAAATCCCGCTATACCGAGCGAGGTTATTTCCCTGACCGTCTGCCTGTCCGGGATCAGGTGCTTTCTGCGTATCCGCAGTACCGTGCGCCTGCCGAACAGGAACAGCAGTACCCACGCCATCGACGCGAACTGCGATATCACCGTTGCAGCCGCCGCGCCGCGGACGCCCAAGCCGAACACAAATATAAAAACAGGATCGAGCGCAATATTCAAAACCGCTCCGCACACTACGGTCATCATCCCGAACCTTGCAAAGCCCTGAGCGTTTATAAACCAGTTCATACCCACGCTCAGCATGACGAATACCGTACCTATAAGATATATGCTGAGGTATTCGTCGGCATAGCCGTAGGTCGCGTCGCTTGCCCCGAGCGCGTACAGCACCGGGCGCTTCAAAACATAGCAGAGCGCTGTAAGCACAGCGGCGGAACCGCACAGAAGAACGAACGTGTTCGTCATTATCCTTTCCGCCCGCTCCGTTTTGCCGGCTCCGCGCGCTATTGAACAAAGTGAGCCTCCGCCCATTCCGAACAGAGTAGTAAAAGCAGTTACCAACGTCACTATGGGAAAGATTATACCTATCCCCGTCAGCGCCAGACCGGACGATCCGGGTATATGTCCTATGTATACCCGGTCGGTGAGATTATAAAGTATTTGTACGAGCTGCGCTATCGTTAAAGGGATAGCCTGTGAGATTATATGCTTCCGCACGCTTCCCTGCGAAAAATCATTATCCATTTGTCTTATCCCCTTTCACTGTGCAGCAATGTATCATATAAGTCCGAGCGCATGCTGCATGGCGATGCTCACAAGAGCAATGAGCACCCAGCAGCAGAAGCCCATAAATATCGGCTTCCCGCCGGTCTTTACAAGCTTTACTATGTCGGTGTTAAGACCGATCGCGCCCATAGCCATGACTATGAAAAACTTGCTCGCCGATTTCAGGAACGAAAATACAGCCGCCGACACATCAAGCGCGGCTCCGCTCAGAACAGCGTTGAGCACTGTCGTTATCACAGACGCCGCCACGAACCAAAGTATAAACATCGGAAATATGTTCTTTACGCTCACGTTTGCTCCGTTACCCGCTTTTTTCGCTTTGCGCAGTCTGTAAAACGCAAGAACAAGCGTTATCGGTATTATAGCCAAAGTCCTTGTCAGCTTTACTATAACGGCGCTGTCGAGTACGCCTTCCGCATTATGCATCGTTTCCCACGTAGAAGCCGCAGCCGTTACGGACGAGGTATCATTTACCGCCGTTCCCGCAAACAGAGCAAAACCCGCGTCGCTCATGCCTAACAGCCCTCCCAGAGTCGGGAACAGCAGCGCGGCAAGGACGTTGAACAGGAATATGACCGATATCGCCTGGGCGATCTCCTCATCATCTGCATCTATCACCGGAGCCGCCGCCGCTACCGCGCTTCCGCCGCAGATAGACGAACCAACGCCTATGAGCGTGGATATCTTCGGCGGTACCTTCATAAGCTTATAAAGCAGAAACGCGGTTATAAGAGATGTAGCTATAGTTGATATTATTATGGGCAGGGACTGCGCGCCGACCTTCGCTATCGTTGAAAGATTAAGTCCGAAGCCCAGAAGTATAACGGCGTACTGCAAGACCTTTTTTGAAGTAAAAGCTATCCCCTTTGCCGTTTTCTTTTTCTCTTTATAAAACAAAGTTATGACCATTCCCGCCAGTATCGCTATTACCGGAGCTCCCACTACCTCCAGCACCGGCACAAGCCTGACGAGCAGAGCCGCCGGTACCGCTATAGCGAGACACAGCAGTATGCCGGGTATTTTTTCAGTTATTGTTTTCATTCGTTATTGTCCCCTTTTCTTTAAAAGCTTTGAGGGCTGTTGAAAACAACAGCCTCCGTTTTTATCAAACATGCCGTATTATCGCAATGATAAGCCCCAATATCGCCCCTGCAAAAACCTCCATGGGAGTGTGCCCCAAAAGCTCCTTCAGCTTTTTGCCCGTGGCGGAAAGCTCCTCTTTACCAAGCTTTTCAACGATCCTGTTCAGTATGGCGGCCTGCTGACCGGCGCTCCTGCGTACCCCCGACGCATCGTACATTACCACGAGCGAAAACGCGGCAGCAAGTCCGAATTCAACGCTGTCAAAGCCGGAAACAAAACCTATAGCCGCAGCCAGCGACACCGTGAACGATGAATGCGAGCTGGGCATGCCGCCCGAACCGGTTATCCTTGTAAAATCAAGTCTCCGCTCCGTTATAAGAACAAGTATTACCTTAAGCAGCTGAGCTATCAGCCACGAAAGCAGCGCCGTCTGCAAAATGCTGTTGCGGCACAGATCCAATAAATAGTCCATCTATATCTCCTTACCTGCGTCTGTTTATAAGATATTCCGTCAATGATAAAAGAAATCCTGCCCTTTCACCGAATACCGACAGCGCTTTTACGGCTTTGTCCGAATATTCGCGCACCAGGCGTTCCGAGCCCTCCAGTCCGTACAGCGATACATATGTGTTCTTTCCGCTTTCCTCATCGGAGCCTATAGGCTTGCCCAGCTCCTCCTCCGAGCCGGTGACGTCGAGTATATCGTCGCGTATCTGAAATGCAATGCCGAGATTTTCGGCATACAGACCGAGCGCTTTTACCGCCTCTTCGTCCGCGCCTGCCATTATCCCGCCTATAACGCATGCCGCGCGTATAAGCGCGCCTGTTTTCAGGCTGTGTATACGCTTAAGCTCGTCTGATGATACTCTGCGGTTCTCGCTCTCAAGGTCGAGCACCTGCCCTCCTATCATGCCTTCCGTTCCCGAAGCTTCCGCCATGACCGCCGCCGCTCTCAGCGCACGGCTGGGATCTTCATACTTTTCCGATAATGTTATCTCAAAAGCCTTGTTCAGCAGCGCGTCGCCGGCAAGTATAGCCGCAGCTTCTCCGAATTTTATATGGTTTGTGGGCAAGCCGCGCCGCAGATCGTCATTGTCCATCGCAGGCAGATCATCGTGTATGAGAGAATACGTGTGTATCATCTCAAGCGCGCACGCAAACGGCTCGACATCATTCCAGCCGCCTCCGCACATTCTGCAAGACTCCCACATGAGTATTGGGCGCAGCCGCTTCCCGCCCGCAAAAAGGCTGTAGCGCATCGCTTCATAGATCCTTGCCCGCTCGTTATCCGTATACGGCAGTCTGCGTTCAAGCGCTTTGTCCACAGCTTTTACTCTCAGATCAAGTTCACTTTTTATATCCATTATTCCTCTGCCTCAAAATCCTTTTTGACCATTTCACCGTTCGCCTCCGCCACAAGTATCTTTACCTTGCGCTCCGCTTCGTCAAGCTTTTTCTGGCACGACTTTGAAAGCTTTATACCGGTCTCAAAAAGCTTGAGCGATTCATCGAGCGTAACATCGCCGCTCTCCAGCTTTGCGGCAACGGCCTCAAGCTCCTTCATACTTTCTTCAAATGTTTTTGCTGCCATATCATTACCTCCAAACAGACTCTTTATTTGCAGGCGGCGGCTGAACGTGTGTTCCGCCATCGCCTATCTGTCATTATTTAACGGTACACTCCACAACATCGTCACGCAGACGCAGCGTAAAATCGCTGCCGCTTTTGAAATCCTCCGCATGTCTGAGTACAGTTCCGTCACCGAGCATCGGAATGGCATAGCCGCGCGACAATGTTTTCAGCGGACTGAGCGCATCAAGCTTGCCGCATATCTCGCCGAGTCTGCGCGCATGACCGCTCAGGCTCAGTCTGTACGCGTTCTCGGAACGCTTCACACACATATCCAAACGCTGACGGTATTCGTTTATCTTGTCCTGCGGCGTCCGCGGCATTAGTCTCTTGAGCCGGAGCGCATTCGTTTCAAGCTTTGCCTGCACCGCTCCGAGCATCCGTGACCTGTGCATTGACACCATCCTAGACAGCTCCATAGCCGACGGTACGCTTATTTCCGCCGCCGCAGACGGCGTAGGCGCACGCATATCCGCAGCGAAATCAGCTATCGTAAAATCGACCTCATGCCCGACCGCCGAGATCACCGGGATCTTAGACGCGAATATAGCTCTTGCGACGATCTCCTCATTAAACGCCCACAGATCCTCTATGCTGCCTCCGCCGCGGCCGACAATGAGCGTATCCGCAGAATTTGTCTCATTAAAATATTCTATAGCCTTAACTATGCTCTCCTTGGCTCCCGCGCCCTGGACGAGCACCGGATATATTACTATCTCAGCCAGCGGAAAACGCCGCGAAGCTACGTTTATTATATCCCTGACCGCCGCTCCCGTCGGCGCAGTCACCACACCTATGACCGACGGATACCGCGGTATGGGCTTCTTATGGCTCTCGTCAAAAAGTCCCTCTTCCGCAAGACGGTTTTTAAGACGCTCGTATTCAAGATACAGCTCACCCACGCCGTCTGGGATCATCTCTTCTATATACAGCTGGTACGCTCCGCCCGCCTCATATACGGAAACTCTGCCGCGCGCTATAACGCGCATACCGTCCGACGGTGAAAACGCCAGAGAGGACGCCGCCGAGCGGAACATAACGGACCGCAGCACGCTCTTATCGTCCTTAAGCGTCAGATAAATATGACCGGATGAATGTCTTTTATAATTCGATATCTCGCCCTTCACCCACAAGTCATTCAGGACAGGCTTGCTGTCGAGAAGGCGTTTTATATAATTGTTTACTCTCGATACAGTCCCTATTACCATCTGAGGATTCTCTTCCATAGCACTATCAGCTCCTTCCGCTCAGATCCTGTCAGCAGCCATATATGCAAGACACGCAACGCCAACGGCATTGTCCGTAGACAGCTCCCTGCTTGCAAAATGCACCTCCGCGTCCACTCTTTCGATAATACCGGAGCGTATGACCGAATTTGAAGCTACGCCCCCTGCGATAAGCACCTTTTTTAAGCCGGTCTCCAAAACGGCATTTCCTATCATCAAAGCAAGCACGTCTCTGATATAACAGACAGCCGTTCTTGCGATATCCGGATCAGCTCCCGATATCATCCGCAGCAGCTTCGTTTCCGCTCCGGACAGATTTACATACGAGCCTTTTACCGAAAAAGGCAGCTTGTATGCCTTATCCGCACTCTCCGCCAGCCTTTCAAGCTCCGCGCCGCACGGGAATTTCAGTCCCATCGCCACCCCGACGCGGTCGATCAGCTGTCCGGCGCTTATGTCGAGAGTTCCGCCGATAATAGTACAGTCAAAATTATAGCCGTTATATTCGGTGCGCAGTATCTCCGTTGTTCCGCCGGAGATATGCACCGACAGAAACGGTTCCCCGAGAAGTTCTGTGCATCCGCCCGAGAGGATTCCCGCCATGATATGGCCGTCCTGGTGTGAAAACTCATATAACGGCACTCCGGCAGCCGCCGCGGCCGCCCTCGCATAGCCGTGACCGACAGTAAACACCGGCATATACGAGCCCTCCGCCGAACGCGGTCTCTTGCTGACTCCCACAGCGGTTATCCCTGCGTTCCGATCCGCCATAAGCTCTTCAAGCATCCCCGGCAGCTCACGGTTATGGATAAACACCGCATCGCTCTGGCGTATACCGCGGCTCCCGCTTTTAACGTCGAGTATCCTGCGCCGCATATCGTATTCTCCGCCGCCTTTATATAAAGCCGCCGACGTTGTATAATTGCTTGTATCTATCCCCAGCGTCGTCATAGGCTTCTCATTATACTTCCGAGTATCCCGTTTATCAAAGCCGGTTCCTTTTCATCGCAGTATTTCTTTGCAAGCTCTACCGCCTCGTTGATAGCGACCTTCGGGGGTACGTCGTCGCAGTACTTCATCTCATAAACAGCGAGCTTCAAGATGGTCTTGGTCGCTTTTGAGAGACGTCTGAACGACCAGCCCTGCTTGAGGTTTTCATTTACCATGTCTATTATCTCTTCCTCATGGTCTATTATACCGTTGGTAACCTCGGTTATATATCCTATGTTCTGCTCGCATTCCGGCATCTCGCTGAGCATATACTCACGAGCCTCCTCCATGTTGTCACGGTGCGATGATAGCTGGAATATCTGAGTGAATACTGCCTCACGCGCCTCGCTTCTTGTCTGTTTTTTCATAATCTGCACGTTCCTTTCAGTAACCTTCAAGCTTTATTATACTATACACATTAAGAAAAATCAAGCTATTTATGCCCATATTCCCTTGATCAACAAAAAATATCTGCAAAAACCATGCTTACACGCATCCTTTGCAGATATTTTTTGACCGTTATTGCCGTTTTTCGCTCCTTAACATTTCATTCTCTATTTTTCCGAAAAGCTCTAAAAATTCCTTCTCTGCTTCGCCCGGCTGTCTTGACCGGAAGCTCCTCTCAGATACTATTTCGCCGTATACAAGCTCTTCTCCCATGTTTTCTTTGAACTCATGGAAAAGCATGGCGTCATCTATTTCCCTTACCTTTGCAAGCTCCTCCTCTGTCGGCTCTCTTCCGATAAATTTTTTGTATATCATAGCCGCAAGCTTTTCCTCTATCCCGTATATCCCGTACAGCTCCCGTTTTACCGGGCGCGGTATATCCGATATATACGCTTCCGCCGCGTCGTGCAGCAGGCACAGCATAGCGGTATACGCCCCCAGTCCGCGCGCAGCGGCTTCCGCTGCGCAGTCTATCGAATGATCCGCTACCGAGTAAAATTCCCTGTAGTGTCCGTTCGCTCTGCACAGCATTGATAAGGAGTGCGCTATATCCTCTATCCTTATACCGTCCGGCTCCGGCTCTGTCGGATAGAAGTGAACGCCCGTATATGTAGTTATATACTGTGCCACGCTCTACCTCCCTTTCTTTTTGCCCGGAGCCGCTCCGTAATACTGATAAAGGCAGCATTTGAGCATCCCGTTATAAAGCTTGCGGCGCTTATCCGCCGTACGGCCGAATTCCTTTTCAAACTCCTCGTGCGAAGTCAGGATATAATACGACCATCTGTCAAAGCCCGAAAACGTCCTGCCTATATCCCTGTACAGCTTTTTGCATGATTCTATATCGCTGAGCCGTTCGCCGTAGGGCGGATTTGTTATTATCGTTCCCATAGGGCGCGTGAACTTCAGCTTCCTCGCATCCTTTACGAACGTTTTTATAAATTCGCCTACCCCCGCTTTTTCCGCATTTCTTGCCGTCAGCTCCGCCGCCTCGGGATCTATGTCGCTCGCAAATATCTCAGGGCGGATGTTTTCGTGTATCTCCGATTTAGCCTCTTCCGCAACATCCCGTATCATTTGCTCAGGGATCTGAGGGAAGTCCATGAATGCAAATCTGCGCCTTAGCCCCGGCGCGATATTGCGCTTGAACATAGCCGCTTCTATCGGTATCGTTCCCGAACCGCAGAACGGATCGGCAAATGGATATTCAAATTTCCAGAAGCTCAGGAAAACCATCGCCGCAGCTATCGTCTCGCGCAGCGGAGCTATGTTTGACTGCGCTCTGTAGCCGCGCTTGTGCAGCGCGGGGCCTGTTGTATCGATCATCAGCGTTACAATATCGTCTATTATCGTAAACTGTATCTGATACGTCACGCCGTCCTCAGGAAGCCACGATATCCCGTATTCTTCTCCGAGCCGGTCGGCTATGGCCTTTTTTATCATTATCTGGCTGTTTCTGTCACTCGCAAGCTTGGAACGCGTTGTTCTCCCCTTTACCGGAAAAGCGTCGCTTCGGTCTATAAAGCGCTCCCATTCAAGCGCCTTTACCCCCTCGTACAGCTCGTCCGGAGTTTCGGCTCTGAATTCCCCTACCTTTATAAGAACCCTCTCGCCGCACCTCAGCCACATATTGGCGCGGCAGACAGCATCGTAGTCGCCGCTGAACGTGACCCTGCCGTTTTCCACCCTGGTAACGTCGTAGCCGAGCCGGTAAAGCTCCTTGGATACTATCGCCTCTATCCCGAACAGCGTCGGTACTATTATTTCAAATTTTTCCTGCATCGCAACTCACCTCTTTCGGCGTTTTCCCGGTCTGCCGCCTTGTTTGGCACCGTGCTTTCCTTTGCCGCCGTAATGTCTCTTGTCTCTGCTTTTGTTCTTCTTTTTACCTTCATTCGCATGCTCTGTACGCGCGCCGCGCTTCTGTACCCGCCGCACGGTCTCGGGACTGCCGTCCTCCTCAAGCACGAAATCTATCTGTCTTAAAAGCACGCTGCAGCCCGCAACGGTAATTCGTATCCTGTCTCCTATCTTGAATGTTCTTCCCGTTCCTCTGCCGATAAGCATATGTCTGCTTTCGTCATAGTCAAAATGATCGGCGCTCATATTTTCACAGCGTATCAGTCCCTCGCACGAATTCGCAAGCATAGCAAATATGCCGAACGGGGTTACCGATGATACTACCGCATCGAACGTTTCTCCGAGATACGACTGCATATATACGGTCTTGAGCAGATCGACGGCGTCGCGCTCCGTTTTCTCCGCCGCAATCTCACGCTCGCTTGAATTCTCTGCGGCCTCCCGCACGGCCGGCACAAGCCGGTTATGCATGCTCTCGTTCAGTCCGCTACCGGTAAAGTACGACAGCACCCTGTGTATCATCAGATCGGGATAACGGCGTATCGGGGATGTGAAATGGCAGTAATACCTTGCGGCAAGTCCGAAATGTCCGCTGTTGGTGTCCATATAACACGCCTTCATCAGCGACCGAAGCATTACCTTGGATATCATAAGCTCCTCGGGAGTGCCCTTTGCCTGCTCTGCTATTCTTTGCAGGTCTTTCGGATGTATGCTCTCGGGATCAAGCTTGCCTTTGAGCGAATATCCGAAGTTCCTGATAAATTCATTAAATGCCGTGAGCTTATCGCTGCTCGGCGGCTCGTGCACACGGTACACAAAAGGCAGCTCCGCCCAGTACGCCGCCTCCGCGATAGTTTCGTTCGCCGCAAGCATAAACGATTCTATCAGTCTCTGCGACTTTCCTCTGTCCTCCACCACTATATCTTCCGGGACAGCATCGCTTCCGCATATGACATGAGCTTCCGGGAAATCGAGATCTATGGCCCCGCGTTCGCGTCTTTTTCCCGCAAGCACGTCCGAAAGCTTATCCATCGCCTCGAGAACAGGAACAAGCTCCGCATACTGTCCGCGCAGTCTTGTGTCGCCGTCCAGTATTTTGTTAACGTTAGAATATGTCATACGCGCATGCGAATGTATGACCGACTTTGTCAGTCTGTGACCCACAACGCCGCCGCTGCCGTCGATCTCCATTATGACAGAAAACGTCAGCCTGTCAACATTCGGATTGAGCGAGCATATCCCGTTGGAAAGCTTTTTCGGCAGCATCGGTATTACCTTATGCGGCATATATACGCTCGTTCCGCGTTTGAACGCCTCTTTATCCAGCGCCGAGCCTTCCTTGACATAATGCGATACGTCCGCTATATGCACGCCCAGCAGACTGTTTCCGTTCTCCGCCGTCTCAAGCGATACCGCATCGTCAAAATCCTTTGAATCATCCCCGTCGATCGTGAATATCAGCTTATCCCTGAGATCCTCACGGCCGCGCAGCTCGTCTGCGGAAACGGACTCATTTATCCTCTCGGTCTCCTCAAGCACCATTTTGGGAAACGCAGTGCGTATAGAGTTTTCAGCTGCTATACCGTTAAGGCAGCTTTCCGCAGAATCCGCTCTGCCGAGTATCGTTATTACAGAGCCTACCGGCTTACCCTTGCGGTTGTATTCCTCTATCCTGACGACTACCCTGTCGCCCGGCTCAGCGCCGCAGAGCTTTGCGGGAGATACTCGCACCTGTGAAAAAAAAGTTTTTCTGTCGGGAGCGATCCTGTATGATTTATTCTTTATCCCCATGACCACGCCTACGAGCGTTTCGTTTCCGCGTTCTATCACAGAAGTAATATGACCCTCGCTGTGACCGTAAGTATTATCACGCTTATCTATCTTCACAAGCACCCTGTCGCCGTCATAAGCTCCGCCGAGGTTTTCTGACGCAACAAATATATCCTGAGCGCCCTCCTCATCCGGTCTTACAAATCCGAAGCCTCCGCGCGCATTGCACATAAGTCTGCCGGAGGCGGTGAGCGTACGTCCGCTGACCGCGCAGTACCGCCCCTTTTTCGTCCTGAATATCCTTCCCTCTGCTTCAAGCTCGCCAAGCAGTTCCGCAAGCTCGTCCTTATCACGTCCGGGAACGTCCAAAACTATCATGAGTTCGTCGAATTTCAGCGGCACATAGGTGCTGCCGGTCATATAACCTATCAATTTTTCTTTTCTGTTCATATATTCTCCAATAGTATACCGCGCCGGGATATTACAATGCAGTATCCCGCAGCTGTTGTTTCCGTTCCTGTTTATTATTGACGTTTTCATTATATCATTATACAAGCATCATGTCAAGAGACACGCAAAGAACGGTTATTATACAGCAACACCGGGGTTACAGTTCAGGTATGCGGCACACAAACAACACCTGTTAAACGCTAACAGGTGCCTTTGCGAACACTCCTTTTATGTACTCAAATATATTTTCTTTTCTTCGTTTGCAGGTTTCTATCACACTTAG
>CALXZP010000061.1 GCA_944393255.1 uncultured Clostridia bacterium | reverse complement strand
TCTTTTGTCAGCTTACCCACTCATTGGGCCTTTGTATCAGGTTTCTGTCCGTCAGGCTACGATTTCGCTACTGCTTCTTCCCTCCCACATCTCACGATGTAAAACTTGCATTCGCTATCGGGTTCGTCGGCAACTACGCCCCTTTGGACTTTCACCTTAGAATTATGACATGCCCGTCATACAAAAAACAGCCGCCCGCCATTTTCGGGCGGGCGGCTGCGGCGCTTTAGAGCAGCTGTGTGTCAAGCGGATCCCACTGCGCGTCGGCTTGTTTTGTTTCCGGCTTCGGCGCGATCGGGTTTGCCATGAAAAAATAGCGCATAGCGTCGTAGTCGTGATCCTCGCAGGCGGTGTTCACATCCTCGCAGTTTGCCTCGTCGTAAATAAGGTTCGGGATAGTGCGCAGGAACTGGCGGCAGGTCTTGAAAACGTACGCCATCGGTCTGCCCTCTCCGTCAAAGGCAAAACGGTAATGACACTGCATTTTGCCGCTGAGCCTGTCGTGTTTTCCTTTCTCAAAAAATATCCCCTCTTTTTCAAACATGGTTATCACAGTACCCTCTTGTCCGCGCGATCCGTCCCATATCGCCGGGTCGGCAATGCCGGTGATGGCGTTCCCGGCTTCAAGCTCGTTTTCTATGCTGCGTATGCGCCGCGCTATTTCCCTCGGCTCAAGCCTCAGTCCCGTATTGGGCGAGGCGGTGCAGCCGTAAAGCTGGCGGTAGAGGTAAGCCCTGCCGTCGTGATCCACAGCCCACCACTGTACCGCGAACGGGCGGGAATAGCCGAAATCGAAGGAGCGGTATCTCCGCCAGCTCTTCGGTATTTTGAACGGGTCTATGACGTGAGTCCCTATGCGCGAACCGTAGCCGGAGGGATCGTCGCGGAATTCGGTGAAGACCTGTCCCTCGTAGCTGTTCCAGTCGCCGTAAAGCAGCGCCTTTTTTTTCGCCTCGGGCAGCATTGCGAGATTGGCGATATAGCCGGGGTCGTTTTTCATAAGAGCCCGGTTGTCAAAAACGGAGGAGGGTATAAACACCCGCGACCGCTCCACCGTCCTGCGGCTCCCGTCCGCGTCGGTTATCTCCGCCTTTACCGTATACGGTACGCCCGGCTCGGACGCGGTTATGAACCGCTCCTTCACCCAGCCGTGACCTATGCCGCCGGGGTTGGCTGTGGCGCGGATATACACCCTGAGCCCCTCGCCGTCGGCGCGGTTTCGGGATATCAGGTATTCATATTCCTCCTGCGTGAAGTGCGTCAGCTCGTCGAACGCGATATAGGAGTAAGACAAGCCCTGATAATTGAGATAGCTTGTGGAGTTGGGCATCGAGCCGAAATATATCTTCGCGCCGCTCGGAAACTGCCAGTAATGCTCCGAGCCGTTGTATTCCGCGTCCGGAAAGGCGCGTTTGTATATCCTCAGCGATTTTATGACCAGCTCGCGGCACTGCGGATAGGTCTTTCTGAAGATTATGGCGCGGTAGCAGGGGTTATCCACCTGCCTGAGCGCCTCAGCTATTATTGCGTCCGATTTGCCGCCGCCCGCCGCGCCGCCGTAGAGTACCTCGTATTCATTCCGGCGCATAAACTCCTCCTGCTTTGGCTGAGGCGACCATATCACATCCTTCAAGGGCGTTTGCTCACTCATTTTACCACCTGTACCTCGGAAGCGCATATCACGCTTTCGGCGCATATGCTGAGTTTGCCGCCGGAAAGCTTTATGTACTGCGAGCCGTCCGGACTGCCGATGTACAGCTCGCCGCTGCCGCCGGCGCTGAAGATAACGCCTCCGCCGCTGCGGACGGTCACAGAGCCGGAATCGAGCGATACGCTCGCTCCGTCGAGAGAAACGCGGTCGAGCCTTAAAGAGCCGGAGTCGAGCTTTTCCGCCGACAGTCCGGTTATGTTTGCGTCGTCGATATTTACGAGCATGTGCTTGAGCCGTTCGGCAAGAGAGGCGCACCAGCTGCCGAGACGTTCCGTATCGCCAGCCGTGCCGCTCATTGCCGGAGGCTGCGGCTGCTGAAGTATCATTTCTCATCATCCCTTTCTTTTTCTTCAGCCGTGTTGATCTCGGGGAGTACGACAACTCCGTATCCCGCGTTTTCATCGCCGGCCGTTTTCTGAGAATAGTATTTGTGCAGCTTGTCCGCCGCGCTCATGGCGTCGCTGAGCTTCGGACGGACGCTGTAGGTCTGTATGACGGTCTCCTCATCGTTGATCTTGTTCCCGTCGTCGTCTGTCCATGCCGTTTTATGCTTGTTCTGCACGAGCATTTCATCTTCCGCCGTTCTGCGCATTACCGAGGTGAGAAATTCCAGTACCTCCGTATGCTCGGCTATGCCGCCGCGCCTGCTCATCGCCCTCAGCTCGTCCTGAACGTCCCTGCGTGCAAGGAGCCTGACCGCCGACGAAGCGCCGCCTGTGTATCCGGCGGCGGCAGCGGCTCTGGCGGCGTTGAAGTCCGAAAGATATTCACGGCAGAATTGCTTTTGCCGGTCGTTTATATCGTATCCCGCCTTTCTTTTATTGATGTCTGAAACGCCGTTTGGTGTACGTTCCGTATAAATAATATCATACGCGCGTGTGCCGAACGGGACTTTTTTATAAAATACCGGAAAAAACCTCTTTTTTTTATGTCTGAAAACAAGCGGAGCGCGTCCGCCGCCAGTGCGCGTTCGGTGATATAATGATCATGCCGGGCGGGAAAGGAAGCCCGGACGACACAAGCTTAAAGGAGGATATTTATGACAGCTAAAAAGGGAAAGACGATGTTTGCGTCACGCGGCAGGAGCGATGCGGAGCAGAACGCTGCCGAGACGGAAAACGCGGCTGCGGAAAAAGAGACGGCTTCGGGCGCGGACGGGTATGCTTCGAGGATAATAAAGGCCGCGCAGCTTTGCTACGGCGGAGAAAACTGGCTGAGAGCCCTGGCGGAGGATCTTGAGGCTATGGCACGCGGCGCCCGCGGCGGCGCTTTGGGACGTGCGGGTGTGCGCGGCGGCATGATACCCCGCACCGGGATGTATGCCGGCGCCGGCGCGAACGGATACGGAGCCGGTATGTACGTGCCGCCGTATGGATATATGTACGGGAGCTGCATTCCGCCGTTTGAGGGAGGCAGGGAGATAGGCGCATACAGATCTGCGCCCCTGCCGTATGCGCCGGCAGGAGAACGTTCCGGCGGGAGCGGCGGTGCGGGGAAGAGCCGTGATACAGAGCGCGAGGCGGAGCTTTTGAGCAGGGCGGCGCCGTCGTTCAGCTATGACGAGGCGATGAAAAACGAGGTGTTTTCATCTGCACTTGACGAAGGTCTTTCGGTGCTTGAAGCGTATGCAAAAATGCTTGAGATGCCGAAGAACGCGCCGCGCGACCCGATAGCGCAGAACGCCCAGACGGCGCAGCGCGGTACGGGAGAGGCGTCCGCCGACCCGTCTAAGCTTGACACGGCTGATTTTATGAAGTATATCAGCAGGATCAGGAACGTGTGACAAACGAGCGAAAGGAGTAAAGATAAATGGCAACAGACAGAGAAACGTTACTTAATATGAATAAGACCTCGTCGAGCGGCATGTCGCCGCTCATGGAGGCGGTATTGAACCGGTATGTGCTTGAAAGGAACAAGCAGCAGAGAAAGTATACGAAATTCGGGCAGCAGGTGGACATCCCTCAGGGCAGGACAAAGACGATCGCCTTTGACAAGCTCTCGCCGCTGCCGAAGGCGGAGCAGCCGCTGACGGAGGGCGTTACGCCCACCGGCTCGGCGGTGCATATAACGAGGGTCAAGGGAGAGCCGGAGCAGTTCGGAAACTATGTATCGTATACCGACCAGCTCGATTTTTTCGCAGCGGATCCGTCTCCCGAGGTGCTCAAATACGCCGACCTTCTGACCGAAAACCAGCTTGAGACCTTTGAGCATCTCGACGCGCTCGAGCTGTCCTCGGGACTGAACGTGTTCTATGCCGGGAGCGCGGCGAGCCGCAGCGCCGTTACCGACACTCTGACCGTAAAGGACGTGCGCCGCGCCGTCACGTCGCTAAAGCGCAACAAGGTACAGCCCGCCGACGGCAAGGACTATATAGCGTTTATCCATCCGGATGTGGTTTTCAATATATGGAGCGACGAGGAGTGGAGACAGCCGCATACGTATGCCGACACGAAGCAGCTTTACGACGGCGAGATAGGCAGGCTTTTCGGGGTCAGGTTCATAGAGGACCCCGACGCGTGCGTTTTCAGAGGCACGCCGTTCGCGGGCAGGTTCGACGAGCTTACCGTTGTAAAGACCGACGGCACAAAGATATATGTAGCTGAGACCATCACTGCGGACGATATAACCTCGTTCGCGTCAAAAAAGATATGGATAAACAACGTAAGCTATACGCTTGCATCCACGGGAGCCGTGGCTGGAATGAACGGCGGCGCGTACCTTGTGGCTTCGGCGAGCGTGGACGGAAAACTGATCGAGCCGGATATGAAGATATACCCCGGCGACGGCGGGAACAGCAGCGGAAAGCCCGTTTATTCGACCATCATAATCGGAAAGGACGCGTTCGGCACGTCCGGCGACAGGACAGTTCAGCTGATAAACAAGAGTCTCGGCTCCGCCGGAACAGGCGACCCGCTCAATCAGCGCGGAACGGTGGGCTGGAAAGGGTACCGTTTCACAAAGATACTCGAGCAGACCAAGATGGTGAGGGTCGAATCGCTCGCAAGCGTGTGAGACGGACGCGGTCTGAGCGCGTAAAACGTGACGGCGGCAGAGCTTGCGCCGCCGTCCGCTTTCAGATGCCGCAAGGCGCGTATCTTGCGGAATCAACACAGGAAGGAGTAATTTAATATGTCGTCAAGGAATATAGTAAAAAACAGCGGCGCTTCTGCGGAGGACAGTGTAACGGTAATAATCCCTAAACCGTATAATGTTGTAGGGGATACCGAAACGGTCGTGGGTATAAACGGCAGAATGTATCAGATACAGTATGATAAGCCGGTAACGGTGCCGCGCGCCGCCGCGGAGGTCATAGAGCAGAGCAAGGCTTTGCAGGCAAAGATAATGGAGCTTACCGAGGCGGGCGTTATGAGACCCGGCAAGGCGGCCATGGCGGAGCTTTAAGGCTGCGCCGGACTTAAGCGCCGGAAAGAGTGGATTCGGAGGGAAGCATATGTATATAAACGATGTTGTGCGGAGCGTGAGGGCTCTTTATCCGTCGGAATACGACGCGGGCGAGATCTATATGTGGTGCAACGAGGTCTCCGCAATGCTGGCGGCGGAGGACAGGAACGTGTACAAAACGATAGAGCTTCCGGTCGCGGAGGACGGTTCGTTCCTGCTGCCGGAAAATGTGGATATGGAGAATGTGGAATACATAACAGCGGGGCGGACGGTGCTTTCAAAGCGCGATCTCAGGGAATACGGCGGACGCAGGATATACGTAAAGGATCTGAACGGCATATTCCTCAGGGAGGGCGTGAGACTGCCGTCAAGCGTCAAGGTGGATTACCTCGCGCCGTACGAGCCGGTGCGGCTTGCGAAATACCGGGGCGGTATAAGCATAAACAAGTCCGGGGGCGAGTTCACCATTGATTCCTGCGAATTCATACCGGGCGATATTTTAAATATCGCGGTCGGCGTAAAGGACGGGAGCGACGGTCAGACCTTCGGGAACGTGCCGCTCTTATCGGTCAGGTTCGGCGAAGACGGCGCATATTCATATATCTGCACCGTGCCGGAGGACACATTTGCGGAAGCGGAAAAGACAGAAGACGAGAATGCGCTGATAACAAGGGTGGTCACGGAACGCACCGTATGTGCGCCGCCGTTCGATACCATGTATATCGATTACGTGATGGCAAAGATAAACCTGTATCAGCACGATACCGACGGCTTCAACACGTATATGACGCAGTTCAATTCGAGGCTTTCCGCATATAAAAACTGGCTCATAAAGAGGATGCCCAAGGGCGACTGCCGGCTTATAAACTGGTGGTAGGCTTCGGCACGGGGCGCGTTCCGTTTTGGAGGAGGCGCGCCGTGACACGGCTCAGAGAGGGGCTGCCGCAAAGCGTGCCGGCAGCTCCGGGAAGGAGGTAAGATGGTATCGGGATATTCGTCAGGCGAGTATATATACGGCGGCAGAGTAAAGCGGGAGCTTTTGTCGGCCGCGCTGGACGCGTACAAGACGTACAAGGCGGATAAGGAACAGCTTGTGGCGCGGGTGCGCGACAACGAGCGGTTCTACCGCGAGAGCTACAGCCGCGGCAGGCAGAGCCTCGGGGCTGAGATGACCTGCGACACGCCGTTTATATTCTCGGCGATAGAAAACGCACGCGCGGACGCTATAGACAGTTATCCGTCGGCAAACATACTCGAGCGTTCGCCGGAGGGAACAAGAGCTGCCGAGCTGCTTTCAAAGATAGTTCCGGCGCAGCTTGAGATATCAGAGTTCAAGCGCGCGTACAAGGAGAATATAAGGTCAAAGCTCAAATACGGCACGGCGGTTTACGGGGTGTTCTATAACGACGAGACGGGGGATATAGATATCCGCAGCGTGGATATACTCGACATATATGCGGACATGCACGTATCGGACATACAGGAGAGCAGGTTTCTGTTTATTTCCGCGGCTGTGGAGAACGATATACTGCGCGAACGGTATCCGGGCTTCGCGGCGATGTTTACGGGCGACGCGGAGGTGGAAACGCTTGCCGACAGCTACAGGCTCAAGGACAGATCGAACGTTCTGGACTGCTATTACAAAAAGCCGGACGGCTCGGTGCATATGATGAAGCTGTGCAAAAATACAATAATCGCCGCGACAGAGGATATGGCGGGCTATGAAAACGGACTGTACAGCCACAACATGTACCCCGTGGTGTTCGACGTGCTTTACAGGAGCGAGCACTGTCCGTTCGGCTTCGGTATGATAGATATAGGAAAGGCGACGCAGATAGAGATAAACAAGCTCGATTCGGCGGTGACGGAGAACATAATGTGCGGAGCGAAGCCGAGGTATCTGTCAAAGCGCAGCGGCGGTATAGACGAGGAGGAATTCAGGGATCTCACAAAGAACATCGTGCATTACGAGGGCGACCCCGACGCGCTCAGGGCAATAGACAACGCAGGACTGAGCGAGGCGTATCTGACGCACCGCGAACGGAAAAAGGACGAGCTCAAGGAGATACTTGCCAACCGCGATTTTCAGCAGGGCTCGACCGCCGGGGGCGTAACGGCGGCTTCGGCGATAGAGACATTGCAGCAGGCGGGGGAAAAGCGTTCGCGTTCGCTCATAAACGACACGTATGATTCTTATAAAAAGATAATCTACATGATGCTTGAGCTTATGCGCCAGTTTTTTGAGAAGAAGCGCGTTTACAGGATAACGGACGAGCTGGGGCAGAAGCGGTTCGCGGAGTTTGACAGAGCGATGATGTTTTCGGCGGGGCTGGAGGACGGGAACGCGGTCTGGAACAGACTCGTTTTCGATATAGATGTGATACCTCAGCATGAAAATCCGTATTCGCGTGAAAACACGAACAGCACGATACTCACGTTCTGGCAGAACGGACTGTTTCAGCCGCAGAACTGCGGCGCGGCGGTCATCGCGCTCAAGAACATGAGCTTTGACGGAAAGGAGCGGCTCATAGCCGATCTGCGTAAATACAGCCGTCAGTATGCGTCTGCACAGCGGGAGGCCGGGGCGCAGGATATCAAAGGAAAGGGGACGGGAAATGGCTAAGAAGATGATCACTATAGGCGATAACGCGCAGAAGCTCGGCGGCACGACCGTGTCCGGCAAGGGCAGCGGAGTAACGGCCCCGACGGGCTCGGCTCAGAGCGGCAAGTCGCAGGGGTACAAGCTCACGCCGGAGCCGCCGGGCAGCGTGAACACCTATAAGATGGATACGGACTCGGACTCGGACAGCGCGGAAGAGCGCCGCAGACTGCGCGGAGAATATGCCGCATCGGGGGATCCGCTCGTGGCGGTGAGGGATTATGTGACCGGCAAGGGCTATTCCGGAACGGTGAACTGGGACGGGGAGACCGTGACCATAGGCGGCATACCGGTAGAAGCGGCATATATAGCGGACGGCACGGCATATGTACCGCAGTCTGCGGCTGACAGTGCGGTGGAGCGGCTTGAAGAGCGGAACGGGATCATAGGCGCGGAGGGCGTGAACGAAAAAGTCGAGGAGCGGTACGGCGCGGCGCTTGACGATACCTTGAGCGGTATCATAGACCGTGAAGGCTTTGAATACGACCCGGAGGAGGATCCCGTATACGGCGCATACAGGGATATATACCTGCGCGAGGCGGAGGACGCGTTCCGCCGTGTGCTGGAGGAGAACAACGCGTCCTTGACTGGCGCGACGGGAGCGGTGCTTTCTCAGGCGCTGTCGAGCAGGAATGAACAGCTCAGGCGTATACCAGAGGCTGTTCCCGAGCTTGCCGCCGCAGCATACGACCGCTACGCCGGCGAGACGGAACGGCTGCTGTCCGCCTTTGAGAGCGCACAGAGCGCAGCGGAAGCGTACTATGACAGGCTGTACGCGCAGGATAGGAGCGCATATGAGGATATGGTCGGCGCGGGCGCGGCTGAGCGCGCGGAGAGGCAGCGCTGGGCGGATAACGAAAGAAACCGCGTGAACGACTATTATGACAACGCGCTCGACAGTATAAGCATCGCACGCGGCAATACGGATCTGAAATATTATGACGCGCTGGCGCAGCAGGAGCTGAGACGGGCTGAGCTTGAAAACGATATCGCGGAGCGGGAAAGCGCGGACGAGGCGGCGGCCGCCGCAATGGACGGAGCCGCAGCCAGGGGCTTTTTTGTCGCAAGCGACGAGCAGGCTCTGCCGTGGCTGGCGCGGTACAGAGCGGGGAACGGCTCATACAGCATAAGTCCGTTTGCGGCGGCGCTGCAGCTGGAGTACGAGATGCAGCTTGCAAGAAACAGAGCCGACTATGAAGCGTCGCTCTGGGGCATATACTGACAGGCGGAGGAAAAACGCGTGACGCGCGGTTTCCCGCGCGCCGCTCGGCGAGGGAGGATGTAATGTTTATTGACCAGTACAAGGGAAGCAGTCCGTCCGGTACGGCGATCCGCAGCTTTTACGGACTGAACCGTACCCGGCGCGGCAGCGGCGGGGAATTTGAGGATATGCTCAATATGGGCACGCTTGAATATCCCTGCGCCGCGCCGCGCGGTACAAGGAAAAAGGTAGCCGGAACGGAAACGGAGATAGACGCAGCCGCGGCGCCGGACAGCACGAACACGGATTCTGTCACAGGGCTGACGGGGATATCGGGCGGCGCGTTTTATTATAACGGGGCAAAGAAGTCCGGGAACGCAGAGCTTACGCAGGGTCTGCGCTGGGAGATCATAAGGATGGGAAATCTGTATGTGATGAACGGCTACGATCCCGCAAACAGCTGCTCGTATCTGTATTACTATAACGTGGACACGGATAAGTTCGGCGAGGGCGGGAGCGCCAAGACGATGAAAGACCTCATAGTCGCGTCCGGAAACGATGAGAACGGGAGCTATCTTGCCACATTCCGCTACGGCTTTGACAGCGTTTACAGCTATACCGCCTCGGACGGAGAGGGCAGACAGATAAAAAACTCCGATTTTTTCGATGCCTACGGAAACCCGGTCATACATCCTCCGAACATATTTGAGAGGGTGTTCGATATAGGCGACGAGGTCAGCATATCCGGTTTCCCGTCCTATGATGAAAATTTCGGGCAGGTGTGGACATATATCGGAACAACAGGCACGGTCGTTCCGCAGAGCCAGGATCACAGCGGGAACAATACTGTAGATACAGATCTCGTATCCGACATGGATGAGATAGGCAAATGGGATATAGCGGACGCAAGAGTAAAATCGTTTGAAGTGCGCAAAAGCTCGCTCGAGGGTACGGATATATACGTCCATAAGGTATATTTCGAGCTGAGGAATAAGGACGGCGAGGAGCTGACCTTCAGCGATATGGTAAGCGATACGGCGAGTGTGTATTGCTCGGGGGTGACCGTTAAGCGGCGCAGCAGGGTGTTTGACCACATATGCGCGCACAACAACAGGCTTTGGGGCACCGTTCCGACCGGGAATATGATATACGCTTCAAGCTCGGCGGATATCTTTGATTTCACCTCCGAGTCCGTAAACAGCATGTTTGCGGCGAGTCTGCCCAGCGATACGCCAGGGAGCTTTACCGGGCTTGCCGAATACGGCTCCGAGCTTATCGCATTTAAGGAGGACAGCATTTCGGTCGTGTACGGCTCAGGCGTGCGTAATTACGGTATTTCGGTGATACCCGGAACGGGCTGCATCGCGTCCGGGAGCATTGCGGCAACGCCGTCCGGGTTGATATTTCTCGGCTATAAGGGCTTTTATATTTTTACGGGAAGCGTGCCCGTATGCATATCGCAGAAGCTGAACGCTGAATACACTTCCGCTTCGGCGGGCTTTGACGGCAATATCTATTATGCCTCCGCAGTGCGCGGCGGCGGAACGCGCGAGCTGCTGACGTACGATCTGCGGTTCGGCGTATGGCATATCCAGGACGGATTTGAAGCCGCGGCGATGTTCAGATTTCGTTCCGGCTTCTATATTGCCGGCGCTGACGGGATATATAAAACGGACGCGGAGGACGGGGAAGAGCCGGAGTGGAGCTTCACAAGCGTGCGCATGTACGGCGGAGCGGCCGGAAGCAGGGCGGTAAGCGAGATCTGGATAGATGCGGATATAAGCGCCGGCGCTCATTTTGAGGTGGAAACGAGCGCGGGGAACGGCGGGTTCGTAAAGCATACGTCGTTTCGCGGCAGCGGCAGGGATGTGTTCCGATGTCCGGTGAGGGCGGAGGCGGGAAACGGGTTCCGCTTCAGGATAAGCGGCTCGGGCAAGGCTGTGTTTTACGAAATAGAGCTGCGCAGCACGGAGAGCGGGCGCAGATATAAGGATCCCGAAACGTCGAGGCAGCTTGCCGGGAAAATATACGGCGGAACTGATATATATTGAGAGGAGAGTGAACATATCATGAGCGTTATGATCACGGATGGTACCGCATTCGCGGAAAAGGAACTGCTTGATAACTGGGCGGCGGAGTACGCAAAGCGGGCCGTGACCGCGCACCGCAGAGCGGAGCCGATGGATCACCCCGACGGTTCCGTAACGACCG
>CALXZP010000060.1 GCA_944393255.1 uncultured Clostridia bacterium | reverse complement strand
TCTTTTGTCAGCTTACCCACTCATTGGGCCTTTGTATCAGGTTTCTGTCCGTCAGGCTACGATTTCGCTACTGCTTCTTCCCTCCCACATCTCACGATGTAAAACTTGCATTCGCTATCGGGTTCGTTGGCAACTACGCCCCTTTGGACTTTCACCTTAGAATTATGACATGCCCGTCATACAAAACAGCAGCCGCATTAAAAGCGGCTGCCGTATTATCAGTCGTCATAGCCTTCATGAAGCGTCGGGACCTGGCATGCCATATTTTTGCCGCAGACATTCTGAGTGACAGTGACCTCGGTCTTTACCGCACTTTCATCCACCGTCAGATTTATATGCCCTGCTCCGCCGGCCATTCCCGAATCAAGCAGTCTTACGATCTCGTCTATATCCTTGTCTCTGTCCATAGTCACCGGATCCTTTCACAAAACACCGCCGTCAAAAGCGGCTGTTTTCTATGCCGTTTGAGGGGAGAGAAGCAAGCAGACCGCACGGCCGAGCATACGAGGCTATACGTGTGTATGCGAGCATGCGAGCGCCGCGCGGGATGCGCCGCTTATCTTCCCTCAAACTTATATGCTCTGATGGAACGTTCTAGATATAACGTCGTCCTGCTGCTCCTTTGTGAGCTTTATAAAGTTAACGGCATAGCCGGAAACGCGGACTGTAAGCTGCGGATACTTCTCGGGATGCTTCTGCGCATCTAAGAGAGTTTCACGGTTGAACACGTTTACATTGAGGTGGTGTCCGCCCTTTTCCACATAACCGTCTAACATATTTACAAGATTATCTACCTGCTGTGACATATTTCATTAAACCCCTTTCATTTTTCATCTTCGCCCGGCTCCCGCTGCGGCAGCCGGGCATATGGTCTTAAATCCTTTTGTTTTTGTCCGTTACGGCTCAATCCTCAGCCATCAGAGCGTCGAGGTCGAGCTCGCCGGAGAATACTCTGTCATCCTTGCCGAGCGCGCCGGGCACGATCGAGAAGGTGTTCGAGATACCGTCCTGAGCGTCGCCGAACGGAAGCTTTGCTACCGACGAAAGCGACGCTACCGCTCCGCTTTGGTCTCTGCCGTGCATCGGGTTTGCTCCCGGCGCGAGCGGAACGCCCATCCTTCTTCCGTCAGGCGTGTTTCCTGTCTTTTTGCCGTATACGACGTTCGATGTTATGGTCAGTATCGACATCGTGGGTATGCTGTCGCGGTAAGTGCGGTGCTTGCGTATCTTATCCATGAAGCTGTGCACCACTTCAACGGCAAGGCTGTCAACACGGTCGTCGTTGTTGCCGTATTTCGGGAAGTCTCCCTCTATCTCAAAGTCAACGCATATACCGTTCTCATCGCGTACCGGCTTTACCTTGGCGTACTTTATAGCGCTGAGCGAATCGGCAACTACGGAAAGTCCCGCGATACCTGTCGCGAAATAACGCTTTACGTCCCTGTCATGCAGCGCCATCTGCGAACGCTCGTAGCAGTATTTATCATGCATATAATGGATAACATTGAGCGTGTTCACATAGAGATCCGCCAGCCATTCCTGCATAGCCTCGAACTTTTCCATTACGTCGTCAAAGTCGAGATACTCGCCCTCGCAGAGCCTGTACTTCGGTCCTACCTGCACCTTGAGACGCTCGTCCATACCGCCGTTTATAGCGTATAACAGACATTTTGCCAGGTTAGCGCGGGCTCCGAAGAACTGCATCTCCTTGCCGACTACCATTGAGGATACGCAGCAGGCGATAGCGTAATCATCGCCGTGGGTAACGCGCATTATATCATCGTTCTCGTACTGTATCGACGAGGTCTTTATCGACATTTTCGCACAGAATTCCTTGAACGCTTTGGGCAGACGCGTTGACCAGAGCACCGTGAGGTTCGGCTCCGGAGCGGGGCCGAGGTTTTCGAGCGTATGGAGGTAACGGAACGAGTTCTTTGTTACCATCGGACGTCCGTCTATGCCTACGCCGCCTATCGACTCCGTTACCCATGTCGGGTCGCCGGAGAACAGCGCGTTGTATTCCGGAGTTCTTGCGAACTTTACAAGGCGGAGCTTCATAACGAAATGGTCTATAAGCTCCTGCGCTTCCTTTTCCGTTATCACGCCGTTTTTGAGGTCTCTCTCGATATATATATCAAGAAACGTCGAGGTCCTGCCTATGCTCATAGCAGCTCCGTTCTGCTCCTTTACCGCCGCAAGATAGCCGAAATACAGCCACTGAACGGCTTCCTTCGCATTCTTTGCCGGTCTTGAGATATCAAAGCCGTATATATTTCCGAGCTCCTTCATCTCCTCAAGCGCGTTGAGCTGCTCCTGGAGCTCCTCACGCAGCCTTATCTTCTTTTCCGACATGCTTCCGCATACGGAATCCTTCTGATGCTTTTTATCGGCGATAAGGATATCTATGCCGTAAAGCGCGATCCTTCTGTAGTCGCCTATGATCCTTCCTCTGCCGTACGCGTCGGGAAGCCCTGTGATGATAGCCGACTTACGCGCCATCCTCATCTCGGGAGTGTAAACGTCAAATACGCCCTGGTTGTGCGTCTTGCGGTACTTCGTGAATATCTTTTCTATCTCGCCGTCCACCTTGTAGCCGTACGACTCGCACGAGCCCTCGGCCATCCTGATGCCGCCGTAGGGCTGGAGCGAACGCTTGAGCGGCTTATCGGTCTGAAGTCCCACTATCTGCTCAAGCTCTTTATCTATATATCCGGCAGGATGCGAGGTTATGCCGGAAACTATCTTGGTGTCCATGTCGAGGACGCCGCCGGCTTCACGCTCCTGCTTCGTCAGATCCATTACCTCATCCCACAGCTTCTTTGTAGCGTCTGTGGGGCCTTCAAGAAAGCCGTCTCCTCCCTCATACGGCGTATAGTTGAGCTGTATGAAGTCGCGGACATTGATGCCCTCCTCGCACCATTTTCCGGTACGGAAGCCTTCCCATTCGGGCGCAGAAAATTTGTTCATTGTAAATCCCTCATTTCTTACAAATTCGGCAACTTATCGCGGTTGTGCCGTTCGAGTTAACCTTAGTTAACCGATAAGGAATACCTTATCTTTATCTGTATCTATTGTACCACAACCGTCTGTGATTGTCTATATGTCATACTACCAAAACATGATTTGCGTTTTTATACTTATTTTGTATATAATGATATATTGCCCACCGGCAATGCTTTTAAATCATTATTTTTAATATATTATAAATTCCCTTATTATGCGGATAACAGCAAAACCGGTATATATTACTGTTATTTTTTTAACTATCAGAAGCTATTCAGCCGCATGTGCCGAAACGGCGCAGACTCAAAAAGAGAGCCGGAACGCTCCACTTCGGAAAACGCTCCGGCTCTCTTGCCATTCGGTCACTTTTTTAAAGACATAACTCCGCTGAGTTCGCTGTACGAAACCGATTCGCTGTATGCCGTTTTACCATCATCTATAATATCGTTAAATCCTCCTGATACTGCAACAACATTCTCGCCGCTGAATTTTGTGATATCCATGACCGGTCTTATATATTTCATAATATCTTATCCTCCTTGCCGCCGTACGGCTCCAAATTATTTTAAAACTTCTATTTTTTTTTAATCCATTGTGACCGTAACAGCGGTACCCTCCGGTATATCGGTCACAACAAGTCCGAACAGCACGGACGCGTCTGTAAACGTGGTATTGCCCTTATATTGATACTTGCTTTCAGTATCCCCGTCTTTGATCGTGAAGCTCATATCACTTACATTTACAGTACCGCTGATTTCCTTTTGCATCATTGTGAGCTGGTCGTACATACCGTCCTCACCCGGCATCATATACGTACCTTCCTCGCTTATCATGCTGTCGGCGCTGTAAACGGAATATTTGCCGTCTGCCGTGCTGTACGCCGCTCCGTCTGCAAGATACTCCGTTATATCACCTTTGAACGTTCCGCCCGATACAGTTACGCCTTCTTTTGATATTTCCGTATCAGACGCGCCCTCCGCCGGAGTTGTAATTCTTATTCCGGTACTGAAATCTCCGCCGGTGATATTAAGTATTCCCTTATCCATCGTATCGTTTATATGACCGGTCGTTATATTTTCCGCTTTGCCGCTTGTAAAGCTGCCGCCGTTTATATTTGCAACGTTCCAGTTCATCACCGCATGCTGAACGTCGTTTGAAAACGTTCCGTCATTGATCGTCAGTACACCGTAATCGTCATTCTTAACAGTATTCAGCCCGCCGCTGTAGCTGCCGCCGTTTATCGTCATGACAGCGTCCGCACCGGCCGTGTTATCTTTACCGTTTTGCCATCCGTTTTCGATCAGACTCGAGTAGCTTCCGCTGCTTGAGACCTTAACGTTTCCGAGCGTCATCGTTCCCTGATTCTGTATATAATAATATGAATTTCCGCCATTGCCCGACTGACTGCCGTTTTCCAGGCTCCTGTCATACGTTCCGCCTTTAAGCTCCGCCGTTGCCCCCGGCGCATTGTAAACAGCGGCTTTTGCATGCGTCACATTATCCACTGTACCTTCGCCGGTAACGGTGAGACTTCCGCAGTTGGTTATCGTATGACCGCTCACGTTTGTTATTTTATGACCGTTCAGATCGATAGACAGCGACTTGCCTTCCGGTATAACAACGTCTTCCGTCAAATCGGACGCCAGCACGACCGCTCCGGCATCGTCCGCTATAGCTGCCGCTATAGCTTCATACTCATCTTCTATACCGAAATCCGCAAGCCGTATCACCGCAGGAGTATATTGTTCATCCATATCAGCGGTCGTATAGCGCGGATACATTTTTATGCTGTGGTTTTCCCATGCATTCCCGTCAATATACTGTGACACGGTTCCATACATTAAAGCGCTGCCGTCATAGTAATTATATCCGGCATTTATTTTATCTTCGTCTGCATAGCCGTACACTTCAACCGCTCCGGAATTTAATTTGTCGATACTATTAAATTTATTATTATTTATCGCAGCGCTTATATCGTTGTTTGCATATGTGCCAAACTCCCTTGATTCTATATGTATAAATCTTTGCGGATCAGAAGCGTCTTCGATACTGTATGTATTGTTCTCTATAACAAACGACGCGCCGTCTTCCGGCGTCGATTGCAGGGTCTCGTATTCCACATCGGTAAAATCACAGTTTTTTATGGTCAGCGAGCCTCGAAAGCCCGGCGCATAAATAGAACTTAATTTAGTTTCGCCCGGATCTTCTATGTCCTTAAAATTTACATTTTCTATCGTCAGCCCGCAGCCAATAGTAAGATACAGATTTGAATTACCGCTTATTGTATGATCTTGTCCATCAATGACTATATCGGTACCCCCTACATAAAATGTTCCCATATCCTTTATATCGGCGATAAGCTCTATTGTTCCCCCGTCTGTTCCACCGTCCAGTACCGCATTAAGCGCAGCATCCAATGTTGCATATTCGGTGCCGCCAACCTTTGCGACATTGACCGCATCACCGCCCTCCGCACAGACTGTAATGCCCGCAGCAAGAGCCGATAAAGCCGAAACGGCAAGCGCCATGATCTTAGTATTCATTAAATTTCCTCCTTTTTTTGTGAAAAATATTATCCGTCCGCATTTTAATGCCGACGATATTTGACAAGGTCAGCCCTCGTCATCATAAAATTTTTACTAAACCTATAGTTTTAGTAAAAAAAATTTTACACAGAAAAAGGTCTGTTTATTGATGAACTATTGACAAGAGTTTAATGTTATGGTAGAATAATCATAATAAAAATATACAAATCATAAGGTTTTTACTAAAACTATAGATTTCGGTAAAAACAAAAAAACTGATCATATATGCCGTTTCACGGAAAACGCTCCGGCATAACGGCATAAAAAACCGGTCCGTACCGCATATCGCGCGGTACGGACCGGTTTTTTAGTACAAAGCATTCTTTGCTGTTTTTTCCGAATATCACCGGTCTGTAAAGCGGTTTTCATATCAGCTTCAGATATTCGTCAAGCCGCTCTTCCTCCGGCACTGCAATAAAGTCTGCAAACGGCTGTAAATTACCGTTTACCGCAAACTCTTCGAGTGCGTCATAATATTCCAGCCTGTTTTCCTTGGCAACTGACACGGGCAGAAACCCATTCAGCATGAGCTGATAATTCATCAGAAGCCTTGCTGTCCTGCCGTTGCCGTCTATAAAAGGGTGGATGCGCACAAACTCCGCGTGAGTCCATGCCGCAAGCTCTAAAGCGTTCAGGCCGCTTTTATGCTTAAGCGCCTCATAAAAGCCCTTGATCTGCGCATACATTTCATTCCCCGCGGGAGGAGTGAAGCCGGCGCCGCTGATGCGCACTTCCTGATATCTGTAAACGCCGCCCGCAATAATATTTTCGATGAGTAAAGCGTGAAGGTCTTTTACGATATTTTCGGTCAAAGACTGCTTTTCGGCAATACACTTCTTTACATAGGCATAAGCCTTTTTATGGTTTACCACTTCATAGATCTCGCGAAGCTGCTTGCCGCCTATTGAGATACCGTCCTCAAGAACCGCCTTTGTTTCCATCAAGGTAAGGGTGTTGCCCTCGATCGCGGTCGAGTTATGAGTGAACCGAAGCTCGAAATCCTTTTCGTAAGAGGAAAGGGTAACGGAGCTTATTTTCGATCTGTTCTGCTCATATTTTAATTTTTTCGCTTCTATTCTCTCAAGCTCCATAGCTGCTCCTTATGCTTCGCCGCAGTCTCGTCACCTTACGGTCACGGTACGCGCCGCCTCGAGCGGATACATGCTCTCAAAGCTCTCCCAGAAGAAAACCTTGACCGTGTCCGCTTCTCCTTCCAGTACCGCCTCGCCGTAGCGCACCTCTCCCATCGCCGAGACCGTGCCGCCCGAAAGACCTACCGCTATAACGGCCGTATCCTCTGACTCGTAAGACGCCGCCACATTTACTACTGTCCTTCCGCCGGCCGCTTCCGCTTCCACATTGTATATTACCGGGATATAGCTGAACCGCAGAGCCTTGCTTTGGCAGTATTCGTCGGCCGCCGTTCCTGCGTATACATAGATCCTGCCGTCGTAATTCCCAAATCGGAAAGCCTCATTGCCTATCGTTTCGACCGATGCTGGTACGATAAGCCTCTTGCCTCTGAGGAAGCCGAGCGCATTGTCTTCAAGCTCAGTCACGGAATCGGGGATAACTATCTGACCTATGCTGCTGTTAAAAAACGCATACCTGCCTATCTTTTCAACGCCGTCCGGAACAGCGTATACAGCCGCGTCCATCCCTGCCGGACACGCCACCGCGGTCTTCATATCCTTTGTATACATAACGCCACCGCTCATGGCAAAGGTCTCATTTTCTTCACTCAGCTCTATCGTTTTAAGATTCGTGCACCCTCTGAAGGTCTCGTCGGAAAATACTCTGAGCGAACGCGGGAGGACGATACTCTCAAGTGTGTCTGTACTGAACGCCTGAGTTTTTATTTCCGTTACCGAATCCGGAAGCGTCACGCTCGTCAGCGCCGTGCCCGAAAACGCCGCCACGCCTATCGACTCCAGACCGGAGCCGAAGCTCACGCTGCCGAGAGCCGTGCAGGCCGTAAAAGCGTTTGAGCCTATGGTCCTGAGGCTGCCGGGAAGCTCGGCGCTTACTATAGACGAATACCGCATAAACGCCATACTGCCAAGAGAGGTCACTCCCTCTTCTATTACCACGCGCTCGATGCTGTCCTTATGCTCCTCCCATTCCGGTCTGTAATTGCTGCCGCTGCTGAAATCCGTCATCTCGCCCGTTCCGGATATAGTGAGAGTCCCTTCCTCAAGCTGCCAGCGTACACTTTCTCCGCATGAGCCGCTCATGCTGTTATCATATATCACGCCCTCGGCGGTATCTATATCCGTATATGACTTTCCGCGCCACGGACGGCTGTACGTGCTGTACGGCAGCACCTCGCCGGTCTCGCTCTCTATCGAAGTTCCGTCATCAAATTCGATGGGATAGCCAAGCTTGAGCGTTCCGTCCTGTATCTGCCACGTTATCCCGTTCAGACACACTCCGTATTCACGCGGCGTTTCACCGTCCCATGCGTTGTCATGAAAAACGCAGTTCTCCGTTATGACACGCCCGCCGCCGTCAGTATCGTTTGAAAACACAGTATTGCAGTTATTCAGAAACGCACAGTCCTTAAAGACCGCACCGCTGCCGTAGACCTGCACGCCGGCTTCCGCCGCCGCATATACGGGGTCGTAGGCGTTTCCGCTTATGATACAATCGTTTATATTTATGTTCTCGCCGCTGAGGCTTGCTATATACTCCTTGCAGTCGCGCATCACGCAGTTCTCCGCCGTGAAATTATCGGTACCGTTCAGCACGAGCGCGATCGTTCCGCAGCCGTAGAGATCGCAGTTACTTACGGTGACCGTGTCCGAATTATTCGCCTGCAGAACGTATCCGGAGCTTAACTCCCCGCTGCCGCAGCCGTCCTGATACGAGATGGTCTCATGACCGAGTATCAGCCCCTCAAGCGTTATATCCTCGGTATTCATTAATTTTATGACGGGATCGTAGCCGTCCTTTGAAAGTATCTCGGCCTTTCCCGGATTTTCCGCGGCTATGGTGAGCCCCTTTATCCCCGCGTTAAACGAGCCTATTTCCAGCATGGAATAAAGCTTATAAACGCCGTCCTTAAGGATTATCTTCCGTCCCGAGCCGATCGCCTTTATGAGCTCGTCAGAGGTGGAAACGGTTATCTCCTCCTCCGGCATATCGCCGAGCGAAGTGAAGGCTATCCCCTTTTCGGTCGCAAACGTCTCGGCATAGCTGCCGCTGTAGCCTCTGATCGTCAGATCACCGTTCCCGTTAAACGCGGTCTGTCCTATGGAATTCACCGACGCCGGGATAGTTACAGACGTAAAGCTGTCACCGCAATAATAAAACGCCATGTCTCCGATGCTCTTAAGAGTTGAAGGCAGGACTGCCGTCTCGAGCGTTGTACATTCGCAAAAGGCTCTCGTTCCGACGCTTTCAACGCCGCTTTCTATGACTACGTTCTTTACCTCCGCACCGCCGTCCATCCACGGTCCGGCATCCGGGTATGAATAGCCGGTCATTGTTCCCGTACCGCTTATCGTGAGCGTTCCGCTGTCGTCGAGCTCCCATGTGAGCGCGGCGCCGCAGGTCCCGCTCTGCGCCGCCGAGACCGCCGCCGGATATACGGCGCACAGCATGAGCATAAGCATAACAGATCCGATAAGTTTCTTTTTCATGATCTTCCTCCTCAAAACCAAATATTTCTGTATCTTTTCGGCTTTGATACCAGCCGCACGGATATTGCGCAGGATCCTTCATCGTAAGCACAATACCTATAATATATTATTTTATCATAATAGAACAATTTTGTCAATCAAACAGGCTGATTTTTTATATATTTTTACAAGGATATTTTACGGCTTCACGCGCCTGCGCAAAATAAAAAGCGCGCAGCCCTGTTTCCCAGGGTCTGCACGCTTCCGCCTTACGGCTCAGGCATTTCCTTTTCCTCCATAACGCTCATATATGCCGGACGGATTATTTTATCCATGCATATCAGCTCCTCTATCCTGTGCGCGCTCCAGCCGACTATCCTTGCCGCCGCAAATATAGCCGTGTACAGCTCGCGCGGTATGCCCAGCATATCGTAAACGAACCCGCTGTAAAAATCCACGTTCGGGCTCACGCCCTTGTATATGCGCCGCTTTTCCGCAATGATACGCGGCGCTATCTCCTCGACATTCTTATAGAGCATATAGTCCTCTTCCCTGCCCTTTGCCTCGGCAAGCTTTTCAACATAGCCCTTGAATATACGCTCGCGCGGATCGGAAAGGGAATATACGGCATGTCCCATGCCGTAAACCAGTCCCTTGCGGTCGAACGCTTCCTTGTCTATCATCTTTGCAAGATGATCCGTAAGCCCGCCTATATCCGAGGCTCCGTTCACATGCTCTTTTATATCGTCCATCATCTGCATTACCTTGATGTTGGCGCCGCCGTGCTTGGGCCCCTTAAGCGAGGACATCGCGGCCGCGATCGTAGAATACGTGTCCGAGCCCGACGAGGTGACGACCCTTGTGGTAAAGGTCGAATTGTTGCCTCCGCCGTGCTCCATATGCAGTATCAGCGCAGTGTCGAGCACCTTTGCCTCGATCGGCGTGAAACGGCGGTCGGGGCGGAGCATCATAAGCAGGTTTTCGGCCGTTGACAGCTCCTTTTCCGGACGGTGGACTATCATGCTGTTTCCCCGCTCGCCGTAATTATACGCATGATACGCGTACACCGCCAGCAGCGGGAACTCCGCTATGAGCTTCACGCATTGGAGCAGCGAATTGCTCACGCTCGTATCGTTGGCCTTTTCATCGTATGACGCTAAGGTGAGGATGCTCCTCGTCATGGAATTCATTATATCGGCGCTCGGCGCTTTCATTATTACGTCGCTCGTGAAATCCTCCGGCAGAGTCCTGCTCTCGGTCAAAAGCTCCGAAAATCCGCTCAGCTCCGACTCCGACGGCAGCTCTCCGAGAAGCAGCAGGTACGCCGTCCGCTCAAAGCCCATCTCGTCTTGTCCGAGACTGTTTATAAGATCCTCTATCCTGTAGCCGCGGTACCACAGCTCACCGTCGCACTGCGTCTTTTTTCCGTTTATTATCTTTGAAGATATTATCTTGGATATGTTCGTAAGTCCCGCCAAAACGCCTCTGCCGTTTTCATCGCGCAGACCCTTCTTTACTCCGTACTCATCATAAAGCCGCGGCGATATATCGTCGTTCCTGCGGCATACCGCCTCCATATTTTCCGCATAGCGCTCAGCGTCAGCTCTTGTCATCATCGCCGCCCTCCCCGCTCAAAGCAGTGTCCATCGCATCCTCAAGCTCGTTCAGAAGCGCAAGCAGCTCCCTAAACCTTTCCCTGCCGAAAATGTCCGCAACTCTGCCGTAGTAGTCTCTCAATATACCCTGCTGCTCCCGCAGTAGCTCTTCCCCGGCCTCGGTTATGGTCACATACGTCCCCTCGCTGCCGTTTCCGTCGTGCTCCCATGTGACAAGCCCCCTGTCCGCGATCCTGCGTACCGCCTTGGACGCCTGCTGCACGGTTATCTCAAGCTTATCGGCTATATCCTTCAAATATATCTTGTCCGCACCGCCGGAAAAGCTCTTCAACGCTATATATTCCGGCATACTCATAGCCTTGTACAGGCTCTCGACCTTCCTGTGGCTCAGCACATACCTGTGATACGTTATCTCATTTGACAGGCCGGTCATATCGTTTCTATCGCTCATGAAATATTACCTCCCTTGCTGTATTATCATCTCATACCGATACTATTAAATATTTCTATTATATCAATATCCATCCGGCCTTGTCAAGCGATGTCACAAAAACTTCACATTATCACCTATATTAATTTTAAAATCCCGTTCATGCCGGCATTCCGCCAAAAAAAGCACGGCGGTCAAAAGTCCGCCGTGCTTTTTATTATCAGTGTCCTTTAAAATAATATATTATTCCTCATCGCTCGGAGCTGCGTCCACTTCGACCTCCGGATCGGTCGAGTATACGAGGGTAGACTCAGCCTGCGGCTCGTCGTCCTCTTCCTCCTCGGGCTCCGCCGCCGGAGCCTCTTCCTTATCCGGTTCAATGAGCGCTCTTATGGACAGGCTTATCTTCTTAGCCTCCCAGTCAGCGTCCGTGACCTTTACGTCAACCTCCTGACCTATCGAAAGAACGTCGTCGGGCTTGCCGATCCTTCTGTCCGCTATCTGCGAGATATGGATAAGACCGTCCACTGTAGGCATGATCTCGGCAAATGCGCCGAACGGCAGCATTCTTACGATCTTTACCTTTATAACATCGCCCACATGTATCTTACCCTGCGCGATCACCCACGGGTTGTCCTCCATCTTCTTGAAGCCAAGCGATATCTTCTTTGTTTCGGGATTTATATCCTTGATATAAACATCCATAGTATCGCCTACGGCGCACACCTCCGACGGATGCTTTATCTTGTTCCACGAAAGCTCGCTTATATGCACAAGACCGTCCACGCCGCCGATATCAACGAACGCGCCGAATGATGTGAGCGACTTGACCGTTCCCGTATAATGCTTCCCGATCTCCGCATCGGCCCAGAACGCGTCCTCCTTGGCTTTGCGCTCAGCCTCGAGTATCACGCGGACAGAGCCTACCACTCTCTTTCTTCTCTCGTCCAGCTCGATGAGCTTGAAATTAACAGTCGTACCTACAAGACTTTGAAGGTCTGACACATATCTTTCCGATGCCTGGCGCGCCGGAATGAATACCTGAGAGCCGTCTGCCATGGCGATAACTCCGCCCTTGACAGCCTTTACTATTTTTCCTTCCAGTATTTCACCCGATTCGTAAGCCGCTTTGATTTTGTTCCAGCTTTCCATAGCTACCAATTTCTTTCTTGATAAAACTACTTTTCCTTCAGCATCGTTCACGCCCACAACGTAAACCCTGATCGTGTCGCCTTCCTTTACAACATCAGACGGCTCAAGTGACGGGTCGTCGGTGATCTGATCGACTGCAAGCTGACCGTTATACTTGAATCCGCCCAGATCCACGATCACTTCGTTCTTGCGGACTTCAACTACCTGTCCGTCCACAATGTCCCCATTGTTGAGAGTTTTCTGATCGTATGTCTCTAACAGCTCAGCAAAGCTCTCTTCATTTTTCAAATTTTCACTCATAGCCTTTACTACCTCCTGGATAATACGAGCCGGCGTTGACGCTCCGGCTGTAATACCTATTTTATTATATCTTTCGGCCGGGATGTCCGCGGCCGTTTCAACATGATAGGTGTTCGGACACAGCTTTTTCGATATCTCGAACAGCTTGCGGGTATTGGAGCTTTTTTTACCGCCGATAACGATCATACAATCGGATGCCTCCGCAAGCTTCGCCGCTTCCTCCTGCCTATCCTTTGTCGCACTACATATTGTATCAAATTCTAGGGTACTTTTGCAAGTGTTTTTTATATTTTGTACGATTTGAACAAAATTTTTTTTATTTATTGTGGTTTGTGCTACAACGCAAAGCGGTTTTTCAGCCGGATCGCTGTTGATCCTGCCCGTTTCGCTGTCAACGATCTCCGCTTCATATCCGCACCAGCCGTTTATGCCTATGACCTCCGGATGCTCCGCGTCGCCGACTATCACTATTTTGTACCCTTCATTGTAATATTTTTCTACTATTTTATGGATCTTAGCAACGAACGGACAGGTCAGATCGATATACTCCCTGCCGCTGAGCTCCTCATAAATATCCTTGCCTACGCCGTGGGCGCGTATGACCACGCAGCAGCCGCAGGGAATGTCCGAGACCCGGTCATACGAACGGACGCCGCGGCTCTCCAGATCCTCCGTCACCTGCCTGTTATGGATGATATCGCCCAGCGTGGCTATCCTCCGTCCCTCTCCGAGCGCCTTATACACGGCGTCCACCGCGCGTTTTACGCCGAAGCAGAAGCCTGCTGTTTTTGCTGTTATTATTTCCATAGCTTCTCCCGTTAAGCCTTAAGTGCGTATATTCTGTCAAGAACGCCGTCGGCAAGCTCCTGTATCTCCTCGCCCGACATCCTGAGCCCCTTATATTCCTCAAAGGGGATAGGCTTTCCGTAGGTCAGCGTCACTCTGCCCATGAAACGGTATTTGCCCGACAGGTTCACCGGTATGACCGGCACTCCGCTTTTCTGGGCTATGAGCGCCACGCCCGGCTTAGCCTTTCTGCGCTCGCTGTTCCTGACTCTGCCGCCCTCCGGGAACATGAGCATGACCTCTCCCGCCTTGAATATGTTGAACGCCGCCTTTATCGCCGCAAGATCGCCCTTTCCCCTGTGCACCGGAAAAGCCCCGAGGCTTTTTATAAGTCCGCCGAACAGCTTGTTTTCAAACAGCTCCGACTTTGCCATAAACCGAAGCTTGCGCGGACACGTGATAGCCGCCATGATAGGGTCGTGATTGCTGCGGTGATTCATTGCAAGGATCGCCGGACCCTCCTTGGGCACGTTTTCCGTCCCGACCGCCTTGAGCCTGAACATAAAGAACACAACAAACCTGACCAACACCTTACAGAAACTATAAAACATGCTTTTCCCGCTCCTTGATAAGATCTATTACCTTCTCTACCGAATCGCCGAAGCTGAGCTCGGAGGTGTCGAGCAAAACCGCGTCCTCCGCGCGCCGCAGCGGCGAGACCGCGCGGTTCATGTCGTTTTCATCACGTCTTGCAACGTCCCTTTTTATGCTCTCAAAATCGCAGCTCTCTCCGCGCCCGGCGATCTCCTTATACCTGCGCATGGCGCGCTCGTCCGCCGACGCAGTGAGATATATTTTAAGCTCCGCTCCCGGCAGCACCGACGTGCCTATATCGCGCCCGTCCATTATGACGCCTCCGGCTTCGCCCATTTTTTTCTGCTCCGCCGTAAGCTTTGCGCGCACCTCCGGTATAGCCGCGACCGCCGAAGCTCCCATCGACGCGTCCGCCTCGCGTATGCGCTTCGTAACGTCGCGCCCGTTGAGCAGCACGGTCTGCGCTCCGTCCGCGCCCTTTGCCGCCGCGAACGCTATATCTATGCGGTCAAGCTCCGAAACGAGCCTTTCTGCGCCCGTTTCGGGATCTATCCCGGAATCGAGCGCGTAGACCGCCGCCGCACGGTACATTGCGCCGGTGTCCACATAAACGTAGCCGAGAGCTTCCGCGGCCGCCCGCGCCACCGAGCTTTTGCCCGCGCCGGCCGGGCCGTCTATAGCAACGGAAATTTTTTTCATAACAGTTTACTCCTTAAGATAAAATAAAACAGATACCCGCCGGACATTCGTTCCGCGATCCGTCCGGCTTATACGGCTCAGCCCGCCAGATCGGGTCTGAGCGCAGCCGCGCCGCCCAGATAAACATGCCTCAGCTCCGAATTGGAAGCGTCAGTATTCACATGCACCATAACGCGTATGCACATTTTCAAAGCCCCGTCTATATCCGGCGCCGCCATATCGAGAAGCGGAACGTCCACTATCCCCATATCCCTGACGGCAGCCGCCGGGAAAACGCATGTTATATCCGGAGAAACGGTAAAAATTATATCTATCATATCCCCGGCGTCCAGTGAATTTTCGCCGATGATCTTCTTCATAAGCGTCTTTACAGCCTCAAATACCGCAGACCGTTCATTTTCTCCGACAGTGACGGCTCCGCGAATAGCTCTTACCATAAGCTTTTCCCCTTCAGTGAAAATATTTGTATTGATTTATTATGACATAGGTGCAATGCGTTTAGCATTGCTTCTCTCCGTCACAATAAACACATTCTGATGAAAAGCAGCGTCTCTGCTTTTCTTCCGCTATTGTGTTTATTATGACATCAGGGCAATGCGTTTAGCATTGCTTCTCTCAGTCACAATAAATACATACTGCGACAAAGCCTAAAAGGCTTTGTTTCCATAACTGTATTTATTATAGCATACCATCGCTGTTTGCGCAACAGTTTTTTGGTAAAATAAAAAATAAAACCGCGAAAAAACGTATTACTCCTACACTTTCCCGCAGTTTGTCTGACTTTTTTTATCAACGCCGCTCCCTATACCGCACGGTGACCCATGCCCATCACCACATCGTTCAGATTGAGCAGACCTATCGCGAAAAACAGGCATACGGCTATGTGCGAGCCGCAGCGCGCTATACCTATCTTTCCGCCGAGATTAAGACCTATGCACTTATTTATTATCTGCTGCACGGCTTCATGCGCGGCTCCGGCAACGGCGCCCTCCTCGGCGTGCTCGTCGGCGATTATCCCCTCGCGCTTTGCCGCAACGACCGTGCGCTCAAGCACCTTCTGAACGGCAGTCGTGAAATCCCCGCCGAAATCGACGGCGGCGGCTCTTATCCCGCTTTCGCGCAGCTTCTCCTTGATCTCGTTCTCCTGCTCTCTCGACTCGCTCATAGCGATCTCAGCCGCCGCGCGGCACGTTCTCTTGCTGCCGCGCTCGTCCGTTATCCTGTTGTTGTCTCTGTATTCCATTCGATATATTTTCCTTTCCGTATGCTGTCATTCCGCCGCCGCGGCGTTCAGTCCCGCAAGATATCCCGTAGACCATGCCGCCTGCAGGTTGTACCCGCCGGTATAGCCGTCCACGTCGATTATCTCGCCGGCAAAATAAAGACCCTTTACGAGCTTCGACTCCATCGTTGAAGGGTCTATCTCGCTCGTTTTGACCCCGCCGGAGGTAACTATCGCCTCCTCGATAGGACGGAAGCCGCTTACATGCAGCTCCAGCCGCTTGAGCGCCCCGCCTATGCGCTGCCTTTCGGCTCTTGAAAGCCCGCATACCGGCTTATGGGGATCTATATCCGCTTTATCTATTATAACAGGTATGAGCGCTTTTGGGATCAGTCCGTCAAGAGAATTTACCAGATGCTTTTTCTTTTTCTCCCCGAAGTCCCTAAGGATGCGTGCGTCGAGCTGCTCCGGCGTAAGCGCGGGCTTCAGATCGACCGCGACCGTACAGCCCGAGGCTATGCTTTTCTTTATATGCGCCGACAGCGACAGTATCAGCGGGCCGGATATCCCGAAATGCGTAAAAAGCATTTCGCCGAAGCCCGAATACAGCTTTTTGCCGCTGCCGCTGTATGCCGTCACCTCAACGTTCCTGAGCGACAGTCCGGCAAGAGAGCCGCACCATTCCTCCTTTACGGTCAGAGGCACCAGCGACGGAACGGGCGGCACTATAGTATGCCCCGCCTCCGCCGCGAGACCGTAGCCCGAGCCGTCCGAGCCGGTCTGAGGATAAGACGCGCCCCCGGTGCATATTATCACTCTTTCGCCTCTGAACTGCCCGGCGGAGGTGTTTACTCCCCTTATTTCACCGTTCTCGGTCAGCAGCGACCTCACGCGCGCCTTTACGAGCTTCACGTTGCTTTTTAAAGCGTAGCGGCGCATTGCCGCAACAACGTCGCGGGCGTCGTCGCTTACGGGGAACACCCTGCCGCCCCGCTCGACCTTCGTGGGTACGCCGAGGCTCTCCAAAAGCTCCGTGACCGCCTCGTTCGGAAACGTGTAGAGCGCGGAATAAAGAAACTTTCCGTTTACCGGATACATCCCTATCATATCCTCCGTATCGCACGAATTCGTTATGTTGCAGCGTCCCTTTCCGGTTATGCGCAGCTTCCTGCCTACCGCGTCGTTCTGCTCTATGAGTATGACCCTATCGGCATACTCCGCGGCCGTTCCCGCCGCCATAAGTCCTGCGGCTCCGGCGCCGCAAACTATAACTGTCATATCTTCCCCTCCGGCCCGTTACCGTACGCTCCACTTTTCCGTATCTCTTACATAGCCGCTGATCGACGGGCTCACGCCCTGCTTCAGCTTCGCGCCGGAAACGACGCTCTTTTTTGCAAAGCATATCGGCGCAAACGGCGATTCCTCCCTCAGCTTTTCATACAGCGCGATGGACACGGCCTTAACGTCGTTTTCAAGCGTTACCGTCCCCATCTGCGTGAGGAGCGTGTCTATCTCCGCATTCGCATATCCGAAATAATTTCCGCCCGACCCCGCCAGCTCCGTCAGGTCGTTATTCGGCGGGATCTCCGTTTCGCCTATGAACAGCTGATAATTTCCGGATCCGATCCTGCGCGAATACTCCTCATACCCGCATTCCTCTACGGCCGCGCTTATCCCCGCCGTGCGCAGCCTGCCGCATATGTCCTCGGCCGCCGCCGCGCGCTGCGGACTGTCCGAATTAACAAGTATGCTCACTTTGAAATATACGCTGCGCCTGCCCTGCTCTTTATAATAGCGTCCGTCGCCGTCTGTTTGCCAGCCCGCCTCCCGGAGCAGCATGGCTGCTCCCTGCGCGTCGGCGCGGAGCTTGTCCCTCGTATCAAAATTCAGCCACGACCGCGGATTTATTGCATAATCCGCCGCCTCGGCGCGTGAAAAATAAATATGCGTCGCTATACTGTCGCGGTCTATCAGCATTGAAACGGCTCTGCGCGTCTTTGCGTCGCCGAGCATAGCATCGGCCGTATTGAAGCCTAAGAACGTCATATCGTTCGATACGAAATCCTGTACGCCCGCATTGCCCTTTGGCATGAACGAGGTCATATCCAGCGTTTCGGACGTTGCAATGTTTATCTCATTCGCATTGAAAAGCGAGATATACTTCTCCTTGTCCGGTATGAACGAAACATATACGCTGTCGAGCACGGCTCTGCCGCTGTGATAGCCCTCGAATACGGCAAGGCGGTATTCGTCCCTGCCGCTTTGACCCTCCATATAAAACGGGCCGGTGCCTATCACCCGGTCGTCGCGGGAATTGCCGAATACAGATCCGTTTTTCACTATCGGAAATATCATGAGCGCCGCCGCGTCCGGCGCGGGACGCGTGAACCCGATGACAGCGGTGTTTGCGTCGGCGGCGTACACGGAGGCTATCGTTTCGGCAAGCCGTCCGTAATTTGCCGTACCCGATCTCAGTCTGTTCACCGTATAGACAACGTCATCCGCGCAGAAAACGCTGCCGTCGTGCCAGAGCACGTTCTGCTTCAAATGCACCGTGAGCGTCATCCCGTCGCCCGACGCCTCGCAGCTCTCCGCAAGCACCGGCACGGTGCGCATCTCCCCGTCAAGGCTGAACAGCGGTTCAAAAATGAAGCCGCACATATCCCTTACGGTCGGGGACGCGGTATTGAGCGGATCGTAAGTATCAAAATCATATACTCCTATATTTATATCGTTTGAGACCTGCTCCTGCGGGGCGGCTTCCTCCGTCCCCGGCGCCTCCGTGCTCTGTGTTTCTTCGGAGGAAAAAATGCCGAGAAAGCTGTTTCCGGCATTTTTCAAAGCATCGCCGGCGGCGCATGAGCAAAGGCTTAATGTCAGCGCCGCCGCTGCCGTCAATATCAAAAATCTTTTCATTTTTGCGTTATCACCCTGTTACTTATTATCTATGATACAGCGCGCGGCAGCCGTCATACAAGCTCTATGAAAGCACCGAAATTGCCGCGCCTGCCCTTCGTTTTTCTGTGCGAGAACAGCAGCTCGCTGTTACAGTAGGTACATATCCCCGAATCGTCTATGTTCTTCTCCGGTATCCCCGTTTCCGTCAGCTGCTTGAATATCGCCCTCTGCATATTCGCATGGTACCGGTCCCCGAACCTCATGACGGTATCTTCGCCGAATTCGTTTATGAACACCTCCGCAACATCGTCTCCCACCTCAAAATGGCAGACCTGTATGGAAGGTCCTATCGCGCACAGGATATCGGCCGCCCTTGAGCCGTAGTCGAATACCATGCGGTGCACCGCTGCCGCCGCTATGCGCTTGACCGTTCCCTTCCAGCCCGAATGTACCGATGCGATAACGCCGAGGCGCTTATCGAGCAGCAGCACGGGAACGCAGTCCGCATAAAGCGTTACGAGCGGCAGTCCGCGCTCCGCGGTTATCAGACCGTCGGCGCTTTTGAACCTGTTTTCAAACATTATCCCGTTGCCCGCGTCCGCTCCGCTCACCGCCCGCACAACGCTGCCGTGAACCTGGTGCGACAGCACGAGCCTTGAGCCGTCCATGCCCGCAAGCGCCGCAGACCTTTTAAAATTCTCCAATACGTTTTCGCGCCTGTCATCGCAGTTGAACCGCAGATTCATACTGCTGTAACAGCCGCCGCTGACTCCGCCCTCGCGCGTTGTTATGCAATGGCGCACAAGTCCTGTTTCCTCAAAGGCGCTGACGGTATAAAACGCAGCGCCGTTAGCTCTGTTTAATCTGAACATTTCTTACCGCTCCTGAAATAATTATACACGTTTTCGGCCGATCTGACGTCCATAGACTCCACCTCGGCAAGCTCCGCTGCCTCTGCTGCGGCTATCTTTTCTATGCTGCCGTATTTTGCAAGCAGCGCGCCGCGCCGCTTTTCGCCTATGCCCTCTATCCTGTCAAGCTCGGAAACTATCTTTCCGTGCAGTTTTCTGAAATACGATATCGCCGCGTCATGCACCTCGTCCTGGATATGAGTTACAAGCCTGAAAACGGGACTTTGAGCGCTCAGCTCTACCTCGCCCTCGGCCCCAGTAAGCGCCCTTGTGCGGTGGCGGTCGTTTTTCACCATACCGAACATAGGAGTATCGTTATCCATCATCTCCATTATCTCGCCCACGGCGCGGACATGCCCCTTTCCGCCGTCAAGCAGGATGAGATCGGGATACGGAAGAAATTTCGCGTCGCGCATATTCAGCTCGCCCGCGGCTATCTTTTCCTCCTCCTCCAGACCGTGCCTGAACCTGCGGTAGATCACCTCGCGCATAGACGCGTAATCGTCCGCACCGTCCACGGTCTTTATCTTAAAGCTCCTGTATTTGCGCTTTGCCGGACGTCCGTATTCAAAAACAGCCATCGCTCCAACGTTGTCGGAGCCTTGTATGTTCGAGATATCGTAGGCCTCTATCCTGTTCGGCAGCTTTTCAAGCGAAAGCAGCTTCTGCATCGCCTCCAGCACGCCGCTTTTTTCCTTTTCCTTTAATATTTGCAGCTTATGGTTCGCAAGCGTCTTTTCCGCGTTCATCCTCACCATCGCCGCAAGCTTCGCCTTTTCGCCGCGCTTGGGCACGGTGAGCGTTACCCTGCGCTTCTTTATTCCGCGCAGCCATTCGGCTATGAGCTCCGGCTCCTCCGGCTCTTCATCCGCGATTATCTCGTCCGGTATATTCTCCGCACCGTCGTAAAACTGCTTTATAAAATCCGTTATTATCTCCGCTCTCTCTGAGCCGCGCGAGTTTTCTATCCTGTAATGCTCGCGCCCCACGACCCTGCCCTCGCGGATGAAAAACACCTCTATATATGCCGTTTCGCCGTCCGCCGCAGCGGCTATTACGTCGGTGTCCGTCTGCTTTGAGGTGTTTACTATCTTCTGCTTGTCGCCTATCTCACGTATCGAATTTATCTTATCACGGCACGCCGCCGCCTTTTCATACATCCTCTTTTCCGACGCCTCGAGCATCTCCGCGGTAAGCTCCTTTATGAGCTGGTCGTGCCTGCCCTCGAGAAAACGGCATATCTCAAAGAACACCTTTCGGTATTCCTCCTTGCTCACCCTGCCTGTGCACGGCGCAAAGCAGGTGTTTATATGGTAGTTGAGGCATGGTCTGCCCTTCCTTATATCCCGCGGAAATATCCGCGAGCACGTCGGAGGCTTGAACAGCCGCCTGATCATGTCCATTGTGTTCCGCACCGTTCCCTTGCCCATATACGGCCCGTAATACTTGGCTCCGTCAGCCCTCATCCCGTGCACCGCCGTCACGCGCGGATACGGCTCGTTTATGCTGACGCGTATATACCGGTACTGCTTATCGTCCTTCAGCAGTATATTATATTTCGGTTTATATTTTTTTATGAGGTTGCATTCAAGAGCGAGCGCTTCGCGCTCCGAATCGGTTATGATATATTCAAAATACGCCACCTGCGCGACCATCGCAAGCACCTTCGGAGTATGGTTTGAGTTTTTTCTGAAATACTGCGTGACCCTGTTTTTGAGCACCTTAGCCTTGCCGACATAGATAACGGCGCCGCCGGAATCATGCATAAGATAGACTCCCGGCTTTTCCGGCAGATTTTTTATCTCCTCTTCAAAATCAAACATCTTAAGCTGCACACCCCTTTTCTCTCCCCGCCCGGCATGACCGCAGACGGCCGCGCCGCGCACAGCTGTCAATATCCGCCGGGCCCGCTGTCCCGTCAGCGCGCCCCGTCCGGCGGGGCAAAGCAGCCCCCGCACGCGCACGTACACGCTCCTTAAAGCAAAATAACCCCGCGGTACGTAGCCTTCCCGCAGAGTTATTCAAGATCCGATACCTGCCGGTACCGGGTAACCGTTCACTATCGCAGCGCATTCATAATACCGACCGTAAAGCGCCGCTTTCCGAGCATGATCATTCAGTAAAGTTCGACTCAATAATTCCAACAAGTGTGTCCGCCGCGTCCTCTTCATCGCTGCCGTCGGCAATAATATTTATAGTCGTTCCCTTAACGATACCGAGCGACAAAACACCCAGAAGACTCTTGGCATTTACACGTCTGTCATCTTTTTCAACCCAGATGCTCGATTTAAAAGAATTTGCACGCTGAATAAAGAATGTTGCAGGTCTTGCGTGAAGCCCCACCGAATTATTAACTGTTACTTCCCTAGAAACCATGATAAAGCCCCCTATTGCTTTGGATTTTAGTTGTATTACTTATTAATAGAATAACCTAAATCTTAATAAACGTCAATGTTTTTTTTCTAAAACATTTAATTTTCATCTGTTTTGACAAATTCATCATTGTTATTATCTTCATTTTCAGTCAATTCTACAACTATGTGTTCTTTGGGATCGGACATTTTTTCACGGATCTGATCGCTTATTTTTTGCGTAAATTCGGGATTTTCCTTCAAATATTTTCTCGCGTTCTCCCTGCCCTGTCCTATCTTCATTCCGTCGCAGCTGAACCACGCTCCGGATTTCTTTATCAGCTCCAGCTCGACCGCAACATCCAGTATATTGCTCTCCTTGGAAATGCCCTCTCCATACAATATATCGAACTGGGCTTCCTTGAACGGAGGCGCTACCTTGTTCTTTACGACCTTCACTCTTGTGTGGTTTCCTACGATCTCGGTGCCGTTTTTGATCTGATCCTGGCGGCGCACGTCAAGCCGCACCGAAGAGAAGAACTTGAGCGCTCTTCCGCCCGGTGTGGTCTCGGGGCTGCCGTACATAACTCCGACCTTTTCGCGCAGCTGGTTTATAAATATGACTGCGGTGCCCGATTTTGAGATGATGGCCGTGAGCTTTCTCAGCGCCTGCGACATCAGCCTTGCAAGCAGACCAACATGCGTATCGCCCATCTCGCCGTCGATCTCCGACTTCGGAACGAGCGCCGCGACCGAATCGATAATGATAACGTCCAGCGCGCCGGAACGCACCAGAGCCTCGCATATGTCCAGAGCCTGTTCTCCCGTGTCGGGCTGTGCAACGATAAGATTATCTATATCCACGCCGAGCTTTTCGGCATACACGGGGTCAAGCGCGTGCTCGGCGTCGATGAACGCCGCCTCGCCGCCCATCTTCTGCGCCTCGGCAACAATGTGCAGCGCTACCGTGGTCTTACCCGACGACTCCGGGCCGTATATCTCTATTATCCTGCCGCGCGGCACGCCGCCTACGCCGAGCGCGATATCGAGCGTCATAGAGCCCGTAGGTATGACCTCTACGCTCGCGACCTTCGAATCGCCGAGCTTCATGATAGAACCTGTGCCGTATTCCTTTTCTATGACCTTAAAAACCGCATCGAGCGCCTTTTTCTTTTCCTCGTTTTCCTTACGCTCTACAGGCGGCTTTGATTTTTCAGTCTTTGCCATCTTTATTTTCCTTTCTCCCGCCGCCCGGTCTTGCGGCGCATAAACTGTTATCAAAAACAGCGCGCATTGCGCGCCATACGACTTAATTATACATCAGCGCGTTCGTTTTGTCAATGATTTTTCTTACAAAAATCCTTCGTCTGTACCGTCAATAGTACCGGTGCGCACACGCCCCGCCCTGCCTTCAGCCGAGCAGCTCAAGCAGCTCGGCAAGCACTCTCAGGCAGGTTTTCTCGCGCACCTCGGCGCGGCTGCCGTCATGGAGCATATGGATCACCTTTGTCCTCTCTCCGTCCGATATTGCGGCATACACCGTCCCGACCGGTTTTTCGGGCGTGCCTCCTCCGGGTCCGGCTATCCCGGTTATCCCTGCGCCTATATCCGCGCCCGTACGCCTTCTTATCCCCTCCGCCATCTCCTTAGCAGTCTCGCGCGACACAGCGCCGAACCGTTCAAGCGTCTCCTCCGACACCCCGAGCTCGCGCATTTTGGCCTCGTTTGAATAGGTAACTATGCTTTCGCCTATCACCTCCGACGAGCCCGGCACATCCGTGATAAGCGCCGACAGCAGACCGCCCGTACAGCTCTCCGCCGCCGAGACCGTCATCCCGCGTCCGCGCAGCGCCGCCACCAGCCGCTCATTGAGTCCGTTTACCTCCGCTTTCATGCTTTCCACACTCCGTTTCCGCGCGGACGTCCTGTACGCAGCCGCGTCCGCTTTTCTTTTATTATATCTCATTTTCCGCCTAAATGGGAGACTTTCTTTCCGCATTGCCGCATTTTCGGCATTATTATATATCCGGCCGCAATTTTCATGGATAATAACAGCATACTGCACATACCCCGCGCCGAATCTGCTTGACTATGCCGCCTTGTTGTGGTATCATATCAGTAAGCGATAAATGATAATACGCAGCACCGTTGATAAGCTCAAGCTCAAAAATGCAACTTATATAGACGGTCTTGACATTCTCGGCAGCTTTTCGCTGCTGTCAGCAGATAAGGTGCACCCGAATATACACGGCGTTCAGCAGATAGCCGACAGGCTTACCGGCATTATCGGTCAAAACCGGGATATCCGTTCCCGTGCATTTGAAAAATGACCTCATAAACCACATACGTCAGAAAGGATGACAAAAATGCAGACCTCAACAGAATTGAAAAACCTGCTCAGGCGGATAGACCGCCGCAGCTATCCCGCCTATAAGGACACGCGCGGTATATACAGCTTTCCGGGCTATGCGCTGTCGATCGACCACGTGCAGGGCGACCCGTTTGCTTCGCCGTCAAAGCTGAGCATACATATCAGCGGAAAGTCGGCTTCGTTCCCGCAGGAGCTGTACAGCGAAAAGCACCGCAGAACAGCGCTCCGGGATGAGCTCACACGTCTGTTCGGAGCGCAGACCGCCCGGTTTTCTTTCAGATCCAAAGGCTCTGGAAAGAGCGGAGCCATATCGGTGAGCCGCTGCGGTCAGGAGGTGCTTGAACGCACGGCCTGCTTCCTGTCTCCCGGGAGCGGAGATATCGTTATGAGATTTGAAGTCGGGTTTCCCGCGCACGGCAGGACTATAGATTCGGCGGGACTGGAAAGGATACTGTTTGAGTTTTTACCCGTATGCGTAAAAAACTCGCTCGTATATAAAAATCTCGACCACAAGCGGCTCAGAGCCGTCTCAGAGCTTGCCGACGACCGGCAGTTTATACGCGAAACGCTGCCCAAGCTCGGGCTGTGCGCTTTTGTGGCGAACGGCAGCGTCCTGCCGCGCGAATCCGGCATATCGCCGAGACCGATGAAGAACGGGATAAAGTTCAGATCCCCGAAGGAGCTTGAGGTTTCCATAGACCTGCCGCACAGGGGCAGGATAGCCGGCATGGGCGTAAAAAAAGGCGTAACGCTTATAGTCGGAGGCGGCTACCACGGAAAATCCACGCTTTTAAAGGCGCTCGAGGCGGGCGTTTACGACCACATAGAGGGCGACGGCAGAGAATACGTCATTACCGACGCCTCCGCCGTGAAGATACGCGCGGAGGACGGCAGGAGCATAAAGAACACTGACATATCCATGTTCATAAACGGTCTGCCCAACGGCAGGGATACCTCGCGCTTCAGTACCGAGGACGCCAGCGGCAGCACCTCTCAGGCCGCGAACGTGATCGAAGCTATCGAAGCCGGGGCGTCGCTCCTGCTGATAGACGAGGACACGAGCGCGACCAACTTCATGATACGCGACGAGCTTATGCAGAGGGTCATCCACCGCGATATGGAGCCGATAACCCCGTTCATCGACCGCATCCGCGAGCTGTACGAGCGGTTCGGGATATCGACCGTTATCGTTGCCGGAAGCTCCGGCTCATACTTCCGCACCGCCGACAGCATAATACAGATGGACAGATACGTGCCGAAGGATATCACGGAATACGCAAGGAAAGAGGCGGAGCGCTTCTGCAAAGAGCACGAGCCGGCTCCTCCGGCGGACCTGCCCGATTTCCTCAGACGGCCGAGACCCTCAGCGCAGTTCGGGAAAAACGAACGGGTCAAGATAAAAACGCTGTCACGCGACGGCGTTATGATAAACAGGGAGACCATAGACCTGAGATACGCCGAGCAGATATCGGACAGCGAGCAGGTCACCGCGCTCGGATACTGCATAAAGTACGCACAGGAAAACATATTTGACGGCAGAAAAACACTGCGCCAAGCCGCAGACGAGCTCGAGGAGGTCATTGACAAAGAGTCGCTTGCGGCGCTCTGCAAAAACGCCTCCGCCGCCAATATGGCAAGACCGAGAAGACAGGAGATACTGGCGTGCTTTAACAGGTACAGAGGGCTGGAGCTGTAAACGGAGCAATAAACAGACAATAGGGCTTTCCGCCGCTGCGGGAGGCCTTTTTTTATTTGCTCCGGCAGTCTCCGCAGCTGTATTCGCAGTAACACAGCCGCGCCGCGGAACATATTATAAAACTGCAAGGCTCGATACGCTTTGCGGTTCATTTTCAGTTATGCGGCCGCACTGTTCCGTTCAGTACGCCACGCCGGAAATGGATCCGGGGGCGGCTTCCCGGTGCTCCCCAAAACAGGATAAACGATCATAAAACGCTGCCGCGTTTTGAGGTCATCCAATAGATCAGCAGAAAGGAGTTGTAGCAATTGTTCAGAACAGTTTCCGTTATCGGCGGCGATCTGAGACAGCTCACACTTGCGGGGCTGCTCGCGGAGGACGGATACGACGTTATCATTTACGGCTTTGACAGGGACATCAAAACAGACGGTCTTGCCGCCGCAAGAAACCTCACCGCCGCGCTCAACGCCGATATCGTCATACTGCCCGTACCTGTTTCCTTTGATAATATACACCTTAATATGCCGTTTTCAGACGATACGCTCACCGTCGAAGAATTTGCGGCGGGAATAAACCCTCTGTCCGTAGTTTTCGGGGGGCGCATCAGCGCAGGGCTTTCATCGGCTCTCGGCTCGCGCGGAGTGATGCACCGCGACTACATGAAGCGCGACGAGCTCGCTATACGCAACGCCGTTCCGACTGCGGAGGGCGCTATAGAGATAGCCGTCTCCGAAACGCCGATAACTCTGCATGGGAGCAAGTGCCTTGTTATGGGCTACGGCAAGGTCGGAAAGGTGCTGGCAAAATCCCTCGACGGTCTCGGAGCGAACACCTACGTTGAGGCCCGGAAGTTTGCCGACCTGGCGCTTATAGAAAGCCACGGCTGTATACCTCTCACAATGAACGAGGCAAAAACACGTATCGGCGAATTTGATGTGATATTCAATACTATCCCGGCTCTTGTCCTTACAAGAGACGTACTCGAAAAAGCCGATCCGCACACGCTCATCATCGACCTGGCGTCCAAACCGGGCGGAGTGGATTTTGCAGCGGCGGCGGAGCTCGGCATAAAGGTCATATGGGCGCTTTCGCTGCCCGGAAGAGTTGCGCCGGTAACGGCAGGCATCATAATAAAAGACACCATCACTAACATCATCGGTGAGCTCGGGCTATGACAGCGCTCAAACTACATACTGAAAGGAAGTGATAAAAATGGATCTGAAGGATAAGAAGATCGGCTTTGCAATGTGCGGCTCTTTCTGTACCTTTAAAAAAGCTATGGAGGCCGCGCGCAGGCTTTCCGAGCTCGGCGCAGACATAATACCCATCATGAGCGAGACCGCGTTCTCAACCGATACGCGCTTCGGCACGGCGGAGCAGTTCCAAAGAGAACTGAGGGATATTTCCTCCAAGGATATAATCGCGACTATCAGCGGCGCCGAGCCGCTCGGACCGAAAGCGCTGCTTGACGCGCTCGTAATACTCCCCTGCACCGGAAACACTCTCGCAAAGCTTGCCAACGGCATTGCCGATTCTTCGGTCACGCTCGCCGCGAAGGCTCACCTGCGGAATAACCGTCCGCTCGTTATCGCCGTTTCCACCAACGACGGTCTCGGCGCGGCCGCGCAGAACATAGGCAAACTGCTCAGCCGCAAGCTTGTGTATTTCGTGCCGTTCGGGCAGGACGATCATATACATAAGCCAAATTCGCTCGTCGCCGATTTCTCGCTTCTTCCCGAGACAACGGAGGCGGCTCTGGAAGGACGACAGCTACAGCCTGTTTTAGGCTGATTATATAGATTTTTGCCGCGCGCGCAAAAGGGCCGAAATGTGCCCGGGCCGAATGCAGGGCAGGAACGGAACGGAGACCCCGCCCGGCTCCTGCCCTTTTAAACCGCCGCGCCGCATTTTTTTATCCCGTGCAGAATTATTTTTTCTTTTAGGTTGCAGTTTCGGCTCAGACATGGTATAATTAGCTTAACGCAAAAATATAATGATCAATTTATTGACTGCGGAGCATGCATTCGGCGATCGCTGTTTCCGCACCGGAGGAGTTACATATGAAGCAGCAAATGAAAATGGGCGCGCTTATAAAGCGCTTTCTGCCATACTTTAAAAAGTACAAATGGATACTTATATTCGACCTGGTCTGCGCGTCGCTCACAACGGTATGCGACCTCGTATTCCCCCTTATCGTAAGGCGGATAACCGACCTCGGCGTCAGCGATCCGGCCTCTCTGACCGTCCCGTTCATAGTCCGGCTCGGAGTTCTGTACCTGATACTCCGCCTGCTCGACGCCGCCGCAAATTTCTATATGCAGCACACAGGACATGTCATGGGCGCGAAGATCGAGACGGACATGCGCAGGGATCTGTTCTCACATCTGCAAAAGCTTTCGTTCTCGTATTTTGCCACGCACAAGGTAGGACAGATAATGTCGCGCATAACGAGCGACCTTTTCGATATAACCGAATTTGCGCACCACGGCCCGGAGGAATTTTTCATCGCGGGACTGAAGATCACGGTATCGTTCGCAATACTGTTCGGCATAGACCCTATGCTGACGCTCATCGTTTTCGCAGTGCTGCCGTTCATATTCATATTCGTGAAATTCTTTAATACAAGGATGCGCCGCGCGTTCAAGGAACAGCGCGTACAGGTCGGCGAGATCAATTCTCAGGTCGAGGATTCCCTGCTCGGCATACGCGTTGTAAAATCCTTTGCCAACGAAGGCATCGAAAAGGACAAGTTTGAAAGCGGCAACAAGGAATTTCTGCGCCTTAAAAAGCTCGGATACCTGTATATGGGCGGTTTCGGCAGCACCAACCGTTTCTTTGAGGGCGTGATGTACCTGACGGTCGTCGTTGCCGGTTCGCTTTTCCTTATGAAGGGCAGCATATCCCCCGGAGATTTCACCGCCTACCTGCTGTATGTGAGCTCGCTGTTCGCTTCGATAAGAACGATAATCCAGTTCACGGAGCAGTTCCAGCGCGGAATGACGGGTATAGAGCGCTTCTGCGAGATCATGGACGCTCCGCAGGATATCACCGAAAAGCCCGATGCAAAGGAGCTTACGAACGTTAAGGGCGAGATCGATTTTGAAGACGTAGCTTTCCATTACAGCGACGACGATACCGAGGTGCTCAGCGGCATTGACCTGCATATTCCGCAGGGCTCGAGCATCGCGCTCGTAGGTCCCTCGGGCGGCGGAAAGACCACCATGTGCAGCCTCATACCGAGATTTTACGACGTTACCGGCGGCAGGATAACGATAGACGGTACGGATATAAAGGATGTGACGCTGCGCTCGCTCCGTTCCGCCGTCGGAGTTGTACAGCAGGACGTTTATTTGTTCTCCGGAACGGTGTTTGACAATATAGAATACGGCAAGCCGGGAGCTTCGCGCGGGGAGGTCATAGAAGCCGCAAAGGCGGCGGGCGCGCACGAATTTATAGCTGCGCTCCCCGACGGGTACGACACATACGTCGGCGAACGCGGAGTGAAGCTCTCCGGAGGGCAGAAGCAGAGGATATCCATTGCCAGAGTGTTCCTGAAAAACCCGCCGATCCTTATACTCGACGAGGCGACCTCGGCGCTCGACAACGAGAGCGAAAAGGTCGTTCAGGAATCACTCGAGCGCCTTGCCGCCGGAAGAACGGTGCTGACCATAGCGCACAGGCTCACAACGGTAAAGAACGCCGACAAGATACTTGTCCTTACGGACAAGGGCATAGAGGAGGAAGGCACCCACAGCGAGCTTATAGCTAAAAACGGTCTCTACAGCCATTTATACAGCATGTACGCATCGCTTTAAAACTAACGGGCGGCTGCGGAGCATTCGTTCCGCAATCATCTGAAAGCATTTTAAAAAGGAGCATCACGATAATGCACAAACAGCTACTGCGCGGTCTGAGCGGCACTGAGCTGAAGCTGCTGGCGCTCATCATTATGACGATAGACCATATAGGCATGATATTATTCCCCTCCGTCCGCATACTGCGGATAGCCGGCAGGATGTCGTTCCCTATATTCGCATATATGATAGCCGAGGGCTGCCGGTATACCAAAAACAAACACAGATATCTTGCGCAGCTTTTCTGCACCGGCGCGGTCTGTCAGCTTGTTTACTACGCCGCCGACGGCAGTCTCTATATGTGTATATTCATCACGTTCAGCTTATCGGCCGCGGTCATTTTCACCGTGCAGAACGCCGGGCACGGCATAAAAAACGCAGCGCTCTGCGCGGCCGCCATAGCTGCGGCGGCTGCGGTCACGCTGCTGCTGCCGGAGCTGATACACGGCTTTGACGTGGATTACGGTTTCTGGGGCGTGATGCTGCCGGTACTGATATACCTCGGCAGAGACCGGCGCGAACGTCTGATACTGTGCGCTGCGGGTATCATCGCGGTGAGCTGCGATCTCGGCGATATACAGTGGTGGTCGCTGACCGCGCTTCTGCCGCTGTCGCTTTATAACGGCTCGCGCGGCAAATTCCCGATGAAATATTTCTTTTATGTCTATTACCCCGTACATCTTGCCGTTCTCTATCTCATAGCCCAGCTTCTCATTTAGACCGGAACGCTGCGGTCTGCAAAACGCACCTGCCTGCCGGATCCGTGAACTAAAAAAACACCGCGCCGTCCCTGTCGGGACGATGCGGTGTTTTTTTCTATTCACATCAAACAGGATATACTTTGTTTTCCCTGTCCACCAAAGTGTTGTCCACCTTATCAAGGTTCGCTTCGCGGTACTTGAAGAACTTGACCGCTACCTGGTCGAACAGAGCGTATGAGAGAACATCCTCCGGCTGGCGGATCCATTCCGCACATTCCTTCTTCATGTTCTCCAGCTCCGGCTTGAGCAGGTCTGCCGGACGGCAGGTGATCCTCTCCTCATCGCCTATTATCTTCTTTACGATATCCGGCGCTATCTCGCCCGGGCACTTGCCGTATTCGCCCTTGACTATAGCCTTTGTCTCCTTAGATACCATCTTGTATCTTTCGCCCATAAGAACGTTGAGCACAGCCTGTGTTCCGACGATCTGCGACGACGGCGTTACAAGCGGAGGATATCCGAGATCCGCTCTTACGCGCGGAACTTCCTTGAGCACGTCCTCGTATGCGTCCTCTCTGCCCTGCTGCTTGAGCTGGGATACGAGGTTCGAGAGCATACCGCCCGGTACCTGATACTTGAGCGTGTTTACGTCAACGCCCATCACCTTCGTATTCATGAGCCCGCTTGAGATATACTTCTCACGCAGCGGCTTGAAATAGTCGCATATCTCGATCAGCTTGTCAAGATCAAGCCCTGTATCGTACGGAGTTCCCTGCAGCGCAGCTACGATAGGCTCCGTAGGCGGCTGGGAGGTACCCATAGCCATCGGCGACATAGCGCAGTCTATAACGTCTACGCCCGCCTCTATAGCCTTCAGATATACCATCGACGCCTCGCCCGACGTATAGTGGGTATGCAGCTGGATAGGTATCTTCACGGCAGCCTTCATTTTTGAAACGAGGTCGTATGTCACATACGGTCTCAAAAGACCCGCCATATCCTTTATACAGATCGAGTCCGCGCCCATGCCCTCAAGCTGCTTTGCAAGCTCTACGAACTTCTCGTTCGTATGGAATTCCGAGGTCGTATAGCATACGGTAGCCTGAACATGACCCCTGCCCTCTTTTCGGCAGTATTCCTTGGTAGCGTTTATCGCGCACTCAAGGTTTCTTACGTCGTTGAGCGCGTCAAAGATCCTCAGTATATCGATCCCGTTCGCGATGGACGCCTGTACAAAATACTTAACTATATCATCCGCATAATGACGGTAGCCGAGGATATTCTGTCCTCTGAACAGCATCTGCAGCGGAGTTTTCTTAGCCTTGTCCTTTATCTTGCGCAGTCTCTCCCACGGATCCTCATTCAAAAACCTGAGACACGCGTCAAACGTAGCGCCGCCCCATGCTTCGAGCGAATGATAGCCGACGTTGTCGAGCTTTTCCACTATAGGCAGCATTTCGTCTGTTGACATCCTTGTCGCGATCAGGCTCTGATGCGCGTCGCGGAGGACTGTTTCCGTTATGCCTACCGGCTTCGGCTGAACATTATTTTTTGCCATTAAAATTTCTCACTCCTTACTGTTACTTTATGGGCGGCTGTCCGCCGCCCTTTCAAATTTACACGGTCTCGCACCGCATTGTCTTTTTCATCTTTATGACTGTTTATTAGCTGTTTGACAAAAGATGCTCAGGCAGAGCGCATGGTCTGCGCGTGTATGCAGGCTTGCGTACGCCGTGCAGGATGCGCAGCTTTCATCTTGTCAAACCGATCATCAAAGTCCGCTGAACATCGACAGGAATACGCCCGCGGCGACCGCCGAGCCTATTACTCCCGCAACGTTCGGACCCATCGCATGCATGAGCAGGAAGTTTGAAGGATTTTCCTTCTGACCCACTATCTGCGAAACTCTCGCCGCCATAGGAACGGCGCTAACTCCCGCCGAACCTATCAGCGGATTTACCTTGCCCTTTGTAAGCACATACATGAGGTCTCCGAGCAGCAGACCGCCCATCGTTGAGAAGCAGAACGCTATAAGACCCAGCGCTATTATACCGAGCGTCTGTGCCGAAAGGAACGTTGAAGCCTCAGCCGTCGCTCCCACCGTAACGCCGAGGAATATCGTGATGATATTCATAAGCTCGTTCTGCGCCGTTTTAACAAGCCTGTCGCACACGCCGGATTCCTTCATAAGATTGCCGAGCATGAGGCAGCCCACAAGCGAAACCGCGTCCGGAACTATAAGCGCTACGACTATAGTTACGACTATCGGGAACAGTATCTTTTCCGTTTTTGATACCGGGCGGAGCTGATCCATGACCGTCGCCCTCATCTTCTTTGTCGTGAGCAGCTTCATAAACGGCGGCTGTATTATAGGTATGAGCGCCATGTATGAATATGCCGCGACCGCTATCGCAGACAGCAGCGACGGAGCAAGCGTTTTTGTTACATAAATAGCCGTAGGTCCGTCCGCGCCGCCTATGATACCTATAGACGCCGCCTCCTTTACGCCGAAGCTGATGCTCGGCATCAGTGCGCTCAGCACAAGCGCTCCGACGAATGTAAAGAACACTCCGAACTGAGCCGCCGCTCCGAGAAGTATGCTCTTCGGATTGGCTATCAGCGGCCCGAAATCGGTCATACAGCCGATACCCAGAAATATGAGCGGCGGATATATGCCGAGCTTGACTCCCAGATACAAAAGATCCAAAAGTCCGCCGTGTCTGCACACAAACCCTACGTCAACATACTGACCGTCTACAAGATACTGCGGATCTGTGAAATACTCCGTATGCATCATTATCGCCGATGAATTATCAAGCATCGGCAGATTTGTGAGGAGCATGCCGAACGCGATGGGCAGAAGCAGCAGAGGCTCGAATTTTTTTACTATAGCAAGATATAAAAGCACGCAGGCAACCGCCAGCATTATTATCGTTTTTACCGCGTCAAGGGGCCCGCTTGCAACAAGCGCGTTCATACCCGTGCTTTCCAAAAAGCTACCAAAACTTTCTAACACCTTTTAGTCACCACTTTCTTGATCCAATTTATCAGTTTACCGAAACGATTACATCCTGTGCGTTTACGCTGTCGCCTGCCGATACGTTAACGCTCGCAACAACACCGTCTACGCCTGCGAATATCTCATTCTCCATCTTCATTGCCTCAAGAACGGCGACAAGCGTGCCCTTGTCCACCTTATCTCCGACGTTCACCTTTACCGATACTATCGTTCCGGGCATGGGCGCTACGACCTTGTTCGCACCCATAGAGCCCGATACCTTGGGCGCTGCCGCAGCGGGCTTCGGAGCCGGCGCTGCCTTTGGAGCCGCCGCAGGCGCGGGCGCCGGAGCGGGCGCTGCCGGAGCCGATCCGCCGACCTCCTCAACGTCTACCTCGTAGGTCTTTCCGTTAACGGTTATATTAAACTTTTTCATAGTTTGTTCCTTCCTTTCTGTGTCTTGCACAAGCTATTAAAATCTGTTCCCGATAGTATCGCTTATACCGGCTCTGTTCCACGCCGGGCGAGTATTCGGTACGCGTCTGTAAGACTTTATCCTCAAATTATAGGTAGATGTGTTCATGCTCGCCGCAACGGCAGCTGTAAGCACCGCGATAAGCTCTTCCTCATCCTCCTCCGGTACGGACGGCTTTGGCTCTGCCGCGGCCGCGGCCGGTACCGCCGCTGCAGCGGACTCCTGCACTGCGGCAGGCGCTGAAGCCTTTGACGGAGCCTTGTAGAAAAACACCTTAAAAAGCATCAATACGATCATAAGGATCACCAATACCGCAAATACGATAAATAATCCTATCACCGTCACCTGTCCGCCCGTTGCGAGCGCTTCGTCCATATGAACGCCGACGCCGCTTAAAAGCGATTCTGATAATTCCATAATAAGCTCTCCTTTCCTCTGCTGTTATACAGGGAGATTGCCGTGCTTCTTCGCCGGTCTTGCATCGCGCTTCGACCTAAGCATCTCAAGCGCCGCTATTATCCTCGGCCTTGTCGAATCCGGTTCGATAACGTCATCGACAAACCCTCTCTGCGCCGCCATGAACGGAGTGGCGAACTTATCCTTGTATTCCTGTATCTTTGCCGCTCTCTCGGCGATAGGATCGTCGCTTTCCTTGATATCGTTCTTGAATATGATATTCGCAGCTCCCTCAGGGCCCATCACGGCTATCTCGGCCGTGGGCCATGCCATTACCACGTCGGTATCAAGATGCTTCGAGCTCATAGCTATATACGCTCCGCCGTAGGCCTTTCTCAGTATGACGTTTACCTTCGGCACCGTAGCCTCGCTGTAAGCGTACAAAAGCTTTGCGCCGTGGCGGATTATGCCGCCGTGCTCCTGGTCAACGCCGGGGAAATATCCGGGCGTATCGGTGAGCGTTACGATCGGTATGTTAAAGCTGTCGCATGTCCTTACGAACCTTGCCGCCTTATCCGAGGAATCGCAGTCGAGCGAGCCGGCCTTTACCTTCGGCTGGTTAGCGACTATGCCAACGGTCTCTCCGTTCATTCTCGCATATCCTATAACTATGTTCGTGGCAAACTGCTCCTGGATCTCAAAGAACTCGCCGTTATCAACTATCTCGGCTATTACTTCCTTGACGTCGTAAGCCCTGTTCGGCTCATCCGGAACGATCTCGGTAAGCTTTTCCGAAAGCCTGTTTATATCATCGTTCGTTTCCTCATACGGAGCCTGCTCAAGGTTATTTGACGGAAGATATGAAAGCAGCTTCTTTATCTTCTCTATGCACTCCGCGTCGTCCGGAGCTGTGAAATGGCATACTCCCGACTTCGACGCATGAACGCCGCTGCCGCCGAGCTCCTCGGCCGATACCTCCTCGCCCGTTACGGACTGGATGACCTGCGGGCCCGTTATGAACATCTTGGAAGTCTTGTCCACCATAAAAATAAAATCGGTTATAGCCGGCGAATATACCGCGCCGCCCGCGCAGGGGCCCATGATCACCGATATCTGCGGTATAACGCCGCTGTTTACCGTATTGCGGTAAAAGATCTCGCCGAAGCCCGAAAGCGCGTCAAGCCCCTCCTGGATCCTTGCGCCGCCCGAATCGTTCATTCCGATTATCGGCGCGCCCATCTTTGCCGCCATATCCATGACCTTGCATATCTTTTTCGCATGCATCTCGCCGAGCGAACCGCCGATAACAGTGAAATCCTGTGAATATACAAAAACAAGACGTCCGTCAACGGTGCCGTAGCCGGTGACCACGCCCTCGCCCGGAACTTCTACCGCGTCCATACCGAATTCGGTACATCTGTGGCTGACAAAAGCATCGACTTCAACAAAGCTGCCTTCGTCCATAAGGGCGCTGATACGCTCTCTGGCGGTCATCTTGCCGGAATCATGCTGTTTTTTGATTTTTGCTTCGCCGCCGCCGTTCTCGATCTTGCTCCTGCGGTATTGAAGCTCTGTCAGTTTATCAACTGTTCCCATGATTTAACCTCCGTTTTCTTAGATATAGAGATATTTTCAATTATACCTTATTGTTTATTATATCATTTTTCTGAAAAATTTTCAACAGCTTTATTTTTATCCTTTCCCAGATTTACATACAACACATAAACGCCGTATAAAACCAGGCTTTTTTTGTTGAAATTAGACAATTCACCTTTGCTAAGAAAAAAGAGCGTCAGCTTCGCCGCGGGATCATGACTCCCTCCGACTCCCTGACTCCGTCCGCCGCCCGGGAGGCGCGTGACATTTTTGCTTATATCATATTGACACGGTATTTTTACAGTGGTATAATGATGCCGTGATATCCTCATGACCGAAACGATAAACGCCTTGAAGCACAGCGCCCTCAGCTGCAAGGCATAACATCGGCGAACCGAACGCTTGATACGATAAAATCAAAGAAGGAATATATTTGCATGAATACACCAACAATTGAAACAGAACGGCTGATACTGAGAAAATTTACAGAAGCCGACATGGAGGCTCTTTTTCTCATCCTAAAAGATGAAGAAGTCAATAGATTTTTGCCGTGGTATCCTGTGAAGGATATGGCGGAGACCGAAAAATTTTTCAGGGAACGGTATGCGGCAAAGTATGAGCAGCCGCAGGCATACGCTTATGCCGTATGCCTTAAAAGCAACGATCTCCCGATCGGCTATATCAACGTCGATATGGAGGAGCACCACGACTTCGGCTACGGGCTGCGCAGGGATCACTGGCGCATGGGTATCGCCGCGGAAGCGGGCAAAGCCGTTGCGGAGCAGGTGAAAAAGGACGGGCTCCCCTATATCACAGCCACGCACGACAGAAACAATCCGAGAAGCGGCAATGTTATGCGCAGGGTAGGCATGAAATACCGCTACTCATACAAGGAACAGTGGCAGCCTAAAAATTTCCCTGTAATATTCAGAATGTACCAATTGAACTTTGACGGGAACGATAATTTCGTATACAAAAAATACTGGGACGAGAGCAGCGAGCACTTTATCGAAACTTTTTAAGCGGAGGGAAACGCTTTTATAAAGACAGAGACAGACCAAAAGAAGCGAAATTTAAGGAGTTATGGATATAATGGATGATTGGTTCACAATAGATAAAATAGATGAAAGCACTTATATCATCAGCGAGTACCGCCATTGGGAGGAAACGCACTGCTATCTTCTCAGCGGCAGCGAACGAAGCCTGCTTATAGATACGGGTCTCGGTATTTCAAATATATATGATGAGATCGTCAAGCTCACAGATAAGCCCGTCACGGCGGCCGCAACACACATTCACTGGGATCACATCGGCGGGCATAAGTATTTCCCCGATTTCTATGCGCATGCCGAAGAATTGGATTGGCTGAACGGGAAATTCCCTCTGACATTGGAGACCATAAAAGGAATGGTCGTTGACCGATGCGCTCTTCCCTCCGGGTTTAACATAGATGATTACGAATTTTTTCAGGGCACACCTACAAAGATCCTGCATGGCGGTGAAACGATAGATATAGGCGGACGGTATATTGAGGTATTACATACTCCCGGACATTCACCGGGACATTTATGCTTTTGGGAGAAAGACAGAGGCTATTTGTTTACCGGAGACCTGGTCTATAAAGATATACTGCTTGCTTACTACCCGTCTACCGACCCGGAAGCATATCTTGCTTCCCTGGAAAAGATATCGTCGCTGCCCGTCAAACGCGTATTCCCCGCTCACCACTCATTGGACATACAGCCGGAGATCTTAACACGGATGAAAAAAGCATTGGAACAGCTCAGGTCCGAAGGTAAGCTGTGTCACGGCAGCGGTACGTTTGATCACGGCGATTGGGGGATATGGCTGTAGCTTTTTGCTGACAGACCGAGAACGAGCGGACGATATATAACAAGTCTTAAATTGCAGCTGTATTTGATCCAAAGCTGAAAAATAAATGTTTTTCAAACGATCTTCACAGTGAACTCATAACGAATAAAAAACCGAGCACCTTACAGAATGCTTGAAATCCTGTAAGACTACTCGGTATGGTCGGAGTGACAGGACTTGAACCTGCGGCATCACGCCCCCCAGACGTGTGCGCTACCAACTGCGCTACACCCCGATTACTAATATAGTATAGCAGAACTCACCCCAAATGTCAAGATAATTTTTCAATTTTTCTAAAAATATTGTTAAAATTCGCTTTACGGCACTTGACATTACCTCCGCCTGTATTATATAATATAATGTGAATGTATTGCGCCGGGTTCTTCCGGTCAGGAAAGGAATGAAATAAAATGCACAGTATGGGAGTTAATGAAATTCGCGAGAAGTTTCTTAGCTTTTTTGAGTCAAAGGGATGCCTGAGGCTGGACAGCTTTTCGCTTATCCCTAAAAATGACGCAAGCCTTTTACTTATAAATTCAGGCATGGCGCCTATGAAAAAATGGTTTACAGGCGCGGAGGAACCGCCGAGACGCCGCGTTACGACATGCCAGAAATGTATACGCACGCCGGATATCGAGCGCGTCGGCAAAACAGCGCGCCACGGCACGTTTTTTGAAATGCTCGGCAACTTTTCGTTCGGGGATTATTTCAAGCATGAAGCGACGGCATGGGCGTGGGAATTTTTCACCAAGGTCATGGAGATCCCCGCGGAAAAGCTTTGGGTATCGGTCTATGAAGAGGACGACGAAGCCCGCGACATCTGGATAAACGAAGTCGGCGTAGATCCCTCGCACGTGGTCAAGCTCGGCAAGGAGGACAACTTCTGGGAGCACGGCACAGGCCCCTGCGGCCCATGCTCGGAGATATATTTCGACCGCGGCGAAGAATACGGCTGCGGCAAACCGACATGCGCCGTCGGCTGCGACTGCGACAGATATATGGAGGTCTGGAACCTCGTGTTCACACAGTTCGATAAGGGTGAGGACGGCAGCTATACTCCCCTTGCGCACCCCAATATCGATACCGGAATGGGTCTGGAGCGTCTTGCCGTAGTTATGCAGGGTGTTGACAACCTCTTTGAAGTGGACACTGTCCAGGACGTTATGAAGCATATCTCGCGCATAGCCGGAGCCGAATATAAAAAGGATGAAAAAACCGACGTTTCACTGCGCGTTATAACAGACCATATACGTTCAACGGTAATGATGGTCTCCGACGGCGTTATCCCCTCCAACGAGGGCAGAGGCTACGTGCTCCGCCGTCTGCTGCGCCGCGCCGCGCGTCACGGCAAGCTGCTCAATATCGACCGCGAATTTCTCTATGAGGTTGCGGAAACGGTCATAGACGCTTCATGCTCGGCATATCCGGAGCTTGAAGAGAAACGCGAATATATAACAAAGATAATCAAAAAGGAAGAAGAGCGGTTTGACGCTACTATCGACAACGGTCTTACAGTCCTCGGCAAATACATTGAGGACGCAAATAATTCCGGCCGCAGCAGCATAACGGGCGATGAGGCCTTCAAGCTGCATGACACCTACGGCTTCCCGCTCGACCTCACGGTCGAAATGGCGGCAGAAAAGGGGCTCGGCGTAGACATAGACGGCTTCAACAGGGCTATGGACGAGCAAAAGCAGACCGCTAAAAATTCGCGCAAGGACGGCTCCAGCTGGGAGGACGGCGCGGCCTTTGATTTCAAGGGCATAGCTCCCACGGAATTTATCGGCTACGGCACATTGACCGCCGAGGCTGAGATAAAGGGTATGGAGACGAACGAGGGCATGGCGTATATCGTTACCGACAAAACGCCGTTTTACGCAGAAATGGGCGGTCAGGTCGGAGATATCGGCACGATCTCTCAGAACGGCGAGCTTATCGGAAAAGTCGTAAACACCACAAAGACCGGCGACGGTCTGTATGTCCATGAAACGGAGCTTTTATCAACTCCGGAGCCCGGTTCGGTAACGCTTGAGGTCAGCAGCGCCAACAGGATGGCGATAAGCCGCAACCACAGCGCCACGCATCTTCTGCACAAGGCGCTCAAGGAGATACTCGGCTCGCATGTGGCACAGGCCGGCTCTCTTGTAGACAGCAGCCGTCTGCGTTTTGATTTCTCGCACTTTGAAGCGATGACAACGGAGCAGATAAAAGAGGCCGAAAAGAGGGTCAACGACGCTATTCTCGACTGCATGCCGATAACGGTACGGGAGCTGCCTATAGACGAGGCGAAGAAGCTCGGCGCCGAGGCGCATTTCGGTGAGAAATACGGCGATATAGTACGCGTCGTTTCAATGGGAGACTACAGCATCGAGTTCTGCGGAGGCACGCATCTTTCAAACACCGCCCAGTGCGGACTGTTCAAGATCACATCCGAAGGCGGCGTTGCGGCGGGCGTGAGACGTATAGAAGCAGTTACGGGTCAGGGCGTTCTCGATATGATATCGGATTATGAAAATGTACTGAACGGAGCAGCCGCGGCTCTCAAAACCAACAGGGTAATGGAGCTTGATAAAAAAGCGGCGGCGGTCATGGCTGAAAACAAGGCATACGAAAAGAAGATAGACGAATTTAACGACAGGCTCGCGGCTATGCGCACAAAGAACATGATGGCAGGAGTTAAACACCTCGGCAATGTGAACATCCTCACCGCTCAGATGGACGGTATGACGGCAAACGAGCTTAAGTCGCTTGCCGATAAGGCTAAAGAGCAAATGATAAACGGCGTAGTCGTTCTTGCCTCGAACACCGACGGTAAGATAACCTTTGTGGCAATGGCTATGAAGGAAGCCGTAGCCGCAGGCGTACACTGCGGAAACATCATCAGGGAGCTGACGGCCGTATGCGGCGGCAAGGGCGGCGGCAAGCCGGACATGGCGCAGGGCGGCGGCAAGGACGCTATGAAAATAGACGACGCCTTAGCTATGGTAGACGAGATAGTCACAGCGCAGACCTCAAAATAAAAGCTTTGTCCGGTATGCGCTTACGCGCATACCGCGGAACGTGAAAAGGAGGAGACAAATGGAAGATTGCCTTTTTTGCAAAATAATCTCCGGTGAGATACCCTCATCGAAGGTATACGAGGATGACGAGATATACGCTTTCCGCGATATCGAACCGCAGGCGCCCGTGCATGCGGTCATAGTCCCGAAAACGCATATAAGCTCCGCAAACGGCATAACGCCGGAAAACAGCCGTGCGGTTGCAGCCATCTTTGAAAAGATCCCTGCGATAGCGCGCGAGCTCGGAGTTGACGAGAGCGGATACAGGATCGTCAACAACTGCGGCGCAGACGCGGGACAGACCGTCATGCATCTGCATTTCCACCTGCTCGGCGGAACACAGGGCGGAAAACTTTATTAAAAAGATACAGTGGCGCTGCCGCAGACGGACGCTTTTGACGCGTCCGCCCGCAGCGCCTTATATGCCTTTGTCAAAGCTGATTTACGACAAGCTGATAACGGATGCACACGGAGCGTGCCCGTCATTTGTTCATAGCAGCCGCGGCGGCAGCTTCGGTATACGCGCCGTCCAAACGCATTATCAATAAGGAAATAACAGAAGCGATCAATGAATTATGATGCGCTCCGGCTGCGATATAATAAAGAGGGCTGCTGCAAATGAGCTTTTTTAACCGCTCATTTTTCCATATACTTTTGTCTTTAAATCGGAGCAATGCTCCGCTCTGCTTGCAAAGAGCGGTAGAGCAGCCTGCAAAAGGAGTGTTCGCACCTCAGCGTTTCAGCGGGAGATCATAACTCCCACTAAAATGATGAATGGCACCTGCCTCTATAAGCGGCAGATGCCATCTTTGCATAAGTTATATTACTTGCAATGTTTTAATGCATGTATTGATAGTATCTATCGATGAGCTTTCCGGATCAATGGGAGAACTGCTGAAACCAAAAGAAATACCATTTATAAAGCGCATACCTATATATGTCCTGTTTTGTCCGCCGGCATCTATCATATATTGATATCCGAGATACTCATTATCTTCATAAACAGCTTCAAATGATGTTATACTTCCATTTAAATGCACTCCGCTATCTGCAAATTCCTTTTCAATTTCCTCAGCATTGTAGTATGGTGCATTATCTATAGCTTCAGCATAACCTATGCTCAATGTCTCATACTGTCCGCCGCTCAGAATACAGTAAACATTATTTAATCCATGAATAGAATTATCAACAAATATACTATCTTCAGGCAGTTGGATCGAATACTTTCCGTTCCCAAAGATATACGTCTCATAGCTTTCTGTATATTCATGTTCTGCATAATACGGATCATCTGAGTGAGCTGTATTAACATTTGCTCGTAAAGAACAGCCGCACAGGATACCGATTAAAAGTATGCTACATATTGCTTTTTGTCCTTTATACATTATACATCTATCCTTTTATACATCTAAATATATTGACAATACATAACCATAGGTATATGTTGATGTACCGACACTAACGCATCTATAAGAATATGCTCCCATTGTCGTTGAGCGCCAAAATGTAACACCTTTTTCTAAAGTTAAATACACTTCTGCATTAGCTGCCGCTACCGCTGACAAAGGAACATTGTCACGATTAATAGTACATTTCTGTCTTTCCTTTTACTATAATACAAATTATATACATTTCCACAATGTCTATATACACTATTTGACAACCCAAAAAATATTACTATCTGTTTATGTATAATAGAGATATATTTATTATAATCAGTATTTATAGTAGTTGTTTTGTTTGTTACACAGTATATAATTAAACCGAATAAAGAAATATTATAAACAATACATCCCTTTTCATTTGTTTGTATCAGAACATTCCAATATAATCGCCTATCGCTCTATGTGATAATCTCACAAAATTAATGTTTAACAATAATTCAAAAAATGATTTTTTTATAATATATTTATCTGCTCTATATACCGTTCTTTATAAAATTGTAATTAAACGTTATTCGAGTCTGCTGACTTTCATACGATCCGCTTTTTCACATTAAAAACGTTTTTTGGTATGTCCTGAACATGTATCATATATCGCTTCAAGCTTAGATGTGCGGTGCGTTTTTTGTACATATCGATTGGACGGAATTCGAGGCTCATATGCACCGCCCCTCGAAGCAAACCCCATAGTCTCCCTGAAAGCTCTCTCAGCCGCTAACGCCATATGATCCAATATTTTATCTGTTATCTTTGACATTTCACTACCTCCGTTATAATTTTCCGCTTGCAGCAAATGCTGCCCTTATAACCAACAGCCCAGATACATCTGCCTCATGACTCTGTTTATATGATTCATACCTTATATTATTTATTATATCAATGCAGCTGCACAACATCAAACAAACTCAGGGATTTTTTGCACATTTTTAAAGAAGTTTTGTTCTTTTATATTAAAATATCACAAACAAAGTATCCATCCTCTTCAAAAAAGCAGATGATCCCGTCCCTTTTATTCACTATACGCCGAATATTTTTTATACCCAGCCCATGATATTCCTTATTCTTTTTAGTTGTTAGCAGCTTTTCGTTGTCTTTAATGACAGACCGGTCAATACTGTTTCTCATCATTATAGATAAATGCCCTCTTTGCACCTGTACATCCAGATCTATCCTTTTATGCCGTGAATTTTTTGAGGCGTCTATCGCGTTATCAAACATATTTCCAAACAAAGACGCTATTTCGGAACGATCTAATCCGTCCAAAGAATTATCCATAATACGTGTTCTCACCTTTATACCAAGTCTTTCACACACAGCCAATTTTGCATTTGCTATAGCATCGAAATAAACATTATCGGTTTTGATGAAACACTTGATCTCCTGAATTTGATCATGTGTTACAGAATTTATGTACGCCATTGCTTTGTCGTTTCCTGTTTCCAGCAATGCTTTAAGCGTTGTAAAATGAATAAGCAGATCATGACGTATGCTGATAGTTTTAGCATATAGATCTTCGATTTCACCGGCATGTCGCTTTTCATATTCTTCCTTTTGTCTCAATGCATTTGCCTGAATCTCCTTTTCCGTATCAGCTGCTGTTTTAATAAAGACATAATATGTAATAACAACGGAAGCCATTACGCTAGCGGATGCTAAAAGCAATTCAGCATTTAATTCATTCGAACTAAGAAAAACCTGCATTATACCTATTATAGATATTTGCGTTATTATCGGCATTATAATAAGCAGCACTATGTTTTTTTTCCTGCCTATATAATTTACACGCAGTTTAAGCAGCGCTATACATGCCGCTATAAAGAAACTTTTTGATAAAATCACAAGCACTATACGTTCATTTGACATAATGTATAAATTAGATATACTTGTTTTTGAAACAATATTTATAAGAATTTGCAAAAATGCAGCTATAAAATATACTATGCAATTGATAAACCCGGACATAAACAGCTTTACGTATTTATCCCCTTTTAAAAATATCAATGCATACCCGGTATATATGGCTATAAAAATAAATCCCAAAAATCCCTCATATATATACAGTGAATTGAAAAATGTTATTATTATTGTCGCCGTAGCTACAGTTAAAATAAAACCTGCATATTTTATGATATTATTATATTTGTTTCCGAAATAAAGCATGAAGAATACAGTCATGATCAGTTCTTCAAATATATTAACCGTAATTTCAAATAAACTTACCATCGTTCTTCCCTCATAAATTTTCCGTATAAAGCCTGAACCTGCGACCGTGTTTCCGAATTGCGCGATATTGTTAGTTCCCTGTCATTGGACATTACAACCTTTCCCCGCGTCAGCAGCTTTATAAATCGGCAATTTACAATATATCGCTTATGTATAAATAAAAATCCATGTTCAGACAATTTTGTATAAATGTTTTTCAGCATCCCTCTGAATTTAAATAATGCGCACTCATGTCTGTCAAACGCCGTTACATAATTTTTATCGCTTTGTAAATACATAACCTCTTTCACATTTATATCTATCATGCTGTTTCCGGACATGATATGTACAATATCCTTTTGTGTTTTACGCTGTTCGATCTTTCTGACAGTATACAGCAATACCTCCTCTAACCTGTCAAGATCCGCCTTGCTTACAAATTGGAATGGATTGTATTTAAACGACTGGTAAGCTAACTCTTCATGAGCGCTTACGAATATAACCGCAAGATCAGGCTGCTTTTCCTGTAATTCCTTTATAGCCTGAAATCCATCCTTTTTAGGCATATCAATATCCACAAGAACTATATCTGCAATATTTCTCCTACAGTATTGAATAAACTCATTACTGTCTAAAAAATCCACTATCTCATATGTATAATTATACTTGGATAAACAATCTTCAACATGTTGATATAAATATTCCAAAAAGCTTAATTCATCATCACAAATTGCAATATTAAATAGCATATTCATTTTCATCTCCTCATATTTTATATTCTTTTGTATCTTTAAAAATACTGCTGTATTGTTAGTAATAGCATTGTATCATATTTTTTTGTGATTTTCAAACATTTTTGCAAAAAAACACGTGATTATTACAAAAAATACATGTGGTATGACCCATACAAAGATGATCCCTGCCTCTATAGACGGCGGATGACATTCATCATTTCAGCGGGAGTTATAATTTAATGAGTAGCTAACGCTCCCTTTACAGGTTGCCCTGCCGATCAGATCAAATTAAATAACCAAAAAAAGCAGAGTGAAGCTATCCGGCATTCACTCTGCTTTAAATTTACTTGATAAAATAATTTCTTTATTCGGCCGTGATCCATTATTTCACGCCGTTAGAACAGACAGCATTGAAGCAGATCCGTTATTTCCCTATATCATTTTTATGATCTATGCAGCGATATTACCCGCTTCTGTAAGAGGCTGTTTTCGTTTTATTGCAAATAAGCGCTGCCCCGCTCCCCCGCACATTTTTATTGACATTATACTTATATAGTAATATAATATAGTTGTGATATTGTTTATAAAAGCGGACGAGGTCATGGGGAAAATATTTCCGCGATCCAAAGCGGGAATATCCATAACTTGAAATAAGCTGACAGCTGTCATGCAGGGGATGTATATCCCCTGTAATGCGCAGCCGGTGGATACTGCACGAGGAGGTGCTGTGATGAAGATAGAGATAGGCGGAAAATTCCCGGAGTATTTTAAACCCTCTTATCCGGAAGAATTTGAACTGTTTTCCCATTTTGAAGTGACTGCGGGGATACCGACCGTTTTGTTTGCCATTACTACTTGGAAAGAAAACGGTAAACCGAATGTGTGCTTTCATGCGTGGAGCTGCTTTCACGGAGATAAGACCGCATTCTTTGCCGTGATGGGAAACCTGTATCAGCATACGCACACCTACGCCAATATAAAAAGAGATAAATGCTTTTGCATCAACTTCCTTCCTCTTGCATGCTATGACAGTCTGGTCGATACGATCGATCATAACGGCTATGAGGAAGATGAATTTGCGGTTGGAGGCTTTACGCTGTCCGATGCAAAAACGATAAATGCACCTGTTATTGACGAAGCGTTCATAAACATAGAATGCACTTTAAAGGATATTACTGACCTAAGCGGCGCAGGGATGACTGCAATGGTCACGGGACAGGTACAGCATATTTCGGTTGAAAAAGAATATGCGCAGGGGTATGAAAAGCGGTACGGCAATGATGGTTTTATGATGCTCATACCCGCGCCGCAGGACCTTGTTACGGGTGAACCGAACCGGTCCGCAATAGCCAATATTAAAATTGAGAAATTTGACTGATGGATGTTCTGCCTGAACATATAAAATGAAAAATTTATAACGGGAGTCTATATTACATGATCACAGAAATAATCATACTTATCATTGCATTATTATTTTTAACGGCAGGTATTTTTCTGCTGTGCGGAAAAGGCAAGCGGCTTATTGCCGGATATAATACTTTATCCGAAGATGAAAAGAAAAAGTATGATGAAAAGAAGGTATGCAGCGCCGCGGGAGTTATATGCATCATATGCTGCGTATTTCTTTGCACTATTGCATATATGGGTTATAAAGCCGAATCCGGGATAATGAGCGAAACAGATATGCTGATACCGATATTTATTTTGTTGGCTGTGCTTATTGCAGCCGTTATTGCGGCGGGCGTATACATCAGAAAAAAAGCCAAAGTAAACAACTAAAAAACGATAATAAAAGGTGTATGAAAATTATTGCGATGAGGGTTTCGAAATGAAAAAAATTATATTAGTATTTCTAATGATAAGCCTGATATTCTCCATATCGGGCTGCGTTTATTCCAATAATTATGATGAAAACGGAAATGAAATGAGCGAAGAACAGGTAAAGGAAACTATAGATGATATAAAAGACGATATAGAAAGTCAAATTGACTCTGTAATTTCATAACCAAACAGAACTGAGGCAATTGATTAGGAGGTACATAACTATGAAAGATATGATCGGATACTGCGGATTGGATTGCGAAAAATGCGACGCATATCTTGCGACTGTCAATGATGATCAGGCTTTGCGGGAGAAAACAGCGCGGCTATGGGCGGAATTAAATAACGCCCCTATTCTGCCGGAGCACATCAACTGCGAGGGCTGCCGCGCGAAGGGAGTAAAAACAGTATTCTGTGAGAATATATGTGAAATCAGAAAATGTGCATTGAATAAAGGCGTCTCCATCTGCGGCGACTGTTCTGAATTAGACACCTGTCAAACCATTAAAGCAATTATCGAAAATGATCCTTCTGCTTTGGAGAATTTAAAAGGATAGAATACACAGAGTAACAAATTAAGAATTAAGGAGAAAAAATATGAAGATCGTTTCTATATTGTTAATAATAGCTGCAATAGTTTGCGCTCTGTTTGCCGATAAAATTGATTCAGCCGTAAAAGGAAGAAAAAAGGTTAAAAAGGTGATAGTTGTATTTAGTATAGGAATACTGTTGATTTGCACGATTGCTATTATCGCATGGATCTTATAATAATTCTAATTCAAGGAGGAGCTAAAATGCTTGAGAATATTCCCGATCGATCAGCTTTGACGGAATTGCTCGGACAATCTTTATTTGACGTCTGGCATGAGTTATGTTCGGCGATCGACAAAAAATACGATATGGAACGGCTATGGAACACAGGCGGTAAGAACTGGACTTATGAATATAAGTACCGCAGAGGCGGGAAAACGCTTTGCAGTCTATATGCAAAAAAGAATTGCATCGGTTTTATGATTATTTTCGGCAAAGACGAAAGAGCAAAATTTGATGACATAAGAGATACGCTTTCCTGCTCCGTTTGCAGGCGATATGATGAGTCAAAAACTTATCGCGACGGAAAATGGGTGATGTTTGAGCCGTCTGATACTTGTGAATTTGATGACTATATGAAACTGCTGGCTGTTAAAAGAAAGCCCAATCGGAAATAACAGCACATATATACGGAGGAAACGAGAATGAAATTAAAAAATCCTATGCTGGTAGTGACTGATATAGACAGATCGGTTGAATTCTATAAAAGAGTCTTTGGACTTCATGTCATTATGGACTTTGGAGCAAATAAGACTCTGACAGGCGGTTTAGCCCTGCAAACGCTTGAAACATATAAAGAATTTATCGGCACAGATGATATTTCTTTTGGCGGCAACAATTTTGAAATTTACTTTGAAGAAGATGATTTTGATAAGTTCGCTGATAAGCTGAAGGAATGTGATATTGAATATGTCCACCCGATCATAGAGCATTCGTGGGGACAGCGGGTCGTCCGCTTCTATGATCCGGATAAGTATATTATCGAAGTTGGAGAAAATATGAAGGCTGTATGCAAACGCTTTTTGGACAGCGGAATGACGCCGGAACAGACCGCAAAGCGAATGGATGTACCTATGAAATTTATAAATGCCTGTATGCGATAAAATAATTGTCTGATAAGGAGTAAACAAAATGGCTTTTGATTACAAAAAAGAATATAAGGAATTTTATATGCCGAAGAACAAGCCCGGTATTATAGAGATCCCTAAAATGAATTATATTGCAGTAAGGGGAAAAGGAAATCCTAATAAGGAAAACGGAGAATACAAAAGCTCAATCGGCTTGTTGTATGGCATCGCCTTTACCATAAAGATGAGCTACAAAGGAACACATAAAATCGAAGGCTTCTTTGAATATGTAGTGCCGCCGCTTGAGGGACTTTGGTGGCAGGAAGATACAGAAGGTCTTGATTATAACAGAAAAGCGGATATGCACTTTATATCAATGATCCGGCTGCCGGATTTTGTAACGAAGGAAGATTTTGAGTGGGCAGTTAAAGAAGCAACTAAAAAGAAAAAACAGAATTTTTCCAAAGTGGAGTTCTTCCCCTATGATGAGGGAGTCTGCGTTCAATGTATGCACATAGGCCCTTATGATGACGAACCTGCCACCGTTGATTTAATGCACGATTATATGAAAGAAAATGGGTATGAATTAGATACTACTGATACAAGATACCACCATGAGATATATTTAAGCGATCCGAGAAAATGCGATCCAAGCAGATTGAAAACAGTTATAAGACATCCTATAAAACAAATCAGATAAAATTCACATAATCGAAAGATTTATGGATGAACTAAAAACTACCATGGCAAAGTATTACATAATCCTGCTATAATTAATTCTTAGTTTTGTTAAGGATTATAAAAAAGTCTTTTGTATTTAAAAGAATCAAACATTGGATTGTGAGGTTGAATATGGAAATTAAAAAAATTGATAGAACTCAAATCTCCGAGGCAGTTAATCTTATTTGGACAACATTTCTGCAGTTCGAGGCTCCCGATTATTCAGATGAGGGTATAGAATCATTTAAAAAATTTATTGAGAACAAGGATATTATCAATTCTTTAGAGTTCTGGGGTGCATATGATAACGGTGAATTAAAAGGAGTTATTGCCACAAATGAAAACCGAAAACATGTTTGCTGTTTCTTTGTAAAAGCAAAGTACCATAGACAAGGTATCGGTAGAAAGCTATGGGAGCATATTCTAATAAACAATCAAAATAGTATCATCACCGTAAATTCTTCTCCATATGCAGTCCCCATATATCATAAACTTGGTTTTGTGGACACGGACACCGAACAGCTAACTGACGGTATGAGATACACTCCCATGAAATTTGAACGGTAAACATTTGAATAAAATCATTGAGGAGGAATATAGAATGAAAACAATTCTCATACATGGTTCGGGACATAAAGCGGCAAGCTGGACGGAAACCGTTTTATATATGAAAAATAATAATGATATACTATGTCCTGACCTGTCTTCACTTCTTAACGGAAAAGAAGCGAGCTATAATAACCTATATTCCTCATTCACAGAATACTGTAACAGAATCGACGAACAAATTCATTTATGCGGCATTTCATTGGGCGGTATTTTGGCATTGAATTACGCCATGGACTTTCCGGAGAAAGTGAAAACGTTGATGTTGATAGGCACGCCGTATAAAATTCCGAAAGCGGCGTTTGCGTTTCAAAATATGATTTTTAGATTTTTGCCGAAATCTGTTTTTGAGAATATGGCGTTTAATAAAAAGGATACATTCATTTTAGCAAATTCTATGAAAAACTTGGATTTCAGCGGCAGAGTACAAAATATCAAGTGTCCCGCGCTGGTTATTTGCGGAGAAAAGGATAATGCAAATATGAAATCAGCGTATTTCCTGTCGCAAAACATAAAAAGTGCGGAATTAAAAATCATTGAAAATGCCGGTCATGCTGTAAACGAAGAAGCCCCGGAGGCTTTGGCAAAAATATTAGATGAATACTATGACTTATCAAAATCAATAGGATAAGTTATATCTTAAGGAGCAGTAAAATGAATTTAAACAAAATAAAAATCAACGGAATTCCCGCGATCATTTGGGGAGAGCAAAGCGATAAAATTATCATTGCCGCACACGGAAGTCATTCCTCTAAAATAGATGACTGTATGTGGGTTCTTGCAGATGAGGCAATAAAAAAGGGGTATCAGGTTTTAAGCTTTGATCTGCCTCAGCATGGTGAAAGAGTTTACGAAACAGACTTTATTATGCCGGACGAATGTGTAAAAGAATTAACGTATATGTACGAATACGCAAAAACGCATGCAAGAGAAATTTCTCTTTTCGGATGCAGTATGGGCGCATATTTTGAACTGCTTACTTTTGCGGATCTTGGCATAGACAAGGTGTTTTTTCTCTCTCCTGTTACAGATATGGAACGCATCATACATAATCTGATGAAATACTGCAATATAAATGAGCAGCAGTTCAGAGAAAAAGTAACAGTGGAAAATGATATTGAAACCTTATATTTTCCGTATTACGAATATGTAAAAAATCATCCGATCACCAAATGGTCTCATAGAACCTATATCCTAAGGGGTGAAACGGATACCTTATGCGAACGCGCCTATGTAAAAGGATTTGCGGACAAATTCGGATGTGAGCTAACAGAACAAAAGGGCGGAGAACACTGGTTCCATACCGAGCCGCAGCTTGAGTTTTTCAGACTCTGGCTCAGGGACAGACTTTGAGCGCCTATTAAATATAAACAACCATGTCAAGGAGCGATGAAGTTTGAAAATTTTAATTGTTGAGGATGACGCCGCATTAAATAACGGGATAGCGTTATCTCTTGCCGGTGACAGCACGATACAGGCATACTCGATAGCCGAGGCCGAGGACAAGCTGGACGCAGGCATTGATCTTATCATTCTCGATATAAACCTGCCTGACGGAAACGGGATCGATCTCTGCAAAAAAATTCGGAAAACAAGCAGTGTCCCCATCATATTTTTGACGGCGAACGATATGGAGATCGATATCGTAACGGGGCTTGAAAGCGGCGCGGACGATTATATAACAAAACCATTTTCGCTTGCCGTGCTGAGGGCGCGGATAAACACCGTCGCCCGGCGCAGACAGAGCGGCGGCAATAAATTTGAGGAGGGCGGATTTTCCTTTGACTTTGACAATATGCTTTTCTATGCGGACAATGTGTCCGTAGAGCTGAGCAAGACCGAGCAGCGGCTGTTAAAGCTTTTGGTTGCCAATCGCGGCGTGACGCTTTCGCGGGATTTGCTTATCGACAGGGTGTGGACGGACGGCGCGGAGTTTGTAGAGGAAAACGCGCTGTCAGTCACTGTAAAGCGTCTGCGCAAAAAGCTTCCGGGGATACCGCTCAAAACCGTTTACGGATTAGGCTACGTATGGGAGAAATGAACATGATATATTTTTTGGCGTCCGTTATTATTATTCTTCTTGCCGCGCTTGCGGTCATGTACATGAGAATGTCAGAGCTGATTTCACGTCTTGACAACATGATAGAGTCGGCGGCAAACGGCAGCTTTTCCGAAAGCGAGTACAGCGAAAAACGCCTGTCCAGACTGGAATCGAAAATGTACCGTTATCTTACGGCTGGAAAGACTGCCCGGCGCCGGATAACGGCGGAAAAGGATAATATAAAGACCTTGGTGAGCGACGTCTCCCACCAAACCAAAACGCCGGCAGCAAATATCCTTTTATATGCCCAGCTGCTGTGTGAATCGAAAACACTGAATGAAAATGACAAAAAGCTTGCACGTCAAATTGAGCAGCAGACCGAAAAGCTTAACTTTTTAATTGCATCTCTTATAAAGACGTCAAGACTTGAAAACGGGATCTTAACGGTAGAACCCAAAGAAGAAAGTATCGCTAAACTGCTGGGCGCGCTTGACTTTACGGCGCAGGCGCGGGAAAAGGATATAAAGCTGTCTATCGGCAAAGCAGACGGTATTTCGGCGTGCTTTGACCTGAAATGGACGCTGGAGGCGCTTTCAAACATTTTGGATAACGCGGTCAAATACACGCCCAAAGGCGGCACGGTCAGCGTGAAAGCGCAGGAATATGAAATGTTTGTGCGGATAGATGTTGCGGACAGCGGCATCGGAATGAGCGAGGATGAAACGGCAAAGGTGTTTTCAAGGTTCTACCGCTCGCCGAGGGTATCGCAGGAAAAAGGCGTAGGCATAGGGCTTTATCTTGCGCGCGAGATCCTTTCAAGAGAGGGCGGCTATATCAAGGTGACGTCAAAGATAGATCAAGGGTCAACATTTTCCGTGTTTTTGCCGAAAACAAATGCAAATATGTCAAAACTGTAAGATTTCAGACAGAATTCAGACAGAATTGCCTGCTATAATGGGATCATAAAGTTAAGGAGAGCTTAACAACTATGAGCCCATTTTTTATGGGAACGAAACGGAGGCAGTATTATGGGAATACTTGAAACAAAAGACCTTAAGAAATATTACGGAAGCGGAGATACTACCGTGAAAGCGCTCGACGGCGTGAATTTTTCCGTAGACGACGGAGAATTTGCAGCCATCGTCGGCACATCGGGAAGCGGTAAGTCAACGCTTCTGCATATGATAGGAGGATTGGACAGACCAACGTCGGGAACTGTTAAAGTGGCGGGAAAAGAGATATTTTCTCTGAAAGATGATGCGCTTACCATTTTCAGGCGCAGGAAGATAGGCTTTATTTTTCAGAGCTATAACCTTGTGCCGGTGCTGAACGTGTATGAAAATATCGTCCTTCCGATAGAGCTTGACGGCAACCGGGTGGATAAAGCGCATATTGACAGTATCATTGAAACATTGGGACTTTCATCAAAAACAAACAGCCTGCCGAATCAGCTGTCCGGCGGTCAGCAGCAAAGGGTCGCGATCGCCCGCGCGCTTGCGACAAAACCCGCCATCATCCTCGCCGATGAACCGACAGGAAATCTCGACAGCAAAACGAGTCTTGACGTTCTCGGGCTTTTAAAGATAACAAGCGATAAATTCAAGCAGACAATTGTCATGATCACGCATAATGAGGAAATCGCACAGATGGCGGACAGGATCATCCGCATCGAGGACGGCAGGATCGTAGGTGACCGCAATGCTTAATGTGAACAGCAGAAAAGCGCTCCGCCGCCTTTCGGGACGCTCGATAAAAAATAACCGTACCAGAAACATCATTGCGGTTTTGGCGGTCATTCTGACAACTGTGATGTTTACGACCTTATTCACGATCGGCGCCAGCGTTATGGACGCCTTTCAGCTTTCCACCATGCGTCAGGTGGGAACAAGCGCGCACGCCGGATTTAAATTCTTAACGCAGGAACAGTATGATATTTTAAAAGCCGATCCAAAGATAAAAGACGTTTCATATAATATTATCATCGGCTTCGGCGAAAACCGTGAATTTGCCAAAAAATCCGTTGAGATACGGTATACAGAGGAAAAAAGCGCCGAGTGGGG
>CALXZP010000059.1 GCA_944393255.1 uncultured Clostridia bacterium | reverse complement strand
ACTTTGGTCCGGACGAAACATACTATACAGGCAAAGAGGTTTCACAGCAGCCGCTTACAGTGTATGAGCCGGAGCAGATAAAGAGCGTACCGGGTACCGTAAGCGCCGATACAACAGAGCTTATCATAGCACAGACCTCTCAGTATATAATAACAGCATCCGGAGATATAGCCGACGGAAGTGCAATAAAAGTGATGCTTAACGGCGAAGACGCTGCTATACTCACCTACGACAGTGAAACACAGTCCTTTACAGGCCGTACAGAAACAGAGCTTGAAGCAGGCAGCTGCACACTTTCATACGAAGTCATGTCCGGCTCCGCTGACATAGACGGCTTCGTATTTAAGGTAAATGAGGAAAAGCGCAAAATAACTGTATTAGACAATGATTTTGAGGATAAGTCTCAGATAAGCAGCTATGAAAGCTTCCTCGGCAATGAAAATAGCATTGACATTTCCGGCGGACGGCTGCATGTCAAATTCAAAGATAACTGGAATACCAAAAACGGAATAAAGACAGACATAACAAATGCGCTCAAAAACGCTTCCGGCACCACTGTAGGCGTTTCGGCAGACATACGCACAACATATTCCGGAACATCAAGGATATTTCTTGAGATAGTCAGCTCCGGCGGAGATGTTACTGACATCCCGATCGCTTCCGGCGACAAATACGACAGCGAACCGGGCGGAAATATCAGTCTATCCGGTGAGACTGCATCACCCTTGACACTAAAGAGCAGCGACAAGGTATATCTCTGCCTGACCCAATGCAGCGGAGAAGCGTACTTTGACAATATAAAGATATGGTACTACTCGGAACGCATGGATCTGTTCACACATAAGTTCAATACGCAAAAAGCAGCAGAGGCTGCTATGTACGAACCCTATTCATCGGGAAATGTCGAAGGCGGCAACGGTCCTACTTTGAAATACGACGGTTCCGGCGGCGGCGGTGTGAAGATAGATCTTACCGATAAAATGGGACTTTCACCTGATCTGAGCGGAGCCGTATTCGGAGTATCCGCGAAGATAAAGCCCGGTCAAAGCTGGACCGAGGGCAGCAATGCAAAGCTATTCTTCGAGATCACCGGCAGCGGCGGTACCGAGATAATCCCCGTCTGTGAAGCGGTCTACGGCGAATGGAGCACATCCGATATGTATGACTCGGAAACCGGCGAATCGCTTGGAGATAATTGGCTCAGCAAGCCTCTGAGCGGCGAAACCTCACTCAGCTTTGACGCTGCCGATACAGTCTACCTGTGCATCACCTCGTCCAACAACCCGCAGTGGTACGACGATATCTCGCTCTATTATATGACCGGAACCGCCTCGGGCAGCGGAGGCAGAAGGATCAGCGTTATAAGCAATGATTTTTCAGACGAAGCACAGCTTAACGGCTATACGAGCTATACAGAAAACAGCGGAGCTATAACATTATCCGACGGACAGCTGAGAATAGCCGGCTTTAACAGCTACTGGGCCGAGGATAACGGCATAAGAACAGATATTACAGATAGGATACAAGGAGCACACGGCAGCATTGTGGGGGCTTCCGCAGACATACGCACAACATATTCCGGAGAATCAAGGGTATTCCTTGAGATAATAGATACAAACGGAAATGTTAAAACAGTTCCTATAGCCGCCGGCAGCGAATACGACGGCGACGGAGAGCACGGCGGAAACATCAGTCTTTCCGGAGATACCGGCGAAGCCCTTACATTTAACAGCGGCGATAAAATATACCTTTGCCTTACTCAATACAGTAACGAAGCGTATTTTGACAATATAGAGCTATGGTACTATTCGGAGCAAGCAGAGCTGTTCACCCACAAGTTCAATACGAACAAGGCAGAGGAATCCGCTATGTATGAACCGTATTCATCGGGCAAAGTCGAAGGCGGCAGCGGACCCGTTCTGAAATACGACGGTTTCGGCAATGACGGCGTGAAGATAAACCTCACCGATAAACTCGGTCTTTCGTCCGAGCTCAGCGGCGCAGTATTCGGCGCATCCGCAAAAATAAAGCCCGGCTTCAGCAGTCCCGAAGGCACAAATGCGCAGATGTTCTTTGAAATAGTCGGCAAAGACGGTTCTGTGAAAAAGATATCTCTTTGCGAAGCATACGCGAGCGAATACGGGACTATAGAGCTTACAGACTCCGAAACGGGCGGCACACTCGGAGATAATTGGTTAAGCAAGCCTCTGAGCGGCGAAGCTGAATTAAGCTTCAGTTCGACGGACACGGTTTATCTGTGCATTACCTCGTCCAACAACCCGCAGTGGTATGACGATATTTCGGTATATTATATGACCGGAACGGCAGACGGCGGTGACACTCCTACGCCGCCCGAGGCGGAGGAATTTACGGTATCGGCGCCTGTGCTTGAAGGCGCAAACGCGGTGGTAACCGTAAACAACACCACATCGGAGAGCAGGAACATCACCGTATACGCGGCGGAATACGACGGCAGCGGCGCTCTGATATCCTTGGAGACTGCGAACGGCGTTTCGGATGCGTACAGCGGTATTACTGCTATCACTGTTCCGGCTAAGAAGGGATGCAGGATCTTCGTATGGGATGACGATATGAAGCCATACATACAGGGAACCGACCTTTAAAGCCATTAAACCGCTGCTGCGGAACATGTTCCGTAAAATGCGGACACAAACAACAGCCCGATCCCTTAACAAGGGGGTCGGGCTGTTATTGTGCCTAAAGAAAACATTTAAACGCAGGTGCGAACGGCGTTTATTTCTGCACAGCTCCTTTTCCCGGAAGCAGCTCTACTTCAAGGCGGTTATACGCCATCTCTATCCCATATTTTTTATAGTATACGGGAACTGCCTCCATAAACGCGTATTTCGCCTTTATATAGTCGGCAGTGTTCGCCCATACGAATACATCGTAATATACGGTGCTTTCGCCGAACTCCGAAACTCCTATCAGCGGCTCCGGTTCCTTCAAAAGCTCCGGAACGCTTTCTATCGCCTCGGCAATTGCCGATTTCACAGCCGCTGTATCACAGCCGTACGCGGCGTTAAGACGCACGTCTATCCTCCTGCGCGTTTCCGAGGTATAATTTGTGAGTCTCGACTCGACTATTTTTTCATTGGGTATGAAAACACGCTTATTATCTACAGTCGTTATCTCAGTATAAAACAGACCTATGCTTTTGACCGTTCCTGTGATATCGGTCTCTATGTAATCACCCACCTCAAACGGGCGGAGCATGACGAGTGATACGCCGCTCATGATATTGCCCAGCAGGTTCTGTATAGAAAGCGAGATAGCCAGACCGAACAGCCCGAACACCGCCACGATAGAAGTTATGGGTATACCTATAGAATCCGCGAATATCATTAGCGCCAGGAAATACATCAGGAACCGCACTATGCGCGTTATGAACTTCTGCATGCTGACCGACATGCGCGACCTTTTGAGAGCTTTTCCTATGACCATGCTTATTATCTTGCCGAGCGCGATAAATATGATCAGCACAGCAAGCGACATAACTATTTTTGAAAGAGAAAGAGACGAAATATCTATGCCTACAGCCTCCGCTATATTATAAATAAAATCACTTCCGCTCTCGCTTACCTCCTTCGCAGTCTCGCTTATATTCCCGCCTATATCAACTGCTATCTTATCGGTATCCATACAACCGCCTCCTCTGATAAAAATAAAAAAACAGACAACTGCAAAGCGTTTGTTTTACAATTGTCTGCAATCGGTCTCAGTCCCGGTCATACCGTGTTCCTCGGCCTGCTCATTTTTCGTCTGTGCTCCGACATTTTCACGCTCACCATTTTATTATCCGCCACAATGAAATGATCGACCAGGAATATCCCAAGAGCTTTCAAAAGTGCGTCCGTCCGGTTTGTCATGAGAATATCCTGGCTCGATATTTTGGCGCAGCCGCTCGGATGGTTATGTATCAGCACAACATTCGCGGCATGAGCGTTTGCGGCGCAGCTAACTATCCTGTCCACGCTCGTTCCCGCGCTGTACATATCGCTGCCGGTCGTTATATCCACCATGTTTTTGACCCTCATCGCGCGGTCAAGACACAGCATCACCAGCTTTTCCTGCGAGCCGCGAAGATCGAGTATGCTTATTATATCATTGATACTCTCGCGGTCAAAGACCAGCGGTCTGCTTTTCAGCTCCTCTATCCTGCAATAGTCCAGAAGATACTTCAAACTCCTGAGATACAGGATCGTTTCCTCTCCGACGCCGTCCACATCGCACAGCTTGAAGCCGTCGCATGCGTCCTTGAGAACCTTGGCAACACCTCCGCAGCTGTAGCTGAGCAGATCATGCGCGATCTCGTTTGTGTTCTTGCCCGCAAGAACGTAATACAGCATATATTCAAGTATCTCAAACTGCGACCAGCCCTCAAAGCCTACGTCTCTTAGCTTGCTGCGCATACGGCTGCGGTGTCCGGCATGGGCGCTTTTCTTTTTCACGGCCGTGCCGCCCGGTCTGCCGGAGCCTCTGCGCTTTTCCTTTGTATCCGCCATGTTAATCCTCCATTATGCCGCCTGCACCGGCGCGGGCAGAAAACGAAAGACCGCAGGTCATACGTTAAATCTGAACAGAACTATATCTCCGTCCTTCATAACGTAATCCTTTCCCTCGCTTCTGACAAGTCCCTTTTCCTTTGCCGCAGCCATAGAACCGCATTCCATAAGATCATCGTAATGCACTACCTCCGCACGGATAAAGCCGCGCTCGAAATCCGAATGTATCTTTCCGGCAGCCTGCGGAGCCTTTGTGCCGCGCTTTATGGTCCACGCTCTGACCTCTGGCTCTCCGGCGGTGAGATAGCTTATGAGACCGAGCAGAGAATAGCTCGCCTTTATGAGCCTGTCAAGCCCCGATTCGCTCATATTAAGCTCCTCCAGGAACATCCCGCGTTCCTCCGGCTCAAGCTGGGCTATCTCCTCCTCTATCTTCGCCGATACCGGCATTACCTCCGAATGCTCAGCCGCAGCGTGAGCCTTTACACGCTCCACATACTCGTTGTTTTCGATGCCCTTCGAGAAGTCATCCTCAGCAACGTTCGCCGCGTATATAACCGGCTTCATGGTTATGAGAAATACGTCCTTCATAAGAGCGAGCTCATCCTCTGTATATTCAAGCGACCTCGCGAGCTTTCCGGCTTCAAGCGCCTCTTTCACGCGCTCATAGAGCGCAAGCTCCGCAGCCAGAGACTTATCACCCTTAAGCGCTTTTTTCGTCCTGTCTATCTTTCTTTCTATCATCTCGAGATCTGAAAAGATAAGCTCAAGATTTATAGTTTCGATATCGCGAACCGGATCCACGGAGCCGTCAACATGCGTTATATTCGCATCCTCAAAGCAGCGGACCACATGGACTATAGCGTCGCATTCGCGTATCGAGGCAAGAAATTTATTGCCAAGCCCTTCGCCCTTTGACGCGCCCTTTACAAGTCCGGCTATGTCAACGAATTCGATATATGCTCTCGTTACCTTTTTCGGAGCATACATTTCAGCCAGCCTGTCTATGCGCTCGTCCGGAACGTCCACTATGCCCACATTAGGCTCTATCGTACAGAACGGATAATTCGCGCTCTCCGCGCCGGCCTGCGTTATCGCATTGAATAATGTTGATTTGCCGACGTTCGGCAGACCCACGATCCCTAACTTCATATATAATGTCTCTCCTTAATCATCAAGTTTTTAGGATACCGCAAAACGCTTGTTCTGCGGTCATACGGAAAAATTGTCCGGCTTATCGCCGCTCAGCCCGAACTCGTACATAAGCGCCTCGCATATCCGCCTTGATGCTTCGCCGTCACCGTACGGATTTGCGGCATGCGCCATCTTCTCATACTCTTCCCTGCTGTCGAGCAGCTCCTTTGCAAGTCCGGCTATAACGTCCCTGTCAACCCCGGCGATCTTTACCGTGCCGGCAGCTACCGCCTCCGGCCGTTCCGTTTCCTTTCTCAGAACGAGCACCGGCTTCGCAAGCGCCGGAGCCTCCTCCTGTATCCCGCCCGAATCGGTCATGACCATAAAGCTGCGCGATATCGCATTATGCAGCTCCATTACGTCCAGAGGGTCTATAAGGTGCACACGCTCCGTATCGCCCAATATGCTCCACACCGTTTCACGTACTGCGGGATTTAAGTGCACGGGATATACGGCCTCTGTATCGGGATATTCCGTCACTATCTGCTTTATAGCATTGCAGATATTCTCAAGAGGCTCGCCGAGATTTTCGCGGCGGTGCGCCGTTACTATTATGACCCGCCTGTTCTCAAAGTCGAGAGATCTCAGACATTCATCTTTAAATTCGTAGCCGCCGCGCACTGTCGTTTTGAGCGCGTCTATAACGGTATTGCCCGTTATATATATGCCCTTTTCATCTATGTTCTCCCTTATGAGATTGTCAAAATTCCGCTGTGTCGGCGCAAAATGCAGATTTGCTATCCTGCCTGTGAGCTGGCGGTTCATCTCCTCCGGGAAGGGCGAATATATATCGTATGTCCTCAGCCCGGCTTCAACGTGTCCTACCTTTATCTGCTCGTAGAACGCAGCCAGCGCCGCAACAAAGCTCGTTGAGGTGTCGCCGTGAACTAGCACGATATCGGGCTTCTCCTCCTTAAGAACGGACTCCATGCCCTCCAGAACACGCGTTGTTATCCCGGCAAGAGACTGCCTTGTCTTCATTATATCAAGATCATGATCAGGCTTTACCCCAAATATGTCGAGCACCTGATCGAGCATTTGGCGGTGCTGCGCGGTAACGCAGACTACCGGCTCAATGCACTCATGCTTCTTAAGCTCCAGCACGAGCGGGCACATCTTTATTGCCTCCGGTCTCGTGCCGAAAACGGTCATTACCTTTATCTTTTTCATATCGTTCTCCATTCCTCCGCATTTGCGTCAGCTGTTTTGATCGTCCGTGCCGCCGTCCTGTTCCGCATCCGCACTGCTCCCGGGCTCAGCCGCATCCGGGCTGCTGCTGTCGTCCTTTTTCGCCGCCTTGTGAACAAAGCTGTTCTTCCCCATCATTGTCGCTATAAGCAGGAATATCAGCACACAGATAAGAAGCAGCATAGCTCTCAGAAAACGCTGCTCCGCCAGCAGTATCGCCGTTATGCCAAGCACGCCGCTTATAGCGTAAAGGATAAATACGGTCTGCTTCTGAGAAAAGCCCATATCGTAAAGCCTGTGATGAAGGTGACCTCTGTCCGCTATCATCGGGCTTTTTCCCGAAAGAACTCTGCGTATCATTGCAAACGCCGCATCGAACAGCGGCAGTCCGAGCATAATGACCGGCACAGCGAACGATATCACCGCATAGCTCTTGAACATTCCCTGTATGGACAAGACCGCAAGGATATAGCCCAAAAACGTAGAGCCCGTATCGCCCATAAATATTTTTGCCGGATTGAGATTGAACGGCAGGAACCCAAAGCAGGAGCCCATGAGCGCCAGCCCGAGCAGCGCTATAGTATATTCATGATAGCTTATAGCTATAAACACCAGCGACATTGACATTATAGCCGAAACGCCCGCTGCCAGACCGTCCAGACCGTCAATAAAATTGACGGCGTTTGTTATGAACACTATCCATATTACCGTTACCGCAACGGAAAGCCACATTGGCAGTATGACAAACGGCTCTGTGCTGAACACGTTCGGATTGGAAAATACCGAGATGCGTATGTCGCCGTAGAATACGACTATCAGCGCCGCTATGATCTGTACCACGAATTTCAGCTTCGCATCGAGCGCCCTGCAGTCGTCTATCACTCCGAGCACGCCCAGTATTCCCGCGCCTATGAGAGTGGCTATCATAGATCTCGACCAGTCGTCGTTAAAGCAGATAACGGCAACTAAAAATCCGAATATTATCGCCAGCCCGCCTATTCTCGGAGTGGGTTTTTTATGGACCCTGCGCTTATCCTTCGGCACATCAACAGCGCCTATCTTGTACGCAAACCGCCTTACCAAAGGCGTTGATGCGAATGTGAAAATGAATGAGGTTATAAACGCGAAGATCATACTCAAATAATTATAATCATCCATATGAGTTGTTCCTTTCTTTGGTATGCCACGCGGGCGGCTCCGCGCCCGGGGCGTTATTTCCGGACATCCTGCCGGTACAGCCCGGTTTTTAATCTATAACGAAGCCCACCTTTTTATAGACCTTTTTCAAAGTCCTGTTCGCTATCCTCTGCGCCGCCTCCGCGCCGTTTTTGTATACCCCGCGGAGATATTCCTTATCCTTTATTATCCTGTCATACTCGCCGCGTATCGGCCGCACCGCTTCTACAACGGCTTCGGCAACGGCGCTCTTGAACGTGCCGTAGCCCTGACCGGAATATTCCGAAACGATCTCCTCCGGCGTTCTGCCGGTCACTGCCGCCATTATGCTTATGAGGTTGTTCACTCCGGCCTTTGCATCGTCGTCGGGACGGTATTCTATAACGCCCTCGCTGTCGGTCACGGCGCTCTTTATCTTCTTTGCTATCGTTCCGAAATCGTCCATCATAGATATGAACGCCTTCGGATTCGGATCCGACTTCGACATTTTCTTGGTCGGCTCCTGCAGGCTCATTACCTTTGCGCCCGACTTTACGAGCATCCCCTCCGGGATCGTGAACACATTTCCGTACAGCGCGTTGAACCTCTGCGCGATATCGCGGCAGATCTCTATATGCTGCATCTGGTCTATGCCCACCGGCACATAGTCCGCCTGATACAGCAGTATATCGGACGCCATCAGCACAGGATACGTGAAAAGTCCGGCGTTTATGTTGTCAGCATGGCGGGCCGATTTATCCTTGAACTGCGTCATCCTCTGCAGCTCGCCCATATATGTGTAGCAGTCGAGCACCCAGCCGAGCTCAGCGTGCGCGCTGTTCTGCGACTGTATGAAAAGTATGCACTTGCTCGGGTCTATCCCGCAGGCGATATACAGCGCCAAAAGCTCCAGCGTCCTTTTCCTGAGCTCCGCCGGCGTCTGTCTTACCGTTATCGTATGCATATCCATCATCGCATATATACATTCGTATTCGTCCTGGAGCGATACCCAGTTCTTTATCGCTCCGAGGTAGTTTCCGAGAGTGATATTCCCGGACGGCTGCACTCCGGAAAAGATCCTTTTTTTCTTCTCCGCAGCGCCGTTATTCATATTTTCGTTATCCATTTCTCCTCATTCCCTTCGATCAAGTTCGATCCTCTTTACAGCAGCTCAGTGAGCACCGCTCCGAGCCGTCTTACGCCTTCTTCTATCTTCGCCGGCTCCACCGCCGAATAGTTCAGCCTGAATTTGTTTGAAGGCGCGTTTATATCTACCGCAAAATTCGAACCCGGTACTATAGCCACCTTCTTTTCCAGGCACGCGTTGACCACCGGGGTTATATCCTCTATCCCCGGACAGGTGCACCAGAGGAATATGCCGCCCTCGGGCTCCGTCCATTCCACCTTGCCCTTCGGGAAGGTCTCCTCCATAGCGTCGAGCATGACTCTGCACTTTTTTCCGTACAGCTGCCTGTTCTTCTCGATATATTTATCTATGTTGTATTTCTTCATGAATTCCACGCACATAAGCTGCGTTATCATCGGAGTATGAACGTCGTTTACCTGCTTCAGCATCTCTATTTTCTCAAACAGCTGAGCGGGACCGACTATATAGCCCAGGCGCATCCCCGGCGAAAGTATTTTTGAAAACGAGCCGGCGTATATTACTCTGCCCTCTGTGTCAAGCGATTTGAGCGCAGGCACATCCTCGCCCGAAAATCTCAGGTCGCCGTACGGATTGTCCTCAAGAATGAGCACATTGTATTTTGAGGCAAGCTCAAGCAGCCTCTTCCTCTTTTCAAGGCTCATGGTAGTGCCCGTGGGGTTCTGGAAGGTCGGTATGGTATAGATGAGCTTAACGCCGCTGTTTTTCTCAAGCGCTTCCTCGAGCTTATCCATATTCATCCCGTCGCTTTCCACCTCTGCGCCTATAAGCTCGCACTCATAGCTGCGGAATGCGTTCAGGCTGCCTATAAAGCTCGGATCCTCAACTATTATCTTATCGCCCTTATTTATGAGCGCCTTGGCGGTAAGGTCTATGCCCTGGTTCGCTCCCGTCATTATAAGTATCTCATCGCCCTCGCTGTATGCTCCGGCTTTCTGCGCACGCTGCTTCGCGCACTCCTTCATCTTCGGATATCCGTCAGTTGTACCGTACTGCAAAGCCGTCACAGGGCTTGTCATAAGTATCTTTCCGGCGATCTTTGAAAGCTCGTCGCCGGGAAACAGCTCAGCCGCAGGGTTTCCTCCGGCAAGCGATATTATCTCGGGATCGGCCATGCGCTTGAACATCTCGCGTATCGCCGAGCCCTTCATAGGTTTTACTCTGTCCGCAAAAAATTCACTGTATTCCATTAAAGACTGCTCCTTGTCACATTTTATCGGCGCGGAACACGTTCCGCGTCCGCTGTTATTTCTGTTTGCTTATCTTGCTCCAGGTGTCTTTCAGCCCGACAGTGCGGTTGAACACCAGCTTTTCGTCGGTCGAATCCCTGTCCACACAGAAATATCCCTGGCGCATAAACTGGAACTTGTCTCCCTGCTTCGCCGTTCTCAGACCGCTCTCGACCTTGGCATTCGGCATAACTATCTCGTTTTCCGGATTTATATTCTCCGTAAAATCCTTTACTCCCGTTTCATCCGAAGGATTGGGAACGCTGAACAGCCTGTCGTAAAGCCTTACCTCCGCGTCCACTGCGTGCGCGGCGCTCACGAAATGGATCGTACCCTTTACCTTGCGCTTGTCCTCAGTGTCGCCGCCGCGTGAATCGGGAGCATATTCGCAGTGAACTGCCGTTATGTTTCCGTCCTCATCCTTTTCGCAGCCTGTAGCCGTTACGTAGTACGCGCCCTTTAAGCGGATCTCCCTGCCCGGCACCATTCTCTTGTACTTGTTCGGAGCCTCCTCGCGGAAATCCTCGCGCTCTATATAAAGGTATTTTGAAAACTCCACCTGTCTCGTTCCCATCGACGGATCCTCCGGGTTTACCTCGACCTCAAAGGTCTCCACGAGATCCTCCGGGTAATTGTCAACGATAAGCTTTACAGGATCGAGAACCGCCATCGCTCGCGGCGCGCGTTTATTGAGATCCTCTCTTATGCATGCTTCAAGTATCGCAAGGTCTATAACGCTGTTCGCTTTTGCAACGCCTATCCTTTCGCAGAAGTCCCTTATCGCCTCCGGCGTATAGCCTCTGCGGCGCATGCCGCACAGAGTTGACATCCTGGGATCGTCCCAGCCTTCCACTATCCCGTCCTTCACAAGCCTCAGGCACCGGCGCTTGCTCGTCAGCGTATAGTTCAGGTTCATCCTTGCAAATTCTATCTGTCTTGACGGCTTTTCATAGCCCACCTCTCTGAGCACCCAGTCATACAGCGGACGGTGATCCTCAAATTCCAGAGAGCACAGCGAATGCGTCACGCCCTCCACCGTGTCCGAGATAGGGTGCGCGAAATCATACATCGGGTACACGCACCATTTATCGCCCGTGCGGTGATGGTGCGCGCGCAGTATCCTGTATATTACCGGATCGCGCATGTTCAGATTCGGCGAAGCCATATCTATTTTCGCCCTCAGCACCTTTGAACCGTCCGGAAACTCCCCGTCGGTCATGCGCTTGAACAGATCCAGATTTTCTTCAACGGATCGATCCCGGTAAGGGCTGTTCTTTCCCGGCTCAGTGAGCGTCCCCCTGTATTCGCGTATCTCATCGGCGCTCAGGTCGCATACAAACGCCTTGCCCTTCTTTATCAGCGTGACGGCCGCCTCGTACATATCGTCGAAATAATCCGATGCGTAGAGCACCTTGTTCCACTTGAAGCCGAGCCATTTTATATCCTCCATTATGGAATCGACATACTCAACATCCTCCTTGGTCGGGTTGGTATCGTCGAAACGTAGGTTGCATTCGCCGCTGTACTTCTGTGCCGTTCCGAAATCTATGCATATTGCCTTCGCGTGGCCTATATGCAGATATCCGTTCGGCTCCGGCGGAAAACGCGTCTGAACATGATCGTAATGCCCCTGCTCCAGATCCTTATCTATCGCTTCCTGTATAAAGTTTCTTGAATATACTTCTTCCATAGTCCTGCCCCTCTGTCACGCTTCCAGCGCCTGATGTATTCTTTCCATTACCTTATCCCTGCCCATGACCTGCATTATCGAATACAGATCCGGAGTGCTGAGCCTGCCCGTTACAGCCGCCCTTATAACTCCGGCAACATCGCCGGCATGTCCCTTGAAGCTTTCCGGAGCCTGCTTGTACTCCTTCGGCGACCTTGCAAAACCCGCCTCTGCGGCAAGCTCCTGTATCTGCGGGAACCATTCCTCCGCACTGCCGCTGTGGTCATATATCTCGGCATACCTTCTGAGCAGCGCGTCCCGATCCTCTTTTGAAACGTTGTCAGCCCAGCCGCGGACTCCGTCGAAAAGCTCGTCATAGAAATACGAGATATAGTCCTTTACCTCGGACCATTTCCCGATATCCTTTCTCGGCTTCTTATTTCCGCGCTCTATCGAAAATATCCTCTTTGCGTACTCCTCGTCCGCGGTCATAAGCGCATGCAGCCCGGCGTCGTATTTTCCCGACCATTCCTCTACCGCGCTGTAAACCTCCTCGGCGTTCATCGTTGAGATATACGTCTTTGAAACGTCGTGCAGCTTCACCATATCAAAAAGCGCACCGGCCTTGCTCATCTTCGACAGCTTAAAATCAAATTTATCCATGCTCTCGGTCTTATTGGCTCTGCGCCAGTCCTCGTAGTTGGAATTTGCCACTGTCATAAGATATTCGCTGACCGCGCCCGCCGGATAACCCGCCTCGGCATAGAAGCTCACGGCCGCCTCAGGATCTTTTCTCTTTGACAGCTTGCGCTTGCCGCCCGTTTCCGCGTCCTCCTTCATTATCGGAGCGATATGCGCGTACTTCGGCGGCTTGAAGCCCAGAACTCTCTGCAGCTGCAGATGTATCGGCACCGACGATATCCACTCGTCGCCCCGCGTTACATGCGTCGTGTGCATAAGGTGATCGTCCACCGCGTGTGCGAAATGATATGTGGGAGTGCCGTCCTTTTTCAGCAGCACAACGTCAAGTATGTTTTCCGGCATCTCGATCTTTCCCTTTATCTCATCCTTGAACGAGATGCGTCCGTCCGGACGTCCGGGCGATTTCAGTCTTACAACGTATTCCTCGCCGTTATCAATACGCTTTTTGGCTTCCTCCGCGGTTATATTCCTGTATATGGCATATTCGCCGTAGATACCCGGAAGCACTTTGGCGGCCTCCTGCTTTTCCCGCACGGCGGAGATCTCCTCCTCCGTCATAAAGCACGGATACGCCATCCCCTGCTCCACAAGCTCTTTCACAAAAGCCTGATAGATCGGAGTGCGCCTGCTCTGCGTATACGGACCGTAGCAGCCCTTTTCCTCAGTTTCGCTGACCGCTCCCTCGTCCGGAACGATCCCAAACTCTCTGAGTCCGTTTACCATACCGATAACGCCGTTTTCCACCTCGCGCTTTTTATCGGTATCCTCTATCCTCAAATAAAACACGCCGTCCTTGCCCGCAGTTTTCGCAGCTATAAAAGCGGCAAAAAGGCTGCCGAAATGAAGAAATCCCGTCGGCGACGGCGCGAACCGGGTCACCTTCGCCCTTTCCTTCAGCCCGCGCGGCGGGTATGCCGCTTCATAGTCCGCCGCCGTTTTGGTTATCGACGGAAAAAGCAATTGTGACATTGTCAAATTATCCATTATAAAATAAATCCTTCCTGAAATTTCTTTATGAGAAGATACACTTATCCATTTTTACCTATTATAACTCATTTCTGCTGAAATATCAAGTATTAATACGCACAATTACCGCTTTAAGAATAATTTTTAGAATAATTTTAAAAAAAGGCTTGATTTTTTTATAAACTTCTGTTATAATATCTTTTGTTGACACGCAGATATGGCGGAATAGGCAGACGCGCTAGATTCAGGTTCTAGTGGGGCGACCCGTGCAGGTTCAAGTCCTGTTATCTGCACCAAAACAGCTCGTAAGCTATAGCTTACGGGTTTTTTTTGTTGCTGTCCCCGGCTTGATAAAGCCCCGGCTGAGTTAATCAATAAAGATACGATCCCCTTAGAGCAGACAAGTGAAACAACAAAATGTTTACATCTGCCCTTAAGGGGATCCTTTATATTCGTATCAATCGTCTATTTGATATCTATGCCATAGCATTTCAGCGTGAGATTATAACTCCCACTGAAATGATGAATAGGACTCGCCGCGTTAGAGGCGGAGGTCATCTTTGCATAAGGTTATAAACACATTTTCAAAATTTCTTTTACATCTGACGGTGTAAGCGGAACATAAGCCATGTTAAGGTATCCGTTTTTAACCGCATTTTCAGCCATGACGTCAAATTTGGAGTCATCTATTCCAAACTCGCCAAGTGTCATTGGCATACCTATATTTTTGAAAAATTCTTCAGTTGCGTCAATGCCTTTGTTTGCAAGCTCGAATTTATCCAACTCTCTTGAAAAGCCCCACACATTTGCCGCATAGTCGCAGAATTTATCAACGGTCTTATCCGATAAAATATAGCGCATCCACTTTGGCGTAATCATTGCAAGTCCCGCGCCGTGAGTTATGTCATAAAAAGCGCTCAGCTCATGTTCAATGTAATGGCAGCTCCACATAAAACTCTTTCCTGTTTCGGTGAGGTTATTGAGCGCAAGTGAGCTTGTCCACATAAGCTGCGCTCTTGCTTCGTAATTATCGGGCTCTTTAATCGCAATAGGGGTGTATTTTATTGCCGCGCGGAGCAGTCCCTCGCTTATGGCATCGGGAACAAACGCTTCAATATTATCAAAATAGGCTTCTATAACGTGAGACATCATGTCTGATGAGCCTGCGGCAGTTTGGTATGCCGGAACAGTAAAGGTATTTTCCGGGTTTAATACAGATACCTTCGGAAGCAGCAGCGGGTGTCCGAGAAGCAGCTTTTCATTTGTCTTTTCGTTTGAAATAACCGCTGCCGCGTCTGTTTCGCTTCCCGTTGCGGCAATCGTAAGCACAACCGCTAAGGGCAAAGCATTTGTTATTTTCCCTTTTCCTATAACAAGATCCCATGCATTACCCTCATAATATGCCGCTGCGGCAATAGCCTTAGAACAGTCGATAGTGCTGCCGCCGCCAACGGCTAAGATCATATCAATACCATTTTCACGGCATATGCGCGCGCCCTCGTTTACGCTTTCCACTCTCGGGTTAGGATCAATGCCGCCCAATTCAAAGATTTCAAAGTCTTTCAATAAATTCTTCAATTTATCATAAAGTCCATTCTTTTTGATACTGCCTCCGCCATAGGTCATGAGGATTTTTGTTCCGTATGGTTTTAAGCGTTCGGGTAGGTTTTCTTCCTGTCCTTTACCGAACAATACCTGTGTCGGAAGTGAAAATTCAAAGTTATTCATAATTTTTTGCTCCTTTATAATTTATATAATTTATTTAATATCTATGCCGTTGTCCGTAAGCCACTCGCTTATTCTGTCCCTGTCATATGACGAATAGCTCACGTCAAGCCCTTTCTTAATGGTGCTGTTTGGATTAAGCTTTGCGACCGCGCTTATTGTCTGACCAAAGCGTCCTCCGCCCATTGAACAATAGGGAATGATCGTTTTACCGCTCATATCGTATTCAATAAGAAAACTGCGCACAGGCGC
>CALXZP010000058.1 GCA_944393255.1 uncultured Clostridia bacterium | reverse complement strand
ATAGAGTTCTGCTCGACCATAATAATAAACAAGACAGACGAGGTCTCGGCGGAGGAGCTGGCGAAGGTCAGAGCGGTCGTAAAGGCGCTGCAGCCGAAAGCGAAGATAATAGAGACGAATTATGCCGATGTGGAGCTTAAGGATGTGCTGGATACGAAGCAGTTCGATCTCGAAAAAACCTTCAGTTCAGCCGGATGGATAAACGAGTTTGAAAAGAATGCGGAAGAGGAACACGGGCATGACCACGAGCATGACCACGAACACGAGCATGAGCATGAGCATGAGCATGGTTACGGACACGGTCATCACCACCACCATCATCATGACCATGACCACGGCGAGGCGGAGGAATACGGCATCGGCTCATTCGTATATTACCGCCGCAGACCGTTCGACATGGTGAAGCTCCGCGGCTGGCTGAACGACAGTTTCCCGGAGAATGTTATACGCTGCAAGGGCATAATATGGATAGACTGCGATAACGACATGTCGTTCGTGCTCGAGCAGGCGGGCAAGCAGATACAGATGTCGGAGAACGGGCGCTGGTTCGCGTCCGCGCCGAAAAAGCAGCTTGAGCAGTTCGTTAAGGACGATCCCTCGATAATGGACAACTGGGACGAGGAAGCGGGCGACAGGATGATCAAGCTTGTGTTTATCGGCAGAGACCTCGACAAGGATGCGATCTCGGAGGAGCTTGACGGTCTGCTTAAATAATAAGCGGACGACCGCCGGAAGTATATTTGGGTGAGCGCCGTAATATGATATCTTAAAGGCGCTGTGCGGCAGCCGAAGGGAGGGATACCGGTATGATATGTTCAAAATGCGGAGCCGTTCTGGACGATGACGCTGTGTTCTGCGACAAATGCGGCTCGTTTGAAATGCGGGAGGAAACGCCGGATCCCGCGATGACGGAAAATGCCGGCAAACGCCGCCGCAGAAAATCGACCGGCTGGTTCCTGTTCAGGACGTTCGCGTGGGCGATCGTAGCGGCGGCGGGCATAGCTGCGGCAGTGCTGGGCTATAGGCTAATAGACGGTCAGAGCACGTATTTCAACAGAACGCCGCTGATGAGCGACAGGCTCGTTTGGGGCGAGGCATGGGTGCCTGTGCGGCTGCTGCCGCCGTATTAAAAAGCGGCGTCAGCGATGCCGGCGGCTTCGGCGGCGCCGGCGCCGCAGCAGACGCAGCCAAAGGATAATACCGATAACGGCGGGAGCGGTCAGCAGCGCCGCCGCTATGGCGGGGAGCACGCCGCGTTTTTGCTCATCCGCGCTGCCGTCCGGCTGAGGGAGGAGCCCGCGCGGTATCTCTATATCGCCGCCCATGTGCAGCTGCCGGAGGTAGAAGCCTTCGCCGTCGCGCGATACGACGGCGGTGCTGTATTCAAATACCGGTTCTGCGCCGCCCTCCGTATATGTGTCGGAGAAAACGGCGAACATCGTATCGTCCGTCAGCCGGACAACACGCACAAGCTCCTGCACGTCGGTCGCGAAATATGTGTTGTAGCCGCCGGTGTAGTAATAGCTGCCGTTGTTGTAGCAGTAGCCGAGCGAGGTCAGCATGTTTACGGGCGGCTTTTCGGGAGTTTTCCGGAACGCCGCGTACATCGCGCTGTCTATGAAATCGCTGCTGCACATACGTATGGAGCCGGTCTCGCCGGAGCTTGGGTCAAGCCCGCTTATCAGGCGGAAATTCTCGTGGGTATAGAGAACGTGGCGCATGAGCGTGCCGGGATCGGAAGTATCGCTGTCGTAGTCCATTATGTCGGCGGCCGACTTTATGAGATACAGGACGTCGCGGGCTTCATCCGCGCTCAGCTCGGCGTCGGCGTAACGGAGCATGGAGGTCTTTTCGAGCTTGAGGGCGTTAAGAGTGTCATAGATATCCGAAGGAGCGGCAAGCGCCCTTATCCTGCCGTTTTTATATTCGGCGGCGGGCAGCTCCGAAACGGGCTTATCGTCGGTAAGGGTGAGAGTGTCGTTTACGGGTCGGAAATATTCGGGTACGGAATCGGTGTATACCGCCGCGCCGAGCTCTCCGCCGAAATCGGCTATGGCTATGCGGTAAGCGCGTTTGCCGCCGGTGTTTACGGTCATCGAATCGGTTATCTCGTTTTCCGCGCCGTAAAGCGTAAAGACGAACGAGCTGCCGGATACCGCAACGACTGCAAGCGAGTTCCCGGCGGTCTCACAGCAGACTATGCCGCTGCCGCCGCTGAATATGCCGTGCTCGTCTATGCTGTCGGAGATAATAATATCAAAGTCCGCCGCATGAGCCGCGGCAGCGGACATAAGAAATATGAAAACTGATAGGATAAGCTTTTTTATATGTCATCACCCCCTATGATATTTTGTCCGTTCCGGCAAAATAATTGCGGAATATGGGGAAGAACAGCGGTAGTATTAATAGTAAAGAAAAGAAACAAATGTTAACACGGGGAGCAATATACGAAAGGAGAAAGCGATGCACAGCGATATAAGGGAAATAATGTTTAGCGAAGAACAGCTTTCGGGGATCGCTGATACGATAGCGGAGAAGATCAACGAAGATTACGGCGATACGGATATCATCGCCGCCGTCGTGCTGAAGGGAAGTCTTATTTTCTCGGCCGATCTGCTGCGCCGCCTGAAAATGAGGGTGCGGATCGATTTTGTACAGGCCTCAAGCTACGGCGCAGGAACGGAGTCGGGCGGGGAAATAAAGATAAAAAAGGATCTTGAAAACGATGTTGCGGGAAAGCATGTGCTCATAATAGAGGATATCGTTGACAGCGGCAGAACGCTTTCGCTGCTCAGAAAAGAGCTTATGGAAAGGGGCGCGGCAAGCGTCAGGATCGCGGCCCTGCTGTCGAAGCCGTCGCGCCGTGTTGTGGATGTTGAGGTGGAGTACATAGGCGCGGAGATACCGGATGAATTTGTGGTTGGCTACGGTCTCGATCTAGCCGAGAGGTACAGAAACCTCCCGTACATAGGCGTGCTTAAGCCGGAAGTTTATCTATGAAGATACTGCTTGCCGCTGTAAACGCAAAGTATGTCCATACCGCTCTCGGCGTCCGTGCGCTTCGCGCGTATGTCGGAGAGGACGCTGTCGGGATCGCGGAATTTACGATAAACGAGCGCGTGCAGGACGCTGTCCGCGCGATATACGAACGCCGCGCGGATATGGTGATGTTTTCGTGCTATATCTGGAATATCGAGTTTATACTTAAGACTGCGGGCTCGCTTAAGAAGATAGCGCCGGATACGGTCATAGTGTTCGGAGGGCCGGAGGTCAGCTATGACAGCGTATATTATATGGAAAAGTATCCGTTCATCGATGCGGTGATACGTGGCGAGGGCGAGGAAACGCTCAGGGATATCATCGCGCACGGGCTTGATACGGACGGAGTGACCCTACGCAGGGACGGGAGGATAGCCGTAAACCCGGACAGACCGCCGGTGTGCAGCCTTGACCGTCTGCCATTTCCGTATACGGACAGCGAGCTGGACGAGTATAAGGACAAGCTCATGTATTATGAATCGAGCAGAGGCTGTCCGTTCCGGTGCAGCTATTGCTTGTCGTCCACGGTGCGCGGGGTGAGGTACAGGGATATTGAAACGGTAAAGCGCGACCTTAAGCGGTTCGCGGAGCACGGCGCGCGCGTTGTGAAGCTGACGGACCGCACGTTCAACGCGGACAGGCGGCGCGCGTCCGAGCTGATAGGGTATCTCTCATCGCTGAGCTGCCGTACGCAGTTCCATTTTGAGATAGCGGCGGAGCTTATTGACCGGGAGCTTGCGGAGCGGTTCCGGAGCGCACCGGGGGACAGGTTCCTGCTTGAGATAGGCGTGCAGTCAACAAATGCGGAAACGCTTGCCGCGATAGACCGCCCGGCTGATACGGAGCGTATCGCGGAGGCGGTAAGGCTGCTCAAGGGGCATGCGCATATACATCTCGATCTCATAGCCGGTCTGCCGTATGAGGATATCGGCTCATTCAGAAGGTCGTTCAATGAAGTCATGGCGATGGAGCCGGACGTTCTGCAGCTGGGCTTTCTTAAGCTGCTGCGCGGCACCAAGCTGCGCGGCGAGGCGGAAAAGCACGGATACAGGTTCACGGACGAGCCGCCGTATGAGGTGCTTGCAAACAGGTATATCTCATACGATGAGCTTGCGGAGCTTAAAAGTGTAGAGGCGGCGCTGGACAGATACTATAACAGCGGCTGCTTTTCAAACGCGCTGAAATATCTTTCCGCGAGGTATGAAACGCCGTACGGTCTGTATCTGGACATAGCGGGATATTTTGAGCGGCGCGGCGGCTGCGGAGCGGGCATATCCCGGCGTTCGCTGTATGCCGCGCTTGCGGATATGTACGGCGCTGGAGAGGACGGAGCGCGGTTCAAAGACGTTCTTAAGCTTGATTATTTTATCCATACGCAAAATCCCTCAACGCCCGAATGGGCTGCGGAGCCGTTCGACAGGCGGCTTTTGAAGCAGCGGTTCGGGATAATAGAAAGGGCTCTTGCGGAGGGAAGCCTGAGCGGCTATGAGGGACAGCCGCTCAAGGAGATAATAAAGACCGTACAGGTCGAACGCTTTTCCTACGACGTTCTCGGCGAAGGCGGCAGGTGCGGCAATATCATATTGTTCGACAAAAAATACGGCCGCGTGATCCCGGTGCAGCGTTGGGACACAGGCTGATGCGGGAAAAAAGCGGCAGACCTTGAAAAAACATGACAGGCAGCCGCAGCAGGCGTAAGGGCGGTATATACCACTTTCGGGATATACCGCCCTTTTTATGTCCGTATTTTGCAGAAGCCCCGGGATATCTCCGCTTAACGCCGCCACGTCAAAACAGCTGATATTGCTTTGTTAAAGCCGCACATTTGCCCCCTTTTTATTTCAGATCAAATTCCTCTTCACCCATATAAAGCGGGATCTCGTAGCTCAGCTCGGCATTGGGGAAGGAGTCGAACATAGTTTTTAGCGTTTTCGCCTGAGACGCTGCCCAGTCTATATCGGTGGCGTATTGGTGGTCGCCGGGGCTGTCGGGGTTCCAGCGCATTTTATACAGTGTGTTCTGGCGGTAGTCCGGATTGTTTATATAGTTCGCGCTTATCCATGCCGCGCCGCCGTCTATGGCCGCGTCAACGCTCGTCCAGCCGCAGGCGTAGGCGTACTCCGAGCCGTATTTCACCGCGTCTGCGTCATACGCGCCTATCCCGAACATGTTATAGACCGTTGCGCCGTTCACTTCCACTCCGTTTGCAAGCCGTGAAAAGCCGTCGCCGGTCTCAAGGCAGGCGTGGGTGACGAGATAAAGCTCGCTTATGCCGTATCGTTCGGCCGCTTCCTTGAACTGCCGCCCCTTGCCCTGAAGTATTCCCTTGCCGTTCAGGTATGAATCGAGCACCTCTGCGCTCACACCGTTTGTGCTTCCGAGGTCGATAAACTGGTATTTGCCGTATCCTCCGGCGTGCGCGGAGGGATCGATCGCCTCGCGAAGCTCATCGTATTCGGCGTAACGGTTTTCGGTGTATTTTACAGGCTTGAACCGGAGCTGGTATTCGGTCATGTCGTCTATGGTGTAGCCGTACGCGGTGAACCGCGGCTTCGACGTCAGCTCCGCGAGCCTTTCGCTCACCGATCTTGATATGACCTTGTAGTTTATATTGGTCTCCGAAGCCGGCACTACCTCGATCTCAAAGCTGTCCGTGCTGCCGTTGGCGGTGCGCACGGTTATGACGGCGCTGCCCGCCGCGCCGCCGCGTATCACGCCGTCAGGAGAAACGGAAAGCACCGTGCTGTCCGAGCTGCTCCAAACGACGGTCTTGTCGCGGACCGTTTCGGGATAGACGTATGCGGAGAGCGAGTATTCGGAGCCGGAGCGCAGCTTGTCAACGGCGTTGGTTATGAATACGCCCTTGACCTGAACGTCGTAAAGCCCCACATAGACTGTGCATTTCGCCGTATGCCCGCCGTCTGCGGTCTCGGCGTAAATGCTGGTCGTGCCAACGCCGTTTGGGATGACCGTACCGTCGGAGCTTACATGCGCAACGGATTCATCGCCGGAATACCAGCGGATTAGCGAGCTGCCCGCGTCGGCAGGCTCGGTCACGGCAGTCAGCCTGTGCGGCTCGGGACGGTCGGCGTAGAGCGACAATTCAGTCTCGGAAAGCGAAAGCCGGTCTACGCGCTTGCCGACGTATACGCTGTGCGTGCGCGACACGTTTCCGCTCGTTATGGTCACGTCATACACTCCGGGAGTTCCGTCGGAAACGGCCGTGCCGGTGCCGTCAACCCGCAATGCGCCGCTTTCGCAGGAGAAGGACACCGGCTTCTGCGTCGAATTCACCGGCAGGGTGAACGCCCTTATACGCGTGCTCAGCCCGCCGGTATCGGTATATATGCATGAGACCTCGGAGGTCGTTATGATGTCCTTGGTCTCTATCTCCTCAAAGCCCCGGTTCACGGCAAAATAGAGCTTTGCTCTGTAATCGTCCGCAGCGTTCGCGCACGGTGCGGCGGCGATCAGTATAAACAGAAGTATAAGTATTTTCTTCATACCTCGTTCACCTCTCAGAATTGTTTTTCGTACAGTAGTATATCAAAATATAAGAAAAAAGTCAATCCCCGCATTGACGGACGCTGCGGGCTGCGGAGCCGTTTGAAATTATGATAGACAAATCGCTTGTTATAGTATATAATAGTAGGAGAAGAACGGAACACGATACGAAAACGGTATCCGGAAAGCCTTAAGGCGCCGATAAACGGACGCGGGCGGATAAAAGCGCGTCGGGACAGAAAGGAGACAGGGAAAAACATGAGTAAAATGAAGGACAGAATGCACACCGGAGAGCTGTATCTGCCGGGCGACAGCGAGATCATGGAGAGGCAGACGGCGTGTCTTGAACGTCTTTATGATTTCAATATGACGCGTCCGGGCGAAACGGAAAAGCGCAGCGCCATGCTCAGGGAGATGTTTGCGGAAATAGGCGAAGGCTGTTATATCGAGCCGCCGCTCCATGCCAATTTCGGCGGTGCGCACGTCCATTTCGGAAGGAACGTATATGCGAATTTCAACCTCACGCTGGTGGACGATACCCATATCTATGTGGGCGACCATACGATGCTGGGGCCGAACGTGACCATCGCTTCGGCAGGTCATCCTATACTTCCCGAGCTGAGGGAAAAAACGTATCAGTACAATTTTCCGGTACGCATCGGCAGAAACTGCTGGATAGGCGCGGGAGCGGTCATAGTGCCGGGTGTTACGATAGGGGATGATACGGTTATCGGCGCGGGAAGCGTTGTAACAAAGGACATACCGTCCGGCGTGGTGGCGGCCGGTGTCCCGTGCCGGGTAATACGCGGGATAAACGAGCGCGACAGGGAGTATTATTTTAAGGACAGACGCATCAAATACGAAGAGCTGTGACAAACAACCGTTCGGCAGGCATAATTGAGGCAAGGAAGGAATACAATTGGTTTTTAGTATTCCTTCTTTTTCGGTTTAATATATTTTTTCAATAATAAAATTTTTCAAATCAAAGCGATATCTTCCTTCATCATATATATCGTAGCCATGACCGATAAGGGAATTATAATGTGATTTAAAGCTGTCAAATTCCACATACTGCTCGGTCTCTCCTAATGATGCATTTTGTATGCGAATATTGCCCTCAAATGCAAGTCCGTACAGATTGAAAACATCATTTAGAGAAGTATATTTTCCGTCCGGCCATATAAAATACGTAGCTTCATCTCCGATTAGCAGCGTGCCGTATTTGGTTTTAAACTCGTACTTTAAAGTCTTTGCCTTAGTGCTTTCCGAAAATGTTTTTTTCAATTTTGAAACTTGTTCCTCGTAAGGAGGTAAAGATCCAACATTATTATAAACATGAAGAGTGCGGGCAACGCTGTTCCAATGATGCGTCATAAAATAAGGTGAGGTTCCATATTGCCCGTATAGCTCAAAAACGCTTTTGCTTTCTTGTCCGTAGGTATCTATATCATAATCATTCTCGGCATCAATAACTCTCCCCAGATTCTCAGCCACCGCCAAAAGCCGTCCGTTTACACTCTCGGTAGGGATATAATTTCCATTTACATACGCCTTTATATCAGTCTCATAGGTGTAGCCCACGATGTTCCCCTCAACGTCCCGGCTGTAATGCGGATGAAAATTTTCATATGGCTTGTTGGTTTTGTTGACGAAAAGCGTCCGCACACTCTCGTCATATGACACCGAAAAGCCATAGCTTTCAAGAGCTTCAAGCTCAATCATCATTCTGCCGTTTAAGCTGTAGCCCTGTATGGGGATACCATCCATGTATGTCAATATATCGGTAGAATATATCGGACGTATTATGTCTCCGGGAGCGGAGATGGCAGTAATATTTGTTATGCCCTTTGTTATGAGCACTGTAGCTGCGAAACAGAGTATAGTTTTTTTCATAAAATCACATCCCATAGTTGTGTTTATTATAATTATATCATACATAACTATGGAAAGCAATTGTTTTTCATGAGTATGTTAGTGTCGATTTTCACTTGACACTGACCTTGCCTTTATTGGGTATTGCATTTTTAATTGTTTTATGTTAGAATAAAAATAAGCAAAGCCGTTTTGCGGGCTTTGACCCGAGATTACTTATCCTGACGGAGCGAAGCGGAGGCTTTGAGGCTCTTTTGTCGGGTATGAATATTTGAGGTGGTCGCAATGCTTGATACCGTATTGAATATAGCGGGGCTGGCGGGCGATATCGTCTGTTTTGTGCTGCTTATCGTGATCGTGGCGCTGCGCCGCAGCGGCAAATGACGGGAAAGCCGTCTCGCAGCCGCGGCGCTGCCGGATCAAATTTTTTTGTATGAGGTGAAAAAAACAATGGGTATTTTCGGCGGAAACTATATGAAGGAAGGTCCCGGAGTAGATAAGAACGCGCCTAAGAAAAAGGGCTTTTTTCTGTTCTGGGATATAATCTTCCAAAAGTTCATGAAGCTTATGGGTTCGCACCTGCTTTATTTTGTGACGAGTATAATATATCTCGCGTTTATTTATATCATAATGTCGAATTTCGTAATGAGCGGACTGGGCATAGACAGCGCTATAGAAGCGGTCGCGCAGTCGGCGGCAACGGACGAGACCTCGGCGGAGACCGTGGCGCAGCTGCTGTATTTTACGCTGCGCGCGCTCATAACGGTGCTTGTATTCAACTTTTTCGGTTCCGGCCCGGTCTCGGCGCCTTATGCGTACGTTATGCGCTGCTACACGCGCGGCGAGCATGCGTGGCTGATGAGCGACGGCTGGGACAAGTTCAAGGAAAACCTCAGGCAGTCCATACCCGTGCTTATAATGGACATAGCGGTCATTATCCTCGGCATGAACGCGTTTTCGTTCTATTCGGCAATGGCCCGGGAGTATGCCGGCGGGGGCATGGGAATGTTCCTGGAGCTGATACGCTCCTTTACGGCGGTGATAATGATACTCTATATGATGATGCATATATATATATATCAGATAATGGTCACATATAAGTGCACCTTCGGCGAGCTGCTCAGGGCGTCGGCAATGATGACGATAGCAAAGCTCCCGATGAACCTGCTGCTCACAGCGGTCACCGGAGGAGTGACGGTGCTCATGTTCATGTACATACCGAACCCGATGGTGAGCGTCATCCTCTACGCCGTTATAGGCGGTATGCTGCTTCGGTATCCGCTCGAGTTCTACGCGAGCCGCGTTATAGAGAAAAACATCAGCGCGGTAAAGAAGGCGGAGGAAAAGAACAGGGCAAAGATAGAGTATATTGAGGAATGAGCGGTATGATATTGGGCGATTATGATGTGGCGGTCATTGGCGGCGGTCACGCGGGAGCCGAGGCGGCGCTCGCTTCGGCGCGGCTTGGTATGCGCACCGTGCTGTTTTCCGTGAGCCTTGACGCTATCGGAAATCTGCCGTGCAATCCGAGCATAGGCGGAACGGCTAAGGGTCATCTCGTGCGCGAGATAGACGCGCTCGGCGGGGAGATGGGCAAGGCGGCGGACGCCTCGTTCATACAGTCGAAGATGCTCAACCGCGGCAAGGGTCCGGCGGTGCATTCGCTTCGGGCGCAGATAGACAGAAAGACCTACCACCGCGAGATGAAGCGCAGGCTTGAGGAGCAGGAGGGGCTTCAGATAAAGCAGGCGGAGATAACCGATATCCTTACCGAGGACGGGCGCGTCTGCGGAGTGGCGACCTGCACGGGCATGGAGTATTCGGCGCGGGCGGTGATCATAGCGAGCGGAACGTATCTGCGCGGCAAGATCCTGATGGGCGGTTATTCGCGCGAGAGCGGGCCCGACGGGATGTTCCCCGCCAACGAGCTTTCGGGAAATCTTAAGCGGCTGGGCATAGAGCTGCGCCGTTTCAAGACCGGTACTCCGGCGAGGATACACGCCGACACTATCGACCGCAGCGTTATGCAGACGGAAAAGGGCGACGGGCGCATAACCCCGTTTTCGTTTGAAACGAAGGAGACGGGGGAGAACGCCGTTGACTGCTACTTAGCTTATACCAACGAGAAAACGCATAAGATAATAAGGGACAACCTCAGCCGCAGCGCGATGTACGGCGGCATGGCAGAGGGCGTGGGCCCGCGCTACTGCCCGTCGATAGAGGACAAGGTGGTGAGGTTCAGCGACAAACCGAGACACCAGATATTCATAGAGCCGATGGGGCTGGACACGAAGGAGATGTACGTGCAGGGCTTTTCAACGAGCCTGCCGGAGGACGTCCAGCTTGAGATGTACAGGAGCGTTAAGGGGCTGGAGCGCTGCGAGATAATGCGCAGCGCTTACGCCATCGAATACGACTGCTGCGATCCGACCCAGCTTTACCCCACGCTTGAGTTCAAGCATATAAGCGGTCTCTACGGCGCGGGACAGTTCAACGGCACCTCCGGCTATGAGGAGGCTGCGGCGCAGGGGCTTGTGGCGGGCGTGAACGCGGCTCTGAAGCTGCTCGGCAGAGAACCGCTCATCCTTGAGCGCATAGACGGCTATATAGGCACGCTGATAGACGATCTCGTCACCAAGGGTACGAACGAGCCTTACCGGATGATGACCTCGCGCTCTGAATACAGGCTGCTGCTCCGTCAGGACAACGCCGACGAGCGCCTTACGCCGATAGGCTACAGGATAGGTCTGATAAGCGGGGAACGCTACGCCGCGTTTTTAAAAAAGCTTGAGATGACTGAGGCTGAGATGAAGCGGATACGTTCCGTAACGGCGCCGCCGTCGCTGGCGAACCCTGTGCTCGAAAAATACGGCTCCGCACCGGTAAAGACGGGCGTGAAGCTTTCCGAGCTTATAAAGCGCCCGGAGCTGGACTATGAAAAGCTCGCTCCGGCGGATCCGGAAAGACCGGAGCTGCCTTACGACGTTGCCGAGGAAGCGGAGATAAAGCTGAAATACGAGGGGTATATAAAGCGCCAGCTTTCCCAGGCGGAGCAGTTCCGCAGGCTGGAATCGAGGCTGCTGCCGGATGATATCGATTACGGCAGCGTTTACGGGCTGAGGCTCGAGGCGCGGCAGAAGCTGGACAGGATAAGACCGAAGTCGCTCGGTCAGGCCTCGAGAATATCGGGCGTTTCCCCGGCGGATATCTCGGTGCTTATAATATATCTGGAAAAACAGTGATATGAAATTAACGGACTCCCGCCGCTGCGCCGCAGCGGTGCGGGAGCTTCTTTTTTTGTCCGCGGATTTCGCCGGTAAAAATATTGACATCTCCGCCGTGTTATGGTATAATGTAAACACTGTGTCAAGTTTACAATAGACAGACGGACGGAGGCTGCTGCAAACGCCTTAACTGCTTTGCTTTTTTCGCTTTATGCGGTCTGTGCATTTTGCTGAAGCCGCCGGCTGTCAAAAAAAAATCAGGAGGTATTAAATGAGGATCAACACAAGAGACATCTGTCTCTGCGCGATGTTTGCGGCGCTTACGGCCGTCGGGGCGTTCATAAAGATACCCGTGCCCGTATGCCCGTTCACGCTCCAGACCCTGTTCACGACTATGGCGGGGCTGCTGCTGGGCGCTAAGAAGGGCGCGTTCAGCGTGCTTATATACATAGTCATAGGTCTTATAGGCATACCGGTGTTCACGCAGGGCGGCGGCATAGGCTACGTTATGGTGCCCACCTTCGGCTACCTTGTCGGCTTTGCCGCGGGCGCGTTCGTGACCGGGCTTATCGCCGGAAAGGCTGAAAGACCGTCGTTCCCGCGCCTTTTCGCGGCCGCGCTCGCCGGGCTGGCGGTCGTGTACGCGTTCGGCATGGCATACTATTATGTGATAAGCAATTACCTGGCGGGGAACGAGCCCATAGACCTGTATAACCTGTTCTACTACTGCTTCCTTCTTGTAGCTCCGGGAGACGTGCTGCTCTGCGCCGCTGCGGCTCTGGCGGCAAAGCGTCTCATACCCGTTCTGCGCCGCATGGAAGCGCGGTAACGTCTTAAAGCGCGGCAATGCTCCGCTCTGCTTGCGGAGAGCGGAGCCTGCGAACGCGAACGCTTGCATAGGCTATAAAAACGAGCATATACTTCCGGTTCGGGCATATAATGTAACAAAAACGGAGGTATATCACCATGAGTATCAAAAATATAGCGCGGGGCGTGTTTCTTGTATGCTTTATAACGGCGGCATGTCTTTTTATCGCCTCTGCGCTTGTCTATTTCGGGGCCGTCGATGAAAAGGCCGCAAATATCGCCGCGTTTGCCGGCATGGCGGCGGGCGGGTTCATGGGCGCGTTCAGCGCGGCGAAGGCGAGCGAGTCCAAGCTGCTTGCAAATGCGCTCTGCGTCAGCCTTATCTGCTCGCTCATCGTGCTTGCGGGCGCGTTTTTTTCCGGCGGCGGCTTCTCCTTCGGGATAAGGACTGCTTCTGTCGTTGCGAGCCTGTTCTTCACCGGCTTCCTCGGCGCGGTATTCGGCAGGTAGCGAAAGATACCTGCCCGAGATCCTGCGGCACGCATCATCGACCGCGCGGACGCACATCTTGCGCACGGCCTCGTCCGACGCGCCCGTCTGCATGGCTATCTTGAACCACGGCAGCCCCGCGAGATAGCGTTTTTCCAGAGCCTCCGCCGCGAGCGGATCGCTCACAAATTTCAGTATCCGGCTCATCCTGGAGCGCAGCTCTTCATATTCTGCCGTCTCCAGCTCGCCGGCTTTTTGTTCCGCGACTGCTTTGGTGAGCTTCAGCAGCCGTCTAAGCTCTGCATTCGTCATATACCGGCGCTCCTATCCCGGCGCTGTCAAAAAACTCCTTTTCTGTTTTGAAGAAAGGACAGCTGCCGCATTGGTCGTAGTGTTCCGCGCTGTTATAAAATCCTATCAGCGCACCGCAGACTATGCGTTTGTTTTCGCGCCTGTAAAAATAACAGTCCGAGCGTCTGCCGAATTGGTCTTTGTTGTTTTTGTCCGTATGCTTCATGTCAGCTCCTCCTCAATGCTCTGCATAAATATTTTCTGCGTCTCTCTTCCGCGCCTTTGCGCACGGCGGCTCTGCATGATCTCCATCACGCGCCCCGGCAGGGGCATGAAGCCGCTCGTGTCGGAGCGTATGTATTCCATAACGCCCTCCCATACCTCTTTCGCGTCCTCGTCTCTGAGCGCGGACTGCCAAAGCGCCGCGAGGGTGCGCTGTTCCTCGGGAGCAAGCCTGCGCGGATATAAAACGCGCATGTATGAGATAAGCTCCGCCGCTTCGTTTGCCGTCATGTACAAACACCTCCTAAACTCCGAACGGGAGAGTTCCGCACAGCGGAGTATCTTTGCGGATATCTCCGTCCGTTTCTTCTCCCGTTCCGTCTCCTGTAACTGATGTTACTGCTTTCGGGAATATATATCTGTTCTTAAGGCTGTTATTTTTGATGTTCTTGTTCTTCTGTATGTTGTTCTTGTATTTGTTATTATTAGGGGCTGTTTTACCGCAGACGGTTTTTTCGTCTGCGGCTTGTCCGGGCGCGGTCATACCGTCTGCGGAGCCGGAGGCGGAGACGGAGTACGCAAGACCGTCCGGGAGCGCGGACGCAAGCTCAGCCGCGTCTTTGCCGTTTCCGTCGGGCGTGAGGATATAGCGCGTGTTCGCAAACCTGCCGCCCGCTCTGGCGGACGCGGTGATGAGATAGCCGCGCCGCCTGAGGCTGTTTATGTATTTGTTCAGTGTGCATTTGTTTATGCCCAGCTGGCGGCATATCAGATCCTTGGGCGGGTAGCAGTAAAGCTTTTCCCCGGCGTAGGAGCAGAGGTATGCGTAGACCGCCTTTTCGCCTATGCCGATGAGCGTATCGCACATTATGTCCCGGTAGACCCTGCCGTAGCCGCGGCATTCGCTGTTGTTTTTCATCGGATCAGTCCTTTCCGCGGCGCGCCGCTCAAAATTCGTAGATGTAATCGTCGAATACCGAATCTATAACGGCGCGCTCGGCTTCCTCGCGGCAGCCGCCGCAGTAAAGGCGGCCGTCCACGTCGAAATACGTTTCGCCGCCCGTTATCCGCGCTCCGCACGAGTCGCAGCGCAGCGAATCCGGCACGGCGTCCTCGCCGTAATGCCCGGTGCGGTGTTCGTCGATAAGGTAACGGAGCGACGGATCGTCAGTGTGATATATCATACAGGTTCACCTTCTTTCATAGTTTTCCGGAGGGGAACAGGGGAGCGTATGCTCAGCCGTTTCCCGCGGATCATCCTTTTTGTCTGTTGCCGGGATAATAATACCACATATTTGTGCAATTGTCAAGGCTTTTTATGGGACAATTACCGCACAAATGTGCAAGAATGTGTTGACATAGGGATATTTTTATGTTAGAATGGAGATAAGAAATCTACAGAGGAGTAATTATTATGGATTGGCTTGCCAGACTTAGGGAATACAAAAAAAAGTCGGGAAAGACATATAAGGTAATAGCGAAGGAGACCGGGATACCGCAGACCACTATAGAGAAGCTTTTCAGCGGAAGGACGGAGGATCCCAAGCTCGGTACCACGAAGCTGATAGCGCAGTGTCTGGGCTGTACGCTGGACGAGCTTGCGGGGATGCGTCCCGCGCCGGTGAGGCTTTCGCTGAGCGAGGGCGAAAAGCGCGTGCTTGCGCATTACCGTTCGCTCGACGAGACAGGCAGAAAGGCGGCGGAGGCGTTTCTCAGGCACGAGGCGAAACGCTGCGAGGCTCTGCGCGAGGCTGTGGACCGCGCCGCCGGACGGCGTGAGCAGCCGCAGCGGCGTGCGCCGGTGTTCACGCGGCTTTATTACGACTTTCCGGTATCGGCGGGAACGGGCGAGTACCTGGACGATTCGACAGCCGTTATAGTGGAGCTTGAATGCGAGCCGCCGCGCGGCACGGATTATATACTGAGGGTGGCGGGGGACAGCATGGAGCCGGAATATCATGATGGCGACTGTATCTACGTCCGCCGCACCGACACTCTCAGCTACGGCGAGATAGGCATATTTGTGAGCTGCGGCAATGTGTATATGAAGGAGTACACGCGGAGCGGGCTGCGCTCGCTCAACCCGAAATACGCGCTGATACCCGGCAGCGGCGACATACGCTGTCTGGGCAAGGTGCTGGGCCGCGTAGAGGGCGG
>CALXZP010000057.1 GCA_944393255.1 uncultured Clostridia bacterium | reverse complement strand
GCTATCACCTGCTGCTTTATAAGAGCGCCGTTCTTTGTTACCGTAACGGTATAGTTATTCTCAGCCGCAGCCGACTGGCTGATAGTTACCGGCATATTGAATACGTTTACCGTATCGGTCGTAGGATTGATCGTAACCGGTATCTCCTTCTTATCGCCGAAGCCGGTGTTCTTGTCTTTAGCATAGAGTACGACCGTAGTTTCTATGGCCGCCTCGCCCGCCGCAGGACGGATGACCTCTATCGACTTTCCGTCAGCCGATACTACCGCGTTCGCAGACGCGCTCTCCCAGCGGAACTCTATATCCGAGCTTGACGGAGACGGCAGGGCTATGGTCGTTTCCTCGCCCGCAGGCACGGTTATCTCCGCTTTCTTCATCTCATCATCTACAACGGAAAGCTCCTCTTCTCCGAAGTTCATCGGATCCCATTCGCTCTTTCCTTTCGTTTCAAGCCAGAAATCGCTGTTGAAGTAGTTTCTCGGGTTGTATTCAAGTATCTGCCAATCGTCGAGCACCGTGCCGAAGCCGTCCGCATTTTCCAGTCTGTTGCTGAGATCGACCGCTTTGCCGCTGCTCGCATTGTATGTACCATACTCATAGAAACGCGCTTCGTCCGCCATATTGCCTGACATATCGCGCCAGCCCGGGTCGCTTATGCCCGCCGCGCTCTCACCTATCTGCGCGTTATCGTCCAGCTTCGTCTTATAGAACGTTATCTGCGCAGCCGGTCTCCACGGTCTGCCGTAAAGCGAAGTAGTTATATTGTCCAGCACATTATATACCGTACAATTATAGAAAAGATATCCGTACGGATTGTTCGCGTCGTGGTTCGCCGCCGTTATGGTAGCGCCGTAATCCTTATTTGTCATACCTGCCGCGCCGAGAAGGCAGTTATCGAATACTACAGTGGCGTCGCCGTATATATAATCCGTTCCGCCTATAAGGTCGCAGTTCTTGAAATACTGTCTGCCCTCGCCTACCCAAACGCTGTCCTGGTTTCCTCTCGCTCTTATGCCCTCGAGGATTATCCTGTCGCCGTCTATCGCTATAGCGTGACCGCGCTCGTTGTACTTATCCGAACGTACAAGGTACGCGCTCTCGCCCGGCGTTAAATTTTCAAGCGCCTCGAGCGCTTTTGTCTTTTCAGTGTCGTTTTCGATAGCAAATATAGCCTTCAGCCTGTCCGTCTCCTCCGGAACGGTATCCTCATCGCATATCGTAAGATTATCGCGCCTTGGCAGGATATAGCTGGTCGCATGATCGACGTTTCTGTCCTCCTGCGGAGCCAATCCTACTTCCTTTTCTCCCGCCGTTACCATGACCGGCACTGCGTTTACGATATTGAAGTCCTTTACCGTTATATCGGTAGACTTATTATCGATCACCAGCGCCGCCTGATCGGCAAAATCTCCGAGATGACCCACCTTTACAGGAACGTCCTTGTGCGCCACGCCGTCGGTATCGTAATATGATATCGTGCTCACGCCTGTAAGCTGCTGTCCGAGCCTGTACGCGGTGAACTGCTCATCGCCGTCGTTATAGCCCGTCCATGTTTCCGGCTTGCTCCAGTTTATCTTCGGATCGTAGCGTCCGTCAAGTCCGGTATTGCCCGCGCAGTAGCCCGTGCAGTAATACCAGTAGAGGTCTACCTTACCTGAATCCGACGTCCCCGGGGTCTGCTGCAGTGTGATGAAGCTTACATCCTCTATCATCACCTGCTCCTCGTAATCGCCCGGGTCTACGTTTATTGTTACCCTTTCGTCTTCGCTCTGCGGGTCGAGCTCTTTTGCTCTTGCCACCGCTTCGCTGATAGTAGCATAGGCTTTGCCCTCTCCTACCTCAAGCGTCTGCGCCTCGGCAAACGCGGTCGGCATGGACGCCGGAAGCGCCGTTACCGCGATCGCAGCCGCAGAAAGCATTGCCGTTAACTTTTTCTTTTTCAAAAGAAAGTCCTCCCTTCATAGGCAAAAGGGATAAAGCATGATCTCTTGATAAAGATATGCAATATCCCCTTTCGCCGATTATTCATATTTAAATTATACTACATCAAATTATATTGTTCCACTAATAATTTGCCATAAACTAATTTAATTTTGTTGATTTCATACAAGCCCGCTGTAGTTCCCGGCATTGTATACGCTCGAAAAGCCCAGCTCCGACGCTGTTTTGACCGCCTGTGCAGACCTCGAGCCCGAATAGCAGACAAATATTATCGTCCGGTCAACGTCATATCCGGCAAGCGTTTCCCCGTTCAGCTCATCTATGGGGATGTTTACCGAGCCCTCGATATGGTCTGCGGCATAGTCCACCGCGTCGCGCACGTCTATGAGCGCCGCGCCGTTACTCACAAGCAGCATAGCCTCCTCCGGCTTGATCGAATCGCCGCCGATATCGCCCATGTCTATCGTCTCGGTATTCGTCCCGTCCGTAACGGTCATGATTCCGTCGTTTATCGTCAGCTCCTTTATATCAAAGCCGCAAACGCGCTTCGCCTGGTAGCATTTGCTGCACGCGGTGAAAACCAGCAGCTTTCCGCCGTCGCAGCCGGCGTATATCCGCTCCTTATAGACCGCCAGCGAATTTATCGTGAAGGTATCGCCGTATTTATAGCCCTCGTAGGTCTCCTCGAAAACGTCCGTTCGGAGCTGTATTTTCTGGTCGCCTATAACGGTCTGCCATACCTTCGTTTCGCCCGTGGCGGGATTTCTCGTAAGCTCAATGTTGTCCTCGCCGCCCCAGCTGACAGTCTGGATAACGATATCCTCGTTTACCGGCTCATCCTCCGACCCGGATACCCCCATATCGCTGTCCCGTACTCCGTAGTATTCAACGATTATCGCGAACAGATCCTTGCCGCTGTTGCCGCCGTATACGTAAACCGGATTTTCCGTATCTGTTATATCCATGCTGAACGCAGCATCGCTGCCGGTAGCCGTTCCGGTCACCTTTCTCCCGTTCTGCTCGATATACATATCTCTGCCTACGGCTCCGTTAAAGAGTACCGTGACCTTGCCTGCACCCGCGGGTGTGAAATAGAGGCTGCGTTTGGTCGTTCCGCCCTGTCCGGCATTCCATGAGTGTGCAAAGCTGTAATTGTATTCCATGCCGTTTACATCCGTATATGTATATGGCGCCGATTGCTTATCCTTCATGCTCTAGCTGCCGTAGCCAGAAAGACCGTTTATCGTAACGCCGTACGTCGTGCTGTCAGTTCCGCCCGTGAGCTGCGTA
>CALXZP010000056.1 GCA_944393255.1 uncultured Clostridia bacterium | reverse complement strand
ACCATTATTGTTTTCAAACATAATTAGGTCCTGTACAGAATCCCGGTCTCTACTACTGTGAGATATAAAATAATCATATTTTTTAAGCTTTTGTTCTTTTGAATTTTCTATCCTATATTCTAATTCTTCAGGATTTTCAGGAATTTTATATGTCTGTTTTGCATATACATTCTTGAGAAAATTCTTTCGCTTTTTATTTCTTGTATGCACTTGCATATACTTTTGCCTTCTTGCCCGTGTTTGATAGTTAAAACTTTGCAAGTGATAAAAAGCTTCCCAACGCAATTGCTGATTTATTTCTGTATCATTTAATTTAAAGAAAAATTGAATTATCTTAGGGCTGTAATACTTTTTAAGTTCAAGAAGAATATATACTTTATCTTTTTGCGTTGTGGTTTTTCTCTCATACAAACCTATTAGTTTGTCAATAAACGCCGGTGTAACTTGTTGAGTTTTCTTTAACGCTTTTTCAATTTTAAGATTAACTCTTTCGATTTTAGGTTCCCTCTTAGCCCTTAACGCCCTTTGAGCTGCAGCCTGCACATCTTTTGAATAGTTATTTTCCCATATTGTTTTATAATCATGAGACATTATTTTTTTAAATGTGGAGACTTTTTTAAGCAAAACCTCCGGTTCATCCATTTTATAACGTTTTTTCCCAAAGTGTTTCTTTATATATTTATCCTTCGTTTTGTAATACAAATATTTGTCATCCACTGCTTTCCACTCATGCGGATAGTACTTTTTTAATAATTCTATTACATCCTCTTCCGTGTATTCTTGGGGAAGAATAGGTTGTAAAGTTTTAATCTGTTGAGACCACATTTTGATAATATCATTAATCTCGTGGTCAAATATGTGTTTTGTTACTCCAGCCATATTTACCAAACTTTCTTTGTGTTTATTTTTATGTGTTTGCTGTATATCCTCTTGAATTAAGATAAATATCAATATCATTATTGATATAATGATGTCCCGTAGTGTGAAGAACATCGTAAAATTCACGAATATAATCAAACACTCCGTATCTGTCAAAAAGTAAGGAAACTTCCTGTCCGCTTAAATTTCGATGTGCTTTGTAGCTTTCCAGACAAAACACAGTAAAAGCCATTTCTTTGCTCATTTTAAAACCTCCTATACATCAGGAAACCGAATGTCACCGTTTTTTTCTTCCTGCTCAAATAAACTGTATAACATTTGTGTACTATACTGCCAAACTTTAGTCTCTTCTTTTTCAAGTACTGCATACAATTTTGAAGAATAGAGCTTTTTTATCGCATCTTCTTCAGAAATGCTTTGTTTTTCTGCTATCAACGAAACCAAATCAGTACTTATATAAGGCATCATTGCAATGAATTGTCCCTGTTCCATAAACATCCTCCTATCTGACCTCTTTCGCCTCAATAAAATTCAAATATTTCAAAATTTTATTGCTATGTAAAGTCCATTGATCGTGCAATACCTCTGTTTTTAATCTTTTTACGGTATATTCTGCGTCATAGGCTCCTGTTTCAAACAATCGAATAGATTGATATACATTATCATCTGCAACAGGTCCAATATGCACATCTGTTTTGTTATCAGTGAAATTGCCTTTACGATTATTGACAACAAATGATAACCATTCCTCATCTGCCTTATCAAACCGTTTAATGGTAAGTTCTTTTTCCGCCTTTTCTATATCAAATTCGTATACAGCTACATAACCTAAATCAACATTTTTTCTTCGCATTTTGATCTTTGCCCACCGTTCGGCTTGTTCAAAAGAGGTCGTAGTATAAAATCCTACACCAAAATCCAAATAAACATCGCTCTCCCGGATTTCCGGCTTGTCAACAAGGTCTGTACTTCCATGATATAAGATCATACAAGTCCCTCCAATATCTTATTTATTACTTTTTGTTCTTGTTTTAACACAGAAAGCATCTTCTCATAGTGTTTTCTTTGTTCTAATTTTTCTTTTATTTGAGAAATTCTTTCTTTATCTTTTCCAATATAGTCATCGCAAACTTTTCCATTTTTGCGATACTTTAAATAATAATATCCATTCTTACGGCAAATCAAAGAACCTTTCGGCAGTTCTATAATCAATTTCTCATACTGTTGTATCATTTTACTGTTTCTTAATGCCTCATTCTTTACAACCGAATTTATGATCATAACTTATCACCATTATTATTGTACCACACTTCTGTCAAAAAATCAATAAACTGTGTGATATTCCTGCATAAAAATTATGCTCCCCAACTTAAAAAAATAAGTTGTGGAGCTTTCTGCTGCTGCAAGGCTCGATCCGCAAAAGCAGTCCCGCGCCCTCCGATATATCAGGTTTCCGCATATATGCGGCCGTGACGGCGCGTTTGTCTTTCACATCATAAAAAGAGAGCCGCCGCACATACGGCGGCAGCTCTCCCCTGATATATACCTTATTCGACTTCGAGCACGTTTCCGTCCTCCGGCAGCTCCTCAGCTCCCGGCTCTTCCGCGATCGGCTGCTCCTCAGCTCCGCCGCCGGTCTCCGGCTCCTCCGCGGCCGGCTCATCCTCGGGGATGACAGGCGCGGGAGTCCTTTCCGGGCTGCGCGTGCGCGCCGGCTCCGCCGCCGGGGCCTGTGTCCGCACCGTGCCCGCTCCCTGCTGCGGCCGCTGCGCCTCGGGTGCTCTTGTAGCCGCGCTCGGCGTCCATGCCGGAGCGGCCGAAGCCGAAGCCGTTGGACTCGGACTTGCCGAGACCGTCGCCGTCGGGCTTGGCGACGCAGACGGCTCCGCGTCGGAAAAGCTTCCGCCAAGCAGCTTGAAAAATATAAGGAACGTGACGGCGAACAGCGCCATAAGACCGAGCACCGAAAGCACCGCTATTTTCCCATTGTTCTTTTTCTTATTCTTGCCCTTCTTTTTCTTGCTCATGCTTCCTCCTCCGGAGGGTATGGCAGACGCCGCCCCCTTGACTATCTTTCCGGCAGCCCGTCCGGCCGCGCGTACCGGAGCCGCTCCGCCGCGCCCGCCCGTGCTTCGCGGCGCACCGCTTTGTCTGCAGCTTCCGCCGGAGCGTTCACCGCTCCTAGCCTGCCCTGTTCCGCCGCCGGCGCTTCTCTCCGGCGCTTTCCGCTCCATGCCGCTGCCGCCGCCGGATGCGGACGTGTACCGGTATCCGCAGGATGGACACGAATGCGTCCTCATATCGAGCGGTCTCCCGCACCGTATACAATACCTGAACTCGTCGTTATACGGCGTCTCCGGAGGCTCCTCCACCTCCCGCCTTATCTCTGGCCAGTCTATTTTATTTCCGCAATACGGACATGAATTATACGCAGCGTCAACATCCGCTCCGCAAATACTGCATTTCACCGCCGTTCACCTCTCTTCGGTAAAGAATTTTTATTTATTCACTTGCTGCCAGCTCCATAAACTCTGTTGGAGTGATCGTTCTCGGTCTTTCAATATCCGCTTCAAGAAAATCTTTATCTCCTGTTAAAAGAATATCGACATTATTATTGATCGCAGCCCTCAAAATAGGTCTGTCTTTAACATCACGAATAGCTTTTTCCTGCTCAAACTCGTCAGCAGGCGTTTCCACTAACTGCAGTACCGTTAACGCTATTGCAAGAAAACTGTCAAGCAATTGTATCTTTGCAGGAAATTTGCGGTTGAACACCTTTCTTAACTCGTCAACATTTTGATCGCATATCACACCATGATACGGATACGTTACCGCTTTCATATACGCCTGATATGGTACGCCTTTATCGGACAGCGCAGCCGAGATCAAAACGTTGGTATCTATCAATACCTTTATCAAAATTCCACTTCCGTTCTTATTTCTTCTATCAGGGCATTGATATCTTCCTCAGAGGTAAGTCCTGTTCTTTCGGCCTCGCCCACCATACCTTTATTTAACATTTTCATAGCATATGCCGCCGAATTCATCATTATTACCTTACCATCCTCATAAACGAGCGTTACACGGTCGCCGGATGTAAGCTGCAGCGCATCTCTGATATCCTTCGGAAGCGTTATCTGGCCCTTAGGCATGACCTTTGCACTGTCCACAATAATTTGACTCATGATCTGACCTCCTTTTATGTTCTTGTTGCAGCGCCAAATCAATAAAATTGCTTCTCGCCGCCGCTGATCGATCCGCGCAAAGCCGCGGAACGGCTTTACTTCCTTAGCTGTATCCATTCTAACATAAAACAGTCAAAAATGCAACCCCCAATAAACCGCATGGCTAAAACAAAAAGAGGCTGTTGCAAAACTCTGTGAGTTTGCAACAGCCTCGGGGGCTTTAGAAAAATAGTGCAGAACGGACGAAACGAAGGGCTAACGCCATTCCTCGAAGGGCGTTAGCCCCTTGCCCGAAGGCGTACGTTGGTACGTCGAGGGTGAGTTTCGTTCGTAGCATAAAGCGAATTTTATCTTGAAATTTTCACATAAATGAAAATTTCTACATTAAATTATAAGTAAGCTATGCCGCAAACGGCTTAACTGCTTTATTTTTCGCTTTATGCGGTCTGTGCATTTTGCTACAGCCCCTGAAAAGTTCGTCTTTGCAGGGATCTTGTCATACTGTGTACCGGTTCGGAGGATATGCGGCATAGCCGCGCTTTTTCTATTTTGCAGCTTCGAGCGGTACAATAGCCAATGTCTTTCCCAGCGGAGCCAAAACCTTTAAAACGGTCTCTATCCTGGGGCTTGTGCTCCCCTTTTCCATCCTGGCTATAACAGGCTGCTTCACACCGCTCAGCTCCTCAAGCTTTTTCTGGCTTATTCCCTTTTCCTCTCTCGCTTTTATAAACTCGCCTATGAGCGCGACCCTGAGATCGCTTGCGGCTATTTCTTCCGGTGTCAAATAGCCTTTATCCAGCAGCTCTTGTCTGAATTCATCCCATGTTCCGCCCAATGCACTGTTATCCATTTCAAGCACTCCTTTCTATCATGTCTGCAAGCTCTCTTTTTGCCTTTTCTATCTCTCTCGCCGGCGTCTTTTGCGTCTTTTTCATGAACTGGTGCAGCAATATAAAGCTCCCGTTATGCCATGCCGCGAAAAGTATCCTGTCTCTAAGCGGTCTGAGCTCCCATATCTCGCCGTCAAGATGTTTTATATACGGTTCCTTAAGCCGAAGTCCGTACTCTTTTAAGGCACTGATATGATCTTGTATTTTATTGAATTTGATACGGCTGTCTTTATCTTTTCTGCTTGCAAGCTGCATAATATACTCATAAACCGGTCTGTTGCCGTTTTTGTCTTTGTAAAAGTATATCTCGTACAATTATATTCCCCCCTGCTGCTTTTATTATACTCCAAAGCCATTGATTTGTCAAGTACTTTTAAGTTATCGACCCTACCGTATCGGATCGCTTCATAATAATAAAAAACAAGCGCCCCCGGCGGGCTTTTGCCGCATCGGGGGACGCTTATCATAACGCTGTTTATTCAAAATTTATCGTATACGTCTTTTCCGTCGTGTGATCCTCAGCCGTTACCGTTATCACCAGCGGCTCAGACGATACCTCAACAGCTCTCGCCAGCGAATCGTTTATCAGCTTTCCGTTCACATACACAAGCCCGTATTCTTCGGCAGGCTCGGCGCGCATCGTTACCGTGCCGGAACCGTCCGCTCTGAGCGTGTATTCCGTTATATCCGGTTCGAACGCCGGTGAAAGCTCCGCGCCCTCAAAGGCAAGGCTCGCAAGGGACGCGTTCGTTCCGTAGTCCTTCACTATCCTGACAGTGCCGTTGAGCTTGGGCGCGTCCGTTCCGCAGTCGGCTCTGAACACGATATGCATCGCGGTCTTGCCCTCTATAGCCGCCGCTCCGGCTCCCGCCGTATACGCGCTCTCGAGCGCTTCGGCAGGTATCGCGTACTTCACGGTCTCGTCCTCATCGCCCGCGGTCACATCTGCTATCTTCACGTCTCCGGCATAGATACTCATCTTTTTGCCCGCGTCGGCTCCGACATAGGTCACCGCAACGTAATTCGTTACGGAGGTATCAACAGCCATCTGGTAATCGGCATAACCGCCGTTCTTTATCTCGCGGTAGTTCAAAACGCTTCCCACGCCCTCGGCAAAGACCGTGTTTTCTCCCTTCCAGCCGTGACCGTTCTCCTGCTGGTCGTGACCCGGCTCTATCGAATCTATCGTGACGTTCGCCTCGCGTCCGGCCTGCTTATCCCCAAGTATCTCGGCTTCGTCCTCATCGCCGGTGGTCATGAGATACCAGTATATGCCGTAATACTCGCTGTACTTGCTGTAGTGCGGCGTGAACACGAGATCATCACGGTCCGTGTTGTTCAGCCTGAACTCAAGCTTGCCGTCGGTCTTGACTACGTTCTCGTCTATGTTCTCCAGCCATTCGCCGCGTGTGCCGTAATCGGGCTCGATAACGATATACTCGTTCAGTCCGTCCATGCGTATCGGCTTTCTTACGCCCATACCGTGGCTTTCCGTATTCTGCTCGTTATTTTCAACGCTGATCACGCCCAGAGAAGCGCTGAGTACGACCGGACCGTATTTGAACGCAACAGCGGTGTCGCTGTCGTCAAGCCCGTACGCCCGTACCTCTTTCGGGAACGATACCTCTACTGTATCGCCGCCGCTAAGACCCTGTACCGTAACATATCCTGCCGACTGAACGTACTCCGTTTCCGTACCGTTCACCTTGATGACGGGCGCATCCGCCGTCCAGTCAGGTATGCGCAGCGCAAGAGAGACCGCGTTTTTCGGCGTAAGAGCCGGTACGAGCGGAGTCATTTCCTCATCCCAAAGGTACACCTTTATCTCGTCTCCGTCCGATGCGGCAAGCTCCGATGAAAAGCTGTACGTCCCGCCGTCCGCGGTGTCAAGCTCTGTCTTGCCGACCGACTTCAATATACCGTTTTCATATGCCGCGGCATATACGGCCGCCTTTCTGCCGCTTCCGCTGTTGTTCGATACCGTTCCCGATACCGTCACGCTGCCTTCGCTTTCCGACTGCTCCGCCGTGACGCTCCAGCCGTTTTCCGAAACGCCGCCCGTTTCGGTCACCTCAAAGCTTGCGGTCTCGCCGTTTATGATATCCGAATTTTGTATTATGCGGACTCCGTTCGCCTCGTCCGTCAGCTCCGAGCTGATGTACTGGTCAACTATTATCGTATTGTCCCTGCGGTAGTATATGCTGTCGCTGAGCTTGGTCATGCTCTCCATGCCCGAGCCTGTGCAGCACCAGAAATTCTTGTACGGGTCGGAATATACCTTGAAATACCCCGAAGCCATCGGCTGGAAGTACATAGTCATGCCCGTCTGAGGGTTCTGACTCGATACTATCGCGTTTAGGAGCGTGTTCTCGTAGTAGTCCGCATACTTTCGTTCTCCCGTTATCTTGTAAAGCTCTCGTGAGAGCTTGAGCATGTTGTACGTGTTGCAGGTCTCGCAGTTTACGTTATTGCGGTATGCGTCCTCCGTATGCGGATCTCTGAAATGCTCGTTTTCACTGTTTCCGCCCGTTATATACGAATGGTCGTTTACTACCATATCCCAGAAGTTTTCGGCAGCTGTCAGGTAGTAATCAATATCGTGCGTATCGTCCGGCGAGTCCGCAAGCAGCGTATCGCCCTTTTGCCCGTACGTCCTGTAGCGGTTGAGCGCACCTATTATCTTCGGAATAGTCGTGTTGGCGTGCTTTCCCGAAAGCACATCGTTACCGTTATATATCTCGTCGAACAGAGATATCTCATCGAACATATGCGCCGCCTTGGCGTGGTTCGGATCTCCAGTTATCTTGTAAAGCTCGTAGAGCGCGTCGTTCATACCGCCGTATTCGACATTGAGCACGCGCTGCTGCATCGTCGTACCATCGTCAAGAATAGTGGTATCGTAATCCTTGACCCTGTTATATACCCACGTTCCGAGCAGATCCGCCGCATCCAGCGCTTTTTCGTTTCCGCTCAGCTTGTACGCGTCTGTCAGTCCGGCAAGTATCTTATGCATGGTGTACCACGGCACCCATGCCTCCTCAATTATGTTTCCTTTGCCCGCTTCTATATTGTCAAACTGCTGCTCGCCGTACATCGGCGTGAAGTCGTACCAGTTCTTTGCCGCAGCCGCGAACAGATATCCGGCCTTTACGGGCTGACCCTGGACTGTTCCGTCCTCCTTTATCTGCGCCTCGCTCAGCGCGTCAACGAGGGCATTCAGTCTTTCAAGCACCTCCGCGTCCGGCTCGCCCGCCTCCGAATACGCATATTCCTGCGCAACGGCTGTGATATAATGACCTACGGAATGACCCGCTATAAGACTGCTCTCCCAGCCGCCGTACGGCTCTTCTGTGTGCGCTATCCCCGCCATCTCACGGAAACCGGCAACGTATCTGCCGAGGTCGATGTCCATGAGATAATCACGCATCTTATCGTTTGCGTTTTCAAGATAGCCGTCCGTAAGCTTCACCGCCGTCATCGGATAATCGTCTATATCCTTAAACGCCGGCTCGGCAAGTATGACTGCCTCGAACCGCTTCTTATACGAAGCGGAGCCGTTTGTTATCGTCGCCGTGAAGCTGACGCTCTTGTCCGGCTCGCCCGCCGCCGGAGCGTTTATGCTCATATCCGCCGCGATAACTCCCGGCTCGGAGCACTCCCATTCTATCGTGCTTTCGCTCTTTCCCACCGTTGGCAGTACCGTTCCCGCCGATATATACCTGTCCAGCTCAAGCGCGTCGCGGTCGCCGCGGGCATACTTATCGTTCAGCCTTCCGGCTATCCTGTTGTATTCTCCCATTATTTCCTCCTGTGACAAAACGCGGCTGTATATGCTTATATCGTCCATCTCGCCGTAGAAGCTTGCGTCCCAGTCATAGTGGGATTTTCCGATATAATTCGTTGTCTGCTCCAGCTGCTTGTTCATTTATACTTCTTCCTTACATTGTATCATCATAAACAACAGCTGTCTTTGCGTTTATTGATGAAAATATTGCAAAACTTAACGCATTGCGCCGCACCTCCGGCGAACAGCGCCGGTATGCGTTTTTTTACAGTGTTATCTTCACCATCTCTGACCAGTCGCTTTTTACTGTATTATCATTGCCGGAATAGCTGAAGCTTTCCTGAGCCTCTGTTCCGCTTGCTCTTACTATATCTTCATTCTCAAATACGGAAATACTCATTTCCGGGATCTCAAATATTTTTTTCATAGCCTTTAAACCTCCTGTCTGTTATTTCACTTCGACTGTCGCTGTTGCCGCCTTGTCATCCAAACCGCTTACTATAAGATATATCTCTGCTTTTCCTCCTGCTTCAAGCGTTACCGCTGTGATCTTCTTTTCCCCTGTCGTTCTTGTCTCGCCGCTTGAAGTAACGTTCCATATTGTCGTATCAAAAGTACCTCTTGCGCTTCCGGTGTTCGTTACCTCAGCCTTGAAGCCCGCCGCAACAGTATCCGAAAACTCGCCCGTACCTTTCTTTATCTCATCCAATGAAGCCGCTGCCGAAAATTCAGCCGCCTTTTCTGCGATAACAAGGATTTTTTCATTATTGATCTCAACGATCTTGAGTTCCTGCTTTTCATTGTCCATACCGTCTACTGTAAGGCCGCTGATCGTTGCATCATTCTCGATTTTAGCTATTTTCGAACCGCTGTCTGCAGAGATACCGTTTATAACAACATTGGAGAATTTCGGATAAGTTTCACCTTGCACACGAAATACAACTCCGGTATACCCTAAACTATTTACTTTAATAGTCGTATCTGTCAGTTCAAATTTACCGTCAGTGTTGTTGCCTGCGAAAACATATACACCGCCATTGTGCTCTAAACTACAATCCTTCGCTGTAAGATCGACCAAAGCAAGACAATCATAACTCAAGCCTTCAACCGTAACATTATCCAAATTGAGCTTTATAGCAATGTTTTGGTTTGTATTTCCTGTAAGTTTTGCATTGCTGAGCGTTAAATTGCTGAAAACAGATGAATAATTTTCACCGTTAGGAAGCTCAACTGTAATTTTATGATTTTGTCCATCTATAATTGCGTCCGTATTTGTTCTGTTTTTAGATAGGGTCGCATCGTCAAGCAGCGTTATTTTTTCACCATTCGCATTATCAATAGCATCGTCAAGAGATGTATATTTTGTGCCGCCTACTTCCGCTGCATATTCGTCTGCTTCTGTGCTGTCATCGTATGTGATCTTAATGTCATCTATACTGTAGTCACCTGTTGATGATGGATCCGCGTTTGTCTGTATCCAGAACATTGCTGAATATGAGGTTCTGTTGTCATATCCCTCATTTGCTTTAGGAATGGTCAGAGTGCCGGTTATGGTTTTCCAATCATCTTCCTTTTTAACAGTCGTGTCTTCGCTGTTCAGAGTGACCCCATCATGAACAGTTACTTGGTTGTCTCCCTCTCCTTCTTTTACCGGATCAATATTAATATTGAATTTCTGTTCGGTTTCCGATTTGATCTTCAGCGAAACATTATAGGTTTTTTCTGTGTCCACAGTTATACTAATTCCCGCACCCTCCCACATATTCTCTCGATGTACTGTAAGATACTTGTTATTTTCATCGCCTTTAACAGTCATTGACACTTTTGTGTTGTCACCATATAACGTCTAGCCATTGAGATTTTGACCGCTATCATTTAATGTGAATGAATTAAAGTTTTCATCCAGCAAGGTCTGCTCCGCCGCCGCTGCCGGCAATGCGGCAAACGCTCCGCCCAGCATTGCCAGCGAAGCCGTCAATGCGATAATCTTGTTTTTCATAGAATAAACCACTCCTTTTAAAAAATTTTTATACCCGTGAGAAACCGGGAGTCCGCATCCGTTCTCTCACGGTCATTTACAAAACCTATCGCTGCCGCCGTTATAAAAGCACGCTGCTTTTGTCTTTAGTCCTATCCCCTGCTTCCGGCAGCATCCGTTCCAAAATTGCCGTTTTTTACTTATATTTATATTTTATCATCTTACTTTCACAAAGGAAACAAGAATATTATCGTGTTTTTTATACAATATTATCATTTTTCGAGGCGGGGGACATCTTTGCATAGATCATACATCATTCCACAAAAAAAACACATTACCGGATCAATGATAATGTGTATATTTTTTTTGCTTTTTTTCAGCCGCACATACGCGGCCGGCTTTTTCAGCGGAATTTTTCGCCGCTCGTCAGCCGTTTCAAAAACGGCACGAACATACATCCCGCCGCGTTGCCGAGTATCACAAGCACGAAATACGGCGCCGCCGACACCGCACCCGCGCAGCCGCTTATGAAAAAATAGCTCATGTCGGCTATGCTGTGGTTGAACCCGCTTAGTATGAACACCATGACCGGTACGACGACCAAAAACAGTCCTCCGGCGCTGTCGCCCTTCTCCGAGGCGCGCCTGTTCCCCTCCACGGCTATGAACATGAGTATACCGCAGAAAAACGCGAGCACGAACATTCCAGGATAGGTATCCGCCAGCTTCGGCGCGAGCGCCTCCGCCGCGCCTGCCGAAAATCTATCGGCAAACCTTGTTGCGTTCAGCAGTCCGCCGCCTATCGCCGCCCCGGCGATGTTCCCGGCAAGCGTAAGCAATACCTCCGCAATGTAAGAAAGCGGTCTGACCGCCATGTACCCGGCCTTTCCGGTGTACAGCCCGAATTTCAGCCTGATAACGGCGAACAGTCCGAGACTGAACAAAAACGCTCCGAGCGCTCTCGTTTCCACCGAGAGGTTCACCGCGCAGCCTATGCACAGCATCACTCCCGCCAATATCCCGTCCGCAGCCAGCGCCGCATATCTGTTTTTCATCTTGTTTATTCCCCTTCTGTTCTCTCTATTTTGAAAATATTCATAGTGTCCGCGTCCGGGCAGCAGAATACAGCCTCTCCCTCGGGCTGACCCGGTATGCTGCCGCCGTAGCGCAGTATGTCGGCATAGACGAATGCAACATGCATCGCCATCGGGCACAGCCTGCCGCGCTCCGTATCGAAATCAAAGCTGTCGCCGGGCTTATGCCCCCTGTGGCAGGGCGACTGACCTCTGCGCTCGATAAGAGTTATTTTTATCTTAGGTCTTTTCATGCTTATATCTATCATATCCTTTCATGACTGCGGGAATGCGCCGCGCGGGATGCGCCGCTTATCTCCTTATTGTTTTTGAAAAAAGAGAAGCAAGCAGACCGTGCGGTCAAGCAGGCGAGGCTATACTGGTGTATGCGAGTCTGCGAACACCGTATGAGAATGCGCCGCTTATCTCCTTTATTTTTTTTGAAAAAAGAGAAGCAAGCAGACCGTGCGGTTGAGCAGGCGAGGCTATACTTGTGTATGCGAGTCTGCGAACACCGCGCGGGATGCGCCGCTTATCTTTTTTCAAAAGCTTTTGACCCATTCTTCGTCTACTATATCAAGGTTTCTTTCAAGCGGTATGCCCTTGAACTTGTCGGCTTCGCTCTCGTTTTCGGCGATGAGCCTGCGCATAACGCGCACGGCGTATTCCACAGTCTGCCGAAGCTCCGCTCCGCATATCATCCTGCCGAAAAGCAGCGCCGAAAAGATATCGCCCGTGCCGACGAACCGCACGTCGATATGCTCGAACGGGATATGGTATATCCTTTTAGCCGTATCGTCGTAGCAGGTGACATAGTAGCTGCCGCCGCTGAGAACGCTCGTTATCACCACCGACTTGGCTCCCATGCCGTGCAGCTTCATAGCCAGCTCCTCCGCCTCGGCAAGCGTTATATCCGGCTTATCCTCGTACATGCCGGCAAGGAACGCCGCCTCGGTGAGATTCGGCACGATTATTTCAGCCTGCGAGCACATGCTGCGCATATAAGATATCGTCTCCTCGGAAACGCCGTGGTACAGCTCGCCCTCGTCGCCCATTATCGGATCGACATACAGCTTTGTCCCGTAGGTCTGCCGCTGTTCCCTGCAATAGCCGAGTATCAGCCGCACCTGTTCGGCGGTGAGTATGAACCCGGTGCATATAGCGTCAAACGAAAAACCGAGCTCCTTCCAGACCTTTATAGACCGCTCCATATGCTCCGTCGTGTCGAGTATATCGAACTTGCCGTAATCGAGCGTGTTCGACACGATGGCAGTAGGAAGATTGTATTCGTCAAAGCCCATATGCGAAAGCACCGGCAGCATAGCCGAAAGCGCCACCTTCCCATACCCGGGCAGATCGTTTATCAATAGTATTTTATCCTGCATTTTTTGTATAGTCAAGCTCCTTTTAAAAATTTTCGGTGCAAACTTGTCCTCAATGAATGGTATTATATCAAAAGTCGCCGCAAAAGTCAATATATATCCTTTTACTGTGCAAAAAAAACGCAATGCCGTATACCTCGTCTGCGGTCTTAAACGCGGATATTGCGTCAGCCTGTTACCATCGTTTCCCTTATCCGCTCTATCGCCTTTTTCTCTATCCTCGATATCTGCACCTGCGACACGCCTATGCTCCTGGCTATCTCGCTCTGCGTCTTGCCTCTGAAATAGCGCATGACTATTATGTTCTTTTCCCTCTCGCTGAGTATGGACAGCGCCTCCTTTATAAATACCCTGTCAACTATCCTCTCCTCCGTATCGTCGGACGAGAGCAGCTCCTCGGGGCTCGGCCCGCCGTTTTCGCCCTGTCCGCCCTGGAGCGACCCCGGCAGGGCGGACGCTTCAAACGCCTCGATGAGCACGCTTTCTTCCAGCCCCGCCTCCGCCGCCGTTTCGGACACGGACGGGTCTCTGCCGAGCCGCCTGCGCAGCGCTTCCTCCGCCCGCCTTCCCTTCAGCGCCGCCTCCTTGAGGCTGCGGCTCACCTTAACGGCCCCGTCGTCGCGGAAGAACCGCTTTATCTCGCCTATTATCATCGGTACGGCGTACGTTGAGAATTGCACTCCGTAAGACTCGTCAAACTTCCTTACCGCCTTTACAAGCCCCATAGCGCCTATCTGGACTATATCCTCCATTTCGTAACGCCTGTTCATCATCTTTCCCGCTATGCTGTACACAAGACCCATATTGTTTTCAACAAGCTCGTCCCCCGCCGACTTGTCGCCCTGCTTCAGCCTGCGTATAAGCTCCCGATTATCCGTCATCTTCGCTGATCCTTTTCCGCATGGCTATGACCGTACCTCTGCCCGGGCTGCTTTCCACTCTGAGCTCGTCCATAAACGCCTCCATTATCGAAAAGCCCATGCCCGACCGCTCCGAGTCCGGTTTTCCGGTATAGAGCGGCTCCATGGCCTTTTTAACATCCTCTATCCCGCAGCCGCTGTCCCTTATTATGTATGTGACGTCCCTGCCGTCCGTCTCCGCCTCTATCTCTATCATTCCCCCGCCGCCGTCGTAGCCGTGTATTATGCAGTTCGTTACCGCCTCCGAGACAGCTGTTTTGATCTCGTCCACCTCGTCTATGGTGGGATCCAGCCCCAGCACGAACGCCGCGCAGACCGTCCGCGCAAGCTTTTCATTTTCCGACCTGGCGGGGAACTCAAATTTCATACTGTTTTTCATCTTGCAATACCCTTTCTATCTTATAGCTTTACCGCTGTTTATTATATTCAGACCCTCGCTGAGCGTTGAGCATATCACCGCTATCCGCCTTATGCCCGACATATCCAGCAGCCTCCTGATCTGCTCGGAGGCGTTATATATGACCATACTGCCGCCCAGCGCCCGTACCGTCTTGTACCTGCCTATTATAACGCCGATGCCGGAGGAGTCCATAAACGTCACCTCCTTGAAATCGAGCGCTATATTGACCGCTCCGCTCATTTTCAGCTCGCGCTCGAGCTGCTTCCTTATACCGCCCGCAGTATGGTGGTCTATCTCGCCTCTGAGCCTCATCACGAGCATTCTCTGTTTTGCTATCAACATCGTTTCCAAATCGTTCGACACTCCCGTTTAAATATTCTGCGCGTCATGCCGCTGCGGACGCAAGGCTGCGCGCCCGTGCATTTTACCGCGCAGTTATTATTTCCCCGCGGCGTGTCCGTTTCCCTTTGACGAATTACCGGAGCTTTTGGCGAATAAAAAAAACCGCCGTATAAAATACGGCAGCTTTCTGCAAAAACTGTTTCCCATCTCTATTTTTTCGATATCTGGCGCGCCGCTACGACAAATCTTTCATCGTTGACGTTATACGAGCAGGTCGAGAGCGTCAGCAGCGTTTCGCCGTACTGCGGCGTTATCTTTGTGTCGTAAAGGCTCAGCTCCTTGCACCTTGCCACGTAGTCGTCAAATTCCTGCTTCGAGCCGGCGTTTATGAACTCGTAATACTTGAATTCGTCCTCCGAGCCGACCGCCGTGCGGAACGCCGCGAACACCTCGTACTCGCAGCGGTAGTACATCGTATCGAAATTCACTATCCTGTGGTTCTCCCAGAAGCCGAGCGATTTATAGTCGAGCAGCTCATGGAACATAGTCCCGTTTTTCATATTGTGCGAATATATTATGAGGTTGTCGCTCCAGTTCTGCAAGTCACACTGGTAATCGAGATACGGCGTTCCAGCCGCGCTGTTCTCCTTGTAGAAATTCCTGTGCAGGTAATACACATTATTGGAATTATTGAACATGACGGGATAATCTATCTTCGTCCCGTTTATCTTTATCCAGCCGACCATATCGGTGTTCTGCTCGTAAAGCGGATAGTAGCGCGAAAGCATACCGTTGCTCTCGTACTGCTCCTCCGGCTCCTCAGCCGTCTCCCCGACCGTTATCTCCAGCTTGTCGGGCTGCTCCGTTTCCGCGGCGCTCTCCCTGACAACATCCTGCAAATATTCCATTTCCTTTTCTGTCTGCGCTCTGTCATAGTTATACTTTATAAGGTACGCGCCGCAGCCGGCGAACACACACAGAAAAAGGATTTGAAGCAGTGTTATTTTTCGTTTCACCGTATCAAACCCTTTCTTATTATCTTATTTACATCAAACCGGCGCTCCGCCGTATCCGTTTAAAACGGAGCCGCAAACCGCCGCGCGGCATGCGCTTCCGGTCACTTTCCGGACTTCTTCCTCTTTACGACCTCAAGGCAGCCTGCCGCCGCAGCCGAAACTCCCATGACCGAGCCTAAGACCGCCGTTGTAAGGCTCATGTCCCCGGTCTTCGGATTTGTCTTGGAGCTTGCCGAAGCTGTCGGCGAGGCCGTGCTCTTTCCCGAAGCTGAAGCCGCGGTCACATTCTTTGTGCCCGAGCTTGAACCGCTGTTCGTCTTTTCAAAGGATACCGACGCCTTTACGCCCTCGGCTACCGGCGTTATCGTTATCACATCGCCCTTCTCGATGGAGGTTATGAACTGCTTAACGCCCTTTATGCTCTCGTCCGAGCCGTCCGTTACGGCTGTTTCGCTTATTATCTCGCCGTCCTTCGTCTCTATCTTAACGTTCGCGTTGCCCGTTACCGTATATCTACCCGGCGCTATCTCCTCGCCGCAGATTATCTTCCGTTCCTTTTCCTCAGCCGCCGCCGTTTCTGTCGGCGCGGGAGCTTCCGTTGCCGCCTCCGAAGCGGCCGACTGTGCGGTCGCGGTCGGCTGCGCCGCAGGCGCGGCAGTAGCGGAAGCAACGCCGCCCAGTTCAAACTTCGGCTTGAGAGTTGCCGGCGCTGCCGGCGCTGCGCTTGCCGAAGCTCCCGGCGAAGCCTGCGCACCCTCATATGCCGCGGATACGAGCTCTATCCCAACGCCGCCGCCAAGCTCTTCGCCTATGGCCGGCGCGGTCTCGGCGTTTATCCCGTATTCTATAACGTATTCCTTTGTGTCCTCAGCCTCAGACGTATTGAAGATACCGAGAGTGATATCCTTCTGCTTATCCGCAGGATCGGAAAGCTCCGCCTCGGCGCTGTCGTATATCACATTGTTCTCAGGGTCTGTTATCCTGAAGGTGTAATAGTCAAGAGGCGAATATTCAAGAGCCGCGTCCGCATCGTCCGTGCTCAGCCGCAGGCTCAGCACGAGCTCCTCGCCGCGCTCCGCCTCGCTCGTAACGGTCATGGTCTTTTTGACCGCACCGCCGCCTATATCCTCAAACGAGCCGAAAAGCTCGCCGAGCGGCGCAGAAAGCTCCTCGCCCGCAGTGTAAGTATATACCGCCTTTTCATCATCAAGGCTGACCGTCACATTCGCGTCCGCCGCAAACACCGCGGCCGTATTCACACCTATGGCTGCCGCCGCAAAAGCGGCTCCAAAATATATCCTTTTCACCCAGAAACGCTCCTTTTCCATACCGTTCGCGGCAGCGGCCGTTAACGGTCTATATACGATAAAAAAACCATGCGCCGCGCCTTTTCCGGGCCGCGCCGGTCATTATCATTTTATCTGCAATAAATACATTTATAATTATAACACACTTATCCCGATTTGTCACTATCCTTTTTAAATTATATCTTTTATTTTTTATTTTTTGTAGCATTTGTACACCGCACCGACGTGATCTTGTCATAATTTATGCAACACTCCGCCCAAACCGTTCCCCCATGGCAAACGCCCCTCTATTCCAATAAAAACGAAACGCGCCGGGGATCGAGGCGCGTTTCGCGATTTTGGGGGGACCCTTGCCCGTTCCGAGGCAAGGGTATATGAAAAAAAGGATGGTATTGGCTGTATCAACAGCCCTCAAAAGTAACTGTAATGCTGTGTCAATTGCCGGAATCTTCGGTAAGCTGTACCTGAACGTCCATCGTGCTGCTGTCTCTGAGCACCTTGAACGTGAGGTAGTCTCCCGGCTTCTTTTCATCGCGGATCTCGTTGATCTCCGAAGTTGAGCTTACCTTCTGCCCATCCACTTCAAGGATCATATCGTTCACCTGCAGCCCCGCAGCCTCTGCGCCGCTGCCCTCTGTGATACCGCTTATGAACAGACCGTATCTTGTCTCCGTTATGCTTATGCCGACTATCGGTCTGCCCGTTACATGACCCGACTCCATAAGGTCGTTCAGTATCGGCTTCGCCTCAGATATGGCTATAGCAAAGCTCATTCCCTCAACTCCCGTCGATGAGAGCTTGACCGAATTTATCCCGACGACCTCGCCGTACTGATTGATGAGCGCGCCGCCCGAGTTACCGCTGTTTATCGCAGCGTCGGTCTGCAAAAGATTGTACGTTCTGTTATCTATAGTCATCGTCCTGTTCACGGCGCTGATTATTCCCGCCGTTACAGAACCGGAGAATTCCATTCCCATCGGATTGCCTATCGCGACTGCAAGCTCTCCCACCTCAACGGTAGTCGAATCGCCGAGCACCGCCGGAGTAAGCGTCTCGTTTTCCGGCGTTATCTTGAGCACCGCAAGGTCTGTCTTTTCATCCTGACCTACTATCTCCGCCTTGTACGTCGTGCCCGTGTTGAGTATTACCTCGACCTCGGTCGCGCCGTCGATAACGTGCTGGTTAGTCGCTATATATCCGTCCTCGCTTATGATGATACCCGAGCCGGAGCCCTGCTCTACAGTCTCGCCCTCCTGCTGAGTATCCTGGTTGTAATAATATCTTCCGCTCCACGGATCCCAATACTGCGGGGTTTTTACCGTGGTCTTGTTTATAACTCCGACTACCGAGGGGCCGACCTTTGCGGCTATTTCCGGTATCGAAAGCACCGTTTTGCCGGTCTCGTCCGTATAGCTCGCAGTCACCGCCGCCGAGGCTACAACGTTTGAGCTTGAAGCTCCGGCCGTGGAAGTGTCAAGCTGCGGAGCCTTGCCGCCGCTTAGCGCCTGCACTCCGAACGTTATGCCCATTGTGAAAACGCTTGCCGCCAGCGCCGATGAGACCGCTATGACCCATGGTCTCTGCTTCTTTTCTCTCTTCTTCTTTTTATTATCATTACCATTGTAAATAACAACGTCCGTAGAGTCGCTGTATGGATACCGTTTCATAAAAAATCTTCCTCCTCCGAATTAATCCATATAAGGACGGCTGCTCTTTGTCAAAACAGCTGCCTGCCTTCTTATTTATTAATTATTTAGGAAAGCTCTTATCCGGCCCGGCCGCGAAACGTATCCTATAGGATCATTGCCGTTTTCCGAACGGTCTATACATATCAGACCCGTTTGTTTTCAGCGTTCCGTCTCCGTCCTGCCCTTATCTTTATTGTGATTATATGATAACACGGACTTATTACACTGGTATTACCTTCATGTAAATAAAATAAATACTTTTTATGAATAAAAAGTAAACCGAATTTGAAAGAAAAATGCACGGTCATAATATCTTGCATATCCGCGCAGGTTGTGGTATAATACATAATAGGAAACAAAGCCGCCGAACGGCTTTTGCGGCGGCGCGTTTAAATTCGATCATCGGAGGAGCGATATTTTATAATGAAGAAACTTCTTGTGCTGGATTCCAACAGTATTTTAAACAGAGCCTTTTACGGTATCCGTGCGCTGAGCGCGCCGGACGGCACTCCCACAAACGCTGTTTACGGATTTCTCAATATCCTTATAAAGCTTATAAACGACCACCGGCCGGACTATATATTCGCCGCATTCGACCTCAAGGCTCCCACCTTCCGGCATAAGATGTACAGCGGCTATAAGGCGAACAGAAAGGGCATGCCCGAAGAGCTTGCGGCGCAGATGCCCGTGGCAAAAGAGCTGCTCGGGCTTATGAACATACCGATATTACAGCTTGAGGGCTATGAGGCCGACGATATCATAGGAACGGTATCGCGCGTCTGCGGCGAGCGCTCGCTTGAATGTCTCATCGCCACCGGCGACCGCGACGACCTCCAGCTTGCCGATAACGGCACGACCGTTATCCTGACCTCCACAAAGGCGGGGCACACCGTTACCGAGCTGTATAACGAGCAGGCCGTGAAGGACAAATACGGGGTAACGCCCGCCGAATTTGTGGACGTGAAGGCGCTCATGGGCGATACATCGGACAATATCCCCGGCGTGGCGGGGATCGGCGAGAAAACGGCTTCAAAGCTCATCGCACAGTATTCCTCTATAGAATATATATACGACAACCTCGACAGCATAGACGTTACGGCACGGATAAAAAACAAGCTCAGAGACGGCAGGGACAACGCGTTCCTGAGCAAGGAGCTCTCAAGGATAGACCTCCGCGTTCCGATAGATATAGACATCGACTCCGGCGCGTTCGGCGGCGGCTTTTCCGGCTGCGGTCCGGAGCTTTACAATCTGCTTCTGCGGCTCGGACTCAAGAGCACCATCAAGCGCATGGAGCTTACGCCGGACGACACAGTCACGGTCGCGGGCGATACCGGCTTTTTCGACTCGAAAAAGCTCGTTTGCTTATCCTCACCGGAGGAGCTCAAAGCGGCGGCTGAGGGGCTGGGCGGCGTTATTTCCGTCTACCTCGATATACACGGCGGCGCGGTATCCGGCGCGGCGGTATCCGACGGCGAAACGGCGTACTATACCGATCCCGCGCTCACGGACGGGGATATAATAAACGCGCTCGGCGGCGTGCTCGCGGACGCGGGCGTAAAAAAATACGTCTGCGGGATAAAGGACGCCCTGGTGTCCCTCCACGGCAGAGCCGAGATAAAGGGCATTGCCTTCGACTGCGCCATAGCCGCCTACCTCACCGATCCGTCCAAGACCTACGATGTGGACAGTATCGCGTCCGGCTATCTCGGGATATATATAGAGAACGCCGACCGCGCCCAGCTGTCGCTTTTTGATGATGAAAAGAGCTCCGACCTCAACGGCAGATACGCGCTGATAATATTCGAGCTGCAAAGGCTGCTTTCGGAGCTTATCGAAAAAAACGGACAGCATTTTCTTTACTACGAGGTGGAACTGCCGCTTATAGAAACGCTCGCCTCGATGCAGATACTCGGGTTCCGTCTCGATACCGAGGAGATCGCGCGGTTCGGTTCAATGCTCTCTGAGCGCATCGAGGCGCTGGAGACGGAGATATACGAAAGAGCCGGAGAGACCTTTAATATAAATTCACCGAAGCAGCTCGGCGTCATCCTGTTTGAAAAGCTCGGGCTTCCCGGCGGCAAAAAGACCAAGAACGGCTACTCCACAAAGGCGGAGATACTCGAAAAGCTGAAATGGGAAGACCCGATAATCAGGAACATCCTCGATTACCGGACGTACTCGAAGCTGAAATCCACCTACTGCGACGGTCTGACCGCGCTCGTTGACCCCGCAACGCACCGGATACATTCGATATTCAACCAGACAGCAACGGTCACCGGGCGGCTCAGCTCGGCGGAGCCGAATCTGCAGAATATCCCGACGCGGACGGAGCTTGGCAGAGAGCTGAGGAAAATGTTCATCGCCAAGGAGGGCTGCGTTCTTATAGACGCTGACTATTCGCAGATAGAGCTGCGCATCCTCGCGCACCTCTCGCAGGACGAGACGATGATAGAGGCGTTTAAAAACGGAGCGGACATCCACGCGGTGACCGCGTCAAGGATACTGAATATACCGACAGACAAACTGACCAAGGAGCAGCGCAGCAGCGCAAAGGCGATAAATTTCGGCATCATCTACGGCATGGGCGAATACACGCTCGCGCAGGATCTGGGCATAACCTACAGGCAGGCTAAGCAGTATATGACGGATTATTTCAGCAAATACAGCAGCGTCAGGAAATACCTCGACAGCGAAAAGGAATTTGCGCACGAGCACGGCTATGTAAAGACCATCATGAACAGGATCCGGTACATCCCGGAGCTTCGGTCATCGCAGGCTCCGCTCCGCCAGTTCGGCGAACGCGCCGCGATGAACACGCCCGTTCAGGGCAGCGCGGCGGACATCATAAAGCTCGCCATGGTGCGCGTATACAAACGGCTGAGTGAAGAGAAGCTCGAAGCAAAGCTCATATTGCAGGTGCACGACGAGCTTATCATAGAAGCGCCGGTGAACGAGGCCGAAAGGGTAAGAGAGATACTGAAGCAGGAGATGGAGGGCGCGGCGGAGCTTGCCGTTCCGCTCACGATAGACATGGCGGAGGGCGCAAGCTGGTACGACGCGAAATAAAGCCCGGCGGCGGACGGTCGGGGAACGGATGTTTCGCATGACCCGAATAACGATAGAAATAAGGAGAATATAATGAAGCATATAAGGATATTGGCTGCGGCGGCAGCCGCGGCAATGCTCGCCTCGTGCGCTCCCGCGGCGGAGCGCGGCGGCAGCGATAAAATACAGGTCTACACCTCGTTTTACGCTATGTACGACCTCACCCGCATGATAGCCGGCGACAGAGCGGACGTATACAACATCTGTCCGGCGGGCACGGAGCCGCACGACTTTGAGCCGACCGCCGCGGAAATGGCAAGGCTCACGGAGGCTGACGTGTTCATATACAGCGGAATGAGCATGGAGCCGTGGACAGACTCAGTTACCGAAACGCTTTCGGACAGCGGCGTTATTGCTGCCGAGACCTCTGCGGACGTGCCGAACGTAACGGAAAACTACGATCCCCACGTGTGGCTTGATCCGGAGAACGCATACGCGCAGATGGAGGCGATAGCGGACGCACTGACGGCCGCCGACCCCGATAACGGCGGCTATTACGCCGAACGGCTCGGCGAATGCCGCGAAAAAACGGAAAAGCTCGACGGCGACTACAAGGCGGCTGCGGAGAGCTTTGCCTCGCACGTCATCATCACCTCGCACGAGGCGTATATGAACCTGTGCGACGCGTACGGACTGATACAGATGGGCATAAACGGAGTCGATAATGCCGACGATCCCACCCCGACGCGGATGGCGGAGATAGAGGATTTTATAGAGACGAACGGCGTGGGATACATCTTCACCGAGCCGCTCTCGTCAAGCAGCATCGTTGACACGATCGCCGCCGATACGGGCTGCGGCGTGCTCGTTCTCGACCCGTTCGAGGGCAGCGCCGAGGATAAGGATTATTTCACCGTAATGTACGAAAATCTTGAAGCGCTCAAAACGGCGCTGAGCTGAAACACAGGCAGCTGTTGCAAAACTCTGTGAGTTTGCAACAGCCTCGGGGGCTTTAGAAAAATAGTGCAGAACGGACGAAACGAAGGGCTAATGCCATTCGGGGAATGGCATTAGCCCCTTGCCCGAAGGCGTACGCTGGTACGTCGAGGGTGAGTTTCGTTCGTAGCATAAAGCGAATTTTATCTTGAAATTTTCATATAAATGAAAATTTCTGCATTAAATTATTGGTAATCTATGCCGCAAACGGCTTAACTGCTTTACTTTTTCGCTTTATGCGGTCTGTGCATTTTGCTACAGCCCGATGAAAGGATATCTGAATGAATGAAGAGATAATACGCGTAGAAAACCTCACCTTTGAATATCCCGACACGGCAGTTCTCAAAAACGTGAACTTCACGCTTTACAAGGGCGATTTCCTCGGGATAATCGGCGCGAACGGCGCGGGCAAATCCACGCTCATAAAGCTCATACTCGGTCTGCTGCCGTACGATGCGGGAAGGATAACGCTGTTCGGTACGGAGCTCTCAAGGGTGCGCAGCCGCATAGGCTACGTTTCGCAGAAGGCCAATTCCTTCAACAGCGATTTCCCCGCGACCGTACTTGAGGTGGTGAGGGCGAACCTGTTTTCATCAAAGGGACTTTTCAGACGGTATACCAAGGAGGATAACGCAAGGGCGGAACACGCCCTTGCGCTCGTAGGCATGACCGAATATAAAGACAAGCTCATCGGTTCGCTTTCCGGCGGACAGCAGCAGCGTGTGTTCATCGCGCGCGCGCTCGTTTCGGAGCCGGAGCTGCTGCTGATGGACGAACCGACCGTTGGGATAGACGCGGCGTCGGTACGGGAGATAATGTCGATAATCAAAAAGCTGAACAGCGGCGGGATAACTATGATAATGACCAACCACGATACCCCCGCTCTCCTTGATGCCGCAGACAAGCTGCTCATCTTCTGTGAGCACGGCTATGAGGAATTTGTGAACAGGTCCGACCTGTCGCTTGAACGGGTATCGAGTATTCTCGCCGGAAAGAGGGTGCACAAGCATGGATAACATTTTCGCATACAGCTTTATGCTCAAGGCGTTCGCCGCAGCGGTGCTCATCGCCGCAGCCGCGCCGTGCATAGGTCTGCCGATAGTTTTGAAGCGGTTCTCCGCCATAGGCGACGCCGCCTCGCATTCGGCGCTCGGCGGTATAGCGTTCGGACTGCTAATAGGCATAAACCCGATAATCGGGGCGGTGCTGTTCTCCGTAGCCGCCGTGTTCGGCATAGAGGGGCTGAGGAAGCGGTTCGGCTCGTATTCGGAGATAGCCACCGTAATAGTAATGTCCGCCGGGATCGGACTTACCGCAGTGCTTTCCGGATTTATAAAAAACGGCTCGGCGAACATAAGCAGCTTCATGTTCGGCTCTATCGTCGCCATATCCGATTTCGAGCTTATACTCACGGTCATCCTCTGCGCCGTTATAATAGGCGTTACCCTGCTTTTGTACAAGGAGATATTCGCCATCACCTTCGACGAGGAAGCCGCCGGACTGTGCGGCATACCCGTAAAGGCGGTAAACTTCGTTCTGATGCTGCTGACTGCGCTCACGGTCTCAGTCGCGTCAAGGATAGTCGGCGCGCTGATGATATCGTCGCTGCTGGTGATACCCACCGCGGCGGCAATGCTCGTTTCCGGAAGCTACCGCGGAACGCTGGCGCGGTCGATAGTCTTTGCGGAGCTGTTCACTATATCCGGACTTTTCATATCGTATTATTTCGATCTGCGTCCCGGAGGCACGATAGTGCTCATAGGAACGGCTGTGCTCGCGGCGGCGGCGCTTCTGAAAAAGAGAAAATAGCTTCGTCCCGAAAAGCCGTCTGCGGCAAACGGCAATATCTGCATACAGGGACAGCGTTCTGCCGCAGCGGCCTGTCCCGAACAGGATATCGAAAGGCTTACGGGTGATAATATGCTCTATACAAAACTTACACGGCTCGCCATGCGTATCGCCTACGACGCGCACAAGGATCAGTCCGACCTCGGCGGCGTACCGTACGTTTTCCATCCGTTCCACATAGCGGAGCAGATGGAGGATGAAAGAACGACAGTCATAGCGCTGCTGCACGACGTTGTCGAGGACTCGAAGTACACCTTTGAGGATCTCGCGATATTCGGCTTCGGCAGCGATATCATCGAGCCGCTGCGCCTGCTCACGCGCGACAAGTCGATGCCCTACGAGGATTACATAAAGCGTCTGGCGTCCGACCCGGTCGCCGCAAGGGTGAAGCTCGCCGACATCGAGCACAACCTTGACGAGACCCGCTGCCCCGAAACGACCGAACATATCCTCGCTCTGCGCAGACGGTACATAAACGCAAAAAGCATCCTGTACGCCGCCGTACGATAAAAAGGCGGATGCTCTTTTTCTGAAAAACAGTTGCATTTACACTCCATATGTGATAAGATAGGTATATAAGACCGGACAGTATCTGTATTGTCCCGACTGTTTCTCTTTTTTAAGGTTTTATGAAAGGATATAATACTATGGACAGCGAGATAAAAGAAATGTTTGAGATGCTATTATCCAAAATGGACAGTATGCAGAGCGATATTGTCAATATACAAAGCGGTATCTCCAATATGAAGAGTGATATCTCCAATATGAAGAGCGATATCGTCAATATGAAGAATGATATTTCCAACGCTCAAAGCGACATCATCAAAAACGGTCAGGCTATCCACGATCTGCACATGCTGGTGGAGACAGAGACCAACCGCAATATTATGGTCATTGCCGAAGCGCACGGAGTACAGTCGGAGCAATACTGCGATCTCAAGAAGGTCGTAGAAAGCATACGCACAAAGCAGGAGATGACAGAGATCAGACTTAACCTGCTTGAGGCTGATATAAGATTTCTTAAGAATGTGCGGTGATATACCGTATATAAATATCTCCGGCAAATACAGAGCGTCCGCAGGACGGCAGTCTGTCAACAGCTAAAAAACGAACAAAAGTCCGCCAGAGCCGATCGGGCACAGGGCGGACTTTTTATATGCTTTACTGCTTTTTTTGTTCTATATGCACGCCTATGCGGATATTCGCGCTGTAAGGATCAAGCGCGACGGTATCTGCGTCCGGGACGCCGTTCATGATATCAAGGCGTTAGCCGGCGGCATGTTTTTATTTTTTGAACGCCAGAGCGGAATTGTTATCCCCCAAGCCCAGCTCGGAATAGGACACTTCCTCCGTGTAAGTATTTGCACCGGCAGCATCGCATTGAATATGTCCTCTGAAATACCGCACTGCTCGGCTATGTACGCCTGCGGTATCCTGTGCTCTGTTATGTACTTCTGTATTTTTTGATGAACAAGCATCATATCCGCCCCCGTAATACAGTTTTTCTTGATATTTTATATTATATACCAGCATTTCTTTATTGTCAATATATAATTTTAGATTTTCTTGATTTTTAATTGACTTTTTGAGAAATTCGCTGTATAATCTTAAAAGAGGTGATCAGATGGCTTATAAGATCGGAGACCGGATCAGACAATATCGTGAAAAAAAACATTATACGCAAAAGGAATTTGCCGAAAAAATAGGAGTTTCAAATTCAAGAGTATCTAACTGGGAACAGGGCATCAACCGCCCCGATGTGGATATTCTCAAATCTATATGCGAGGCGCTTGAGGTCTCTCCGTCGGAGCTGCTCGACGTCCGGCTCGACCCCGGCGAGTTCAGCGAACACGAAAAACAGCTCATAAAGAGCTACCGCATGAAAGCCGATCTGCAGAAGGCAGTCGATATCCTGCTTGACCTGAAACAGCCCCGTTCCACCTGACCGGCATACTAAAAAAAGCCCGTCCGCGCCCAATGAGCGCGGACGGGCTTTTTTGTGCTTTACTGCTTTTTCTGTTCTATATTCACGCCTATGCGGATATTCGCGCTGTAGGGATTGAGCGCGAAGGTATCTACGTCCGGGATACCCTTCATGATATTGAGGCACTGTCCGAGGGGCATGTTAACCTTCGGCGTTTTCTTCCTCAGATCCTCCGGGATCTCGCTCTCGCTTGAGAAGATCGGGAATACCTTTTTACCCGTATTGTCGGTGAGCAGCACCGGATTTATATGCACCGGGCCCTCGAGCTTTACCTCGCCGCCCTGACGCATTTTTTCCTGGTTCTCCTTGCTCGTTATTATGCTTGCCGGGACGCACACGAGCGTCTGCGGCTTTTGCAGGCAGTCCATAACGAGCTTGAGGTTCTCCTGCGTTTTCGCCTGCTGGAATTTGTTTATCACCGCTTTTAGGTTCTCGGTGTTCACCGGCGCGTTCACGCCTATCTTCGCCCCCGACGGTATCTGCGAAGCCTGCGCCTGCTGCGCGCGCGCAAGCACCTCCTGAGCCTTTCTTATCTCCTCCGCGCTCGGCGCACCCTGCGGCTGCGGCTGTGCGCTCTGCTCAGCCGCGGCGCTCGCCGCGGCCGCCTCCCGGCGGAGCTGCTCGTGACGCTCCTCCTTAGCCTCCTCCATCGTCTCCTTTATGAGGTCGAGCGTTGAAGCGGTGCTCTCCGAGACCGGAGCTTCCTGTACGGCGTCCGTGTTCTTTTCTTCATTCTTTTTCTTCTTTCCGAAAAGTGCCATTGTCTGTCTCCTTTTTTCATTTATTTCTTTGATGACCGCAGCTGCAGCGCACAGACCGCAGTCATCCGTTTTTATTTTTTACGGCGGCCGCGCCGCCGCGTCTTATTTCACAACTATATTTACGAGCTTGCCCGGAACGGCTATCACCTTGACAACGTTCCTGCCCTCTATAAGCGACTGTATCTTCTCCGAGCCGAGCGCCGTTTCTTCAAGACCGGCGCGGTCAAGCCCTGCGGGCACCATCGCCTTGTCGCGTATCCTGCCGTTTATCTGTACCACTATCTCTATCTCGTCGTCCACAGTCTTTGCCTCGTCGTACTCCGGCCACGGTCTGAGCGAAAGCAGACCGCCGCTGCCGTACATTTCCCAAAGCTCTTCGGTCATATGCGGAGCTACGGGATTGAGCAGCGTTATGAGCGTCATATACTCGCCTTTTGTTATCGAGCCTTTCTTGGACACCTCGTTCACAAGGCTCATCATTGCGGCTATGGCCGTATTGAACTTCATACGCTCGAAATCACCGCCGACCTTCTTTACAGTCTTATGCATGAGCTTTTCCATATCCGCGCTGTATCCGTCCTCATCGGTCATGAGCTTCTGCAGGTTCCATACCCTTTCAATGAACTTGTAGCAGCCCTTCAGTCCCTGCTGCGACCACGGCGTGCTCTGGTCGAACGCGCCGAGGAACATCTCGTACATCCTGAACGCGTCCGCGCCGACCTCGTTTACAACGTCGTCCGGGTTTATGACATTGCCTCTCGACTTCGACATCTTCTCGCCGTTCTCGCCGAGGATCATTCCGTGGGAGGTGCGCCTGCTGTACGGCTCCTTTGTCGGCACTACGCCGATATCATAAAGGAACTTGTGCCAGAACCGGGAATAGAGCAGATGCAGCGTGGTATGCTCCATGCCGCCGTTGTACCAGTCCACGGGCGTCCAGTAGTCAAGCGCTTCCTTTGAAGCAAGCGCCTTATCGTTATGCGGATCGGTATATCTGAGGAAATACCAGCTTGAACCCGCCCACTGCGGCATTGTATCCGTTTCGCGCTTCGCGCTGCCTCCGCAGCACGGACACTTTGTATTTATCCATTCCTCCGCGTGCGCAAGCGGCGATTCGCCGTTCTCGCCCGGCTTGAATTCCTTCATATCCGGCAGAACGAGCGGCAGCTCCGATTCGGGAACGGGCACATACCCGCACTTCTCGCAGTGCACTATCGGGATAGGCTCGCCCCAGTACCTCTGGCGCGAGAACACCCAGTCGCGGAGCTTATAGTTTACCTTTCTCCTGCCGAGCCCCTCTTTTTCAAGATAGTCTATCATCGCCGGGATAGCGTCCTTTACCTTCATCCCGGTAAGGAAGCCCGAATTTACCATCGTGCCCTTATACACGTCCGTGTACGCTTCCTCCTGCACGTTCTTTCCGCCGGAAACGACCTCGATTATCGGAAGCGAGAACTTCTTCGCAAACTCCCAGTCGCGCGTATCGTGAGCCGGCACCGCCATTATCGCGCCTGTTCCGTATGTAACAAGCACGTAATCCGAAACGAACACCGGTATCTCCGTTCCCGTGACCGGGTTCACCGCCTTTACGCCCCTGAGCATTACGCCCGTCTTTTCCTTGGCAAGCTCCGTGCGCTCAAACTCCGATTTCTTTGCCGCAGCGGCCCGGTAGGCCTCTACCTCCTCATAATTCTCTATAGTATCCGCAAGCTTTTCTATAAGCGGATGCTCCGGTGAGATGACCGTATAGGTCGCGCCGAAAAGCGTGTCGCTCCTCGTCGTGTACACGACCATATCGTCGCCGGTGGTGAGCTTGAACGTCACCTCCGCGCCCTCCGAGCGTCCTATCCAGTTGCGCTGCTGCGTCTTTATTTTTTCAAGGAAATCTATATCGTCAAGATCGTCTATGAGCCGCTGCGCGTATTCGGTTATCCTGAGCATCCACTGGCTCCGGCGCTTCTGAACGACCTCGCCGCCGCAGCGCTCGCATACTCCGTTCACTACCTCCTCGTTCGCAAGACCCACGTTGCACGAGGTGCACCAGTTTATGGGCATTTCCTGTTTATACGCCAGCCCCTTTTTGAAAAGCTGTATGAATATCCACTGCGTCCATTTATAATAATCGGGATCGGTCGTGTTGATCTCTCTCGACCAGTCAAACGAGAAACCGAGCATTTTAAGCTGACGCTTGAAATTCGCCACGTTTTTGGCCGTTATCACCGCCGGATGGACATTGTTCTTTATCGCATAATTCTCCGCCGGAAGCCCGAACGCGTCCCAGCCGATCGGATAGAGGACGTTATAGCCCTGCATCCGCCTCTTTCTCGCTATGATGTCCATAGCCGTGTAGCTCCTCGGATGACCCACGTGCAGACCCTGTCCCGACGGGTACGGGAACTCTATGAGCGCGTAGAACTTTTCCTTATCGGAGCCGTTCACCGCCGCGAACGCATTGGTCTCGTCCCACTTGTCCTGCCATTTCTTTTCGATTTTTTTAAAATCATACTCAACCATTTTGCCCTTGCTTTCCTTTCAATGTGTTTATCTTTTAGATAACCGCGGATGCGGCGGCGCGAAGCTCCGCCTGTCCGCCGTATTTATTCGTCCGCCTTTACAGCAGTCCCGGCCTCGTCCCACAGTCTTTCGATACCGTAGAATTCGCGCACCTCCTGCTGCATGACGTGTACAACAACGTCGCCGTAATCCATAAGCACCCATGAACCGGAGCTGTAGCCCTCCTTGTGGAGCACCACTACGCCCTTTTCCTCAAGCTGCTCCTCGACCTCATCGACGCACGCGCGCACCTGTACCGTGGACTGGCACGACGCCACTACGAAATAATCGCCCAGCGAGGTCTGCTTTGATACGTCCAGAAGCTCGATATCCGACGCCTTTTTATCGTCCAGAGCCTTCATGGCCGTTTGCGCTTTTTCAAGACTTGTCATGCTTGTATCTCCCTTCATTCTGTATTTATTCCCCGCCGCGCCCTGATGCGAGAACAGCGTTCCACGCTTCGAGCGTATTGGGATGTATTATGGTTTTCTTTGAAAGATTGAACATCAGCGACCGGCTCAGCGCTTCAAAGTACGCCCTGTCTATATCGATTTCCGACAGCTTGCGCAGCGTTTCAACGCCGTCGTAGTCCCTGCCCGGCTCGGTCATGTCCGCCACGTACACTATCTTGTCAAGCAGCGTCATGTCCCGCCGCGCGACAGTGTGGTACCTTATAGCGTCCAGTATCTCCGGATCGGCTATGCCGTATTCATGCTCCGCCAGAGCCGCGCCCGCGGGCGCGTGCAGCACGGGCGGACACAGAGCCGTCGCCTCGTCCGCAGTCACATTATATTTTTTGCATATATCAAGCTGTTCATTCCTGTCAAGACCCTTTGCGCAGTCATGGAGCAGACCGGCGATATACGCTTTTTTCTCGTCCGCGCCGAACAGCTTCGCCATCCGCGCCGCCTCCCTGCTCACGCCTATGCTGTGCTTGTACCTCTTCTTTTTCAGGGACGACGCCAGCTTCTTTTTCATTTCCTTTTCATCCATAGCCGCCGTTTTCGTCCGCTCCTTTTTATAAAGCCCCTTGCTTTCTATATATTCGATGACCCCGTCCGGAACGATATACTTCACCGACAGCCCCGCCGCTATCCTCTCCCTTATATCCGTTGAGGATACGCCGAAAAGCGGCGCGTCTATCTTGCGTATATCGCCGCCCAGAGCGCTCCTGCGTTCGGCTATGAGAGCGTCCAGCGTTTCGGGCTCGGTGCGCGGATATACCAAAAGCACGCAGCTTTCCAGTATCCGCTCCGGCTCGTACCAGCCGGGCAGCTCTCTCAGCGAATCCTCCCCGGCTATGAAATATATCTCCGCACCGCCGAGCTTTTCTTTGAGCCCGGCAAGCGTTTCCGCCGTATATGAATACGTTTTTTTGTTCACCTCAAGATCGTCGGCCGCAAAGCCCGGCTCGCCCCTGACGGCGCAGCACACCATCCTGTGCCGCGTCAGCGCGTCCGTAACGCCGCGCCCCCGCTTATGCGGAGGATTTCCGCCGGTCATGAAGCGCACCTCGTCGAGCCCGAACTGCTCCATCGCCGCGCGCGCCACTATCATGTGCCCGCAGTGGATCGGGTCGAAGGTGCCGCCGAGAATACCTATCTTCCTCTTCATTTCCGCGGCAGCTCTATCTTCCTGTTTTTCTCCGTTCCGGACCGTCTGTACAGCACAAATCTGCCGCCTATCGCCTGCACCGGCTCGGCTCCGAGCCGCTTTGCCAGCTCGTCGCAGGTACCGCGGGTATCGAGCATAGCGTTCTCAAGTATAGCTATTTTCACAAGCTCACGCTTTTCAAGCGCTTCGTCCACAGCCGCCGCAACGGTATCTGTAAGTCCGTCCTTGCCTATCTGGAATACGGGCTGCATATCATGCCCGAGCTTTCTCAAAAACGCCCTCTGCTTTCCGGTAATCATATATATTGATCCCTCCGATCTCGATAAAGGTGCAAAGCCCCGCTCTCCGGGCGGGATTTCACCATTTTTATGCATATTCTATAATATCATAAAAATCGCCCCCTGTCAAGGTTTTTAGCAAGGTTTCAAGCAATAAAGCCAAAAAGAGAGGCTGTTGCAAAACTCTGTGAGTTTTGAACCCAGCCCCTTCGGTCATTCAGTTCTTTTTCTTCCGCTTCAGCAGCAGCGCCGAATTGATCATCACCGCGACCGACCCGGCATTATGCACGAGCGCGCCCGCTACCGGATCCAATACGCCCGCCACCGCGAGGATAACCGCCGCAAAGTTCAGCGTCATCGAAAATGCAAGATTGCATTTTATCGTTTTCATCATCCGCTTTGACAGCGCGAACAGCTGCGGCAGCTCCCTGAGCTCATCTTTTGCCAGCACTATATCCGCTGCCTCGGCGGCGATATCGCTCCCAACGCCTCCCATGGCTATGCCGACCATCGCCCGCTTCAGCGCGGGCGCGTCGTTTATCCCGTCGCCTATCATGCACACGGGCATACCGGCGTTCTGAAAGCCGTCTATGACCGCGAGCTTATCCTCCGGCAGGCATCGGGCGCGGATCTCGTCTATGCCCAGCTCCGCCGCTGTCCTTTGCGCCGCGCTGTCATTATCGCCGGTCAGCAGGACGGGGGCAATGCCAAGCTCTTTCAGCCCACTTACCACGTCTCCGCTCTCACCGCGCACCGTGTCGGAAAGGGCTATCACTCCCGCCGCAGCGCCGTTTACTGCCGTATATATGACGGTGCAGCCCTCGGAGGCATAGCTTTCCGCCCTGAGCTCAAGCTCCGCCGTCACCTTTATACCCTTTTCCTCCATAAGCTTTCCGTTTCCGGCTGTGATCCTCTTTCCGCATACCGAAGCCTCCACGCCCCTGCCCGGGATCATTTGAAAATCCTGCGGCTCCGGGAGAGGTTCACCGTATTCCTTTTCAAAGCAGCCTGCCACCGCCCTGCCGAGCGGATGCTCCGAAAGCAGCTCCGCGGCCGCGGTCAGCCTGTAAAGCTCCTTTCCGCTCATCCCATCCGCCGTACTCTCCGCCGCCGCGACCGCGGGCTTACCGTATGTAAGCGTTCCCGTCTTATCGAACGCCGCCTTTTTCACCGAAGCAAGACGCTCGAGCGCGTCCCCCTCGCGAACTAAAAAGCCCCGCTTTGCCGCGTTTCCTATCGCCGCCGTTACAGCCGTTGGCGTAGCCAGCACCAGCGCGCACGGACAGAATACAACGAGTATCGTCACGGCGCGTATGATCTCGCCGGACGCCGCCCAGGTAACGGCCGCCGCAGTCAGAGCCGTAACGACTATCCACGCCGCCCACCTGTCCGCTGTGCCCACTATCTTCGCCTTTCCGGCGTCCGCAGACTGCACGAGCCGTATCATCCTCTGAATCGAGCTGTCCTCCCCGGCTCTCTGCGCCCTCATATCAAACGCGCCGAACCTGTTCACCGTCCCGCTCGAGACCTCGTCGCCCTCAGCCTTGTCAACAGGCAGCGGCTCCCCCGTCATCACCGCCTGATCCACAGACGTTCTGCCGCTTATGATAACGCCGTCGGCCGGGATGGTCTCGCCGGGCAGCACACGTATAGTGTCGCCCGCCGCGACCTGCTCCGCCGGTACCGTCCGTTCCTCCCCGCCGCTTATAACGCGCGCCGTTCGCGGCGACAGCTCCACAAGCTTTTCTATCCCCGCCCGCGCCCTTGCCACCGTGACCTCCTCAAGCAGCGCGCCGAGCTGCATTATGAACGCTACCTCGCCCGCCGCGAAGTCCTCGCCGATCAGCACAGACGCCGCAAGCGCTATCGACACCAGAACATCCGCCTTGATATCAAATTCCGTTACCAGACCGATGACCGCCCCCAGCACTATCGGAACGCCGCAGAGCGCCACTGCGAACCATGCCGGATCGAACGGCAGCGCGTCAAAGCCCGCAATGCTCAAAAGCAGCGCAGCTCCCGACACGGCAAGCAGCGCGATATCCTTTTTGATGCCTCCCGCCTCCAAAAGCCGCCCGAGCCTTTCCGCCTGCATATCTATGAATTTTTTCACTCCAACCGCCTCCATGATAATATATATACCTATACGGGTATGTATATATTATACCCCCATGGGTATCGGTTGTCAAGACATTGCATGAAAATTTTTTAGGATCGCCAAGCGCTCCTCAGGGTTTCAGCGAAAGATCATAACTCCTACTGAGATGATGAACGGCGTCCGCCGTCTATAGATATCTTTTGCATAGGTTATAGCTCATTTCTTCCATAAACAAACCATAAACATGCAAAGCGGATTGACCGTAAAGCCCTGTTTCATCATCTGCAAAGCATTCGCCGACAGCCGAGTTGTAGAATTGATCCAATGCCTCCATCTCGGAGCATTTCAGCTTTTCTGCAATAAGCTTTACTATAACAGGAAGATTTGTCGCTCTTGTTGTATAATGATTCATAGCTGACCCTCCGCTTTAAAATATTCATCGATAAACTGCATAAGATATTCAAAGCTCATTCCATGCAGGTCGTCATAATCTTCATAAAGCAGATCAATAAGTCCTGTTTCTTTGAATTTTTTATACACTTCATCACTCGGTCTTTTTGTGTGTTCAGCATAATATTCAACGCAAAATGATATAAATGATATTTTGCTCATCGCTCTGTCCCTCCCGATCGCCGATCCCTCTTGACCCCGGAGCGGCGCTCCGTGAGTTCTCTGTCTTTTTCATAGTATACCACAATATTTAAAATCAGTCAATCATTAAACAGAACTCCTCAGCGGCTTCGGCCCGGTCGTTCTTTTCATAAACAAAAAAGGGTTTAGAAGCGATCTGCGGTCACTTTCTAAAACCCTTGTCAATTTTGTCCCGTCCGCGGCGGACAGCTATATGTTCGCAAAGCGCTTTACGGCGTTTGTGAAATTTTCTATCGTCTTGTCGGCGTCGCCGTTCTCTATCCCCTCGCGGACGCAGTGCTTTATATGCCCCTCGAGCACCACCTGCCCCGCGCTGTGCAGCGCGGATTTCGCCGCGTTTATAAGAGAGAGCATGTCCTCGCAGGGAACGTCCTCGTCCACCATTCTGTCTATCGCCTGAACCTGTCCTATTATCCTTTTGAACCTTCTGTGAAGGTTAGCCGCGTCCATGCACTGCTTCATACGCTCATCTTCCTTTCGTGGTATTCACTCTATTTCAAAAACACTGTCGAGCTGCGCCATGCATCGGGCTATGAACTCCTCCTGCTCCGCTCCGGCGCGGACGCCCGAAAAATAGATCTCCGCGCCGCCCGGCTCGTCCGAGGCGGGCAGTCTTGGCAGCAGCCGCTTGAGCTGCTTCACCGTTCCCTCGTTGCCGTCGGTGAACCTTATCCCGCCGCCGAATATGCGGCGGAACGTCCGCTTGAAATAATTGAAATGCGTGCAGCCGAGCACGACCGTGCCGTATCCCGCCGTATCATAGCCTCGGAGCGCATCCCTCAGATACGCCTCCGCCTCGGGACTGTCGAACATGCCGCGCTCGGCAAAGCGGACGAGGGACGGCAGCTCTATCAGATCGACCATATTGTGCTTGTCCACGCGCTCCACCAGCTCGTGCAGCTTCTCGCCCTTTATTGTTATGGGCGTGGCGGCGACAAGTATCCGCTTATCGCCGCCTCCGTAAAGATCGACCGCCTTTTTTACAGCGGGCTCCATGCCTATCACCGGCACGGGGAAGCTGCTGCGGTACTCGCGCGTTACGGCGCTGGTGGCGGTGTTGCAGGCTATGACGATAGCCTCGGCGTTTTTCTCGATCATAAAGCCGAATATCTCGCCTATGAACACGCGTATCTCCTCCGGCGTCCTCTCGCCGTAGGGTACGTGCTTTTCATCCGCATAGTATATAAACTGCGCTCCGGGCAGCATTTTACGGGCACGGTGCAGGACGGACAGTCCGCCTATACCCGAATCGAATATCCCTATTTTCATCAGCGTTCTTCTTTCGTCGGTCAATATTTCGGTGCGCGCCGTGCGCGCGCCGATCCCCTTTTATGTACAGTATATCACAGGCGGGGCAAAAAATCAACATACCGCCGCTCTTTCTCCGCGCATGATATGCTCGCGCGTGAACCGCTCCACCGCCTCCCTGAGCCGGTGCGGCTCCGTTCCGTTCCTGCGCGCATATTCCACAAACGTAAGCGCGTCGTCGTATCTGAAAAACACGTTGTCGAGCTGCGCCGATACAGAGCTGCGTCCGCCGCCGCACTCCGCCGTGACCTTTTCTATCCTGACCCCGTAGCAGACGATATCAGAATATTTTTCGCTCACCATTCTCGGTATTATGTACTGGCAGATCCTGCTTCCCGCTCCGTTCTCCGCGCCGCCGCGCTCTTTTTCTTCCATTGGCATCATCCCCTACACTTTTATTCGCGCCGCCCCAAGAGGCGTGGGCCGTCTTTGCCCGGAATTAAATTATATGCATTGTGCAAAGGATATATGCCGCTTTATTTTCAAATACCGCCTCCCGACGCTGCGCGTCGCCTCACGACACTCCGTGACGCCTCCCGACGCTGCGCGTCACTTCGCGGCGCTGCGCGGCGCCGCGGTGCGGTCATATCTTTCTGTAACGGCTCTGTCCGGCGCTGTAGAGATCGCCGCCCAGGCTGTCAATGAGCACGACCGCCGGGAAGTCCTCGACCTCCAGCCGCCTTACAGCCTCTGTTCCCAGATCGTCGTAAGCAACGACCTCGGCCTTTTTTATACACTCGGCTATGAGCGCGCCCGCGCCGCCTATCGCGCCGAAATACACGCAGCCGTTGCGCTTTATCGCTTCTATGACGGCCTCGCTGCGCGCACCCTTGCCTATCATCGCGCCCAGCCCGTTATCAAGCAGCTCGGGCGTATAAGCGTCCATCCTGCCGGCGGTGGTCGGTCCGCATGAGCCTATGACCTCGCCCGGCTTTGCCGGACACGGCCCGGCATAATATATTATCTGATCCCTGAGGTCTATCGGGAACGGCTCGCCCTCATGGAACAGCCGCGTCATCCGCTCATGCGCGGCGTCGCGCGCCGTATATATGACTCCCGATATGAGCACGCTGTCGCCCGCCCTCAGCGCCCCGGCAGTTTCCTTGCCGATAGGGGCTTTTATTCTTTTCTCCATCTGTCTGCTCTCCTCGTATAACGGCAGAGTGAATACGCGTCCGGCGTTGCGGCTCCCGCTACAGAAGCTCCGCCGCCGAGCCCAGTATGTATTCCGCGCCCTGCTCCTCAAAATATCCTCTTGCGCCCTCTCCGGCAACTCCGGTCAGCACAGCGCAGAAATCGGCTCCCATCGCCTTTGCGGCAAGTATGTCCGCTCCCGCGTCGCCGACGACGAGCGTACGCTCTATCGCGGAACGGTCGTATTCGCCGCTCAGGATGCTCCGGTCGTCGAGACCGGTGCCGAAGAGCGCCTTCAAAAACATGTACGGGTGCGGCTTCGTGAACGTTTCGCCCTTAAACCGCGCCTCCGCCGCCGCCACATGGTCGTAATTGCAAAGCCCGTCCGCGGCAAAATACTTTTCTATGTCCCATGCGCGGAGCGGCGTTATAAGCTCGGCGTACGGTCTGCCCGTTCCGGTGCAGACGCGCTTCGTCTCAGAAAGCCCGCGCAGTACCGCCCTGAGGCTCTCCATCGGTATTATGGGACGCTCGCTGTTGAGCAGTCCCGGTTTTCCGCCCCGAACCGGCTCCCTGCCGTACTGCCGCCGAAACAGCTCGTCGCCCAGGAACCATTCCTGGAAGCAGTCGCGCATCGCCGTCCAGAGCCCGCCGCCGCGCCGCGTTTCCTCCGGACTCAGCCCCGAGGCGGACGCCGCCTCCGCCGCCAGGCTCCCGTATACGCTGAGTATGTTGCCGGGCAGACCTGCGGCGCGCTCCAGTATCCTTTCCGGCTCGCCGCTGCCTTCCGCAAGAGCTATCAGCACCGCCACATAGCCCAGATCCCAGTTAGAGTTAACGCCCCGCGACTTCAGCTCGCTTATGAGCCTGTCGCCGCAGAACACCTCGTTCCTTATCTCTCTTACCGCCTCCGGCCCGCTCATAGCCGCCGCGTCTATAACGCCGCTGCCGAAATAGGAACGGCTCGAAAGATATTCACGGACGGTCAGAGCGGCGCTGTTCCAGTAGTTCTGCTCGCTCGTTATAACGCCGTCCATATCGAATATCACCGTATCGTATCTGTCCAGAAAAGCCTTCATTGCCCGTTATTCCGTCTCCGTTATCCATTCTATCTTCCCCGCCACGCCCGAGGTCTTGCCCATGCGCGAAGCGTCCGCCGAAACGGCAATACCCAGCGCGGAACCGACACTGCGGTATATCGCCTCCCAGATATGGTGTCCGTTGTGCCCCTTGAAAAGGTCGATGTGCATCGTACACAAAGCGCCCTGCACGAACCCGTCGAGAAACGTTTCAAGATCCTCGCTGAGCATCCCCTCCGTCTCCTTTGGAAGCTCAACACCGTGAACGTCCCAGCCGATATACGCGCGCTCCTCAAAGCTCACCGCGCATTCCGCCTTTGCCTCGTCTATTATCCCGACCGCGCTGCCGTAGCCGTAAGCGCCGTCGGTGCCGTTGATATACTCCTTTACAGCCTTGCCCAGCGTTATGCCCAGATCCTCCGCCACCACGTGAGTGAGCGAATAATCCGCGAGCTTCAGCTCCGTTTCTATATTGAAGCCCGCCCTGTAGGCTATGTGCTCTATCATATGGTTAAGAAACGGGACAGGCGTATTTATCCTCTTTCTGTAATCCGGCTTCAGCGGCGAAAAATCGAGCGTTACCGTCATCTCGGATTCCGTAGTCCTTCTTGTGACCCTGACCTTTTTCATATCGGCTCTCCTTTTTATCCTTGAAATGATTTATCCTTATGCGCAAAATGCCGCCGCTTCCGGGCGGCGGCATTTTGCGCTTTTTTTAGTATTTTACTTTCTCTCCTTGACCGCGAGACCGTGGGTATCGAAGCCCTCGACCTTCGCGAACCTGTACGCATACCCGCGCACCTTCTCAAAGCCCTCCTTCGACGCGTAGCCGACGGACGAACGCTTTAGGAAGTCCATTACCGACACCGACGAATACGTTTTTGCAAAGCCGCCGGTCGGCAGTATCGCGTTCGGGCCGAGCACGAAATTGCAGAGCGTTACGGGGGTGTAGTCGCCGAGCAGTATCTCGCCCGCGTTCTTTATCTTAGGCAGCGTATCGAACGGCTTTTCCGTCATTACCTCCATATGCTCGGGAGCATAGTCATTCACGAACTCAATGGACTCTTCGAGCGAATCGGTGAGTATCACTCCGCCGTAGGTCGTCAAATTCGTTTCTATCCACTCCCTGCGCTTCGGCGATATCTTCTCAAGCTGTCTGTTCACTATCGGGATGACAGCCTCCACCAGCTCGCGCGAATGCGTTACGAGCAGCGCGGCGCTGTCCGGGCCGTGCTCCGCCTCTATCATCCAGTCGAGCGCCGCCTTTTCCGGATCGGCTTTCTCGTCGGCAAGCACGATTATCTCAGAAGGACCTGCCGGGAGACCTGCGTCAATATGATTTGCAAGCACACGCTTTGCTGCGGTAGCATAGCTGTTTCCCGGGCCTATTATCTTATGGCATTTCGGTATGGTCTCCGTTCCGTAGGCTACAGCGGCTACCGCCTGTATACCGCCTACCTTGTATATCTCATTTATTCCTATTATCTTAGCCGCGCAGAGGATCGCGTCGTCCACCCCGCCCTTTTCGTTCGGCGGCGTTACGACCACTATCCTCGGCACCTTTGCCACTACCGCCGGGATACCCAGCATGCACAGCACCGACGGGAAAGAACCCTTTCCGTGCGGCACGTACAGACACACGTCCGTTATCGGCGTGGTCTTTTCCCCCACCATGAGACCATCGTCCACCATCGTGAACCACATTTCCTCCGGGAGCTGCTTCTCATGGAAATCGTATATGTTCTTATACGCGTATTCTATCGCCTCTCTCGTTTCACTGTCAAGACGCGCATAGCCCGCTTCGATCTCCTCCTCGGTGACCTTCATCTTATCCTCCGTGAGCGTTACATGGTCGAATTTCGCCGTGTATTCCAAAACCGCTTCGTCGCCGCGGACGCGTATATCGTCCGAGACCTGCTTTGCCACCTGCATCTGCTCGGTGATGTCCAGCTCGGCTCTTTTCATGATGAAGTCGTACTGCTCCTTCGTCATATTCTTCAGCTCGTAAATATTTGGTCTCATATCTGCCATTCCTTCCTTCCTGCGCCTCTTACAGGGTCTACGCCCTCACGCGTTATTTGAACGCGTCGCGCATTTTATCCATAAAGCTTTTCTTTTTCGTGTAATTGCTGTCCTCGTCAAATTCCTTCAGGAGCTCCTTCTGCTTCGCGCTCAGGTTTTTCGGCACCTCTACCGTAACGGTGACGTACTCGTCGCCGCTGCCGCGCCCGTTTAGGACCGGGATGCCCTTGCCTCTGAGCCTGAACCGCGTGTTCGTCTGCGTTCCCTCGGGGATATCGTACTCGACTATGCCGTGTATCGTCGGCACCTTGAGCGTAGCGCCCAGCGCCGCCTGCACAAACGTTATCGGGAACGTAACACTGACGTCGTAGCCGTCGCGCCTGAACAGCTCATGCGGCTTTACGCGTATGACGAGCTGGAGATCGCCGTTCTGTCCGCCGTTCTCGCCCGCGTTGCCCGCGCCCGGTATGCGCATTACCTGCTCGTCGTCTATGCCGGCGGGGATATTGACCTCTATGGTCTTGTTCTTTCTCACACGCCCCGTTCCGCGGCATGACGCGCACGCCTCTTTTATTATCTTGCCCTTGCCGTGACATCTCGGACATTCCGATATCACGTTTGAGAACCCGAACATGGTCTGCCTGCGCTGCTGGATCTGACCCGTTCCGTTACACTGCGGACACGTTTCCGCCGACGTTCCCTTTTTCGCGCCCGTTCCGCCGCAGTCGCCGCATTCCTCGTTCTTGGTTATATTTATCTTCTTCTTGCAGCCGAACGCCGCTTCCTCAAACGTCAGACTGATATACTGGCTCAGATCCGAGCCGCGCCGCGGCCCGTTCCGCCTCGTTCTGCCGCCGAAGCCGCCTCCGCCGAACAGGTCTCCGAATATGTCGCCTATATCGCCCATATCGAAGCCGCCGAAACCGCCGAAACCGCCTCCGCCGAAGCCCGCGTTGCCGTCCACTCCGGCATGACCGAACTGGTCGTAGCGGCTGCGCTTTTCATCGTCGGAAAGCACCTGGTACGCTTCGTTGACCTCCTTGAACCGTTCCTCGGCCTCCTTATCGCCCGGATGCAGATCGGGATGATACTTTTTGCTCATTTTACGGAATGCCTTTTTTATCTCGTCCGCAGACGCGCCCTTTCCGACGCCCAGCACCTCGTAATAATCTCGTTTATCTGCCAAGATCCTCACCTTCCATGACCGGCGCGCCGACACACCGGCGCCCGCCCAAAATATGATTTTTCCGGTGCAACAGAACGACACCGAATATATTATAATCCTTTTTTTGCTGTTTGTAAATAGTCAACACGCACAAAAAGCAAAAAAATCCTCATACCGATACCGGGGGGATGCAGAAAAATAGTGCAGAACGGACGAAACGAATGGCTTTAGCCATTCCTCGAATGGCTGAAGCCATTTCCCGAAGGCGTACATTGGTACGTCGAGGGTGAGTTTCGTTCGTAGCATAAAGCGAATTTTATCTTGAAATTTTCATATAAATGAAAATTTCTGCATTAAACCATAAGTAAGCTATGCTGTAAACGGCTTAACTGATTTACTTTTTCGCTTTATGCGGTCTGTGCATTTTGCTGCAGCCCCCATTAACCCAACAAGGGGCGGAGCATATAACATGACCCGCCCTTTTGCCCGGATTATTTATTATCGTCGTCTACCTCTCTGTAGTCGGCGTCATATACGTTCTCGCCGCCCTGTGCGCCGCCTGCCGCGCCAGCTTGAGCCTGCGACGGGTCGAAGCCCGCGCCGCCGGGGTTAGCCTGCTGGTACATCTTTTCCGATATCTTATAGAACTTCTGAGTGAGCGCCTCCGAAGCCGCCTTTATCGCCTCGGTATCCGTGCCCTTGAGCGCCTCCTTGACCTTGTCTATCTCGGCCTGTACCTCGCTCTTTTCGGACTCGCTCACCTTGTCACCGAGATCCTTGAGAGTCTTTTCGCACTGGAATACCATAGATTCGGCATTGTTGCGCGTTTCTACCTCTTCCTTGCGCTTCTTATCCTCCTCGGCGTACTTTTCCGCATCCTTAACGGCTCTGTCGATGTCCTCGTCGCTGAGGTTCGATGAAGCGGTTATGGTTATCTTCTGCTCGTTGCCCGTTCCGAGATCCTTTGCCGATACGTTCACGATACCGTTTGCGTCTATATCGAATTTTACCTCGATCTGCGGTACGCCTCTCGGAGCCGGAGCTATACCCGTGAGGTTGAAGCGGCCGAGAGTCTTGTTATACTGAGCCATCTCGCGCTCGCCCTGCAGAACGTGGATCTCGACCTGCGTCTGACCGTCGGCCGCAGTCGAGAATATCTGCGACTTGCTCGTCGGGATCGTCGTGTTCCTCTCGATGAGCTTTGTGCATACGCCGCCGAGAGTTTCGATACCGAGCGAGAGCGGAGTTACGTCGAGCAGGAGAACGCCCGTCTCCTCGCCGCCGAGAACGCCCGCCTGGCGCGCCGCGCCGACCGCAACGCACTCGTCCGGGTTGATGCCCTTATGCGGCTCCTTGCCCATTTCCTTCTTTACCGCCTCCTGTACGGCCGGTATACGCGAGGAACCGCCTACGAGCAGCACCTCATCTATCTGCGACGCGCTCAGTCCCGCGTCCTTCATAGCGTTTCTTATGCTCACGAGAGTCCTGTCTACCAGGTCGGCAGTGAGCTCGTCGAACTTAGCCTTTGTGAGCGTTATATTCATATGCTTCGGACCGGCAGCGTCGGCTGTGATGAACGGGATGTTTATCTCCGATGTGGTGGTCGTCGAAAGCTCTATCTTTGACTTCTCCGCAGCTTCCTTGAGCCTCTGCATAGCGACCTTGTCGTTTGTGAGGTCGATGCCGTCCGAGTTCCTGAAAGAGGTTATGAGATAGTCTATTATCTTCTGGTCGAAATCGTCGCCGCCCAGATGCGTATCGCCGTTGGTCGAAAGCACCTCGAACACGCCGTCGCCTATCTCGAGGATGGATACGTCGAAGGTACCGCCGCCGAGGTCGTATACCATTATCGTCTGATCCTTATCGCTCATGCCGTAGGCAAGCGCCGCCGCCGTAGGCTCGTTTATTATACGCAGCACCTCAAGACCCGCGATCTTGCCCGCGTCCTTTGTAGCCTGGCGCTGCGAATCGTTGAAGTACGCCGGAACGGTTATTACCGCCTGCGTTACCGTCTCGCCGAGATACGCCTCAGCGTCGGCCTTGAGCTTTGAAAGTATCATCGCCGATATCTCCTGCGGAGTGTAAGCCTTGCCGTCCACGGTCACCTTTTCGGTCGTGCCCATCTTTCTCTTTATCGACATGATGGTGCGGTCGGCGTTGGTCACCGCCTGGCGCTTAGCCACCTGTCCTACTATCCTCTCTCCGTCCTTCTGGAACGCTACTACCGACGGCGTTGTTCTCGCGCCCTCGCTGTTGGTTATAACGTTTGCGCTGCCGCCCTCCATGACCGCAACGCAGCTGTTTGTCGTTCCAAGGTCTATTCCGATTATCTTTCCCATTTTAAATACCTCCTGAAAATTCCCGTTATATATATGTTACGCCCAGCGGCCCGTCAGTTGGCCACCTTTACCATACTATGCCTTACGACCCTTTCGCCGTTATAGATATAGCCTCTTGCAAAATCCTCCACAACGGTGTTGTCGTCAACGCTGTCGTCCTCTATATGCATGACCGCGTTGTGCAGGTTCGGGTCAAACTGCTCGCCCTCGGCCTGTATAGGCTTCACTCCGAGCTTTTCGAGCGCGTCTAAAAACTGCTTCCACACCATCTCAACGCCCTCCTTGAACTTTACCGCGTCCTCAGAGGTCACCTCCGTGCCGAGCGCCCTTTCAAGATTGTCGCCGACCGGGAGCAGCTTTTCCACCGTGTCCACAACGGCGTCGGCATACCGCGCCGCCTTTTCGCGCTGAGTGCGCTTCTGGTAGTTGTCGTACTCCGCGAGCAGTCTCAGATACTTATCCTTCTGCTCCGCAAGCTCCTTTCTGAGCGCCTCGTCCGCGGCGTCCTCAGCCGTTTCCGCAGCCTCGGCGGTCTCGGCAGCCCCGGCAGTCTCTTCTTCCTTTACTTCAGCTTCAACGTCCTTGTTCTTATCCAATCCAATACCTCCTTAAGCAGGGGACTTGCCCCGCCATTAAGCTTATGCGGCGTTTTCGCCGCCCCGCGGCGTATTCCGCCGTCTCACGACGTATTCTCCGTCGCCTCACGGCGTATTCCGCCGCCTCTATCCGCCCGAAAACGATCCGAGCAGCTTATCTATCTCATGGGATATAAGGTCGAGGCTGGCAAATACCTTTGCATAATCCATCCGCTTCGGCCCTATGACCCCTATTTTTCCTACAGCCTTTCCGTCAAGCGAATAGTTGACGGTGACGAGAGAGCAGTCCTTCATTATCTCCGGATCGTTCTCCCCGCCTATCCTGGCGTTCACGCCCTCGTTTTCGCCCGTTTCGGCAATGAGCTGCTTAAGATTGGATTTATCGTCGAGGAAGCTGAATATCTCGCGCGCCTTGTCTATATCGCGGTATTCGGGATACTGCAATATGGATTTTGCGTTCTCGACGTATATCTCCGTATCCTCCGCCTCCGTTACCGCATCGTAAACGAAATGGAGCACGTTTATCAGCAGCTTCGGCTGTACCGAAAGCTTTTCGCACAGCTCCGACTCTATGCCGCGGATAGTGTCGTAGGTTATCTCCTCCGCCGACCTGCCGCGCAGCCTTGCGTTCAGCACCGCGGCGATATTCTCGCATTCGTCGAACGAGAGCTTCGCGTTTATGAGCCTGCTCCTCACATTGCGCGTAACGATTATGAGCGTTACCGCCTCGGAGGATACAGGGACCATATCTATCTTTTTGATCTCCGCCCGCTCGCCTGCCGGAGCCGATACCACGGTCGTGTAATCGGTCAGCACCGAAGCGAGGAAGCCCGCCCGCTTTACGGCTCTGTCGAGACTTTGCAGCCTGCCCGCCAGCTCGCTTTGCAGCCGCTCCACCGCCTCAAGCCCTATCCGGTATCTTTTCATAAGCGAATTCACGTAGAACCTGTACCCCGCGTCGGACGGGATACGCCCCGCCGAGGTATGAGGCTGGATAAGATAGCCCATCTCCTCCAGATCCGCCATCTCGTTGCGTATAGTCGCGCTCGAAAGCCCCAGCTCGTGCTTTTTCGATATCGCCCTTGAACCGACCGGTTCGGCCGAGCCGATATATTCGTCTATTATGGCCTGCAGGATCTGTTTTTTCCTGTCGTTAAGATCCATTGTGTCCGCATCCCTTCGTCTGCAATCAATAAATCCGAGTCTTTCTTTCTGTTAGCACTCAAAGCCGGCGAGTGCTAACAACTATATATAAAATAGCACTTTTTACTCCTGTTGTCAAGTATTTTATTCTATATTTAATATTTTATTCATATTTATGAAAACCGCGCCCGCCCGGCGAAAAAACCGGCTGAGAATATCAGAGCATAAATTCGCACATCACGGGATTTGCCACGTCCAGCCCGCGCGGCGTGAGCCGCAGCCTGCCGCCGCGCTCCTCCAAAAGCCCCGTCGGCACGAGCCTTTCCAGCTCCCGCGCATATACCGAGCGCAGATCCCGCCCGAAGCGGCGCATAAATTCGGCATACGAAACGCCCGCGGTCATCCTCAGACCCATCATCATAAATTCGGACATCCTGTCGTTTTCGCTCAGACGCTCAAGCCCCATGCGCCGTCCGCCGCCGCTTATATACTCCTCAAGGGACGGCGTGTTGAAATACCGCTCCGAGCCCGTATACGAATGCGCCGCCGCGCCCGCGCCGATATAGGGCGTACACTCCCAGTATTTTATGTTGTGCCTCGACTCGTACCCCGGCGCGGCATAATTGGATATCTCGTAGCGCTCAAAGCCGCGTCCGGCGAGAAATTCGCCGGTATACCGGTAAAGCTCCCTGTCCTCGTCCTCGTCCGGCTCCGGATATTCGCCGCTGTCGTACTTCTCCTTGAGCGGCGTTCCGTCCTCTATTATAAGGCTGTAGACGCTTATATGCCTGACGGGAAGCTCCGCGGCCGTCCCGAGCGTTTTTTTGAAGCTCTCCGCCGTTTGCAGAGGCAGCGAAGCCATGAGGTCTATGCTTATGTTCTCAAAGCCCGCCGCCCTGAGCCCGAGAACCGTATTGTACGCCTCCTGCGCGCTGTGTATGCGCCCCGCGGCGCGAAGCTCCGCGTCGCAGAACGACTGCACTCCGACGCTGACGCGGTTTATGCCGCCCTCGAGCATGGCGTTCAGCTTTTCCTCCGTCACCGTTCCCGGGTTGACCTCCATGCTCCACTCCGTTCTCTCCGCAAGCTCAAAATTCGTCCTGACGCTTTTGCAGAGCCTGCTTATGAGCTCCGCGCTCAGGACTGAGGGCGTGCCGCCGCCTATGAACACCGTATCCGCAGCGGCTCCGTCTCCGGCGCCGTACGAGCCGAGCTCGCGCTCGAGCGCGCCTATATACGGCTCGAACATGCTTTCCCTGCCGGCATAGGACGTGAAATCACAGTAGGCGCACTTACGCACGCAGAACGGTATATGGATGTAAAGCCCCGTATATCCCATAGCTCCTCCTTTTCAAGCACAGACGGCCGTCCTCAAAGCAAAAAAACAAGGGACCGCTCCACGGTGCAGCCCCTATGTTTTCCACTTAATAACTGTCTGTAGATCTCATTATAAACAAACGGGTTTTAACCGTTTAAACCGCCGTCGTCATCACCGTCCGGCGGACCGCCCTCGATATCCTCGGGCATATCGAACTCCAGCTCGATGCTGCTGTGGCAGTTAGGACAAACTATACTGTTTTCCTCATCAAGCAGATCAAAATCGACTACCACATCTTCTCCGCATTCGGGACACATGATCTCAAACAGATTATCGTCGTCCTCATCGTCGTCGCCGACGAAGCCGTCGAACAGGTCGTCGTCATCATCATCAAGATCATAGCCGTAGGGGACATTTCTCATGTCCGCCTCATCTTCAAGCTTTTCGACGTCACTTTCGAGAACGAACACGTCATCTGTCAGAAGCTCGAGATCGTCTCTGAGCTGCTTAAGTTCGCCGTCAAGCTCTTCCATACGGTCTGCGGCCTTGGACACAAGGTCTATGAGCCTTGCGATGAGCCTGCCCTCGTCTGACTTTTTTTCAATAGCCATACCTTCTGCAAGCCCCTTAAGAAAAGCCGCTTCCTTGGAAATATCACTCATGCCTTAAAGCCTCCCTTCAGCGTTGATGCGATATGTTTTATATAGCCGCGGGAACTGCAGCGCCCCCTCGGTTATATACAAGGTTATTTACTAACGCGCTCCATATACTCGCCCGTTCTGGTATCGACACGGATCACATCCGAGCCGTCAACGAACAGCGGCACCTGTATAACAGCGCCCGTCTCAAGCGTAGCCGGCTTTGTAGCTCCCGTTGCAGTGTTGCCCGCGAAGCCCGGCTCAGTTTCGGTTATAGCCAGCTCTACGAACGTAGGCGGCTCTATATCGAACACCTTTCCCTTATACGAAAGGATCTTGCACACGTCGTTTTCCTTGACGAACTTCATCTTATCCTTGATATCGTTCATGGCGATGGGGAGCATATCGAATGTCTCCTGATCCATGAAATAGTAAAGATCCCCGTCGTTGTACGAATACTGCATATCCTTTCTCTCAACGAAGGCGTTCTCGAACTTTTCCGTAGGTCTGAACGATTTTTCCACCACGCTGCCCGTGATGACGTTCTTCATCTTCGTTCTTACGAAAGCGGCGCCCTTGCCCGGCTTTACGTGCTGAAACTCAACTACCTGCCAGACTCCGCCGTCCATCTCGAAAGTTACTCCGTTTCTAAAATCACCTGCGGTTACCATTGTATCCCATTCCTTTCCACCCGGCAGCGCCGGGGCTTTTATTCTATTCTGTCGGCGCACGGCGCGTATTATTCACACGATATTTCACACTCATTCCGCCGCGTCCGTTCTGCTCATACTTATATTCTATCAAAAAAAACCGCAAATTGCAATACTTTTTTTCATAATTGTGCAAAAAATTGAAAAATATTTATCCCGCACCTCCGCACAGACAGCTAGTTATCCGCATGGCTATGCGATATTTTCGGGTTTTACAGCTCTATGAGCTCCTTTGGCGAATTAGTAAAATTGACCGTTTTGCCGCCGCTCACGGCTATGAGATCCTCTATCCTGACCCCGCCGAAGCCGTCGATATATATCCCCGGCTCCACGCTCATGACGTTTCCCTCCTCCAGCCTGTCGCGGCTCTTCGGAGAGAAGTTCGGACGCTCGTGTATCTCCACGCCCACGCTGTGGCCGAGGGCGTGCGTGAAATATGCTCCGTATCCCGCCTCCTCTATGACGCGCCTTGCAAGCGCGTCCGCCTCGGCGCAGCCTATGCCCTCCGAGATACCGCCGAGCGCAGTCTCCTGCGCCCTGAGCACGACCGAATATATCTCGCGCTGACGCTCGTCCGCCTTTCCCAAAACGACCGTCCTCGTCATGTCCGAGCAGTAGCCCTTATAGACGCAGCCGAAATCGAGCGTTAAAAGCTCGCCGCGCTCTATGCGCTTTTCGCTCGCCGCGCCGTGCGGCATGGCGGAGCGCACGCCCGAAGCGGCGATCGTCTCAAACGACAGCCCCGAGGCTCCGTTCTTTTTCATATGCGTTTCAAGCTCCAGCGCCGCCTCGCGCTCCGTCATGCCGGGGCGGAGCACGTCCAGTATATGCAGAAACGCCTCGTCGCCTATGCGCTCCGCCGCGGCGATGAGCTCCAGCTCCTCCGCGTCCTTGACGCGCCTGGGCATGTCTATGCTCTCCTGTGCCTGAACGAATATCTTGCCGGGCGCCGCCGCCTTGAGCCGCTTGTATTCGCCGACGCTGAGCCTGTCCTCCTCAAACGCTATCTTCTCCTCGCCGACCGCCTTGAATATCTTTTCCCAGCCGCCGCCTATGTCCGCCGTGTCGAACCCGCGCGCCTGCCGCCGCGCCTGTATCGTGTACCTCGGATCGGTCAGGAGCAGCCTTGTATTTTTCGATATTATGAGCCGCGCGTCCGCCGAGGTGAAGCCGCTGTAATAGAATATGTTCGGATATCCCGATATGAACGCCGCGCAGCCCTCTCCTATATTACTCAGAAGTCTCTCTATCCTTGACTGCATCGCAAAGCGCCTCCAATGCCAATTCATAGCCCAAAAGCCCCAGTCCGCATATCTGACCTACGCACTCCGGCGCGGTCACGGACGTGTGCCTGAACTCCTCCCGCTTATGTATGTTCGATATATGCACCTCTACCGCCGGGAGCTTCACGGAGCCGAGCGCGTCGCGCACGGCATAAGAATAATGCGTGAACGCGCCGGGGTTTATTATTATGCCGTCGTATACGCCGAGCGCGCCGTGTATCGCCTCGCAGACCGCGCCCTCATAGTTGCTCTGGAAAAAGTCGGCCTGCACACCGAGCGCCTCCGCCCTTTTCCCGATGCGTTCCTCCAGCGCGGCAAGCGATTCGCCGCCGTAAATGCCCGGCTCGCGTATGCCCAGCATGTTCAGATTTACCCCGTTTATTACGAGAAATTTTTTCATAGCTTTTCTACTTCCTTCAAAAGTTCTTCAACGATCATGTCCTCCGGCACCTTCCTGAGTATCTCGCCCCTGCGGAAGATGATGCCCTCGCCCCTGCCGCCGGCAATGCCTATGTCGGCTTCGCGCGCCTCGCCGGGACCGTTTACGGCGCAGCCCATGACCGCCACCTTTATGTTCTTGTCAACGCCCGCAAGCCGCCGCTCGACCTCGTTCGCTATGCTTATGAGGTCTATCTGCGTCCTGCCGCAGGTGGGGCACGAGATGAACTCTATCCCGCCGCGCCTCAGCCCGAGGACGCGGAGTATATCCTTCGCTGCGGTCACCTCGCGCACGGGGTCGGCGGTCAGCGAAACGCGGATGGTGTCGCCTATGCCCTCAGACAGCAGCGCGCCTATGCCCACGCACGATTTTATCGTCCCGAGCCGCTCAGTTCCCGACTCCGTAACGCCGACATGCAGCGGTATGTCCGTCTTTTCAGAGAATATGCGGTATGCCTCGAGCATGACCGGCACGTTCGACGCTTTCATGGATACCACTATGTCCCCGAAGCCGACGTCCTCCAGTATCTCCGCATGCCCGAGCGCGCTCTCAACGAGCGCCTCGGCAGTCGGACCGCCGTACTTTTCGAGCAGCCCCTTCTCGAGCGAGCCGCCGTTCACGCCTATGCGTATGGGTATACCCCTTTCGGCGGCGGCGTCGGCCACGAGCTTTACGCGGCTTCGGCTGCCGATGTTGCCGGGGTTTATGCGCACCTTGTCTATACCGTTCTTTATGCATTCAAGCGCCAGCCTGTAGTCGAAATGTATATCGGCAATGAGCGGGATACGGATCCGCTCCTTTATCCGCTTCACCGCCTCCGCCGCCTCCATGTCCGGCACGGCTACGCGTATCAGCTCGCAGCCCGCCTTTTCAAGCTCCCGTATCTGCTTCACGGTCGCGTCCGCATCGCGGGTGTCGGTGTTGCACATGGACTGGATCGTCACCGGCGCTCCTCCGCCTATCGTCACTCCGCCCGCGCGGACGCTCCTCGTTATCCTTCTGTTCATATCGCTTCTCCTTCCGCCTTAAGGGGCTCTACCTTATCAGTCTCATTATATCGTTGAACGACACGAATACTATCAGCGCGATCAGCAGCAAAAAGCCTATCGCGTGCACCATGCCCTCCTTATCCGGCGGGATCGGCTTCCTTCTGATAAGCTCTATTATCATGAACAGCAGTCTGCCGCCGTCGAGCGCCGGGATCGGCAAAAGGTTGAAAACGCCGAGATTTATCGTGAGCAGCGCCGTGAGGTTGAGTATCTGCAGCCAGCTGCTCTCCCCCGAATGGACGGCGCTGCTGACCTCGGAAACTATGCCCACAGGCCCGCTCATCTGGTCTATGCCCGCCCTGCCGGTAACGAGCTGCCAAAGCGAATTGTACACTATCTTTACCATGAACCGCGTCTGATTCCACGCCTCGCCCCATACGTTGAGCGCCGTGACGTCCTCATAGCGCGGTCTGAAGCCGATTATGAGCCTTGTGACCGTTTCGGCCGTGCCTATCTTCGCTTCGTCGCGCTCCGCGCCCTCGCCGTATTTGTAAAGCTGCGTTCCGGCGCTCACACCGTTCATCGACTCGGAGACCTCTATCCCCTCCTCGGTATATACGTAGTCCGTAACGCTCTCGGAGGGCTTAAAGGTGAAGCTCAGCTTTTCCCCGCCGCGCTTTATCACCATCTCGCATTCCTCTCCGGCGGTGAAGTCCTGTGTATACAGGGCGATATCGTTATAAAAGCTCACGCCCCTGCCGTTTATCTCGACCACCTCGTCGCCGGGAAGTATGCCCTGCTCCTCTATATAGCTGTTCTCGACCACCTCGTCTATGACGTTCGTCACCATCGGCGAGCACGCCGGGACGATGATGAGGAACAGCACGAAGCCGAGTATGATGTTCACTATGCCGCCCGCCGCAACTACTATCATGCGCTTCCAGACCGGCTGGTTTGAAAACGCGCGCTTATCCTCGGACGCTTCATCCTCGCCCTCGAACTTGCAGTAGCCGCCGAACGGTATCGCGCGCAGCGAATACTGTATCTCGCTTTTTTTGCTGTGCCAGACCGCCGGGCCGAAGCCTATCGAATATTCAAGTATCTTGAAATTCAAAAGCCGTCCCGTTATGAAATGACCGAACTCGTGAAGCGAGACCATCACAAGAAACATTATTATCGTTACGATAGCTGTTACCAATATTTATTTACCTCCTTGCCGCCGCATGATACCGGATAGTTCCGTCAAAGTCCGGCGAAGCCCGATATAACGGACTCTCTCGCCTCTTTATCCGCCGCGTATATATCCTCCAGGCTCGGAGACTGTACGCTCCTGTGCCTATCCATCGCGTATTCTATCGCTTCCGTTATGCCCGGGTATGAGAGCTTTCCCTGCATGAAAAGCCCCACCGCCGCTTCGTCTGCGCCGTTGAACACAGCGGCGAGAGTGCCGCCGTCGCGTCCGGCGCGGCGCGCAAGCTCCGGGGCGCGGAAGGTCTCCGTGTCAGGCTCCTCAAAGGTCAGCTTCGCGCACCCGCAGAGGTCAAGCTCGTTGCCGCGTATAGGCATACGCTCCGGATACGTCAGCGCGAACTGTATGGGCAGCCGCATATCCGGCGCGCCCAGCTGCGCTATTACCGCGTTATCCTCAAACTCGACCGCCGAATGGAGTATGCTCTGGCGGTGTATGACCACCTTTATCCTGTCTATATCCACGTCAAAAAGCCATTTCGCCTCTATCATCTCCAGACCCTTGTTGACGAGCGTTGAGGAATCTATCGTCACCTTTGCGCCCATATCCCAGTTGGGATTGTGCAGAGCCTGCTCCGGCGTCACATTTTTCAGCTCCTCCGCCTTTTTTCCGTAAAAGCTGCCGCCGGAAGCCGTAAGTATTATCCTCTTTATCCCGCTGCCGCTGCCGAGCATGGACTGGAATATCGCCGAATGCTCGCTGTCAACGGGTATTATCCTGTTTTCGTACCTGCGCTCGCAGTCCTTTATTATATTCCCCGCCGCGACCAGCGTTTCCTTGTTCGCAAGCGCGACCCTTTTGCGCGACCTGAGCGCCGCTATGGTCGGCTCTATGCCCGCCATCCCGACGACCGCGACCACCGCCGCGTCCGCCGGCGCCGCCGCCGCCTCGATAACGCTCTGCGCGCCGCCCGCGACCTTTATGCCGGTGTCCGAAAGCCGCACGCGCAGCTCCGCTGCCGCCGCCTCGTCTGCGGCGCACACAAGCTCAGGGCGGAATTCACGCGCCTGCGCCTCGAGCAGCGCCGTGTTCCTGTTCCCGGTGATGGCAGCGACCGAAAAGGCTCCGGGAGGCGCGTCGCGGACTATGCTGAGCGTCTGCGTGCCTATCGAGCCGGTCGAGCCGAGTATCGTAAGCTTCATATCTGTGACCACTAAATCCTTTCACAATACCGTTTTGAGAAGATCCCTTTTCATATGTTCATTATATACATACAGTAATAGTATACTACGGGCGCGATAAATATAACACTGTCGAATCTGTCCATAAATCCGCCGTGACCGGGAAATATCTTCCCGTAATCCTTTATGCCCGCGTCGCGCTTTATCGCCGAAGCTGCAAGGTCTCCGAGCTGGGAGACAGCCGCGGTCACCGCGCCGAGCAGACCCGTTTTTATATACTCCGCCGCATCGGGCGAAACGCCGCCGAGCGGATGCCCGCTCTTATCGAGGATGAACGCGTAGAGCGCGCACAAAAGCGCCACCGATACCACCGCGCCCGCCGAGCCCTCGACCGTCTTTTTCGGGCTCACCCTCGGGATGAGCTTGTGCTTCCCGAAGAACGTGCCGCAGAAATACGCGCAGGTATCGCTGCCCCACGCGATTATGAACACGAACGCCATGTACGCCAGACCCATATGCATGCGCAGCAGCGGGATATAGCTCATAAAAAGCGCTATATATACCGACATGAACGACGCCGAGAGCAGCTCCCTGTGTCCGACCCTGCCGTGCAGGAATACCAGAAACACCAGCACAACAAGCACCGCCGCCGCCACCGCCGCGCCTATCATCCCCGTATACGCGCCCGCCGTTACGAGCGCCGCCGTTATATAAACGGAGACCTTCACCGCCTTGGAGCGCGTGAGGGCGCCGCAGGTCTCGTAAAGCATCGCCGCCGTCACTGCCAGCACCGCCGCCGCAAGCGGTATCTCGCCCGCGAATACGACCGCGAAAAACACCGCCAGGGCGACCACCGATGTGATAACACGCGTAAGCATCTTCCTCTCACCGCCCTTTCTCATATCCCGCCGAACCGCCTGCCGCGGCCCTGGAATATCTTTATACACTCTATAAGATCCTTCGGCTTGAAATCGGGCCAAAGCTTATTTACGAATACCATCTCGGCGTAGCTCACCTGCCAGAGCATGAAATTGGACAGCCTCTGCTCGCCGCTCGTGCGGATGAGCAGGTCTACGTCCGGCTGCCCGGCGGTGTAGAGACCGCTCTCTATATCCGACTCCGTCACAGCCTCCGGCTCCAGCTCTCCCGACCTGACCGCCTCGCCTATGCGCCGCACGGCATGGACAAGCTCCTCGCGCCCGCCGTAATTGAGCGCTATGTTCATAACTATGCCCGACCGGTCCTTTGTCAGCTCCTCCGTCTTTTTTATCTGCCTGCGCATCTCCTCCGAAAGCTCGGCTCTCGAGCCTATTGCGCGTATGCGCACGTTTTCCCCGGCAAGCGTTTTTTCGGCGTTTATGAGATAGTCCATCAGCAGATCCATAAGATAATCCACCTCCGCCTTCGGTCTCTTCCAGTTCTCCGTCGAAAACGCGTACACCGTTATATATCCCACGCCGAGCTTATTCGCCTCGGTAACTATCTTCTTAAGGCTCTCCGCGCCGGCCTTATGCCCCGCGCTGCGCGGAAGCCCCCGCTTTTTCGCCCATCTGCCGTTGCCGTCCATTATAACGCCTATGTGTCTCGGAAGCGCGGCGGGGTCGAGCTCATGTTCCCTTTTTTTCTTTTTAAAGGCTTCAAATATCATGATCCTGTATCCCTTTCTGTCGCTTCGGGGCTGCAAGCAAAATGCACAGAGCTTTAAGCAGCCTCCTCCTATTCAAAGCAGGGACAGCGCTGCCGCAGCGGACGCTGCGGGGCGCTGCCCCTTATAAATGGCGCTAAGGCGTCATATGGCCGTTATTTCCTTTTCCTTGTCCGCCGTTATGCTGTCTATCTCCTTGATATATTTGTCCGTCATGTTCTGGATATCCTTTTCGATATCCTTCATGTCGTCCTCGGTTATCTCGCCGTTCTTTTTCTGCTTCTTGTACATGTCTATACCGTCGCGGCGCGCGTTTCTTATCTGCACCTTCGCCTCCTCGGCGTATTTCTTGACGGTCTTTACAAGCTCGCGGCGTCTCTCCTCCGTGAGCGGCGGGAAGTTCAGGCGTATCACCTTGCCGTCGTTCTGGGGCGAGATGCCCAGCTCCGATTTGTTTATCGCCTTCTCGATCTTGCCGAGCACCGAAACGTCCCAGGGCTGGATAACGAGCTGGTGCGGCTCGGGCGACGATATGGAGCCGACCTGGTTCACCGGCGTCATGGTATCGTAATAATCTATCGCTATCTTGTCGAGCACCGACGCGTTCGCGCGCCCCGCGCGTATCGTCTTGAACTCGCCCACAAGCGCGTTTATTCTCTTTTCCATCTTCGCTTCTACTTCAGGATATTTTCCCATGTTATGCTCCTCCTTGATATGCTTTGTTGTTTTTTGTTCCGGCGCGGGCGGATATGACCCGCGCCGCGTTTATTTGCCTTCCATATTTACGAGCGTGCCTATCTTTTCGCCCTTTACCGCGCGGACTATGTTCTCCGGGTCGTTCAGACCGAAAACGAGTATCGGCATGTTGTTGTCGCGGCACAGCGACGCTGCGGTGGAATCCATCACCCCGAGATTTTTCGACAATATGTCGCTGAACGAAAGGTTGGTGTACCGCTTCGCGTTCGGGTTGATGTTGGGGTCGCTGTCGTATACGGCGTCCACCTTCTTTGCGAGCAGGATAACGTCCACCTCCATCTCCACGGCTCTGAGCGCCGCGGCGGTGTCGGTCGACATGAACGGGTTGCCCGTTCCGCAGCCGAATATGACCACTCTGCCCTTTTCCATATGGCGCACCGCCTTGCCGCGTATGTACGGCTCGGCTATCTGGCGCATATCTATAGCTGTCTGGACGCGCGTTGCCACGCCCTGCGCCTCAAGCGCACTGCACAGCCCGAGCGAATTTATAGCCGTCGCCAGCATACCCATATGGTCCGCCCTCGTCCTGTCCATGTTCTCACTCGACCGTCCGCGCCATATGTTGCCGCCGCCTACCACTATCGCCGCCTGCGTGCCCATATCCACGATCTTCTTTATATTTTTCGATATCTCGGCAACGGTGTCCTCGTCTATGCCGAAGCCCTGAGGCCCGGCAAGAGCCTCGCCGCTGACCTTTAAAAGTACGCGCTTATACTTTGCTCTCATTGCAGCTTTCCTCCTCAATGAAATTCTTTAAACTATCAATATGTATATTATATCTTATGTTTGGTAAAATTGCAATATCTATTTTCTAAATTATACGTTTTTTTGTATTATCCGTTCCGCGGCGCGGCGGAGGGCAAAAAAAAAAAAAAAGCCCGCCTCACGGGCGGGAGCTTTCTTCGTTTTTTTAATCTCTGTGATCGCCGTCTGCGTTCACAAGATCATTTTCAGGACAGCTTTGCGAGCTTAACAGCGAGCTGCGACTTCTTTCTTGCAGCCTTGTTCTTATGGATTATACCGTGCGCCACGCCCTGATCGAGCTTCTTTACAGCGTCGTTGAACAAAACCTTTGCCGCGTCCTTATCCGACGCAGCCGCAGCAGCTTCAAACTTCTTTATAGCCGTCTTTAAAGCAGTTTTGCGCGCAGTGTTTACGGCAGTCTTTTTCTCGGTTACCTTAACGCGCTTCTTTGCTGACTTGATGTTTGGCAAATCTCTACACCTCCACAAATTTAATACATAATACTAAACTATTATACTACTTTTTGCGGAGAATTGCAAGAGTTTTATTAAATTTTTTTGTTTTTTTCCAAATTAGTTAAGTTTGCATACGCATGTATTTACGTTTTTATAAAAACTCACCAAACATCGCCCTGCATCTCTGCGACGGACTTGAAGTATGACAGGCTTGCAAATTCCCTGTCCGCCTGGGCGCTCACGTACCGCTCCGTTACCGCGCCCGTTTCACGGTATATCTTCACGTCCGGAACGCCGAATGCGAGCATCCTGCGGTCGGGGCAGCCCGCCAGATAGCGCATGACCGAGACCGCCGCCGCCGAAACGGGCATATCCCCGCCCCGCCTGTGGGCGGAGCAGGAAAAGCAGCCCCCGTCCGGGCTGAAATACTGCGCCGCTCCGCCGCATTCGGCGCAGCCGCTCGTATCGGGCATGTATCCTCCGGCGCACATCAGCTTGAACTCGTATACGCATTTGAGCTTTGAAAGCGGCTCCGCGCGGTAGGCTGCGGCGTACACCGTGTTCAGAAACAGCGAAAGAATACGCCTGTCCGGGTTGCCCTCGCCGAGCAGCGAATACGTTATATCCGCGAAATAGTTTACGAGCGCAAGCTTTACTATGTCCTCGCACACAGGAAAAAAGCCGTCTATGATATCCGCCGAGACCGCCGTCATGACCTCGCCGCGCGACGGGCGCAGCCTGAAGTCACCGTAGCTGAGCATTTGGAACGCCGCCGCGTTCGACGCCTTTTTGCCGCGGACGCCGTAGCGCACAGCCTTCACTATGCCGTCCGTCTCTGTGAATACCGAAAGCATCCTGTGCGCGTCTCCGTAATTGTTCTGTCTTATTATTATACCCCTGTAGAGCTGATCGTCCATGTTTATGACCATTAAATCTTTCATGCGGCCGACCGAGACGATTTATATGAAAAAGCGCTCAGACGGTATCGTCGTCGGTATATCCGAAATTCCTGATCAGGAAATCGCTGTTGCGCCAGTCGTTCCTGACCTTTACCCAAAGCTCCAGATACACCTTTTTCCCGAGCATTTTTTCTATGTCGCCCCGCGCCATCGTCCCTATCTTTTTGAGCATCTCGCCGTTCTTGCCGATGATTATGCCCTTGTGCGTTTTCTTCTCGCAGTTTATAACGGCGTGTATCTCCGTTACCTTGCCCTTTTCCTTCATCTGCGATATCTCTATCGCTATCCCGTGCGGCACCTCCTTATCGAGCAGCCACAGCATCTTTTCGCGTATTATCTCCGCCGCGATCGCGCGCTCGGGCTGGTCGGTCACGGCGTCCTCGTCGTAAAACCTCGGCCCCTCCTCAAGGTAATCCGTTATGAGGTCGGTCAGCCTGTCCACACCGTCGTTCTCCTTGGCGCTTATCGGGATTATCGCCTCAAAATCGTTCATGCTCGAAAAATCGGCTATCATCGGCAGCAGCTCCTCTTTCCTGACCAGATCGACCTTGTTTATCACAAGTATGCAGGGCAGCCCGAGCTTGTCTATATTCTGCGCTATCTCCCGCTCCTTGTCGCGTATGCCCTTCGACGCGTCCACCACGAACACTACCACGTCCGTATCCCTCATGCTCTCGTTCGCAACGCGCACCATGTATTCGCCGAGCTTATTGTGCGGCTCGTGTATCCCCGGCGTGTCGGTAAAAACTATCTGCTCGTCGGGAGTTGAATGTATCGCCAGTATCCTGTTCCTGGTCGTCTGAGGCTTATCCGATATTATCGCTATCTTCTGCCCCGCAACAGCGTTCAAAAGCGTTGATTTTCCCACGTTGGGCATTCCTATTATCGCACAGAAGCCCGATTTAAATTTTGTCTTCATATATTTCCTTTCCGATCGTCCTTTTTTCTTTTTCCGTATAAGAACACGAACCATACCGAAAACGCCGTTACCGCGGCGAACGCGGCGATACGCACCGGCGAGGCGCATATGAGCCGCGCCGCCTCCGCTATCCTGCGCATATCCCCGAATATGGCTATACCTGCCGCCAATGCCGTGAGCGCGCAGAGCAGCGCCGCTCCCGCCGCCGCGTCCTTGGCGTGCTTTGCATGGACGCTGTAGCCGCTCACAGCCGCGTCCGCCGTCCGCTCCACCGCGGTGTTAACCGTCTCCGCGGCCAGCACCAGCCCAACAGAGACCGCCGCTGCCGCCCATTCGGCGCGCGAAAGCCCGCACGCCGACGCAAACCAGATAACGTAGAGCGCCGCCGACACGTCTATCCTGAAATTCCGCTCGCTGCGCGCCGTATAGATCAGCCCTTCCGCCGCATGCTTCATGCTTATCAGAAAATTCTTATTCTTCATCTTCGTTTCATTCAAATTCCGGGATATCCCTTGTTATGCCGAGCGCGTCCAGGGCGCCGTTCTGCTTTTCTATCATCGCGCGCTCGCCTTCCTCGTCGTCCACATGGTCGTAGCCGAGCAGGTGCAGCACCGAATGCGCCGTTAAAAACGCCAGCTCCCGCCTCAGCGAATGACCCAGCTCCGCCGCCTGCTCCGCCGCGCGCTCCGCCGATATAACTATATCGCCCAGCAGCACCAGCCCGTTATCCGTCTCAAATTCGGCGTCGGCCTCCCCGCCCTCAAAATCGAGCATGGGAAACGACAGCACGTCCGTAGCCCTGTCTATGCCCCGGTATTTTCGGTTCAGGGCGCGGATGCCCTCGTTATCCGTAAAGGTCAGGCTTATCTCCGCGTCAAATCCGCATCCCTCGTTCTCCATCACCGTTTCGCACACGCGCCTAAGCTCGTCCGTCTGCTCCGCCGTTATCTCCGCGCCGCTCTCATTCTCTGCCGCAAACTCTACCATCTGATATCCTCTTTTCAGCTCTGTTTCTTTTTAGCGGCGTTCTTCCGCCGCTCCTTTTCCTCATCGTGCCTTTCGTACGCCTTGATGATACGCTGCACAAGCGGGTGCCTCACAACGTCCTTTTCCGTGAATTTGCAGAAGGCTATGTCCTCTATCCCGCCGAGTATCTTCATTGCGTCCTTAAGTCCCGAACGCTTGTCGCCCGGGAGGTCTATCTGCGTTATGTCGCCCGTTACTATGGCGTGCGAGCCGTAGCCTATCCTCGTCAGGAACATCTTCATCTGCTCCGGCGTGGTGTTCTGCGCCTCGTCCAGGATTATGAACGCGTTGTCGAGCGTTCTTCCGCGCATATACGCCAGCGGCGCGACCTCTATAACGCCGCGCTCCTGATATTTCAAAAAGCCCTCGCCGCCCAGCATCTCATACATGCCGTCGTAGAGCGGTCTCAGGTACGGATCGACCTTGTTCTGCAGGTCGCCCGGCAGAAAGCCGAGCTTTTCCCCCGCCTCCACGGCGGGTCTTGTAAGGATTATGCGGTTCACCTCGCGCCGCTTGAGCGCCATGACCGCCTTGGCGACCGCCAGATACGTTTTTCCCGTTCCCGCCGGGCCTATACCGAACACTATCGTATTCTTTTCGATCGCCTCAACATACTTTTTCTGTCCGAGCGTTTTCGTCTTGATAGGCTGACCCTTGACGTTTATCGCTACGCAGTCCGCGCCCATAGCGGCGGCGTCTATGCCGCCGTTCTCCTGCTCGAGCGATATAGCATAGAGTATCTTCTGTTCGTCCAGGCTCTCTCCGTCGCAGAGCATGGTTATGAGCATGTGGATAACGTCGCCGGCGCGGTCCACGCCGTCCTCGTCCCCGGTTATGCGCACCGAGTTGTCGCGGACGGCGGCGCTCACGCCGAACGCCTTCTCCACAAGCTTCATGTTCCCGTCAAACCTGCCGAACAGCTCAGAAATATCCATGTTCTCGGGTACTTCTATCTCTCTTTTTATCAAATATTTTCACTCCTCCGCCGGTATCTCTATACCGATATTTTCTCTGAGGTACATCCTGAGCTCAACGCTGTAAACTCCGTTTTCGACCGTATACGAAAGCTCGTCGTCCGTCCTTACCGCGCCCGCGCCCAGCTTTCTGCATATCCGCTCCTCAAGCTCCTCGCGCGCCCGCGCGAGCACCTCGCTCTCGCTGAGCCTGTTCTCGGCGGTCCTCACCTCGTACACGTCGCAGACGGCGGCGGATATGCCGATATAGCCGACGAGCGGCAGCTTCAGGTCATACGTTTTCCGTTCGCAGTCGTACTCCTCATAGCCGCCTCCGGGATCTCTGAACAGCCTGAACTCCTTCCCGAACAATTCAAGGGATATGCGCTTTTTCGACTGTCCCGTCCTTATCCTGAGCGTTTCCGTATCCGTGAATTTGTCCGATTCCTTCCTCATCGTGTCGGCCGTCATGACCCCGTCGGAATGCACGTAGATATACTTTTCCGGATAGCCCTCGGAAAACACCGCCACCTTGCCCGATATCAGAACGTCGCCCGCCGCTACGGTCATGCCGCTCGTCACACGCCGCTCTCCGCGCTTTACCACCGCCGTGCGCAAAACTCCGTCGCACGCCGCGATGATATCCGTCGGCGTTTCCATATCCCTTATCTGCGGCGCGGGCGTTATCTCCTGCACCTCGAACCGCGCCTTGGCGCCCTCGATATAGAGCCACGCCCAGTTTATATCGTCTATCCTGTGCACCGCGTCGTTTTTTATCTCATAGAGGTCGTCTATACCCTTTTTCGGCGCTCCCGCATAAACGCCGTGTTCGCGCAGCAGAGCCGCTATCTCCTCCGTATCCGCGTCATATACCCCATTGATCTCCACACACCATATATACTGTGGAACTGTCAGAAAAAATATACAGACCGCCGCGGCGCAGAGCGCGAACGCCGCCCTGCCCCTGTTCCTTTTCAGAAACACGGCCGCGCCGTGCTTCGACAATATCCGCACCCGCACCCCGCATTTACGCACGAGCCGACGCATATGCTTAAAATGGCTCATCCGCACCTTGAGGCGAAGCCCGCCGCCGTACGGCTCCGCGTCACGGATATCAAGCCCGTTATGCAGGCACATATTTATAAAGCGTTCCTGATTTTTTCCCTCCGCTGATATTATAACATAACCCGCAATAAATTTAAAGATTTTTTTGAACATTTTTTTCAGAACTCCCGTTTTTTTCTTAAAATACTACAGATCAGTCATAAAAAACGCCTTCAAAAACCCCGTTTATCACCATTCTGTCATATTCCATCACGATGATCCTCAGCCCCGAGCCCTTAACGCGTATCATCCCGTCCTTCATTTTCAGCCTTATCTCCGTATCGGTATACTCGACAAGCCCCTTGTGGTTCTCCACGAATATCTCCCTGTCGCCGCACACGGACACCTTCGGCAGATCCATCACAACGTCCTTGGGCATACCCAAAGCGTCGGCTATGTATTCGGATAATCGTCTCATATAGCATCACCTTTAAAATTCTATGATTACGCGCCCGGCTTAATGAATATATTAAGAATAAAAATACTTCCGGAAGGGACGGGATCGAATGCTCAGAAAAACCGTATTTTATACAGCCGTGCTCCTCGCCGCCGCCATGCTCCTTTGGCGCTCCGGGGATATCATATACTATTCAAGGGACGCTATGAGGATGTGCTATGAGCTTATCATCCCTACCCTGTTCCCGTTTTTCGTATGCTCCTCGCTGCTGGTATACTCCGGCTTCGGCTCGGTGCTCGCCCGCGCGTCGTCCGGGATAATGCGCCCGCTTTTCAACGTCGCTCCCTCCGGAGCGGCGGCGTTCGTGCTCGGTATCATAAGCGGCTATCCGCTCGGCGCGCTCACCGCGGCGCAGCTGTACCGGTGCGGCGCGGTATCGAAGGCGGAGGCGGAGCGGCTGCTCTCATTTTGCAGCAATTCCGGGCCGCTGTTCATCATCGGCTCGGTGGGCGTCTCCGTCTACGGCAGACCGGCCTGCGGAGCCGCGCTCTATGCGATACATATAGTCTCCTCCATAGCGGTCGGCGTGATATTCCGCGGATACGGAAAAAAAGGGCACAATTCCCCGCCCATGCGGCTCGATACCGAAGAGCTGCCGCTTGCGGAGGTGTTTTCAAAGGCGCTGCGCCAATCGGCGGAGAGCATCGTTACGGTATGCTTCTCCATCATCTTCTTTTCTGCGCTGTCGCGAACGCTCCTTGGCATACGCGCCCTGCCGCCTCTTTTAGACGCCGCCGCAGCGGGGCTCTGCGAATTTTCGACCGGGGTTTTAAAGGTCTCCGCACTGGACGCAAGCCTTTATGAAAAGCTCATCCTGACCTCGTTTATAGTCGGCTTTTCGGGGATAGGCGTGCATTTGCAGGTGACGGCGGTGACGGCCGGCTCCGGGCTGAGCCTCCGTCCGTACATTCTCGGCAAGCTCCTGCACGGAGCCTTGGCGGCGTCGCTCACGGCGGCGGTATTCGCCGCCGCAAAGCCCGCCGCGCGCGTGTTCTCATCCGCCGCGCCATCGGCTCCCCTGTCCGCCTCCGGCGCGGTCTCCGCGTCCATGCTGGCCGCCGCAGCGGCGGTCCTGCTCTTTGCAGCCGCCGCGGCAAAGCTCGCCGCCGCGGCCCGGCGGCGGTAACGGCAAAGGCGCCGCCCTTATCCCGCGGCTTATCCGCAGTCTCCTCCGTTTCAAAAAAACCGCGCTCCGCCGGGCTATGTGAAATTTTTCATAAAGCTTTGATAAAACTATTGCAAAGACGGGCGTGATTTGTTATAATATATATGTGAGAGACGGGCATAAGCCGCGTTTCGCAAAATATCAAATCAAAAGGGGTTACACACAATGAAAATTGCATTGATCAACGAAAACAGCCAGGCTGCAAAGAACGGTATCATTGCCGACACGCTCAAAAAGGTAGTTGAACCGCTCGGACACGAGGTATTCAACTACGGCATGTACACAGCCGAGGACGAGGCTCAGCTTACATACGTTCAGATCGGCATACTCGCCGCTATACTTCTGAACTCCGGCGCTGCCGATCTCGTTATAACCGGCTGCGGCACCGGCGAGGGCGCATGCCTTGCCTGCAACGCGTTCCCGGGCGTGCTCTGCGGACACGTAGTAGACCCGACCGACGCTTACCAGTTCACGCAGGTAAACAACGGCAACTGTATCGCAATGCCTTTCGCAAAGGGCTGGGGCTGGGGCGCTGAGCTCAATCTCCAGTACGTTTTTGAAAAGCTCTTCGTTGAAGAGTGGGGCGGCGGCTATCCGAAGGAGAGAGCTGTTCCGGAGCAGAGGAACGCGAAGATCTTAAACGAGGTCAAGAAGGTAACTCACAGAGACCTTCTCGACATACTCCCGAACCTTGACGCAGACCTTGTAAAGGGCGCCGTAGCGGGAGAAAAGTTCAGCGAGCTCTTCTTCGCAAACTGCAAGTGCGACAAGATCGCGGAATACGTTAAAACGCTCGTTTGATCCTGCGCAGATCGAATATGCATAAAAAAAAGAAGCCGCGCGGCGGAGCCTTAAAAAAAGCCCGCCGCGGCTTCTTTTTTTATCGCCTGCTTTTTCTGATACCCTTATCAAGGCGGGCTCAGCTTTTTCATGGGTTTTCACCGCGC
>CALXZP010000055.1 GCA_944393255.1 uncultured Clostridia bacterium | reverse complement strand
GACGTGTTGGCATGAAGCTTTCCCACGGCTGCGTACGTCTCAAAAAAGCCGATATAGACTGGCTCTACAGCATGATACCGGTAGGTACAAGGATATATATAACTCCATGACCGGCATAGCTTTTGATACTTCAAAACATGGAAGAGACCTTTAAGATCTCTTCCATGTTTTTTTGTTCATAAAATGTTTTTATATAAATATCCCGTTTCTAATATTCCTTTAATCTTATATCGGTAAACTACGATTGAAAACACGATAATAAATTATACAAGGGAGGCTTATTATGGCAGCAGAAGTTTTCAACCGCTACGAACATAAATATCTTCTTGACAAAAACACTTATCTTCAGGCTCTTGAGTATATGGATGAACATATGGATCCCGATCCCTACAACAAGGGCAGGCGCGAGCCTTACACAATTGATAATATCTACTACGACACACCGGATGACTATCTTATACGCCGTTCGCTTCAGAAACCGGAATACAAGGAAAAGCTCAGGCTGCGCTCCTACGGCGTTCCGCAGCTTAGATCAAAGGTGTTTCTTGAGATTAAGAAAAAATTCAACGGTCTGGTGAATAAGCGCCGCACTGTGCTGACTCTCGAGGAGGCGTACAGATTCGTCAGGACAGGAGCGCTTCCCGCTCCCAAGGACTATATGAACATGCAGGTGCTCAGCGAGATAGCTTATATGTGCAGCATATACGATCTGCGCCCCAAACTGTGCCTTGCATATGACAGAATCGCGTATTTTGAAAACGGAAACCCGGATCTGCGCATATCCTTCGATATGAACATCCGTTCACGCCGAACAGATATCGCGCTTGAAAAAGGAGCGTACGGCTCCCTGCTCCTCGGTAAAGATCTGTATCTTATGGAAATAAAAACATCGCTTGCAAAGCCGCTCTGGCTTACCCATATGATAACGGAGCTGGACTTGAAACGCAGCAGCTTTTCAAAATACGGCGCCGAATTCCGCGGCATGTCAGCCGCGGCAAAAGCCCGCTGAATCATTACAGATAATTCTTTTTATGTGATCGCAAAACGTTTGTTTTGCATTTATCAAGACAATTTATTTTATAAGGAGATTTTTTATGGATACACTATTCAACGAAATTCTTACAAACGTATCATCGGATATCACCGTAATATCCTCGCTCACGGCAATGCTCGTATCACTGCTGCTTGGAACAGGTATAGCCGTCACCTACCGCAGATCCCAGGACAGCGCCGGCTACCAGCGCAGTCTTGCGGTAACGCTGTTCATGCTTCCCATAATACTTTCCATGATAATCATGTTCATAGGCAGCAACATAGCAAGAGCGTTTTCATTAGCGGGAACGCTTTCTATAATACGTTTTCGCAGCGCCCCCGGCGACGCCAAGGATATAGGCTTTATATTTTTCGACATTGCGGCAGGGCTTGCCTGCGGCGTTGGCCTTTACGGATATGCGGCGCTTTTCACTGCCGTACTGTGCATAGCGCTGCTTATCGTTGAAAAAGCGCACTTTTTCAAGGCCAAAGCGATACGAAAGCTCCTTAAGATAACCATACCAGAAGACCTCAATTATCACGGCGCGTTTGACGGCATACTGTCGAAATACTCCACAGAATACAGTCTTTTGGAGATCAGAACGACCGACCTCGGCTCTCTGTTCCAGCTCGTGTACAGCGTTTCGCTACAAAACGGCGCGAACGAGCAGGAACTGCTGAACGAGCTGCGCTGCCGAAACGGCAACCTGACCATAATATTAGCGGAGGCTCCGAACAATTCATGTAAATAGATGGTAATATATCCATGATGACACTAAAATGTCCCAATATTTTTAGAAAGGCGGTCAAAATGAAAAAAATCATATCATCGGCATTATGCGCCGGGCTTATCCTCTCATCCTGCTGCTTTGCCGCCGGCTCCGAAGAAGCCGAAAGCTATACAGAGCTTTTTGAGAAGGATAATATAATCAATATCAATATAGACATAGACGAGGCGGATCTCGCGGACATGCTCGAATACGCGCGCAACGAGGAATACCACTCGGCAGACATAACGGTAAACGGCATAACGGTCGAAAATGCCGGTATACGCACAAAGGGAAATATGACGCTCTCATCGGTCGCGGATTCCGATTCCGACCGCTACAGCTACCGTATAAAATTCAATAAATATGTCAAAGGCAATAAGCTGCTCGGACTTGACGATTTGTGCCTGAACAACAATTACAGCGATCCGTCATATATGCGCGAATATCTGCACTATGAGATCCTTGAACAGCTCGGTATGAACGTTCCGGAACGCGCCTATTGCAGCGTTTCGATCAACGGCGAACCCGCCGGCTTCTATCTCGCGGTAGAAGCGCTCGACGGCACATTTCTGGAAAGCAAATTCGGTGAAAACTACAAAAACGGAAACTTTTATTCCATGGACGAGGGAGCGGATCTCCTGTACCATGAAGATGAAATGTATTCCTACGCAGAGCTGAAATCAGGCAGCGATGAGGATATGACGGGGCTGAAAACCTTTATCAAGACCCTTAACGAAATGCCCGAGGGGGAAAAGGGCGATATCGAAAGCTGCCTGGACGTAGACAGCGCCCTGAAATATATCGCCTCGAACACGGTTCTGTGCAACTATGACAGCTACAACGGCAATATGCACCACAACTACTATCTGTATGAGGATGAAAACGGGATATTCACCGTTGTTCCATGGGATTTCAACATGTCCTTCGGCGGTTTTGACGGCAGCCGTTCGGATGTGGGTATAGACACTCCGGTGACCTCCGGAAGTCTTGACGAGCTTCCGCTCATCGGAAAGCTCCTGTCCGTTCCGGAATACAAGGAAAAGTATTACGGCTATATCGAGCAGATAATGAACCTTTTGGACGGCTTTGAGGAAAGAGTCGATGAGCTTAAGGAGCTTATAGGTTCATACGTTGAAAACGATCCTACGGCATTTTACAGCTATGAAGAGTTTGAAAACGCCGTGTCAGCATCAGAATCCAACAGCTCCGCCGGCGAAACCGGATCGTCTGCGAACCGAGCGCAGCGTCCGGGCGGCGGTATGGGAAGCGTGTCGATAATAGACTGCGTAAACGACCGGCTTGAAAGCCTTGCCGCCCAGCTGAACGGAGAGGCGGAAACCTCCACAGAGACCGCACAAAGCGGATTCGGCGGAGACATGGGAGGAGGACGCGGCTTTGGCGGCAGTATGCCGCCGTCCGGTAAAATGCCGCCCGGCGGTGACTTTGATATTGACGGAACGATTCCCGAAGGCGGCACAGCCGGCGCTGACGTAGCAATTGCTCCCGGAGAATCCCGTCCCGGCGGCGGGGCGGCGCCTGAAAACCAAAACGACCCAAATAGCGGCAGTGGCGCAGAAGCTCAGCAAAGCGGACCATCCGCACAAAACGGCCGTCCCGGTTCCGGTCGGGGCGGAGCGCAGCCGGGAGACGCTATGCCCGGCTTCGGCAGCCGGGAGCAGGCGATACGCGTACATGTTGACGGTCATATTATATCTTTTGAATCTGATCCGTATATTTCAAACGACTCTGCTCTCGTAGGAGTCCGCGCCATCCTTGAAGCGCTCGGCGCAGACGTCAGCTGGGATGAGAACAGCCGCACGGTAACGATATCAAAGGAGGATACCGTGATAAAGCTAACAGTAGGAAATGAGACCGCATATGTAAACGACGAGCCGTCAAGCCTTGCAGCCGTCCCCGAAATGTCAGGAGATTCGGTCATGATACCGGTACGGTTCATATCCGAACAGCTCGGCATGAATGTATCGTGGGACGAGAGTTCACGGCTCATAACCATAGTATCAAAATAACTTCACAGATGCTTTTTAACAGGATAAAGGATAAAAGGCGGCGCGGGGCTGCTGCAAAACATACAGCAGCCCTGTTCTGCTGTTTACTTTTTGTGAAACATGTGATAAAATAAATAAAAATGACCGGAAGGGAGCTGATCCTATGCGCCTGCTCGTAGCGGAGGACGAGCGTTCGCTCAACAGGGTAATAACAAAAAGACTTGAAAAGGAAGGCTACAGCGTTGACAGCTGCTTTAACGGCGAGGACGCGCTAAGCTATGTTGAAATGGGAGAATTCGACGCCGTTATCATGGATATAATGATGCCGAAAATGAGCGGCGTTGAGGTGCTCAAGGCTATGCGTTCGTCGCATAATGATACGCCGGTGATATTCCTGACTGCAAAGGACAGTATCGCCGACAGAGTGGCAGGACTGGACGCCGGAGCGGAGGACTATCTTGTAAAGCCGTTCGCATTTGAAGAGCTGCTTGCAAGGATAAGAGTGATGATACGAAAACACGCCGGTCACAATACGAATATTTTTACCGCCGGCGACCTCATCCTCGATACAGCCCGACGCGAGGTCAAACGCGGCGGCGTTACGATAAATCTGTCGGCGCGGGAATACGATATACTTGAATATCTGCTGTATAACAAGGGCATTATCCTATCACGCGAAAAGATAGAAAATCATGTATGGAATTTTGATTACAGCGGCGGTACAAACGTTGTTGACGTGTATATCCGCTATCTGCGCAAAAAGATAGACGACGGACACGACCGCAAGCTTATCCATACGGTGCGAGGCGCGGGCTACGTACTTAAGGAGGAGCCATGAAAAGACTTTCCGTAAAATTCAAAATAACTCTGTGGTATACCCTGTTTATAATAGTTCTTTCCTGCGCTGTGCTTGCAGCCATAAACTCTTTCGGAAAGGATATGATCGAACGCGACATAAACACGCGTATAATAAGAACTGTTGACGATTTCGCACACAGACTGTCCGCGCCTCCCGACAAAAACGAGCCGGTCGGCAGACCTGAGCGCCGGGAACCAGCTCCGTATGCACCTCCCGAGAACACGGAAGCCGCAGTCAGTCCCGATAACGGCAGCGGCGCGTCTCGCATAAACGGAGACCCCGGCGGTACGGATGACAGAGAGCCGAGACAGAATTACTATGAACAGGGCGTATATATAGCCGTATATAACAGCAGTCTTGAGCTTACCGCCGGTCAGATACCGTTTGAGCTCAGCAGTGAGCCTGCTTTTTCCGACGGCGAGCTTGCAAAGGTCTCT
>CALXZP010000054.1 GCA_944393255.1 uncultured Clostridia bacterium | reverse complement strand
TATTCCCATTCATTGTACTCCTTTCGTATATTATATACTTTTCCATGCCCTGCGCCGGGCATATGCCGCGCTCTCACACCGTCTCTCCGCTGTCAAAGAGGTATAACAGCTTCTCCTTTACCTTTTTACCTGTCAGCCTTTCTATAGCCCTTTCATACAGCTCAAGCTGTTTTTCATAGCGTTTACGTATCTGCGCCGCGCCTCCCGCGCCTATTCTGTCCGTTTTATAGTCCACAAGAACATACCCGTCCTTTTCTATAAAGAAACAGTCTATTATACCCTGTAATATTACCGTATCGCCGGCGCTGTTTTGGAGCGACGGATCGTATTCGGATACGGGTATATTTATCTGAAACGGCGCTTCGCGCCTCAGCTCGTCCGAACACAGCATACGCCGGCACAGCTCGCTTTCCGTGAACCGCTTTAGCTTTTCGGCGTCTATATACCTGAGATCATCCCTGCTGATCACGCCGCCGTCAGCCAGACGTTCAAGCTCGGCTTCAACGCTGTCCGCTCCCTCTCTGCGCACAAGCTCCATATCCAGACGAGACATTATAAGATGATAGAGAGTTCCTATCTCGTTCGCAGGCTTATCGCCTTTTTCCCGCATGAACGCCGGCTTTGCATGGAGCGGAGAGAACATCAGCTCGGCTATGTCTCCGCTTCCCGACTCCCTGCGGCTGTCAGGCTCGTATATCTCGCCCCGCTCGATCGCCATCTCCTTGAGCTGTGTCACCGACGTCCGCGACGGAACAACGCTGCTTTCCGTATACGGATATGAATAATCAAGTATCTCATAAACTGCCGCCTTTAACTCGCGGCTCTCGGAAAATATTTCCTCTTCCTGCTCCCATTCTTCCTTATGTTCAGCGTTTACGGTATGAAATTCCACGCGCCACGTGCGCTTGCTGCTGTAAGCCGCAGGACAAAGCCAGCTGAAAAAGCCCTTTGCCGAAAGCGCCGCGGCAGGCGGCATTTTTCCGCCGAGCAGCATGCTCTCCCACAGTTCCTGCTTGTCCCGCTCCGTTACGCCGTCCCTGACGTTTTCGCTCACTATCACGAACAGCCGTTCCTTAGCACGGGTGAGCGCAACATACAGCAGCCTCATACGTTCCGAAGCCAGCTCGCGCTTATTGACTTCCTTTATAAGATCCCTTATAATATTGCTTTTCATATAATGCTCGTCATAATAGATATAGGGCAGACCCAGCATGAGATCCTTATGCATTGCCAAAAAACCGGAGTCGCGCCCCGCCGGGAACTGCTTTCCCGCGCCTATCAGAAACACCACCGGGAATTCCAGCCCCTTGCTCTTATGGATAGTCATTATCCGCACAACGTCGTGATTTTCACCGACGGGCGCGGCTCCGGCTATATCCTTATCCCGGTTTTCAAGAGTGCTTATATACTTTATAAAATTGAACAGTCCTTTAAAGCCTGCGCTCTCATACTGCTTTGCGCGCTCATACAGCAGACGCAGATTGAGCTGCGCCTCCTCGCCCTGCTCTATCGCACCCATCATATCGTAGAAATACGTTTCTTCATATACCGCCCATATAAGCGCCGCCACGGACTTGCTCCGCACATAGGAGCGCCATCTGCGTATATCGCCGCAGAACGACCGGCATTTTCCGCGCAGCCTGCTTACACGCTTCTTTCTTATGCACCTTAGCGCGCCCGAACGGTAATGATATGCTCCGCGCATAAGATATGCCCCGCCGTGCGCGGCATATGCCTCCAATGCATATGAAAACTCGCCCCTCCGCGCCGTCAGCCTTATCCTCGCAAGCTCGTCGTCAGTGAACCCGCCTATCGGCGACCGCATAACGCTTATAAGCGGAACGTCCTGCCTGAAATTGTTTATCACAGACAGCAGAGCAAGCATTATCTTTATTTCGCGCCTGTCAAAAAACATCTCGTTTTCAACATATGCATCTACACCGTATTCGCCGAGCTTTCTTACTATGGAATCACCGTTGCCCTTTACCGAGTTTTCCAGTATGACGATATCCTTTTTCCGTATAGGTCTGCACTCGCCGGTATCCTTATCGTACACCGGTATGCCGGAGCGCAGAAGCCCGCTTATTTTCTCGGCGGCAAGCCTTATTTCCTCCTCGCCTTTATCCGCGCCGGACGACTGTTCAACCAGTATACAATGCAGCTCCGAGCTTGCTCCCGAGCCTTCCTCCGGATAATAGTCACGCTCCTTTTCACGGACTATCCTCTCGCTGCCCCTGTAATCAACGTCTCCCGCCTCGTCAGACATTATACATCCGAAAACATCGTTTACACTGTCGAGTATCTCCATGCGGCTTCGGAAGTTCTGCGACAGAGTTATTTTTGTATCCTCCGTAACGCCGCCGCCGTAAAGCTCGCTTTTGCTTTTGAATATATACGGATCGCCGCCTCTGAACCGGTATATGCTCTGCTTAAGGTCGCCGACCATGAATATATTGTTTTTTGATATCAGACGGAAGATCGAATCCTGAAGCCCGTTCGTATCCTGGTACTCGTCTATAAGTATCTCATCATATTTATCCCGGTACTGCCCGCAGATATCCTCATGACGGCTGAACAGCTCATAGGTCAGATGTTCTATATCGCTGAACTCGCAAAGTGACCGCGACTCCTTTATACGCTTGAACTCCTTCATGAACTCCCTGACTATCCAAACTATGTCCTCCGCTTCCGCCGCAAGCCGTTCGCAGTCGCATTGCTCCTCTATCTTACCGAACGGTACGGTCACTCCCTGCGCCGCCCCGGTCTTGAATGCATCCCGGATATATATTAGCCTATCTCGTTCCTGCTTCGGTATGCTCCCGTCCGGCTCCGTTTCGGTCACTGGCACGGGCGCGTTCTTTTTTCTGCTCTTTTTTATCCTTTCGGTATACGCTTTGTATATACCGTCCCACGTATCGTCCTCCAAAAACGCTTCCGCCGCTTCCGAAAGGGAACGGGCAAACAATACAGCCTGCTCAGAGGATGCTTCATCAGTAAATTCAGCGGCGGCTTTTACACAGCTCTCCGCCGCGCGCCGCGACATATCCTTCATATACCGTACATACGGCAGCTCGCTCACCGGACGGCGGTACACCGCCGCCGCTTCTTCCAGCCATGCTTCCGGATCTGCAAACGATGATATAAAGTTATATACCGAGTATATTATCCCGATAAGCCCATCGTCGTTTCTGTCGGAGGAATAAGCCTCCGTAAGCCGCGCAAACCGCCGCCGCTCCTCCTCGTCCCCCGTGCGGTAAAGCCTTGAAAACACATTCTTGACCGCATCGGCGCGAAGCATATCCGCCATCGACTGATCGGCTACAGACGCGTTCGGATCGGTACCGAGCACATGGAAATTATTCCGCACCACCCTGTTGCAGAAAGCGTCGATCGTCATTATATCCGCAGTCTCGGCAAGATGTATCTGTTCCTTGAGCATACGCAGCTCAGCCGCGCTCCTCTCGGTATTTTCAAGCTCCTTTATGAGCCTGTTTATTATCTTCTCCCGCATCTCAGCCGCGGCAGCCTCTGTGAAGGTAACAACAAGAAGCCTGTCCACCGACGCCGCGCCCGTCAGTATTTTCCTCAGCACGCGTTCGACCAGCACCGCAGTCTTGCCGGAGCCGGCCGCAGCGGAAACAAGTATATTGCCGCCGCCCGTGTCGTCGTTTATAGCCTTAAGCTGCTCGCCAGTCCAGCCCATCACTCTTCCTCCTCGATCATCTTCCATATATCCTCGTCTTTTCCGCTTATTTCGCGCCCGCATTTGACAGGCTTGTCAAACCGGCATGCCGCCGCGTATTCGCAGTAGCTGCACGCGGTGCTGTTATGCCCGGTGACCGCCGGATATATCGCTATGTCGCCGCTGCGTATCCTCCCGTCGGTCTCGATTATCCTTTCGCGCGTTATTTCCATCAGTCTGCGTCCCGCGGCCATACTCCGCAGATTTCCGCCTATCGCCGCTTCCCCGTTCTTATCTGTCTTGAAAAAAATCCCTTCCCGGTTCTCTGCGGCTTCTATCCTTTCGAGAGAGGCTTCGTCTATATTGCCGTCCTCGTCCACATCCACGAATGTGGCTCCGCTCATACGCGTATTCTCTTTCAGCTTTTTAGCTATCTGTCCCGGACCGTTCCTTGTTTCGAGCACCGCAAGATCGTTGCGCACCATGCTGTAATATGTGCCGGATATCTCCGCATCCTTATTCAGCATACATACCGCTACAGCGTATATGACCGGCTGCATGGACAGACCGTTATATATCTCCGTGAGCTTGAAGTCCTTTTTCCCCGTCTTATAATCTATTATCCTGTATTCCGTCCGTCCGTCATGACGGCACACATCGAGCCTGTCTATCGTTCCCTTTATGCCCGCCGTTTCCGAAAGCGCCGTTTCAAAGCTCATTTCATATTCCTCTGTCTTGAACGAACCCGCCGCTATGCTCCTGCGCACAGCCTTTGCCGCTTCCTTTGCCGCCTCGCCCGTACGTCTGAGAATGCTTGCGGTACGCTCTTTGTCCGCCATGCCTGAGCCGAGCAGCCTTTCACTGCTCTCAGCAACAGCGCCGTCTATTATGTCCGCGCACTGCGTATCGGTCATGCTGTCCCAGTCAAGCTCCGGGTCGGCCTCCACGGCATCAAACAGACGGCGTATGAGCTCGTGCGCATATGTTCCGGTATCCGCCGCGCTCAGCTCCCATTCCTCGCGCGGTCTGGCTCTTAGCCCGTATTTCATAAAATATCCGAACGGGCATTTAGCGTATGCGTCCAGCCGCGTAGGACTGTACATCACACGCCCCTCATACATCTGCTCCGCCAGCTTCGGAGACAAGCGTATCTCACGCTCCGCAAAGCTCTTTTTCGTATCGCTCACCGCAAACATTCTGCCGCGCCATTCGCCGTGCTCGTAAAACCAGTCGCTTACGTGCTTCCAAAGCGGATGCGCCTTTGAATGTATGAGCAGCTTATGAAGCGTGGCTTTCGGAGTGGATATATACATCCTGTGATCCTCTTCCTCTTTCAGCTCCGAATCGGTATATCGCCTTATCCCTTTCAGCTTTGCACATATATCGAGCACCGTTTGGGACGCTCTGCATGATCTCCCCTCCGCAGTCTGCACCGTATAGCTTACGCAAAGCCTGTCGGTTACGGTGCTAAGCGCCTTATACACTTGATGATACTTTTTTTCCGACGTCCTCACGGTCGTGGGAGCAAGCTTTATGTCCACGCTCTCAAGATACTCCCTGTCCGAATTCGACAGAAAGCCTTCGATACCGCTATCCGAAGGGAACGTTCCGGTGACCGCCCCCGCCGCGAACAGCACCTTTACATTCGCGGACTGACTTTTTTCCGCCGAGCCTATAAATACCCTGTCCACCCCGGACGGGATCGTCCGTATCTCGCACTTCGTCATCGCCGCGCGCATATACCCGAAAAATCCGTCCCTGTCCGTTTCCGTTTCGCCGAGCGCTGTATTGAGCTGATCGAGCACGTCAAGGATAAGATTCCATATCTGACCGAACCTCTGCGCGTCGGCGGAAGCCATATTCACAGCCATGCCGAGAAACTCCGCCCTCAGTCCGCCGTACAGGTTTATGCTGTCGATAAAATCGTACAGCGCACGGCAGTGGCCGCTTACGGTACGCGCCTCCTTTACGGCCATGCAGTAACGGAGTATCGGCTCGGCTACAATATTCCTCAGCCTTTCCGCCTGCTCATCCTCAGCCCGCGCCTCATCGGAGCCGCGCCCAAAGGCCTCGTCTATTATAGCCTTATGAGCCTCGTTCCATGACCTGCTCCATCTGCTCCTGCCTCTTATCCCGTATTTTAACACGTAATTTTCAAGCTCGTCTATGTCGCCGTCCGGTATGCGCCTGTATCTCACACGTCCTCCGCTGTTCTCCTTTGTATATACGAAGCCCGCCCTCAGATATTCGAACATTGACGCATAGTCCCAGTCGTGCTCGATTATATCAAACAGTGACAGTATCTGCATCGCTATCGGGTGATCCGCGATAGATACCGTTTCATCGGAATAATACGGTATATCGTATTCATCGAACACAGCCTTTATTATATGCGAACAGCCGTCACGGTCGCCGCATATGACCGCCATATCGCGGAAACGGTATTTATCCTCCCTTACAAGGTCTATGATACGGCAGGCTATATGCTCGATCTCGGAATACGCATCCCTTGCCTCGAACACCTCGGCGTTTTCGACCCTGCCCGTATAAACGTCCCTGTCGAACCACGTTTCAAACAGAAACCTCAGGTCAGGTCTTGACGCAAGATGCTTCATCCCCCCTTCAAGACGGGTCAGCTTAGTTTCCGGGGCGTATTCGCGCAGCTTTTCTATCGCTGAAAGCGTACCGTAATACGTGTCCTCATAATTGCCGCATATATCAAAGGTGATCCTTATATCAAGCCCCATGTCTATCAGTGCGCGCACCACCTCGGTCTGCTGCGGCAGAAATTCATCAAATTTATCTATCCATATATGCGTGTTAACGTCATATATCTCTCCGACCGTTCCGGCAACGCGCAGAAGATCCTCGTCGCTGTCCGCGTAATCCGTACCGCTCATGAGCTTTTCATAGTTTTCCGCTATGAGCGCCGTTATTTCAAGCTTTTGCCTGAGTGTTCCGTTTTCCATATCGGAGGCGTTGGCCTTAAGCTTATCAGTCTGTACCATATACCTCCTCAGCTCGCTTATCAGCGACGATGCGATATCCAGAAAACCCGGCTTCCTGACAGCCGCAATGAGCCTGCTGTCAAACTCGCTTCTGCGCTTTTCCAGCTCCTCGATACACATCCCGACAGCGCGGCAGACAAGCGCCTGTTTGCCCGGCGCCGCCAGATACCGCTCGGTGCCGTCCATGACGATCCGCGCAAGCTTTTCAAAGGACGTTACCTCGATATTGTTGAGACCCGTTCCGCCGAACTCGTCTATCAGCAGCTTTTCCGTCTCATGCGAATAGTGCGACGGCACAAGCATGACGCACCGCGCCTCCGGCTCTGCGGCATGCAGCTCCCTTATGCCTCTTATGCAGTATTCCGTTTTTCCCGAGCCTATCCGACCTGTTATTATCTCTACCGGCATATCCTACCTCCGTTTTTCGGGCTCAGCCCGCAGCTATATTTCCTCTCTGCTTATCACCTCGGCGCGGTCTTCGACAAAGTTGAAGTACGCCTCGTTTATCCTGTCTATCGTATACGTGCTCTTCACCGTTTCCGAATTGGCGGCGGACAGCTTTCTGTGCGTTATGACAACGGCATAGTCGCTATGCTTCGGACAATAGCCGTCGGCGATCACCTTTTCGCCGCTGACCCTGTACCAGATAACATCCTCTATCTCCGCTCCGCATTCCGGACAGACCGGAACGGCAAATCCGCGGTCCAGCGCCTCACGCATGGAACCGAAGCCAAAGCTTATCTCGCGGCGCATATTCATCGGCACGTCCAGCTTCCCGAACTCCGTTCCGCTGTACTCATCACAGCGTGCGATGCTTTCCTCTATATCAAATTTCGCACACACCTTTGCGGTACATACGGCGTCGTTCAGAGCGTCGTGCATTTTGCGCTCCTCTTTTATGCCGCAGAACTCCATGGCGTATTCAAGGCTGAACGCGCGTCCCTTGTTTTCAGTCTGCATATTGAACATAGCCTGCGCGTTGAAGTAAAACGCGAGCCAGCTGCTGTCTATGCCGAAATAATCAAGATTGTTCTTCAGAACGGGTATATCCTCCGAGCCCCATGTCAGGAATATGTAGTCATCGCCGCACCATTCCCTGAACTCATCCATTACATCGTATACCCTGCGTCCGCCGCTGAGCGATCCGGCGGTTATACCCGTCAGCTCCGTGACGTCCTCCCTTATTTTTTCATACACACGGGGCTTTATATTCGCTTTGAACGTATCGGTTATTTTAAGCCTTGGATCCATTTTTGCAGCGCCCATCTGAATGATCTCATGGTTCAGCATGATCCCTTTGTCATTTTTGGACTTCGGCGATGTGTCGTTCCATTCCATATCAAGCACAATATAATCCATACTTACAGTCAGCACCTTTCCCGTTCAATAAATCCCCCGAGCCGTCCGGCTCCTAAAAGGCATACGGACGGCTTTGCCTATATTATAATAATTATAACAAATACATTTATTTATGTCAATCTCATTTCGATACGCCGCTTGTTCATAGATCCGTCAAATTAAAAATCTGCGGCGCACAGCCGGATATCTGTGCGCCGCAGACCTCAAAAGTGATCTTATTATTTCTCAGGCATATCGAAGCTCTTCCTCACCATATCGACATTGTTCGCGTTCATATGTGTGAGCATATCCGTAATGCAATCTTCGTCCTTTCCTTTTATCTTCTTAAGACGCGCCGCCTTGAGCTGAGGGAGCGCTCCTATCGAGCCCGGGCCGGCGATACATCCGCCCTCGCATGCCATACCCTCGATGATATCCTCAGGCAGCTTGCCAACCTTGAGCATCGCAAGCGCTACCTTACATTCCTTAACGCCGGAGCACGGCTTTGCCGTTACATCCATACAGCCGTTCTCCTTCGCCGCCTTTATCACCGACTGCGCAACTCCGCCGGATGCGGAGAAACGCCGTCCGTACGAAGTAGCGTCCGGAACTATTTCCTCATCGCACTCCGAGGGATCTATCCGTCTTGCGTCAAACACCGCGTTAAGCTCCTCGAACGTCATTACAGCATCGGGCGCCTCCATCATCTCAGCCTCATATTTCTTTGCTATACACGGACCTATGAATACTATGTATGCTCCGGGATGCTTCTCCTGGATATATCTCACGTTAGCCTGCATAGGCGATACGGTAGTGGACACATACTCCATCAAAGCCGGATAGTGCTTCTTTATAAGGTTTACAAACGCCGGGCAGCATGACGTCGTCATCTTTTTGCCCTCGCTCTTCTTTTCTATAAGCTCCTTAGCCTCGTTCATCGATACAAGATCGCCGCCGAGAGCTACTTCGTAAACATGATCGAAGCCCAGCTTTTTGAGCGCCGTCTTTAACCTTCCTACCGTAACGGTGGGACCGAACTGTCCCTCCGCGGCAGGCGCGGGTATAGCAACCGTTACACGGTCGGGGTTCTTTATTTCCTTTATAACATGAGTTATATGCGAAATATCCGATATCGCGCCGAACGGGCACGCTACGGCGCAGTGTCCGCAGGCGATGCACTTCTTGTTGTCTATCGCCGCGATCCTGTCTCCTCCGATAGATATAGCGTTCACCTCGCAGCTTCGCTTGCACGGACGCATAAGATCCGCGATAGCATGATACGGACACGCCTCCGCACATTTTCCGCATTCGCGGCATTTGGACTGATCGATATACGCACCCTTAGGCGTTATGCTTATCGCGCCGAAGGCGCACGCTTTCTGACATGCCTTCTGCATACAGTTCTGGCAGTTCTCCGTCACCTGAAACCTGTTTATGGGGCAGCCCTCGCAAGCCGCCGGTATGACCTGAACAACATGCGTGTTTACTTCCAGGTTTTCAACATTGTGCTTAGGTATCGGCGGTTCGCCCATCGCGAGCCTGACGCGCTGACGGATGATCTCGCGCTCCTTATACACACAGCACCGAAAACGCGGAGTTATGCCCGGAATAATATTGAACGGGATCCTGTCGATCTCTTCACGTCCCAATGTTCCGTTGAACTCGTTCTCCGCAACCTCCTTAAGCACCTCGTGCTTAAGCTCAAATCTGATATCGTCTCGTTTCATAGTTCAATTCCCCTTACAGTCGTTTTATGAAACACCGCCCCGCGCGGCGCACATCAGGCTCTCTGCGCCGTCCGGTATGTGTTTCCCCATATTTCCCTATAAATATAATACAACAAAAACCGCAAAAAGTCAATATTGATAAGAAAAAAGCTGCGGTCTGATCTGCATTTTATTCCCGGTCTATTTGATATAATCTCCTGTGTTTATATTGACCTTAGACCTGTTTTGTGATAAAATTATGTATATACTACAAACGGGAAACAGAGGCGGTGAGAACAATGCAGTTTAACGCGGACAAAGGGGCTTTATCCATAATAGAAAAAATCAATAAAGCCGGATATGAAGCATACATAGCAGGCGGCGCGGTACGCGATACCCTTATGGGAAGAACTCCGCATGATTACGACATAGCTACAAGCGCTCCGCCGGAAGTTATAAAACGCCTGTTCAGCCGCACGATCGACACCGGGATCAAGCACGGAACAGTTACCGTGGTCTGCAACAAGACCGGCTATGAGGTGACTGTTTTCCGCCGCGACGGCAAATACTGCGACGGCCGCCGTCCCGAAAGCGTCGAATTTGTTACAGACGTGCGCGAGGACTGCATGCGCCGCGATTTTACCATCAATGCGATGATGTACAGCCCTGAAACAGGCATACTTGATCTGTGCGGAGGCCGTGAAGATATAGACAAACGCATCATACGGTGCGTAGGAGAGCCGGAGAAACGCTTTACGGAGGACGCACTCAGAATGCTGCGTGCAGTACGGTTCCGCGCGGTGTTGGGCTTTGATATCGAAGCCGAAACGGAGCGCGCAATAAAAAAATACGCCGTGCTTATAAAAAAGGTCAGCAAGGAGCGCATTCTTGAGGAGCTTAACAAGATACTGCTCTCGGAGCATCCGGACTTTATCCGCGATCTGCACCGGCTGGGACTGCTGAAATTCATCATCCCTCAGCTCGACAAATGCTTCGGCGAGCCTCAGCGCAATAAGTACCACATATACGACGTCGGCGAGCATATAATGCAAACGGTGAAAAACACGCCGCCCGACCTGATACTTCGCTGGGCGGCACTGCTGCACGATACGGGAAAGCCCTGCTGTCCCTCAACAGACGCAAACGGTATAATCCATTTTTACGGTCATCACCGCGAAAGCCGCAGGATCGCCGCAGACGTCCTGCACAGGCTGCATATGGACACAGCGTCTATAAAAGATATCGCGCTGCTGGTCGAAAACCACGATTACAGGGTCGAGCCCTCCTTTGCCGCAGTCAAGCGCATGATGTCCAAAACAGGCGATGAGCTGTTCGAGAAGCTTATGCTGCTCCAGAAAGCGGACAATCTCGCAAAAAACCCGAAACACTATCCGGAAAAACTCAAACGAATAAACAGCGCCATGTCCATATACAGGCAGGTCATAGCATCAAACCAGCCCTACAGGATATCGGATCTTGTTGTCAACGGCTCGGATCTGATGAAGGCCGGATACAAGCAGGGACGCGAGATAGGCGATACGCTCAAATCCCTGCTTGACGAGGTGATAATCGATCCGGAGCTGAACACGCGCAGCCGCCTTATACGCAGAGCCGCCGAAATGAAAAGGAAAAGGTTTAAATGAGCAAATATATAGATCTTACAAAAATACTGACAAGACTTCCCGACTTTGTTTTTGACTATATAGAAGTCGCCTATAACGGAGAAAGTGTCAATACTCAAATAGGATACAGTCTTGATATAAAAACATTCCTCGAATACCTGCGCAGATTCAGGTTCCGTGACGTTGAGTCCATAGAGGATTTCACGCCGGAGCAGCTCGGCGAAGTCACCCTGCGCGACCTTAACGGCTTTAAAGCATATCTGCGCGAATATGAAAGCGAATATGTGACCGCAGCCGGGAAAAAAATAAAAAGAACGCGTCGCAACGGAGAGTTCGGCATCAACAGGAAGCTTTCCGGCATACGCGGGCTGTATCTTTATCTTTATAAAAACGATTATATAGACCATAATATAACGGACAAGCTTGATTTTAAAAAGCTGCACCAGAAGATGAAGCGTCCTCTTACTACCCAGGACACGGTGAACCTTATTGATGTTCTCTATGAGGGCGAAAATTATTTCACCGGACGCAGCCGCGCGTCATATCTGAACAGAAAGCAGCGCGACATAGCTCTTTTTACGGCGTATCTGGGGACCGGCTGCCGTGTCAGCGAGCTTGTGAACCTCAACGTAAACGATGTTGATTTCGAGTCCTCATCGTTTATCGTAACGCGCAAGGGCGGGAGCCAGCAGGAGATATTTATGCCCCTGCAGGTCGAGAATGAAATGCTCAAATACATGGACGAGCGTCTTAAAATGGAGAATGTGAAGGACAGCGACGCGCTTTTTATCAGCAGGAACGGAAAACGCCTCAGTCCTCAGTCCGTAGAAAAAAATCTTAAAACATACTGCATGGCAGCAGGGATAACCGATCCCGACAAGATGCACCCTCACGCACTGAGGCGTACCTTTGCATGTAATATGATAGCGGACGGAGTCGATATAAAAATGGTAGCGGAGCTTATGGGGCATAAAAATATCGAGGTTACACACCGCTACTATACACAGTATGCCGTTGAAAAACGCAAGGAAATAATGCGGAAATTTGATATCACGGGCACAGACAGCAAATAACAGCCGTCGCTCCCTATCCGCAAACCGAAAGGAGAACGCTATGAAACATGAACAAATACCCGGCACGGTAACCGTTTCACAGAAAGCAGCCATGCAGACAGTCGAATATATAGCAAAAAATACCGACGGGATCGTAAGGATGGCAGAAAAGAGCAGGCACGGAGACATAACGCGTATATTTCTGAGCACGGGCGGCACAAAGGGAGTTTATTTCAATAAGACCGAGGACGGATTATTGATCGAAATACATGTTATATGCCGCTACGGAATAAACGCAGGAGACGTATGCAGGACTATCTCTTCGGCAGTGCGCAGCGAGCTTCAGGATAACATGGGCATACCGGTAAACCGGGTGACCGTGCGCATAGAAGGCGTAGACACGCAGGGAAGGATCTGAAAGAGATGGGACTTGATTCTCCGATCCGATACCTAAAGGGCATCGGCGAAAAACGCGCGGCGGAGTTCGCGGCAAGAGGTCTTTATACCGTCAGGGATCTGCTCTATCTTTTCCCGCGCTCATATGAGGACAGGTCAAAAATAAAGCCCATCGAGCAATGCGCCGAGGGCGAGACAGTATGCATATGCGCCTCGGTATACAACGCGCCGGCAGACCGGTATGTACGGCGGAACATGCTGATCTCATCCATGCAGGTGTTCGACGATTCGGGCATGATAAACCTCGTTTGGTATAATAATAAATATGTAAAGAATAATTTCCGCGAAGGTGAAAAATATATTTTTTTCGGAAAGATATCAAGATCAAAGCAGGGCAGACTGCAGATAACCGCGCCCGTATATGAAAAATACGGAAGTGAAAGGTTCATGGGCAGGATCATTCCCATATACCCGCTTCCGCGCGGACTTTCTCAGAAGGTCGTGCAGTCGGCTATGGAGCTGGCTCTGAAAGAGGCAGGCAGGCTTGATGAATACATCCCGGACGAGATACGAAACAGATACAAGATCGCCGAGATCAATTTTGCGATGCAGAACATCCACTTTCCCGCTGACTTTGAAAGCTACAACATCGCCCGCGAACGGTTCGTTTTTGAGGAGCTTCTTATTCTGCAGCTGGCTCTGAACGAACGTAAGGGTAAAAACAAGGCCAATTCCGGAATTTACTTTGAGGATGTAAAGTGTATACGCGGCTTTACCGACGAGCTTCCGTTCGAGCTTACGGGCGCACAGAAAAGAACGATAAACGAGATCTGCCGCGACTGCCGTTCGGGCAGACAGATGAACAGGCTTGTCCAGGGCGACGTCGGCTCCGGTAAAACGGCAGTGGCTGCCGCCGCTATCTTTATGGCAGTAAAGAACGGATATCAGGCAGCTATGATGGCGCCGACGGAGATACTCGCCCGCCAGCACTGCGATTCGCTGTCAAAAATGTTCAAAAACTACGGAATGAATGTTATCCTGCTCACGGGCAGCATGAGCGCAAAGGAGAAGCGCGCCGCGCTCGGGGCAGCCGCCTCAGGGGAAGCGGATATAGTTATAGGCACCCACGCGCTTATTCAGGATAATGTGGAATTTGCAAAGCTCGGTTTCGTAGTTGCGGACGAGCAGCACCGGTTCGGCGTGGAACAGAGAGCCAAGCTGCTCGCAAAGGGGACGGATCCTCACATGCTGATAATGTCCGCTACGCCTATACCGCGTACGCTCGCGCTGATACTGTACGTCGATCTGGATATATCCATTATCGACGAGCTGCCGCCCGGACGCAAGCCTGTTAAAACATATTCCGTTAACGGAAATATGCGAAAAAGAGTCTATAACTTTGTCGCAGACAATATCCGGAGCGGTATGCAGGCGTATGTCGTCTGTCCGCTCGTGGCTGAAACAGAAAACAGCGATCTGGAAAACGCTGAGGAGCTTGCCGAAAAGCTTGCCAAAGCATATCCCGACATAAAAACAGGGCTGATGCACGGAAAAATGAAAGCAAAAGACAAGGATGAGATAATGGAGGGCTTTGTTTCCGGCAAGCTGCAGCTGCTGGTCGCGACTACGGTCATCGAGGTAGGCGTGAACGTGCCTAATTCAAATATAATGGTGATCGAAAATGCAGAGCGCTTCGGGCTGTCGCAGCTGCACCAGCTGCGCGGACGAGTAGGACGCGGCGGAGATCAGGCGCACTGCATCCTTATAACGGACGGCGGCAACGAGATAACAAAAAAGCGTATGGATACCATGTGTATCTCAAACGACGGCTTCTATATAAGCGAGCAGGATCTTAAGCTGCGCGGGCCGGGCGACTTTTTCGGCACACGCCAGCACGGACTCCCCGAAATGAAGATCGCAAATCTGTTTGAGGACAGGAATATCCTTAAGCTTTCACAGGAAGCGGCAAAGCTCATAACCGATACCGGTCTTGACCGCTATCCCCCGCTTATGAAAAAGTGCGGTGAAATGCTTTCAAACGAGATAATTATGAACTGAGATGCATTTTCCGTAATATACCTGTTATATATCCTCTTTAATTGCAAAAGCTATGGTTGGGAAAACGATCCCACGAAAAATAAGGAGGAGAATTATAATGGCTAAGAAATCTTCAAAGGCTGCTCTTGAGCAGTTCAAAATGGAAGCTGCGCGTGAAATGGGCGTAGACCTCAATCAGAATTACAACGGAGACCTTACTTCAAAGCAGGCCGGCACTGTAGGCGGCCAGATGGTCAAGAAGATGGTTGAAGATTACGAAAAGAAAATGAAGTAAATCCTTACATTCTTTCTTTTCATGAAAAACTGCGGTGCGGATCTTGATATCCCTGCCGCAGTTTTTTTATTTTAGCTATTGTCTGACGGCGAAAAATAGTGTATAATAATATCTGATCATAGATTTTTGACAGGAGACTTATTGATGAGGTTTTTTATACCATGTATGCTCTCCGCAGCACTGTGCTGCGGACACGCCTTTCCGGCGGCAGCCGCAGGCAGCAATATCGTACTGAACGGCGCGCCGGTAAACTGTATCGTTGCCGGAAGCGGCATAGACGATATACAGGTCTCGGCCCGCACCATTTTTGAGGCGGCCGGATTTACCGTGCAATGGTTCCCGGAGGAATGCCGCGTTACAGCGTTCAGCTCCGATCTTAATATAACGATGTTTGCGGATAACCGCCGCATATATATCAATAATATAGGCTATATGACCGACGGGGACATTTCCATTTCCGGCGGCACCTTTACCATTCCTCTGTCCGCCGCAGCCTCTGCGCTTGATGCGGAAGTATGCGTTTCGGACGGCACAGTATATCTTACGAGCGATATAGCCGAAGACTGCTCCGGCTGGCAATACGATGTTCTGGATCTCGTCAACGAACAGAGGCGTATACACGGCGGACTGCCGCCGCTTATATGGAACAGCGACCTGGCGGCCGCAGCGCACGCTCACTGCGCGGATATGGCTGAACGGAACTATTTTTCTCACAACACACCGGAGGGGCTTACGCCGTTCGACCGCATTAAGAACATGGGGATACGCTATACTGCGGCCGCGGAAAACCTTGCCGCGGGACAGCCGGATCCGAAAAGCGTTGTTGACGCATGGATGAACAGCTCATCCCACCGCGGGAACATCCTCGACCCCAAGCTGAAAGAGGTCGGGATAGCGTTTGTGCGCGGCGGCGCATACGGCATATACTGGGCTCAGGAATTTGCTTCTGTAAGATAAAGTATGCAATAAACAGCGCCGCTGCTTCACGGCGCATATAAAAAATGTATCGGGCAGAAGCTCGATACATTTTTTATATTAAATCACATCGGACGGATATCCCTTTATCGCTCTAATACACATCTACCCGTACCCGTGGCTTATTATGATAGGTGACGCTCAAAACCAGACCTATCGCCGCCATATTGGTTACCAGAGACGTTCCTCCATAGCTTATGAACGGCAACGGTATACCTGTGACCGGCATTATACCTATGCACATACCTATATTCTCAAATACATGAAACAGGAACATAGCGCCGACGCCTGTGCATATATATCTCCCGAACGTATTATCCGCACTTTTCGCCGCCTTAAAGCATCTGTATATCAGGACAAACAGCAGCACCGCAACGATCACCGCTCCTATAAATCCGAACTCCTCCGACAGAACACTGTATATAAAATCCGTCGTTTTTGACGGGATCAGCCCCATCTGGTTCTGCGTACCCTCAAGATAACCGCGCCCCCACAGCTGTCCGGAGCCTATGGCTATCTTTGATTGTATAACGTTGTAGCCTTCTGCATCCGGCGCGATAGTCGGATCAAAGAACACATCTATTCTTTTCCTCTGGTAATCCTCAAGCACGAAGTTGTATATGACAGGCAGCGACACCGCTCCGCACGCTATCACCGGGATTATATATTTATATGAGAGCTTTGCCACAAACATCATACATGCAAACATGAATATAAATACCATTGCGCTTCCCATATCCGGCTCCATCAGTATAAGCACCAGCAGAACGGCAAAATGGACCGTAAGTCCCAATACCGCCTTTATATTATTTATTTTATCCTCTACCTTAGACAAATGATATGAAAACGTGAGGACAAAGCACAGCTTTGCAAATTCAGCCGGCTGGAAGCCTATAGAACCTATACGTATCCAGCTCCTCGCTCCCCAGCTCTCCTCGCCTTCTCCGAATATGAGCACGATAACAAGTATGAATAAAGCGAAAATGTATATATACTTTACCATATTTGAAAACTGCTCATAGTCAAAAAAGCTTATTGCGAGCATCAGCCCTATGCCGAGACAATATGCTCCGGACTGAACTATTATATTCGAATTGGAGCCTGTAGAGCGTGTAGCCGAGTATACTACAACAAGACCAAACGCCGCTGTGAGCACGGTAAGCAGGAACAGAAACCAGTCAAATTCCTTCGCTATAACAGGCTGCAGTCCGTATCCGGTTAATTTATTTTTTTTCAATTGCATCAACACCTCTGAAAATCTATTCGTTATTTTTGACCGGTCAGCAGACTCCGGCAATTATCAGTATTGTCTCGGTATCCTGCTCCCATATGACCGCCGCGCCGAAGGCCTCGACTACAGCCCGCAGCGGCAGACACATTCTTCCGTTAAGTATCACCGGCGCTGCGTCAAGCGATTGCTCCTCCGTCCTGACGCTGCCGTCTATCGGATTTTTTATCTCCTTTACCATAACATCACTCCCGGCTCTGAGCTTCACCGTCACCGTGCCGTCGCTTATTATTGTCTGCTGTTTCGCTCCGTCCCATTCAACCGTCTTTTCAAGCGTTTCCATGAGCGCTCTTATCGGGATCATCGCTCTGTCGTTCACTATGACCGGCTGCTGGTCGGGAAAGGTCATTTCATAATTGCCGTCAATATTGATCTTTATCCGGCTCGCGTCCGTGAAAACGGGCTCATTGGGATATGACTCCGCTCCGGATGTGTCTACGCCCAGCTGTTCAAAGCCGTAATTGAACATCTTTATCGTGTCGGTAAATCTCGATTCGTTTGAATCGGACGGCAGAGTTACCGTTATGATACGCTTTCCGTCACGCTCCGCAGTACCGCACATACAGTAGCCCGACGCTTCCGTCATTCCGTTCTTGAAGCCGTCCGCACCCTCATAGTAATGATCGGTAAACAGCTTGTTCAGATTATAGTAGGTACTCCCGTGAAAATCTACCGACGCGCGCTTTGTGCGTTCAAGTATCTCCGGATAATCACGGATCATATGCTGTGTCATAACCGCTACTTCTTTTGCAGACATAAGATTTTCCCTGTCGGTTTCCGGATCAAGACAAACTCCGGTGCCGTTATAGAACACGGAGTCTATACCTATCTCCTCGGCTTTTGCATTCATCCTCTCCGCAAACGCTTCCTCGCTCCCGCATATCAGCTCCGCCACGGCCGTAACACAGGCGGCAGCCGAGTCTATAACTATCATGTCTATCATCTCGTCAAGAGTATAATCCTCGTCATACTCAAGATTTACCATCATCTTATAGTCCTCTACCCGTGAAAGCTCGTATACGTTTTCACTGATAGGAACGACCGTATCAAGACTGACCTCTCCGTTCTTTATTGCATCAAGTATCACGTATACCGACATCATTTTTGCTATCGACGCGACAGGCCGCTGTGTATCTCCGTCATAGCTGTACAGCTCGGCTCCGGTCTCATAGTCCATTATATACGCGCTTGCTGAGGTCAGCTGCTCTCCGTTAAGCACAGCGCCCTCGGGCTGTTTCAAAGAAGCCTGTATATACGCCGCTTTTTCAGCCTCGTTCCACGAAAAGTCATATATGCCGCTGAACTCGTCCACTGAAACGCACATATATCCGCCTATGTTATATACATCCGTCAGCTTATGCTCCGTCAGCCCATCGTTCAATACCACTGTTACACCGCTGCCGCTTGTCACCGTAAACGCCTTTTCCCCGCTGTTTCCGCTGTAGCTCTCCGGCGGCATAGGCGTTACCTGTTTATCCGGAGCATATTTTATACTGAGCACGGCCGTGCTTTCATCGTATGACACGTCAAATCCGTAATCCTTCAGATCCTCCGCTATTATGACCGCATGCGGCTCGCTTCCGTTATACATAAACGTGGGCATTTCACTGCCGTTGACAAACGTACGCAGGTCGGTATAATAGATGCTGTCGTACCGGTCGCCGGCGGCAGCAAAGCCGTAGTCAAGCAGTCTGGCGGTATCGATGAACCGCTGTCCCGCCGATGAGGAATTCATCGTTACCGCTATCATTCTTCTTCCGCCCCGCACGGCGGTGCCGCAGAAGCAGTAACCGGCCGCAGGCGTCGTCCCCGTTTTAAGTCCGTCTGCTCCGGCATAATAGTATGTGTCAAGCAGGTGGTTGGTAGTTCTGTACGTATTCCCGTGAAAATATACAGAAGTCTTTGCGCTCCTTGCAAGGATATCGGGATGATCCCTTATGATGTTTCTTGCCAGCACAGCCATAGCTATCGGCGAGACCTCGTTATTCGCTATACCGCAGCTGTCGTAATAATAGGCGTCTATGCCCATATCGGCGACCGTCTTATTCATCCTGTCCACAAAAGCCGCCTCGCTGCCGCCGCCTACAAGCTCCGCAAGCGCCACAGCCGCTCCGCTCGCCGAATATGCAACAACTACATCTATCATCTCATCCACAGTATACGTCGTACCGTAATAAAGAGGCAGTACGCTCTGATAAACCGGATCGCGGGATTTATTGTATACATTTGCACTTATCGGAACGACCGTATCGAGCGAGATCTCACCGTTTTCCAGCGCTTCGTAAACACAGTACAGATTCATTATCTTTGTCATGCTTGCAGGAACGCGCGGAATGTTTCCGTTATACTCATACAATACCTCGCCGGTCTCATAATCCATAACGCACGCACCGGACGATGATATATAATTCCCCCCTACGCTTGCCGCCTCTGCAAGACCGGAAAAAAGTATCTGTACAAGCATTACAAATGCCGCAAGCGCCGATATCCTTCTCGTCATAAAATTTTCCTCCTATCAGTACGTTCAGATAATTTAAAAACGTATACCAATATAATTCTCTAACAACAATTATAGCATATAAATGCCGCAAATTCAATATTTACCGGACGATTTCATGATTTTAAAACAGACGCTTCTAAAAAAACGGTCTCTGAGGATCCGCTCGGGATCTTCAGAGACCGTTTTGCCAAAAACAGCCGGAATATACTGTCTTAACGGCGCATGTATATTTTTATCCGGTCATATGCCCGATCTTACAAATGAGACCACCTTTTCAACTGCATCATCGGCAGCCATTTCCTCAGCCTTATCCATCGTGCGCTCTTTATATTCAACTATGCCGTCTTCTATCTTCTTACCCACAACTATCCTCACCGGTATGCCGATAAGATCCGCATCCTTGAACTTAACGCCCGCGCGCTCGCTTCTGTCGTCTATTAGCGTTTCTATACCGGCGTCGCACAGAGCCGCATAAATGCGCTCAGCCTCCGCCATCTGCTCCTCGCTCTTATAATTTGCGGGAACGACTATAGCCTGGTACGGAGCTATGGATACCGGCCAGATTATGCCGTTATCATCATGCTTCTGTTCAACTGCGGCGGCAAGACATCTTGTTACGCCTATACCGTAGCACCCCATTATGACCGTCTGCTGCTTTCCCGACTCGTCGAGATATTTCAGTCCAAGCGCGTCGGAATACTTCGTTCCGAGCTTAAAGATATGTCCTACCTCTATGCCCTGCTCCGATTTTATGCTCTCTCCGCATTTCGGACATTTGTCTCCCGTTACGACAACGCGTATGTCCGCTACCATATCCGGTTCAAAATCACGTCCGATATTCACATTCTTATAATGCATATCAGTCTCGTTCGCGCCAACGACAAAATTCCTCATAAGCGCGACCTCTTTATCTGCATATACGGGTATATCAAGTCCTATCGGCCCCGCAAAGCCTACCTGCGCATTCGTTATCTCACGTACCGCCGCCGGCTCGGCAAGCTCAGGGTCGTCAGTGCAGCCGATGAGGTTCTTGAGCTTTACCTCGTTGACGTCGCGGTCGCCCCGAACCATGACAGCTATATATTTTCCGTCAGCCTTATATATTATTGTTTTGGCAAAATTATATGCTTCCATGCCGAGCGACTCCACAAGCTCGTCTATAGTATGCGCGTTAGGCGTTTCTATCTTTTCAAGCTCAAGCTCGCCCTCAGGCTGAGCCTTCGGCTCGGGGATGCACTCGCATTTTTCATAGTTCGCCGCGTAGCCGCATGCGTCGCAGTAAGCGATCCCGTCCTCGCCCACGGGTGATTTTACCATGAATTCCTGCGAACCGCTGCCGCCCATAGCTCCGCTGTCTGCGTCAACTATCGTGAAATCCAGTCCGAGGCGAGTAAATATCCTGCAATACGCGTCGTACATCTTCTTATATGACTCGTCAAGTCCCTTTGCGTCAAGATCAAAGCTGTAGGCGTCCTTCATTATGAATTCTCTGCCGCGTATAAGCCCGAAACGCGGTCTGCCCTCATCGCGGTACTTTGTCTGGATCTGATACAGCGTCATAGGATATTCTTTATACGATCTTACATTGTCTATCACTGCCTGCGTGAAGATCTCCTCATGCGTAGGCCCGAGACAAAAATCACGGTCGCCGCGGTCCTTGAGCTTGAACATGTTCGGTCCGAAAACCTCCCATCTGCCGGAAGCCTGATATGCCTCCGCAGGAAGAAGTGCCGACATTAGCAGCTCCTGCGCTCCCGCTCTGTCCATCTCCTCGCGTACTATCTGTTCTACTTTTTTAAGCGACCTCAGCCCCAGCGGCAGATATGAATACACTCCCGCCGCAAGCTTTCTTATAAGTCCGGCGCGCAGCATGAGCTGATGGCTTGAAATTTCCGCCTCCGCCGGCACCTCTCTCAGCGTGGGCATCAAAAGCTTTGACATTCTCATTTTTTCGTTCATTCCTTTCCGTGCCGAACGCACATTAATATTTTTCGCTCTTTATAAGCGTTCCGATACCGGTCTTGGTAAATATCTCAAGCAGCAGGCAATGCGGTATCCTTCCGTCTATTATATGCACGCCCGTTACGCCGTTTTCAATGGCGTTAAGGCAGCCCTTTACCTTTGGTATCATGCCTCCGTTTATCGTTCCGTCGGCGATCATCTCGTTTATCTGCTCTCTGCCTGCCTCGTATACGATCTTTCCGTCTCTGTCCTTGATACCCTCAACGTCCGTCAGCAGCATGAGCTTTTCCGCCTCGACCGCCGCCGCTACCGCCGAAGCGACCGTATCGGCATTTATATTGTAGCTGTTGCCCTCATCGTCCGTGCCTATAGGCGCTATGACCGGTATCCACTGATCTCTGCAAAGCAGATCGAGAATACAGCGCTTAACATGTATTATCCTGCCGACATAGCCTATATCGACCTCTTCGCCGTCAACCACCGTTTTCTGCTTTTCACATTCGATAAAAGAGCCGTCCAGACCGCTTATGCCTATAGCCCTGCCGCCCTTTGTATTGAGAAGCTTAACTATTTCCTTATTCGTCTTGCCTATGAGTACCTGCTGCGCAACGCTGACGGTCTCCTCGTCCGTTACGCGCAGACCGTTGACAAATCTGCTCTTTACGCCCTTATCATTGAGCGCCTTTGAAATATCCGGGCCGCCGCCGTGCACTACTATAGGATTTAATCCTATGAATTTCAACAGGGTTATGTCCTCCATTACCCTGTTTTTCAGATCATCGTTTATCATTGCGTTGCCGCCGTACTTTATAACAACTGTTTTGCCGGAAAATTTCTGTATGTATGGCAGCGCCTCTATCAGTATCCCCGCTTTTTTTATAAGTTCCTGCAATTTATATCCTTCCTTCCAAGCTAACGTTCGATCAAAGGTAAAAGCCCGCGTTTGCTATGCCGGTCTTTTCGTCCAGTCCGAACATGATATTCATATTCTGCACAGCCTGTCCCGCCGCTCCCTTGAAAATGTTATCGAGCGCCGACACTATGACCGCTCTGTTCAAACGTTCGTCCACGACCACTCCTATATCCACAAAATTCGAGCCTGCCACATGCTTTGTCTCCGGCAGCTCGCCTGCGTTTTTAACACGCACAAAATATTCGTCTTTATAAAATTCCTTATAGAGCTCCGTAAGCTCCTCTGTGGTGCATTTTCTGTTAAGATTGACATATATCGTGGAGAGTATGCCGCGCTTCTGCGGTATCAAATGCGGAGTGAACGAGATCATGACCTCCGTGCCCGCAGCCTTGGAAAGCTCCTGCTCTATCTCCGAGGTGTGACGGTGTGAAGCTATCTTATACGCCTTTGTGTTTTCCGTACATTCACAGAAATGGTATGCCAGAGAAAGACCTCTGCCGGCTCCGGTCACTCCCGATTTTGCGTCCACGATTATATTTTCGCTGCTTCCGAGACCGCTCTTGAGCACCGGATAAGCGCCGAGTATCGAACAGGTCGTATAGCAGCCCGGATTGCCTATTAGTCTTGCATCCTTTATCCTGCCGCGGTAAAGCTCCGGAAGCCCGTATACCGATTCCTTTAAAAGCTCCGGTGACGAATGCTTCTGACCGTACCACTTTTCATATACCTCTATATCGTCATATCTGAAATCACCGCTCAGATCTATTACCTTAAGCCCGCGTTCTATAAGTGACGGGATGACGTCCTTTGATGCGCCGTGCGGCAGAGCCGTAAACGCAACATCGCATTCCGATACCCTGTCAAGATCGAGTTTCTCGCACTCCAGCCCGAGCACGTGTTCAAAATTCCTGTATACCTCCGATATCGGCTGCCCGTCAAAGCTCTGCGAGCCGAGTATCTTTATATCGGCCTGTCCGTGTCCGGAAAGTATGCGGACAAGCTCGATACCTGCATAGCCCGTAGCGCCCAATACCGCTGTTTTTATCATCTTGATGATCCTCCGTATGTAATTTACCCCGACGCGCAGCACGCTGCCGCGGCCGACTGCGTTTTTTCTTATATATTATACCTCATAACTGTCCGTTTGTAAAGTGGAATATCTCATAAAAATGCAATAAAATGAATAAAGGATCCGCACAGCTGTAACAATTGTAACTGTTATGTCATATATAATTAAGCTAAATATGATTGAATTTTAACAAAATTTTTTATATAATTATATGCAATAATGGTATGATATGTCCTTGATATACAGATACTAAAGCCGGATCTTCCGGCAATGCACAAAAGAAGGGACGGTGAATTATTGAAAAGACGGCTTTACAGGCTGTTATGTCTGATCTGCTGCTTCACCATCGCCGCATCATTCATGATCTTTCCGGCTCATGCCGAAGGGATCGCGGGCAAGGCCGCTTCCGTTTTCGGCTATGCCCTTAACGACCAAATGTTCGCATACGGCGTTATAAGCACGGATACGCAGGGCGGAAATGCGGATCCCGGCAGCTACGGCGGAAAATACCCGACCGGCGTAGTTTATGCAGATATAATGTACTTTGATAATAATGAAAGCCCTTACCTTGTTATTTTCAGAGCCGACGGCGCAAACGAGTGTGTATGCACCGACATATTCAAATATGACGACGCATTGCAGCGCGCCGAAAACATCGCTTCACTGTCAAAAGGCTATAACAGCGCTCCCGGCGTTGAAGGGCAGTTTGCAGTCGGCGAAAACGGCGATACAAAATATATTATTTACAGGGAATACACCAACGGCATAGAGACAAATGCCGAATATTATACCGTTATGAACGGGATCGCATACAAATATATCAACGCCCCGCCATGTGCGGCTTCATCCGGTGTGGTTAGCTGGAACTCGGGCTTTTTCCGCCCTGACGTTGACGTTTCCTCCGGGAATGCGCATCTTTCAGCTTTCTTTTCCGGACTTAAAGACGCTTCGGCGCAAAGCGTCACGTATAAAGATATATCGGAAAACATATCCGCGGCCGAGGAGGAACGGCTTGAGACCGCGCTTACCGAAGCGGCAAGGTTTACAAGCTTTGATATAGGCGACTATTCAGCGCTCAGCGATTATAATCTCGCGCTTACGCGCAGGAATACCGACGATAAGTTCTATCTGATCACAAACCTGTACGATCTTGGCGATGAAATATATTATGTGCGTTTTTCCACCAACCGTTCGTTCTATAACTACGCGATACTGCGGCGTACCGACGACGGCAGCGGAGCAAGCACATACCAGCTGCTTGCCGCACGCACGGATTCGATACCGCTTTCAGATATTGAGCTGACAAGACTTAAAGAGGTGTACAGCCGCAACAAGCTTGTCGCAAAAAAATCCAAAGACAGCATAGAAACTGTGAACAGATCGCTTATACCGCTCGGCAATGACGGCTCGGAAAAGGAAAAGCCGATAAAAATGCCGAAGCTGATCGATTCGTCAGTGCGTATGCCCGCCGCGCTTGCGGCCGGGATACTGTGTATTACTGCCTTAGTGGTTTTATGGATCTATTTAGCCGCAGACGAGGAGGAGCGATACGATAAGAGACTGTAGCAAAATAAATATTTTCCGATTTATTCTGCTGCGGTCTCTTTTTCTATGGTCAAAATAATAAGCTTGATTTAAAGGAGATAATAGGTCATGAAAGGTCACATTGCTGCCGCAGCATTGACTGCGGCTATACTTTCCGCATTCCCTGCGGCCGCCGCGCCCGAGACAATGGATATCAAAGACGGCGATACTCTGTTTTTTGATTTCGGAGCGGCGCAGGAATACGGCTGGACAACAGTCGATGCAAAAACAAAATACAGCCCGGGATCCGGCTATGGATTTAACATGGTATCATTCTCGGAAAACGAGACCTGTTCGGGCAGCGGCGTGCTTTCCGATGCAGTAAACATAAACAGCCGCTATTGTGACAGAGTTTCGTTCAATATAGATCTGTCTCCGGGAATATATGAGCTTTCCGTCTATTCCGGAAACATAAGCTATATGACCGTGTGTCTTGAGGGACAGCCCGTTATCCCGAATCTCGAATTCAATAACACAGAGGGCAGGATAGAGGTTCCCATAACGGACGGACAGCTGAACCTGGGCTTTCAGCGCGGCAGCTCAGGGATCGAGCTTTCCGTCTCGGCTCTGTCTGTAACAAGGAAAAGCGGTCTTGAGGAACGCAGAAAACGTGTTTTCGTCTGCGGCGATTCACTCGCTGCGACCTTTTATCCCCAGTTCATCAGCCAGCCGCTTGAAACAGGCTACAGAGGCGGCTGGGGACAAATGCTGGGTACTTTTTTGCCTGACGGGCTGTATGTGCATAATATGTCGTCTATAGGTCAGACAGCAAAGGGCTTCATCGAAAGCGGCATGCTCGAAAGCGTCCTTTATTTTGCAAAGCCGGGCGATCTTGCCGTTATTTCATTCGGCTATAACGACAGCTTAAGCTGTTCAGCCGAAGAATACAAGGATAATATGATAAGGATCGTGAATGAGCTTAAAGCCTCCGGATGCATACCTATAATAAGCTCCGGTCTGTGCGAATCGGACGAATTTGATGAAAAAGGTGAATTCACTAAAAAAAATAACCGCTATGAAGCGGAAGCCGCAGCTGCCGCAGCGGAATGCGGCGTTAAGTATATCGATCTGCATTCGGCTCACGCGCGATATCTGCGCTCAATAGGTCACGACAGCGCAACGGCGCTGTTCTGGCAGCAATGGAACGGCACTGCAGACACGTTGCATCCAAACCGAAACGGAGCCGGACAGGCAGCAAGGCTGTTTACTGAAGAGTGTATAAAGAACGGTATAGATGAATTTTCCGGTAAACTGAACGGTTACGGTTTATCGGACGATCCGCGGATAAAGTGCCGTACCGACGGAAACACAATATATCTGGAAAATACAGCTCCGAACGAGCTCACATTGCAGCTTGTCACCAACAAATACCGCAGCAAAACGCTTTACGCTTCGGATATTACACATGTGACCCTGCCGCCCTATGATGTGGTGGAGCCTCAGCCGGAAACAGAGATATACGCTCCGCTTTACGTGCGCACAAGCCGCAGCTTTATTATCGGCAGCGAAATATGCATCGATCTCGGCAAAGGAGAATAATCAGAATACAAGACAGCGGAGCCGCTTGGATCGAGCTTACAGCGGCTCCGCTGTTTTATTGGATACAGAGTCTTTATCTCACGTTTCCGTCAGGCGAAGAAAAATCCCGCCGTCATATCAAGATAATTTTCACCCGAATAATCTCCGTAACGCTCGTTTACCCTGATCTTAAATTTCTCCGCATTACCGCACTCCGAAGCTATCGACTTAAGGTCTTCAATATATGCTATTTTTGTTTCTGCATCCTTAAGATCCTCCGGAGTATAGTGCGAAGTCAGGATAAGAGTATAGCCCTTGTCTATATAGCCCCTAAGCTGTGCTGTAACGGCATCCGCATGTCCGGCTCCGGCAATTATCGAATGACAGTCGTGACCAAGCATATGCGTATAGACAGCATTTATCTCCGGTATCTCAATATCAAACGCCTCGTCGGTAGGAGTTATAATAAACTCTATTCCTCCTGCGACCGTTTTGCCCGCATCTATTATATTCGTTATCCTGTGCACCGAACTGTCGAATATATCCCCGAACGCCGCCGCAAAATTATCGATCAACGCCTTTCCTCCGCCGCTTTCCGAATATTCAACAGCATTCCGTGTGGAGAACTTCGGGATATCCTTGAAGCAGCTGCCGCCCGCGCCATGATATGCTACGAGCATCCCTGCCGCTTCAGCGCCGATAGCTGCGATATATTCCTCAAGCTCTTTATTATTGTCAAAGAAGCACGGCGATTCTATCATAACCGCTTTGCCGTTCTTTTCAACAATAAAGACTTCATTGCTTATAGGATCGTTTGTTTTGTAGGCATGGAGTCTGATATCTCCGAAGTCATAAATATTCATCTCTCCCTTTGCCAGACTGACAGTGGTAAATGTATCCTTGTTCATAATATCGTTCCTCCTCGAATTATTGACTTGTACCGGTAATCCTATGCCGTACGCTCATGTCTTACCTTGTATCTGCATTATACCACCGCCGTGCATTACTGTAAAGTACGCACTTTTCCGTGCCGTAGTTACTTCCCGGTTACTTTTGGACAGTTACCCTCCGGTGACCTTTGGACAGCTGCGCGCTTTTCCGCTTCATATTATGGATAAAAAAAATTTCATTTTACCTCGCATCAATACACTCTCTCCTGCTCATATATTGAGCTTCTGCCCATGAACGAACCACCATCCTGTCAAATATGGAACGGTATCAGTATATAAGCCGCTGCCGCCAGTATCATGTCTATGACCAGCATTGCTGCTGTTTCCTTCACTGATCTTTTCAATATCAGTAATACCGCGGCAATTCCGCCTGATAATGGTCGAGATATTTTGAAAAAAATACCAAAGTATATGCTATATACTTCTTCCTGACACGATCGCTTCAGTCGCAACTTTTTGATATTTTTTAACTGTTTCAAAATTAATTGTAGTATTAGTTTGAATTTTATCGAAAAGTTCTATTGCCAAAACAATTTATTTGATATATAATTAAATATGAATTTTAACAGAAGGGATATATTATATGGAAAACGTTAATGAAAAAAATCCTCTCGGATATGAAAAACTGCCGTCACTGCTGCGGAAATTTGCAGTGCCGAGCATCATAGCAATGCTTGTCAGCTCGCTTTACAATATCGTGGATCAGATATTCATAGGTCAGGGCGTCGGATATCTCGGCAATGCCGCGACAAACGTCGCTTATCCTTTGGTCACGATCTGTCTTGCAATAGCGCTTCTGATAGGAATAGGCAGCGCTTCAAGATTTTCTCTCTATCTCGGAGCCGGCAAACAGGACAAGTCTGCCAAAGTTGCCGGAAACTCTATATGCCTTATGATACTTAGCGGAGTGATATACACTGTTCTCATATTGATATTCCTGCGCCCGCTCCTGCGCGCTTTCGGGGCTACGGACGATATCATGCCCTATGCTGTAAGCTATACGAGCATTACCGCTATAGGCATGCCGTTCCTTATCATAACCAATGTAATGAGCAATATGATACGCGCCGACGGAAGTCCGAACTATTCTATGGTTTGTATGCTTATCGGAGCTGTTATAAATACGATACTTGATCCGATATTCATATTTGTATTTGATATGGGAGTTGCCGGAGCCGCCTGGGCGACCATAATCGGTCAGTTTATTTCATGTATATTTGCCTTGAGATATGCTTTTCATTTTAAACATATCTCGCTCCGCCGCGAGCATATCCGGCTCAGTGCGCATGAAAGCATACAGACTGCCGCGCTCGGCATGAGCAGTTCGCTTAATCAAGTTGCGATCACGCTCGTGCAGATAGTGCTCAACAATTCTCTCACATATTACGGCGCACTTTCAGATTACGGAATGGACATACCTCTCGCGGCATGCGGTATAGTTATGAAAACAAACGCCATACTTCTTTCCATAGTAATAGGCATATCACAGGGAACGCAGCCCATAGCAGGCTTTAATTACGGCGCTAAACAATACAGCCGCGTCAGAAAAATATACTATCTTGCCATCACCTGTAATCTTATAATATCGTTTATCGGCTGGGGAATGTTTCAATTCTTTCCGAGACAGATACTCTCGATATTCGGTACCGGAGACTCACAGTATTTTGAATTCTCGATAAGGTTTATGCGTATTTTCCTGTTTATGGCGTTTATCAACGGAGTGCAGATCATTTCATCAAATTTCTTCTCAGCAATAGGGAAACCGCTCAAGGGACTGCTTCTGTCTATGACAAGACAGGTGTTTTTCCTGATACCGCTTATACTGATCCTTCCTCATATCCTGGGAGGTATCGACGGAGTTTTGTTTTCAGGCCCCGCTGCGGATCTCATAGCTTTTATACTTACGTCTGTATTTATACTCCACGAGATGCGTACTATAAAAGCTCTTGAAGTCAAAAACGAACTTGATCATTAAATATAAAAACACGCCGGGACAAAAATTTGCCTCGGCGTGTTCTTTGTTCTCTATTAATAATTCTCCGCTCTTACTTCAAAGAAGCTCTGCGGATGAGCGCATACCGGGCATACCTGCGGTGCTTTTTTCCCTATCACAAGATGTCCGCAGTTTCTGCATTCCCACATCGTTTCCTCTGCCTTTTCAAATACCTGCTGCATTTCTACATTATTGAGAAGCGCAAGATATCTTTCCTCATGTGTTTTCTCAATAGCCGCTACCATACGGAATTTAGCTGCAAGCGCCGTGAAGCCTTCCTCCTCGGCTGTATCAGCAAATCCCGAATACATGTCCGTCCACTCGTAATTCTCGCCTGCTGCCGCAGCCTTAAGATTTTCAGCTGTATCTCCCAGGAGTCCCAGCTCCTTGAACCAAAGCTTAGCATGCTCCTTTTCATTGTTTGCAGTGTCCTGGAATATAGCTGCGATCTGCTCAAATCCGGCCTTTTTCGCAACGCTCGCAAAATAAGTGTACTTATTTCTCGCCTCGCTCTCGCCTGCAAACGCCGCCATCAGATTTTGTTCCGTTTTTGTTCCCGCATATTTATTAGCCATGTTTTTCTCCTTTCTGTATTCCCGTTTTACGGGCAATTGTCCCATTTATGTTTCTGTATATATAATAACACATGATTTATAATTTGTCAATAGCAAAAATAATAATAATTATTATTTTTGCTATTATTATTTATTATCTGCTAATTTAGATAAAAATATACAGAAAAAACGCATTCGCTTACATGCACGAATGCGTTTTTCATTATATATGTTTTGATCAGTCCACAAGCTCAAGAATAGCCATCTGAGCGCCGTCGCCGCGGCGTTCGCCAAGCTTATATATTCTTGTATAACCGCCGTTTCTTTCGGCATACTTCGGAGCAATTTCACTGAACAGCTTTGTTACGACATCCTCTTTTGTGATATACGCCAAAGCCTGACGGCGAGCAGCAAGAGTACCCTTTTTGCCAAGAGTGATCATCTTTTCTGCCATGCTTCTTGTTTCTTTAGCCCTTGTAACAGTAGTCGTCATTCTTCCGTTCTCAAGAAAGCTCGTTACCTGATTGCGGAGCAATGCTCTTCTCTGATCTGTGGGCATTCCCAATTTTCTTCTTCCCGGCATAACCGTTCCTCCTTAATCTTCTTCTTTCTTAAGGTAAAGACCTAATCCATTCAATTTATTGATTACTTCTTCAAGCGATTTTCTTCCGAGATTTCTTACCTTCATCATGTCCTCTTCGGACTTGTTTGTAAGATCCTCGACTGTGTTTATCCCTGCACGCTTTAAGCAATTGTATGAACGCACCGACAGGTCAAGCTCTTCGATAGTCATCTCAAGGACCTTTTCCTTCTTGTTCTCTTCCTTTTCAACGATCACTTCCGTATTCTTAGCATCCTCTGAAAGATCTACAAAAAGGATAAGCAGCTCGTCCATTATTTTTGCAGCGAGCGAAACAGCGTCATCGGGCTTGATCGTACCGTTTGTCCATACCTCAACGGTCAGCTCCTCACGGTCTGTATACTGTCCTACCCGCACATTATCAACCGTGTAGTTGACCTTTGTAACCGGAGTATAAATAGAATCTACCGGAATAACGCCTATTACCGGCTGAAGCTCAGCCTTATTTCTCTCTGCCGAAACGTAACCTCTGCCTCTTGACAAGGTTATCTCGGCATAAAGTCTTGCATCCGAATTCAACGTAGCGATATGCAGGTCAGGGTTGAATATCTCAACATCACTGTCGCATTTTATATCGCCGGCCGTGATCTCCTGCGCGCCCTTTGCATCGATATAAACAGTCTTAACTCCATCGCCATGAAGCTTGATCGCCATTTTTTTAATATTGAGAATTATCTCCGTTACGTCCTCAACAACGCCCGGAACGGTGGAAAACTCATGCTGTACGCCGTCTATTTTTATCGAGGTCGCAGCAGCGCCGGGCAGTGATGACAACAGAATTCTTCTGAGTGAATTACCGAGCGTTGTACCGTAGCCGCGCTCCAGCGGGCCTACTACAAAGCGGCCGTATTTTCCGTCCTCACTCAATTCCGCACACTCAATATTAGGCTTTTCCATTTCTATCATATCGGAACCCTCCTTCTTAACTTTAACTGACCAGCAGCAAGGTCAATCTAAAACTTATTTCATATCCACTTACCGAGGGTAACGTGTAGTCGTCTTTCGCCGCGTAATGACCGGAATGTATAGAGAATATACATTCCGATACGGCATGTTTTATTATTTTGAATAAAACTCGACGATAAGGTGTTCCGCTACATCATAATCAATATCGTCGCGATCTGAAAGCTGTAGCACTCTTCCTTCAAGCTTGTTCCTATCCATGCTGAGCCACTTCGGGATAACTCTCTTCTCGTTCTGCTCAACTATCTCCTTGATCCTCGGCGATGACTTGCTCTTTTCCCTTACCGAGATCACATCGCCCGGCTTTACGAGGTATGACGGAATATCTACCTTTTTGCCGTTTACAAGGATGTGCGCATGATTAACGAGCTGACGCGCTTCCTTACGCGTATTTGCAAGACCGAGTCTGAATACTACATTGTCAAGTCTTGATTCAAGAATCTGGAGCAAGTTCTGACCGGTGATACCTGCCTGCTTGTTTGCCATTTCATAATACTTTGCAAACTGCTTTTCAAGAATTCCGTATATGAACTTTACCTTCTGCTTTTCATTGAGCTGTACACCGTACTCCGACTGCTTTCTTCTCGACTGCTTCGGATTTCTTCTTGTGCTCTTGTCATATCCCATAACCGACGGTTCAATGCCAAGGGTCTTACATCTCTTAACTATCGGCTGCATATTTCTTGCCATGCTTTTAACCTCCTATACAAATCACTAATCAGACTCTTCTTCTCTTCGGCGGTCTGCATCCGTTATGCGGAATGGGCGTAACGTCCTTGATCATCGTTACGCTGAGACCTGTTGCCTCAAGAGCTCTTATCGCTGCTTCACGGCCTGCGCCCGGGCCCTTCACGTAAACCTCAACGGTTTTCATGCCATGCTCCTTAGCCACCTTAGCCGCTGTCTCTGCTGCTGTCTGCGCTGCAAACGGAGTGCTCTTTCTTGAACCTCTGAAGCCAAGACCGCCTGCGCTTGCCCATGAGATCGCATTTCCGGCAGTATCTGTGATTGTAACTATTGTATTATTAAAGGTTGAGCGGATATGAGCTGCACCCTTTTCAACATTTTTTCTGTCACGGCGACGCGTACGCGTCACTTTCTTTGCTACCTTAGCCATTTACGAGTCCCTCCTTAAATTATTTCTTCTTACCTGCTATGGTCTTTGCGGGACCTTTGCGGGTCCTTGCATTATTCTTTGTATTCTGTCCTCTTACAGGAAGGCCCTTTCTGTGTCTGATGCCTCTGTAGCAGCCTATCTCCATCAGACGCTTTATGTCTAAAGCAACCTGTCTTCTCAGATCACCCTCAACCGTATATTCTCTGTCAATTGTTTCACGAAGAGAGTTTATCTCTGCATCTGTAAGATCTTTTATCCTTGTATCCGGATTTATGCCGTTCTGAGCGAGTATCTTCTGACTGCTCTTCAGACCTATTCCGTAGATATAAGTAAGACCGACTTCAACTCTCTTGTCTCTCGGTAAATCAACACCTGCTATTCTTGCCATACTTTTCTACACCTCCATAAAGATATCATCAAAAAATTAATAAGTGTTGTTTGTGCTTTAAAATCAACGGTATATGCTCAACCCTGCTTCTGCTTATGCTTCGGGTTTTCGCAGATAACCATTATTTTACCTTTTCTCTTAATAACCTTGCACTTTTCGCAAATTGGTTTTACTGACGGACGTACTTTCATTTTATTACCTCCAAGTATTACTGCTTATATTATTTGGAACGCCATGTTATTCTGCCGCGTGTAAGGTCATACGGACTCATTTCCATAGTGACCCTGTCGCCCGGTAAAATCTTAATGTAGTTCATTCTTAGCTTGCCTGAAATATGCGCCAGCACAGTGTGACCATTTTCAAGCTCAACCTTAAAATTCGCGTTGGGCAGAGTCTCTACTACTGTGCCCTCAACCTCCAAAACGTCATCCTTAGCCATTTTTTCTACTCCTTTATGAGTTTAGCTGTGCCAATATATTTCTGATCTTATAGTTCTCAAGCGTGCCGTCCGCAAGCTGCTCCGCAATATCCTCCGAAACAGTATAGCTGCCCTGCACATGCCTGAACTTCTTTTTTTTTGGATTTTCAAGTCTGCGCATTCTTCCGTCGGCAACATAGACATGACCGTTTTCAACCTTTATAACGATAAAGTCAGATCCCTTGTCACGTCCTGCCTTAGACCGCACCAGCTGTCCGACACAATATTCCATAGCGCACCTCACAGTGTAAGGATCTCGCAGCCTTCACGAGTTACAATGACCGTATTCTCGTAATGCGCTGCCAAGCTTCCGTCGTCGGTCACGACCGTCCAATCATCATCAAGCACGCTTACATGATAATCACCCGCCGTTACCATCGGTTCTATAGCCAGCGCCATCCCCGCTGCAAGCTTTACTCCGTGTCCTGCTCTCCCGAAATTCGGAACGCTCGGATCCTCATGCATGGAACGGCCTATGCCGTGCCCTACAAGATCCCTTACTACTCCAAATCCGTTCGACTCCACGTATTCCTGTATAGCTGCCGAAACATCCCCAAGCTTTACGCCATGCCGGATCTTATTTATACCCTCAAAGAAGCTCTGCTTGGTCACGTCTATAAGCCGCTGCGCCTCAGCACTGATCTTTCCGACCGCAAATGTTCTCGCAGCGTCGCTGTGCCAGCCGTCAAGTATACATCCCATATCTATGCTTACGATGTCTCCGTCCTTGAGTATCTTATGCGCAGACGGTATTCCGTGAACCACCTCGTCGTTTACCGACGCGCAGATGGTTGCCGGATAGCCGTCATAATTAAGGAAATTAGGTGTTGCGCCGTGCTTCTTATAAAAATTATACGCTATGGAGTCCAGCTCGAGAGTTGATACTCCCGGCTTAGCCTTTTCCTCAAGTATCTCAAAAAGCTCCTTTGTGAGTTTGCATGACTCACGCATTTTTTGGATCTGTTTAGCAGATTTAATGGATATCATCAAATCACTCTCCGAGTCCTAAAGCTGCGGCTACATTTGCTGTGGTATCCTTCAGCTCCTCTTCACCTTTTGCAACGGCGAGTATTCCCTTTTCAGCGTAATAGCTCTTTATCGGCTCGGTCTGTTCATGATAAACATTGAGCCTGTTCTGGATAGTTTCCGGAACATCGTCTTTACGCTGAATGAGTTCGCCGCCGCAGCTGTCGCAGATCCCTTCGACCGCCGGTCTCTTTGAAACGATATTATAAGGCGCTCCGCACTTTGAACATTCGCGGCGCGAGGATAGTCTTTCAACGATCTTCTCGTCCTCGACCTCCAGAAGCAGCACCTTGTCTATTTCCACGCCGGCGTCGTCCAGCGCCTTTGCCTGCGCCGTAGTGCGCGGAAATCCGTCAAGGATAAATCCGTTCGCACAGTCGGGCTGAGCCAGACGCTGCTTGACGATCTCGACCATAACATCATCGGGGACAAGCTTTCCGTCGTTTATATACTGTTCGGCAAGCTTTCCGACCTCTGTCTGTTCCTTGATAGCGGTTCTGAGCATCAGTCCGGTAGATATGGTGCTGACGCCAAGCTTCTTTTCAAGTATTTCGCCCTGAGTACCTTTTCCGGCTCCGGGCGGTCCCATAAGAATAAGTTTCATAGTTTTATCCTTCCTTTCCGTACACGTACGGCAACGGCCGGCAATATGCCCGGCCGCAAAAGCCTGAACCGCCGTCCGGCAGTCAGACTAAGCAGCTCGCTGCCCGCCCATTGCCGGATCGTTTATTCTAAAAATCCCTTGTAATGACGCATTACCATCTGGGATTCTATCTGTTTTACAGTTTCGAGCGCAACGCCGACCATGATAAGAAGCGATGTACCGCCTATCTGGAGCGACATATTGTTCGTGATACTTCCGACAATTACCGGAAGCACCGCTATAATACCCAAGAACAGTGAACCTATAAGGTTCAGTCTTGAGGTTATCTTTGAAATAAAATCGCTTGTCGGCTTGCCGGGTCTGATACCCGGGATATAACCGCCGCTCTTCTTAATATTATTCGACATTTCGATCGGATTGAACTGGATCGTCGAATAGAAGTAAGTGAAGAATATTATCAGCAGGAAGTACAGTATACAGTATACAACTGTCGTCCATACCGGTCCTGTTGATGAAAGACAGTTCAGGATAGTTCCGCCGATGCCAGTTGCCGGAACGTTGCCGCCGTTAAGCAGGCGCACTATAGTTCCCGGAAACGCCATGATGGATGACGCGAAGATTATTGGCATAACTCCGCCGGCAGCTACCTTTATCGGTATGTTCGTGCTCTGTCCGCCGTACATCTTTCTGCCCACCACTCTTTTAGCATACTGGACAGCGATCCTTCTTTCCGCATTTGTGAAATACACAACAAGCGTTATAGCCGCTATTGCGACAACAAGGATCAGGACTGCCTCTATTATACCCATCGGGCTGTATCCTGTACCCGATACGTATGTGTTGAATACTGATCTTGCAGCAGACGGTATCCTTGATACGATACCTGCAAAAATGATCATGGAAACACCGTTTCCGAGACCCTTTTCAGTTATCTGCTCGCCTATCCAGACGATAAACGCCGTACCGGCAGTGAATGTGAGAACGATAACAAAGAACGTAAGCGCGCTCGGATTTGTTATAGCGCTTCCCATGTTGTAGAGCGTTACATATAAGCCCGCGCCCTGAACGAAAGCCAATACGATACCGAGGTATCTTGTTATCTTGTTTATCTTCTTTCTGCCCTCAACGCCTTCCTTTGACAGTCTTTCAAGCGACGGTATCGCCACCGTTAAAAGCTGTATAATGATAGAAGCATTGATATACGGCGAAACACCCATTGCAAGGACAGTCGCGTTTGAGAACGCGCCTCCGGTGAAGGTATCGAACAGATTGAACAGATCCATACCGCCTCCGCCGCCCGCAAGGAACGCCTGCATGGCCTCCTGGCTCAGATACGGAACAGGTATATGCGCTCCGAATCTGAATACAACAAGCATGAATAATGTGAATAAGATTCTGCGTCTCAAATCAGGAATTTTCCAAGCGTTTCTGATCGTTTCGAGCATCTTACATCACCTCAGCCTTTCCGCCTGCCTTTTCTATTTTTTCTTTAGCTGACGCGCTGATCTTTGCCGCCTTTACGTTCAGCTTCTTTGTTACCTCGCCTCTGCCGAGGATCTTAACGCCGTCGCAAACCTTGCTGATTATTCCCTTTTCAAGCATTGTCTCAGCTGTTACTTCATCGCCGTCGTTAAACTTATCAAGTACCTCAACGTTTACCGCAACATACTTCTTTGCAAATATGTTTGTGAAGCCGCGCTTCGGCAAACGTCTGTACAACGGCATCTGACCGCCTTCAAAGCCCGGTCTTACTCCGCCGCCGCTTCTCGCCTTCTGACCCTTATGGCCTCTGCCCGATGTTTTTCCAACGCCTGAGCCGATACCGCGGCCAACGATCTTTTTCTTGTGAGTTGAACCGGCTGCCGGTTTCAATTCTTCGATTTTCATTCGCTGCACCTCCCTGCTCAAACTTCTTCAACTGTTACAAGGTGCGATACCCTGTTTATCATACCTCTGATCTGCGGTGTGTCGTTATGCTCTACCACAGAACGGATCTTCTTAAGGCCGAGAGCTTCTACTGTTTTGATCTGATTCTGCTTTCTGCCGATCGTGCTCCTGACCAAAGTTATCTTTAACTTAGACATACTTAACCATTCCTTTCTGCTAATGTACAGGACTTTATACGTTCCCGGCCATTAACCTGTGATCTGGTCTACCGTCTTGCCGCGGAGCTTTGCAACCTCTTCAACGCTCTTAAGCTCGGAAAGACCCTGGATAGTAGCATTTACTACGTTACGCTTGTTGTTTGAACGCAGACACTTTGTTCTTATATCCTTTATACCCGCAAGCTCAAGAACAGCACGCGCAGCGCCGCCGGCAATAACTCCGGTACCTTCGCTAGCCGGTTTGAGGAGAACCTTACCTGCACCGTCCACGCCGATGACCTCATGAGGGATAGTCGTGCCGACAAGCGGAACTCTTATAAGATTCTTTTTAGCAGCTTCGATTCCCTTTCTTATAGCCTCGGGGATCTCGGCAGCCTTACCCGAACCGCTTCCTACGATACCGTTGCCGTCGCCGACAACAACGAGTGCGCTGAATCTCATGGTGCGGCCGCCCTTAACTGTCTTTGCAACACGATTTATAGCAACAACGTTCTCTTCAAGCTCTAAATCCTTAGCGTCAATTCTTTCAGTCACTTGACTTGTCCTCCTTCTATTAGAAATCTAAGCCGCCTTCTCTTGCGCCTTCCGCAAGAGCTGCAACTCTGCCGTGATATACGTAACCGCCTCTGTCGAATACGACAGCCTTGATACCGGCTGCGAGAGCCTTTTCCGCAACAGCCTTGCCGACTGCCTTTGCACCCTCAACATTGCCGCCGTAGCCCTCAAAGCCCTTGTCGAGACTTGACGCAGCAACAAGTGTGACACCCTTTGTATCATCGATCACCTGAGCGTATATGTGGTTTAAGCTTCTGAATACGTTAAGACGAGGTCTCTCCGCAGTACCGGAGATGTTCTTTCTTACTCTGTAATGACGCTTAGTTCTTGCCTGGTTTTTATCCTTCTTCTTTATCATTATAAGAACACTCCTTTCAATTATTTCTTCTTAGCTCCGGCTTTTCCTTCTTTACGTCTGATATGTTCATCAGCGTACTTTATACCCTTGCCCTTATACGGCTCGGGAGCTCTGAAGCTTCTTATCTTTGCAGCGACCGCTCCAACGCGCTCCTTGTTAGCGCCCTTTACGAGGATCTGGTTCGGCTGGGGAACTTCAAGAGTTATCCCCTCCTCAGCTTCGAACTCTACCGGATGTGAATATCCGAGTCCGAGCGAGAGAACCTTGCCCTTCATCTGCGCCCTGTAACCTACACCGTTGATCTCAAGCGCCTTTGTGAAGCCCTCTGTAACACCGATTATCATGTTGTTTACAAGAGTTCTTGTCAGACCGTGAAGCGATCTGTGGAGCTTGTTATCCGACGGTCTAACGACTGTAAGCGTATCGCCTTCGATAACTATCTTCATATCCGGATGAAGTGTTCTTGTCAAAGTTTCCTTTGCACCCTTTACTGTGATGACGTTTTCATCACTAACGTCTACCTTGACTCCCGCGGGAATCGTTATAGGCAGTCTGCCTATTCTTGACATAGGTTTTTCCTCCTTAACTTAAATTCTCTCTGCACAAGGCAGGTTTTCAGTTATACCTGACATACTTGTTCCCCGGCGAAAATAACACGCACCGGGGTGTTTCTATCAGCACTAAGCTTTCGCTTATTACCAAACGAATGCGAGAACCTCTCCGCCAACGTTTTCCTTGCGGGCTTCCTTGTCTGTCATTACGCCCTTTGACGTAGAAACGATCGCAGTTCCGAGACCGTTCAATACCTTCGGCATCTCCTCTGCGCCGGCATAGTATCTGAGACCCGGCTTGGAAACTCTCTTGAGTCCCGAAATTACCTTTTCTCCCGACGGGCTGTACTTAAGCGTAATTCTTATTACGCCCTGCTTGCCGTCGTCTATAACCTGATAGCCCTTTATATACCCTTCTTTTGAAAGGATCTCTACTATAGCGCACTTGATCTTTGATGACGGACAGTCAACTGTATCGTGCTTTGCAATATTGGCATTTCTGATTCTTGTTAGCAAGTCTGCAATAGGATCAGTGATTTGCATTTAAGTTTACCTCCTTCCGCGGCAACCCATGCTGCCGCTGACGTGTTGCGGATTAAAAGATCCGCTTCAATATCTGTGTTTCGGTCAATTACCAGCTTGCTTTCTTTACACCCGGGATCTGGCCCTTATATGCAAGCTCTCTGAAGCAGATACGGCAGATACCAAACTTACGAAGATATGCATGCGGTCTTCCGCAGATCTTGCATCTCGTATAGAACTGTGTCGAATACTTGGGTTTTCTCTGCTGTTTAACCTTCATAGAAGTCTTAGCCATGGTTTGTTCCTCCTTTAACTATGATCACGCCTGGAACGGAGCGCCGAACAGCTTAAGCAGCTCGCGTGCTTCCTCGTCTGTGTTTGCTGTAGTAACAAAGTTAATGTCCATGCCTCTGATCTTATCGATCTTATCATAGTCGATTTCCGGGAAAATAAGCTGCTCCTTTACACCGAATGAGAAGTTACCTCTTCCGTCAAAGCCGTTTGCGCTTATACCTCTGAAGTCACGTACACGCGGCAGTGCAACATTGAAAAGTCTGTCCATAAACTCATACATCTTATCGCGTCTTAATGTTACCTTACAGCCGATCACCATGCCCTCTCTGAGCTTGAAGTTTGCGACTGATTTTCTTGCGCGCGTTATGACCGGCTTCTGCCCTGTTATAGCAGCGAGATCGCCGCATGCGGCGTCTATTACCTTTGAATTCTCTTTAGCTTCGCCCAAACCTATATTGATAGTTATCTTTGAGAGCTTGGGTATCTGCATAACACTCTTGTAGCCGAATTTGCTCATGAGAGCCGGCGCGATCTCCTGATCGTACTTATCCTTTAATCTACTCATTGTCTGTGTGTACCCCCTCTCATCAATCGTTGTAAGTTTCGCTGCACTTCTTGCAGTATCTTACCTTTGAACCGTCCTCAAGGATCTTTACTCCCATTCTTGACGGCTTGCCGCACTTCGGGCAAACCCGCATTACGTTTGAAGCGTCGATAGGCATATCCTTATGGATGATACCGCTTTCCTGACCCTGCATCCTTGCCTTCTGATGTCTCTTAGCGGTAGCTACGCCCTCAACTATCACCTTGTTCTTTGAAGGTATAGCTGTAACGACCTTGCCTTCCTTGCCCTTGTCCTTGCCGGCGATGACCTTGACGATATCGCCTCTCTTTACATGCATTTTATTCATTTCTCGACTTCCTCCTAAATTAAAGAACTTCCGGAGCCAATGAAAGAATCTTCATGTATTCTTTATCTCTGAGCTCTCTTGCAACAGGCCCGAATATACGAGTACCCCTCGGGTTTTTATCGTCTCTTACGATAACAGCTGCATTTTCGTCGAATCTGATATATGAACCGTCAGCACGTTTTGACATGTTAACTGTTCTGACAACAACCGCCTTTACAACGTCTCCCTTTTTAACAACGCCGCCCGGTGTTGCCTTTTTGACGCTGCAGATTATTTCATCGCCAACAGCCGCATATCTTTTCTTTGAGCCGCCCATAACACGGATACACATAACTTCCTTTGCACCGGTGTTGTCGGCAACCTTCAAGCGTGTCTGTACTTGAATCATTACGAAATCCTCCTTCCGAAATAGCTTACTTAACCTTTTCTACTATTTCTACCAATCTCCATCTCTTGTCCTTTGAGAGAGGTCTTGTTTCCATTACCTTTACCTTATCACCGATACTGCATACGTTTTCCTCATCATGCGCCTTCAGCTTATAGGTACGCTTTACGATCTTGCCGTAGAGCGGATGCTTTACTTTATATTCGATCGCCACAACGATAGTCTTATCCATCTTGTTGCTGACTACCTTTCCGATCATAACCTTACGTCTGTTTCTTGTTTCCAAGATAAGTGCCTCCTTTCAAGCAATAATTACATAGCCGAATCCGCAAGCTCGCGCTCATGAATTATAGTAAGAATACGAGCTATCGTCTTCTTGACGTCGCCGATCCTCTTCGGATTCTCTAACTGGTTTACTGCCTTCTGAAAACGCAGATTAAACAGCTCCTGCTTGCATTCCTGCAGCTTTACTTCGAGCTCAGGGGTCGATAAATCTCTGATTTCGTTTATTTTCATGACTGCTCACCATCCTCACGCTTTACGAACTTACACTTGATCGGGAGCTTGTGCATTGCAAGACGCATAGCTTCTCTTGCCACTTCTTCCGAGATACCGTCCATCTCAAAAAGCACTCTGCCCGGCTTAACTACCGCTACCCAGTATTCCGGAGCACCCTTACCTTTACCCATTCGAACACCGGCAGGCTTAGCTGTTACCGGCTTATCCGGGAATATCTTTATCCAAACCTTACCGCCGCGCTTTATATATCTTGTCATTGCGATACGGGCAGCCTCGATCTGTCTTGAGGTTATCCATGCCGGCTCAAGCGCCTGCAGACCAAACGTACCGTTTGTTACCTTATTTCCGCGAAGAGCCTTGCCCTTCATTCTGCCGCGCATAACACGTCTGAATTTAACTCTCTTAGGTATTAACATTACTGCTTTCCTCCTTTTGAGTCGTCACGTCTTTCACGTCTCTCGCGTCTTTCGCCGCCCTGACGTCTGTTTCCGCCTCTGCGCCTGTTGTCGCGGCGGTTATTCTCCTTAGCCTGCGCCTCGGCTTCTCTCTTTCTTCCTTCAGCAACGTTCAGTATCTCGCCCTTGTAGATCCAAACCTTAACGCCGAGGATACCGTAAGTTGTTTTTGCCTCAGCAAAACCGTAGTCGATATCCGCACGGAGAGTCTGCAGCGGGATGGTTCCCTCGTGATACTGCTCTGTTCTCGCTATCTCAGCGCCGCCGACACGGCCTGCAACCGCTGTTTTGATACCCTTAACGCCCATTCTCATAGCTCTGCCCATCACCTGCTTCATAGCACGGCGGAACGAGATACGAGCTTCAAGCTGTGCGGCGATATTCTCCGCAACGAGCTGCGCGTTTGTATCCGGGTTCTTTACTTCCATTATGTTGACGTTTACCGTCTTTTTTGTAAGCTTTTCGATCTGAGCCTTGAGCTTATCTATCTCAGCTCCGCCGCGGCCGATTATGATACCCGGCTTTGCAGCGTGGATCGTTATGAATATCCTGTTCTGCTTTCTTTCGATGCCGATCTTTGCAACACCGGCGCTGTAGCAGCTCTTCTTAACAAATTTTCTTATATCGTGATCCTCAACCAACTGGTCTCCGAATTCCTTCTTGCCTGCGAACCATTTTGAGTCCCAGTCCTTGATCACTCCGACTCTCAATCCATGCGGATTAACCTTCTGTCCCATGAGTTGACCTCCTTCTTAGATTAGTCTTCCAATTCCTTAACCACTAATGTGATATGGCTGGTTCTCTTTAAGATCCTGAACGCTCTTCCCTGCGCTCTGGGCTGGATCCTCTTAAGCGTAGGACCCTGCGTAGCGTAGCATTCCGATACTACGAGCTTATCACGATCCATGTTATTATTGTTTTCCGCGTTCGCTACAGCCGACGCAAGAAGCTTGCCTACATATTCGCATCCAGCCTTCGGCGTGTTTTTCAAAATAGCTTCCGCTACGTTTACCGGCTTGTTTCTTATAAGATCAAGAACTATCTTCACCTTTCTGGATGATATACGGGCATATTTAACTGTTGCACGTGCTTCCATTTAGGAAATCCTCCTTCCAATCATTTTTTGATTGTATTTTAAAACTCTGAAATTCTTATCAACTTAGATCCCCGATCATCTCGAAGTCTTTGCTCCGGCATGACCCTTAAAAGTCCTTGTCGGTGCAAACTCGCCAAGCTTATGTCCAACCATGTCTTCGCTTATGAACACCGGAACATGCTTTCTTCCGTCGTGAACCGCAATTGTGTGGCCGACCATTTCAGGGAATATCGTGGAAGCTCTTGACCAAGTTTTGATAACTTTCTTTTCATTAGCTTCATTCATCGCATCGATCCTTTTCATAAGGCGCTCTTCAACAAAAGGCCCCTTCTTAACCGATCTGCTCATTCTCCGTTCCTCCTTTTACGAACAATATAAGGACAAAATTACTTGTCGTTTCTTCTCTTAACAATAAACTTATTTGACTTGTTCTTGTTCTTTCTGGTTTTAAGACCAAGAGCAGGCTTACCCCACGGAGTTACAGGTGCGGGACGTCCTATAGGCGACTTACCCTCACCACCGCCGTGCGGATGGTCGTTCGGGTTCATGACAACTCCTCGAACCGTCGGTCTCCAGCCCATGTGACGCTTTCTTCCGGCTTTACCGATAGAAATATTCTCATGCTGCTGATTACCTACAACGCCTATCGTAGCCTTACAGTTAAGGCTTATAAGTCTTACCTCGCCGGAGGGAAGTCTTACCTGACCGTAGCCGTTCTCCTTGGCCATGAGCTGAGCGCTCTCGCCCGCGCTTCTTACAAGCTGTCCGCCTCTGCCCGGGTAAAGCTCTATATTATGGATAAGAGTACCGACCGGGATGTCCTTTATGAACAATGCGTTTCCGACCTTTATATCTGCGCCTTCGCCCGAAACAACGGTCATACCGTCTGTAAGACCTTCCGGAGCGATTATATACGCCTTCGTGCCGTCCTCATACTGAAGAAGCGCGATATTTGCCGATCTGTTCGGATCGTATTCTATACCGATAACGGTAGCGTTCATACCGTCCTTCTGACGCTTAAAATCAATAATTCTGTACTTCTGCTTGTTACCGCCGCCTCTGTGACGAACCGTGATCCTGCCGTATGAGTTTCTGCCGGCATTCTTGTTCTTCTTAGCGAGAAGTGAGCGTTCCGGAGTTTTCTTTGTTATTTCGGCAAAGTCCGAAACGGTCATAAATCTTCTGGCAGGCGATGTAGGATTATACTTTTTTATAGCCATTATCCTTTACTCTCCTTATCTAAAAATTCCTTAATTCCAAATCGTGACGCGTACCGGCTTACATATCGAAGAACTCGATAGTCTTTGAATCCGGCGCAAGAGTAACGATAGCCTTCTTCCACGAAGCGCGTCTGCCCTCATAGCGTCCCATTCTCTTAAGCTTTCCGGCATAGTTCATCGTATTGACCTTAGCGACCTTAACTCCGAAAACCTCTTCTACCGCATACTTTATCTCGAGCTTGTTAACGGTTTTGGGAACTTCGAAAGTGTACTTTTTGATTTCGTTTCCTTCTCTGTCCGTTTCGACCTTCATTGATTTCTCTGTAATGATAGGTCTCCTGATTATATCATAAGAGTTCATTATGCGTACACCTCCTCTAATTTTGCAACGGCGTCCTTCGAAAGTACGAGCGCACCGTGCTTCATTATATCGTAAGTGTTGATCGCTCCAACGTGAGTCGGAGTAACACCGTGAATGTTTCTTGACGACATGTATACGTTCTTGTCAGCGTCAGCAGTAACAACGAGCGCTGAGCTGAGCTCAAGCCCCTTCATAAGAGCTGCGATCTTAGCAGTCTTGATCTCATCAAGCGCAAGACCGTCTATTACGTATACCGCATAATCATTATACTTAGCTGTGAGAGCCGATCTGAGAGCCACTCTCTTCATCTTCTTATTCAGGCTGTAGCGATAGCTTCTCGGCTTGGGACCGAGAGCGACTCCGCCGCCTACCCACTGCGGAGCACGGATACTGCCCTGTCTTGCACGGCCTGTACCCTTCTGCCTCCACGGCTTCTTTCCTCCGCCGCGAACCTCTGTACGAGTTTTTGTATTCTGCGTACCCTGTCTCTTGTTAGCGAGGTGGTTTACTATCACGGCATGAAGAACAGCCTCTTTGACCTCCGCCGCAAAAAGCGCGTCGGACGCCTCTATAGAACCGGTCTTCTGACCTTCCATATTATATAAAGCCAATTTAGCCATTATATTTCCTCCTTTCCAATACCCTGTCAGGCTTTAACGGCGTTTCTTATTGTTACAAGACCGCCCTTAACACCCGGTACGGCGCCTTTGACAAGAATAAGATTCTGTTCAGCGTCTACCTTTACAACCTCAAGGTTCTGGATCGTTACCTTATCGACACCATAGTGTCCGGGAAGCTTCTTCCCCTTGAATACGCGGCCCGGGAACGAGCACATACCCATTGAACCCGAAACTCTCTTTGAATGCGAACCGTGCGACATAGGACCTCTGTGAAGATTCCATCTCTTCATCGGGCCTGCAAAACCGTGACCCTTTGAGATACCGCTTACGTCTACCTTCTCGCCGGCTTCAAATATCTCAGCCTTGATCTCGTCGCCCACATTGAGGCTTTCGGTATCTTCAAGTCTGAATTCTCTCAAATACTTCTTATTAGCTGTGTCTGCCTTAGCGAAATGACCCTTGAGAGGCTTGTTTACTTTCTTCTCCTTGATCTCGCCGTATCCGACCTGAACGGCATTGTAACCGTCGGTCTCGACCGTCTTCTTCTGAACAACAGTACACGGTCCGGCAAGTATCGCTGTAACAGGGATCACCCTGCCGCCTTCTCCGAATATCTGAGTCATACCAATCTTAGTACCTAAAATTGCTTTCTTCATGATTTTCCTCCTAAACAGTTATTGGTTTGCACAAAAGCGATGCAAACATGACCTGCATCATAGCCCGTTTAAGGCTACTGCGATAAATAAAGCTTGTCCGGCTTCGATCACTTCTGAATGATGCTTATATCAACGCCGGCCGGGAGATCGATCTTCATAAGCGATTCCATCGTCTTCTGACCAGGAACAACTATATCGATCAGTCTCTTGTGAGTCCTTCTTTCGAACTGCTCACGCGAATCCTTGTACTTATGCACCGCACGGAGTATAGTTATTATCTCCTTGCTTGTGGGAAGCGGGATGGGACCCGATACCTTAGCGCCCGTTCTCTTTGCGATCTCAACTATCTTCTCAGCGCTCTGGTCCAATACCACATGGTCATAAGCCTTTAACTTGATTCTTATTTTCTGGTTTGCTGCCATACTTTGATTCCCTCCTCATAATAAATAATTTGTTGCACTCTGCACGACAGCTCATACGGAAAATTGCACACTCCTCCGGGTGTTTCTGTCCACCCCTTTTAAAAACCCGACAGATCCTAAGGATCTTCGGGCATACAAGTCAATTTTCACCACTTATTCGCTGCGCAAACTTCACGCAGCTATCCCCATACGCGCAAGACACAGGTACAGCGCGCACAGGACACAGACTTAGTGGCTTGACTGCCGCCCGGTTTCACGAACCGGACATTCTCCGCAGAAATAACCGGCGTCAACCTACGCCGCAACCTCCTGCATCATCGTTTGTCTAGTGTCACAACACTCTTATTTTACCATAGTTATGCCGAAAAGTCAACATTTTTATCAAAATAATTTCGTGTAATTTTATACAAATTAGTTTTTCTTTAAGAGTTTTTTTTATACACATTTTCATTGGTTTTACGAAAAAAATATGAGTATTACAAAAACACTTGCAATCACGCGGCAATTGATGTATAATATTTTCAGAGCTGTGCAGATCGTCACTCTTCACGGCAATACGGTACATGATCTAAGGAGGGAACACCCATGAACATTCTTGTGACCGGCGGTGCAGGCTATATAGGAAGCCACACCTGCGTTGAACTGCTTAACGCCGGATATGACATAGTTGTCGCAGACAACCTCTGCAACTCCAATATCAAGGCGGTAGAGGCTATAAAGCGGCTTACGGGAAAAGATTTTAAATTTTACCGGTACGATCTTCTCAGCAGAGATGATATGGAAAAGGTATTTGCCGAAAACGAAATAGATGCTGTGATACATTTTGCAGGTCTTAAGGCTGTAGGCGAGTCTACACAGATACCGCTTACCTATTACCATAACAATATAACCGGAACCTTGATACTTATGCAGCTCATGGAAAAGTACAATGTCAATAATATAGTCTTTTCCTCTTCGGCGACTGTTTACGGAATGCCGGAAACCGTTCCGATAACAGAGGATTTTCCGCTTTCCACAACCAATCCCTACGGCTCTACAAAGCTCATGATAGAACAGATCATGACAGACGTTCAGAAAGCCGCTCCCAAGCTTTCCGTGACACTTCTGCGCTACTTCAATCCGATCGGCGCACACAAAAGCGGCGAGCTGGGCGAGGATCCGAAAGGCATACCGAACAATCTTCTCCCTTACGTTGCCCAGGTCGCGGTCGGCAAGCTTGAGAAGATACACGTATTCGGAAACGACTACCCCACGCCGGACGGCACGGGCGTAAGAGACTATATCCACGTAGTAGACCTGGCGCTCGGTCACCTTAAGGCTATAGAGCATTGCTCCGAAAAACCGGGCGTTCATATATACAACCTCGGCACAGGCAACGGATACAGCGTGCTGCAGATCATAGAGGCTTTCTCAAAAGCATGCGGCAAGGAGCTTCCGTACCAGATCGACCCGCGCAGACCCGGCGATATCGCCGAGTGCTATGCCGACGCATCCAAAGCAAAAAACGAACTCGGCTGGACAGCGGAACGCGGTATAGAGGAAATGTGCGAGGACTCCTGGAGATGGCAGTCCGCACACCCGAACGGTTTTGACGATTGATAACAAAAAAAGACCGGGCAGCCTCTGCGGCTTTGCCCGGGTTTTTTCGTGTAACGTCAGCCGTCAATGCTTAGAAGACAGCTGTTCTATCATTTGTTCATACTTTCCATATTCGTCCTCAGGTATCTTCAAGGCAGCCATGGCTTGACGGGCGCTCAGCTTCATTGTGTCCATCAGACTGCGCACTGCCCCAAGCATTCCTTCGGAACGACCTTTTTCAATACCTTCTTCAAGAATACCCATACTTATATTGCACATATCAGATACCTCTCTTTCCATGTTCTCAGTTATTGCTATATCATACTCTTTATTAAGTATTTTCTTTTTTTCATCCGGCTTCATCTTTGCTGACAGCAAAACCTCCAGCAATCCCGTGATCCTGCCCGCACTTTTTATGCTCCTATCTCCAAGATTAATAATTATCGCCGTCATCAGGTCATAATTCGACTTCATCTCCGAGGAGCTCCCAAGAATATGTTCCTCCTGTATGGAGTAGCGCGTTATCGCACCGATTCTTTCCTGCGGCGGATTGGTACATATCCATATCGAATATGCTTTTCTTATCTTATCATATCTTGAATGCTCGAAAACTGTTCCGTACTGTGCTGATATCATTCTGCTGCAATAATATATCATCCTTTTTATCAGCGGATATCCGGGATAAAAATTGCTCTGCGCTTCTATATTTATTATAAGCTCTATCAGTTCTCCCGATGCAGGCGCTATTGCATTAAAAAGAATGTCATACATAACTGTCCCTTCGGAAATACTGCTGTCCTCGGTATTTATACCCGTTATTGCCGAAGCAGAGACTTCATCACGATGAACGGGAGTCTCCGATATACGAGGCGTACCCTCTATATAGTTTTCCGCTATCTCATCCACCGTGCATTGACTGTACTCCGACATACACTCTTTCATTATCCATGCAAGGATCACTTTATAAGATAGCAGCTTTTTGCATATATTATCATATCTCCTGCCCGCGCTTCCTGCTGAGATCGTCCTTGAAAGCTTGTTTTCGTTTTCCATACCTGCACCCACCGATTTTTCTGCTGTATATCTATATTGTATCACAAAACTGCCGAAAATGCAAGGGGTTTATTATGGTCAACCACAATAAAAAGACCGGGCAGCCTTTGCGGCTTTGCCCGGTTTTTGCATGGCACTTATATATCTATAACTACCGTTCTCGTACTGTCATCCCATTCCACATTGCATCCGAGCGATTCGGCCGCAAACCTCAGCGGCACCATGGTTCGCCCGTTTTCGATGGCGGCAGGCTCGTTTAATGCATACTCATTCTCATTGACATATGCATATTCTTCACCAATAGTTATTTCTATATCCGTTTCATCTTTATTTATCAAAACCTTACGTTCCGCTTCATCCCACTCAACATCCGCGCCGAGAGTCTCGCTCAGGGCTCTTATCGGGATCAGCGTGGTTCCGTTTTCTATGACCGGATACTGATCATTGAATTTCACCAAAACGTCATTTACACGCACCTGCGCGCTGACGTTGTCTATCGTGTCGGTATAATACGCCAGAACATGCTCGGCGTACTGTGCGTCGCCGTATTTATCATACTTCCAGTTGTCCGCGTATTTTGCCGCGTTTATTCTCTCATCGAGCCAATTGTCTCCGACAGCGTTTATTATCCTGTTCAGAACCACGTCTCCAAAATTATATGCCTGTATCATTTTTATGTAGTCGTCATCATAACGGTACAATGATTCAGACAGCAGATATGCCGCGTACGGCACGGCTTTTGCCGGGTCGAGCCTGTCCTCAAGCGTCCATGCCGTTCCGGTCCTTTTAAGTCCGAATTGAGCAAACGCTTTTTCGTGGGTATATTCTATCTGCATGATACCCCACGCAGGATAAGCCGTACCGTCCTCGCGGTAGCTGTAGTTTATCCCCGCCGACTCCTGCATACATACAGCGGCAAGAACGTTCGGGTCGATCCCGTACTGTCTCCCCGCGCTTTCAAATATCTCATAATATTGTTTCACAGACCTTGATATCTGCTTGGTTCCCAGATCAAATCCGTCCAGCTCCGTTCCCCGGTGACCCGGTATACCGTCCGCGAGCGCAGCCGCGCCCGGGATCATTATAAATGCTGCCGCAAGAGCGGCGATCCGAGTTTTATTCATTTTCGGTTGTGCCCCTTCCTTAAATATATTTGCCGAGCATATATCTGCTCCGCATATACATTATACAACACGAGCACCCGTGAGTCAACACTTAAATATTGTATACGCTTCCTTTCGGTACCCGTTCCGGAAATCACGCCGAAGCCATGAACATCAAAAAAGGAGCCGCCCGAGGGCAGCCCCTTATATTGATCATCGATTATTTATAAAATATCCGATAATTAGTCAGCAATGAAGTATACAACATCTGTTACGTCACCTTCAACAGTCTTAACGAATGCGAAGTTCGGTCTGATATCCTCACCCATTACAGTGTTGTCAGCATTGTCTGCATCCTTCGTTGACCAAAGGATGTAATCATCCTTCTCTGACGTCCAGTTTGCAGCACTATAGATGCTGTTGGTTGACGAATTAAGCTGACCCTTATATACTCTTGTTGACTTACCTGTTCTCTCAGCGTAATCAACTACATACGATGCAACGTTGTCACCAGCAACTGAGAAGTCCATAAGAGCATTTCTGCTGTTAAGGTCTGTTGCCTTATATGTCACGCCATCAACTGTGGTCTCTGCCTGGTTCAGCATGAGCTCAAGATTGTTATTCGTCTTGCGGTAGATCGGGCCGAAGTAAGCCTTTGCCGGCTTCTGTGTAGTCGTCTTGAACCAGTTGTTATCAGCGTCTACAACCGACGAGCTTACAAATGCAGTAAACGAGTCGTTGTTAAGAACATTGCTACGCAGCGTCTCGTAAGATGTGTTGCCGTTAGCCATGTTTATTACACTATAGATACCGTTATCGCTTATTGTGCCGTCGCTCTTTGTTGAGTAGATTATAACATCACCCTCGTTAAAGGTTCTTGTACCTTCATAAAGAACGTTCTGGATATCATCCGAGTTAGCTGTTACAACCGGTATAGATGTGTAATCGCCATTGTCGTTTGATGTCTGTGAAACAGCGCCTGTTACAACCGCTACGTGAGTATCCGGAGTAATGCTGTTTGTACCCTCAAGAACAAGTACAA
>CALXZP010000053.1 GCA_944393255.1 uncultured Clostridia bacterium | reverse complement strand
CCATCAGCCATTGAAATCGTATTATCACTGTTCAATACTATTCTATTAGCTCTGCCGCTTTCATTTTTCATTATATCAAACAGTATATCCGTATTATTGTTACTTAGCTGAATTGCCAGCCCCCACGGATCAATGAAATTCACGGGGTCGTTTGATGCGTAGCTGTACCAGTTCACGCCGTCTTTTGCAGGGTCTTCCGTTATAAATCTGCCTGTTTCCGGATCATAATAACGGTTCCTCAGATATATCAATCCGCTTTCATCATCGAAATACTCGCCGCAGTAGCCGAACGGCTCGGTGGTGTCATCCGTCAGGTTGTTCCCGAATGCATCGTAGCGGTATCTCTCTATCACATAACCTCTTTCATCCGTTACCCCCATGACGTCGCCGTGTACGTTTTTGAGATGTACATTTATCTCTTCACTTTCACAATACTTCCGCACGGCTATGCCGTCAGCTCCGTAATAATACAGGCTCGCTACCTTGTCTTCCCACAAGTCCGCTACGATCCTGCCTCTGTCCCAAACATAGGGTGTAATATTGCCTTTCATCGTTTTGCTCTTTTATACCTGCTCGTCTCATGCGTATACCGCTGATCCCGTGCGGCTTATGTTCAAAATAAGACGGGAGGCTTTGTACCGCCGCTAATGCGGCGGTACGCCGTTCTATTACAGTTATAGCTTTTTATTGCATTTTTGCTGGCTTTATGTTGATATTATATTGGAACATAATCTTCAAAAAATATAGGATTTATATAATTACCATAAGCTTGACCCTCCATGCATGATATATTATTATCAATTATAAATAATATAATTTCAACAATAATCTCAGGATGTGATTTAGATATGTAATTACCTCCATCTAATATCTTTCGCTCCGATGTATTTAAATCTATATCATCGACATCATTATAGTCAAAATAGAAACCAACTCCATTGTCGGTAAATTTTATATTAGACAGGTCATGCTGTCTTAGATACAATTTGTATTGATTCATTGTGATGATTTTCTTGTTCAAACTTTTACGTAATATATCATTGAAGATATTTTCTTCAAAATGTTTGTATAGCATAATCATTCTCCCATAAATATTTTATTTTTTTATAAAAACAGTTCCAAGATGGAAAATACCATCAACAACTGCACCGCCTACCTGCATAACAAATCCATTAATATCTACGATTATTGGATTATCCGTAGATTTATATATAGCATTTGTAACGCCATTATTGTTAATTACAATTTGTGCAGCATTTCTTATTGCATTATACGCTTTAGTTTGGTTTCCATTATATAAAGATAAAAAATCAGATAATCCATGTTGAGCTTTACCAAATACATGATTTAATTTATTCGGATCTACACTTGTTGTTAATGGAAGGATTCCTGTGGACGCTGTTGCTGCTCCTAAAATTGCACGCCCACCTTTTATTGCTGTTACCATTGCTGCTGCCGTTGTTACAACAAATATTAATGAATCCGTATTTTCACTTCGTATATATGCACTTTTTGCATTTTGAACTGCATTTTTCATTTCTGCGATAGATTCCAAAGAATTGGAACTGCCATTTAATAACGGAGACAATATTGGTGTTAGCTCTCCCCAATTCTCAATATACACATCTGAATTTTTTATTATTGTTTTATTAGCCTTTGCGTTTTCTAAGGCATTGTTATATCTTCTATTACCAGGAGTTGTATGATTCATGATGTTCTTAGAACTGTATATACTGTCAAGAGCATTGATTACTTCATCATAACTATACCCACTCGGGTCTATAAAAGAAATCGGATTCCCATTACAATAGCTGTACCAGTTCACGCCGTCTTTTGCAGGATCTTCCGTTATAAACCGGCCTGTTTCCGGGTCGTAATAACGGTTCCTCAGATATACCAGTCCGCTTTCATCATCGAAATACTCGCCGCAGTAGCCGAACGGCTCGGTGGTGTCATCCGTCAGGTTGTTCCCGAATGCATCGTAGCGGTATCTCTCTATCACAGAACCGGTTTCATCCGTTATCCCCATGACGTCGCCGTGTACGTTTTTGAGATGTACATTTATCTCTTCACTTTCACAATACTTCCGCACGGCTATGCCGTCAGCTCCGTAATAATACAGGTTCGCTACCTTGTCTTCCCACAAGTCCGCTACGATCCTGCCTCTGTCCCAAACATAGGGTGTAATATTGCCGTTCGTCGTTTTGCTCTTTCTCAGCCCGTTTGCTCCGTATGCATAGCTTGCTGTAAACCAGCTGTTTTGATACCCCGTCAAGCGGTTTTGCAGATCGTATGTGAAGGTCTCTACCGTTCCGTCACGATAGCTGCCGCCCTGAACCGACATCAAGCCGCCCTGACTGTAGTTATACGTCTGCTTGCACGTTTGATTGCCGTTTGCGTCATAATAATATTTCACGTTTTCAGCTGCGCTTCCGTCTACCGTTTTTGCACGGTTAGTGAGCCGGTCGTTTGCGTCATAGGTATTCGTTATCACATAGTTTTCACTGCCTGACGTCGTTTCCTTTGTACGGTTGCCGCGCAGGTCGTATGTATATGAGACCGTGCGGTCTTCCGCTCCGCTCTGCGTTTCCTTTACCAGCCTTCCCGCTCCGTCATACTCGTAGGCTCTGTTTATGTTGTTAACGGTATCGTTATCGCTCAGCCTGTTTCCGTCGGCGCTGTAGGTATACGTAAAGGAGCTGACAACATTATCCCCGGTTTTTGTAACATACGAGACAGGATAATCAAGGTAATTATAGCCTATAGTCGTTGTTATATCCCCTATTTTCTTTGTACTGATACAGCCGTTTCGAGTATATGTGTATGTAACCATTATACCATCAAAGTCAGCTTTTGTCAACCAATTCATACCGTCATATGTATAATCAACATTGCTCTCGACCTCCGTTCCGCTGAGCAGCTGATAGTTTACCACATTTGAATTGCCGTCATAGCTGTACTTATTGGTCTTGCCGCTGCTCGTTTCGGTCAGCTTTCTTCCGAACGCGTCATATGTTGACGCAACACTGTCCTTTAACGTGCCGTTATTATACAGCTTTGATACCATCGTCATACCCATACTGTTATATGTATTGGCATACAATTCCTTTATGTTCCCGTTGACTGCTTCCGAGAACGTAACACCGTACGGTCCGTATTCATTAGTTGTAACCGTTCCGTTCCTATCCGTTGAAGTCAGTACATTGCCTGTATAATCATACGTATACGACGACGACTGACCGAGCGGGTCGGTCTCTTTTGACAGGAAACCGCGTGTATCATATTCATACTGCGTTACGGAGCCGCCGGACGGCGAAGCGCTGCTTGCATTTATACTGCTCAGCCCGGACGCCATAGCCGTCATGCGTCCCGCCGTATCGTACCAATACTGCACCGCGCTTGTTTTGGAACCATCGTTTACCTTTGTGCCTATAAGGTTATTCATCCTGTCATACACATATTCCGTCGTTCTGAACGTATCGCCGGAGGTGTCTTCCTGAACATTGTTCCTTATGCTTTCCTTGATGATATTTGAGTTTTTATCATAGTATTTTTTAGTACGCATTACAGTCTTGCCGGTCATATTCTTTTTTGAGTCAAGCTCCCTGCCCAGCTTATCATATGTATACCGCGTCATATTCCTATCTCTGTCATATTCTATGATCTTTCTGCCCATCATATCATATGCCCGGAATGTAACGATAAACCCGGGTTCGAAAGTCCACGTCAGCCTATCTTTAAAATCATATTCATATTCCGTTTTGTTTCCGTTAGCATCGGTTTCAGAAATCATATTTCCCCTGTAATCATAGGTATAGCTTGCGGTTATTTCCTCGTCACCGTCGCTTGCGGTCTTTTTTATCAGCCTGCCGAGGTTATCGCAGGTCTCCTTCTCAACAGCGACCGCGGTGTTATCCAAAGCAGAGGTGGTTTTGGTTACGATACTATTGCCTCCCGACACGGTATATGCATAATTTTCAGTATACAGCGGCGTTGTATTGCTGTACACTTTCTTGCTTACGACACGATCCAATATGTCGTAGGTATACTGTTCCCTTTCGTATTTGCCGCTGCTCCGGTAATTATTCACATATGAAAGCCTTCCGCTATTGTCATAGCCGCAGCTCATAAGCATTTTCCAGCCCGACTCATAAAAATACTTATATTTGGGATTCCCGGCTCCGTCATACGTTATACGCATCCTTTTCCCGGTCTTGTCAGTCGTTTCGGTTCGCTTGCCGGAGGTGTTATATTCAATGGTTTCCTCCGCGCCGTTATCATAGGTGAATTTGACCGGTCTGCCGGTACCGTCATATTCTATTTCTGTCTTAGCACCGTTCGGCTCGGCAACACTGTACAGATTACCGAGTACTCCGTACATATACAACGTACTTATAAGTCCGGTGTCCGCTCCGTCTACATCCTTTACATCCTCTGTCCACTCATCGATATAATGACCGTTCCCCCACTGCTGATTGTAGCTGTTATTTACTACAGGATCGTCATTTTCATCAAGTACGCCGTCGCTGTTTGCGTCCTTGCTCCATTCGGTGACAGACTCGATCTGACCGTACGAATCGTATTTCAGCTTCTTCTGTTCGACTATTTTATCATTCTGAACAGTTCTGACATACTCTATAGCCCGTCCGCTGCTGTCAAGCGTTGTTTCTATCGAATAATCGGTAACGTAATCGCTTCCGGACTTATACTGCACGTTTATCTGCTCGGGCAGGTCTGTCAGTTTTCCGCCGATGGTATGATGAATATATGTTATCTGCTTGTCTCCTACAGTTTCGCTTCCCAATGAGCCGGGATAATACAGAGAATGACTGTAGCTTACAGTGGTTTTAACGCCGCTGTTGTTTTCTTCTACAGACGTAAGCTGATTGTCCTTAGCATATGTGTATTTTTTCTCCACATACGGCATTGAACCGGTCACAGGCGATAATACAGACTTAGTAAGAAGCCCGTCGGTATCATAGCTGTACACTGTTTTTGACCCCTTGGACTGATCCGTTTCGGTTTTTGTAACATTACCGTAGGAGGACTTCAAATCATAGCTCTTATGGTTCTTTACCACATTGTCTATTATATCATATGAATCCTCTACCGCATATACGCCGTGCGCCACCTTTGTACTGTCGCTCGTGACATACACGCATTTATACCGGTATCTGGTCTCGGCTCCCGTCGGATATATGATACGCTCCACATTGCTGTTTGTTGATATATCAGTAGGATCACCGTAGGGAGCAGGGATAGCATCAAGCGATATGCTTGGTCCTATACATAGGAAATTGAGCACCACGGTATCCCTGGAGTCATACATGGTCGTTTCCCCTGCCGCATTGGTGACCTTGAGCCGTTCCACGGGCTTGCTTTTCAGCGGGCTGTCATTATTCAGAGACGACGCAGACAATTCTTCCACCGAATATTTTATAGTCTGCTTTTTGTTGTTCTCATCCGTATAGCTTATCTCTTTTCCGTTTGTTACACCGTCAAGGCTTATCCTGCGGCCATACGTATCCGTTATAGCTATCACTGATGAATTGGTGCTGTCATATTCATACTTTATCGTATTGCCGAACCTGTCGCGGACGGCTGCCATACATATACGCTGAGTTTTTGCTACGGATTCGCTTGACACGCCGATATTATTCATATAGTACGTCAGCCCTCGTCCGCTGTCCTCCACGGTAAAATTATAGCTTATACTCGTTCCCGGCAGCGTCTGCATAGTCAAATACTGCGTCATTGACAGATATTTGTTATTATCATTAAAGAACGAGGAGGTATATGTGCTTTCGCCCTCGTCCGGATCTACAAATTTCCCGACGCCTTCAAATTCGTACACACCGCCGTCAATGTCCCGAAACGCACCAACATAATTGTACCACCACGTCTCTCCTGTTCTGTATGAATCCTTTTCGTAATCGTACGCGTATATACATGCCTCCGGCATTTCCAGAGACCAGTCCGTTTCGCCTATACGGTTTTTATTGTTGAGCAGCGGACGGCTAAAAATTGAATAACGAGTAGCCGATTCATATTTGGCGTTTCTGCGTACCGAAGGTATGCTGCTGTCGTACGTAAGAGTTATGCCGCTGCTGCTTTTGTTCAAATAGATATCCTCGAAGTAATAAAATCTAAGCGTACTGCCGTCATTGTTTACAGTATGCGTCCTTGACGGCAGCGCCGATATTGTTATGCCGTGTTCCATATAAGTATAGAAATCATCAACGGTCATGAAACCCACATAAACGGTATCGTTCGTATCCGAGTTTTTGAACGCGTATATATTTCTCAGGTTATATACATTCATGTACCCATCGCTCAGGGGGTGCAGATACGCGCTGTAGATCTCGTTATAGTACTGGTTATCATGCCTACGGCGTATCACAACGTCCAGCCCGTTTTTGCCCGGGAGCCTGAGGTCGGTCTCGCGTATGACGAGCCTGTTTGAATTGCCGCTAACGGTCTGACCATCGGTCTGCTTCCACGGCGCAAGATACGCGTCGCCGAACCTATCCGTCATAAGCGTGTTCCATATATCGCTGTTATTCGTGGAAGCGAACAGCGATATGCCGTATTCGTCATTATTGATCCCCTCGACCTCAGGAAGCTCCATATCCTTGCTCACGACCTCGGTATGCTCCTCCGGTTCATTTGAATACGGCTCCTGCGTCGCTTCCGCGTCAAATCCGCTGTATTCTACAGCTGCTCCTATCTCCTTCTGCAACGCCTCGGCGTCTATGGGCAGTTCTTCCTCATCTTTCGCAAACGATATTACGGGAATTGACGATAACGTCATGACTGCCGCCAATACTGCGCTTATAAATTTTTTTATGCTCATTTTTTCTGTCCCTCCAAAATCAGGATATGTCGTTTATCCTAAAGTTCACCGTTTTATACCCGGATACCAGCGAAGTGAAGCGTATCAGGTTTATAGTGCCGCTGAGCTTCCTGCCCGACGGTATGCTCTGCGTTACCTTGAACACAAGCTCTCCGTCCGAAACCGAAACCACAGTAATGTTCGTTCCCGCGGCCGCGCCGGGCTCAGTATCCAATGCCTGAGTGAACGCGCATGCGTCAGCCAGCGCCAGCTGCGCCGGGTCGTATGTCAGAGTGAATGTCCTGTTTGTAAAAGACGAGATATTGTTCACATTGAAACACACATCATGCACAGCGTTTGCCGCACTGTATGCCGAATAACCGGCATTATTCGATTCGCGCTCTATATGCAGTTCATATTCACCCTCGTATTCGCTGCTGTACGGATATACACAAATATAATAGTCCGTCCCTGCCGTCAGCGGCTTTGAAAGATAGAAATCCCGGCTTGAGCCGCCCATTATCCCGCTCGCATCGTCGTTGCTGAATTTCAGGGAATAAAAACCGGATGAGTTCATGGTGTATATCTTACAAACAAGATCCTTATCTTCCGAAATGCTGTATATCGCATAGATACCGCTTGACTGCGGCGTGAACTTATAGTAGTCCTTATCACTTGTACTTATAAGATTGCCGTGCGTCAGACCTTCTCCGACCTCCGCCGCCTCGGAAAACGAGTCTCCGCCGAAATTATTTATCTTTCCGTCCATTTTTTGCGGCGCGGTCACATATTCGCCCGTATCGGGATCGGTTATCCCCCATGTGTAGATGCACCCGTTCGTGCCGATAGCCGCTCCCATATAGCTGTTTATGGCAAAGTCCGTAAATTCACCGGTCACTTCCTGCCATGAGTTATACCAGACCGTATCTCCCACGCCGAGCGAACCGTTTGCATTGGTACCGCGGGCTTTTATGGTCTTGCCGCAGAGAATGAATTCTTCCTGATGTCCTGCGCAGATCTTTGATACTCCCGTGATCTTGCCTTGATTTGCCGGGATCGGCTTTCCGCCGAAGCCCCAGAAATAGATCTCACCGTTTTCGCTAAGCGCCATTGACGAATAATAACCTACGCTTGCTTCAGCTATCCCGGAGTCAAATATCAGCTGCGGCTCCATTTCATTCCTGCCGCTTCCGTTGCCAAGCTTGCCATAATCATTAGATCCCCACATGTACAGCTTTCCGCCCTCTGCCAAGGCCATGCAGGTACCCCATTCGCCCGAAGCGCTTATCACCTTGTCATCTATAGGCACCTTATGCAGAGTCGTTCTGTCGGCCTTCGTATCGTCGCCCTGCTCGCCGCTGTAATTCTGACCGCAAATATACAGCGAACCGTCAGTCCTGATAACGAACGATACCTTTTCGCCTATGCCTATAGCCTCCACCGAGCCGGTGTTGAGCATCTTTACCGGTACATTTGAATTGGCGGCGGTACCGTTGCCGAGGCAGCCGTTCAGATTAAAGCCCCATGCATACACTGTTCCGTCCTCCGTCAGAGCCATCATGTGGAGAGACCCCGCCTCAAGCTGCTTAACGCTGCTCAGGTTCGGGACCTGCTGAGGCGTGAGAGACGTATCGAACGAGCCTATGCCGAGCTGTCCGTAATTATTTTTCCCCCACGTCCATACGCTGCCGTCGGCCTTCAATACTGCTAAAAACTCATTCCCCGCAGTAACCGAAACATTATCCAGACTGCTGAACAGTTCCCAGCTCTGCGCCGGAGTCCTCGTATATCCCTCCGTGTCGTGATCCTCGGCAGGAGATATATCTATGATATCGTCGTTTTCCGTATTGCTCATCAGGCACTCTGTATTCAGCCGTCTGCCGTCTATGACGTGCTCCTGCAGGTTCAGAAGCTTATCCGCCGCAGAATACAGCCGCTTTAAGCTCTCGTCATTATCCGTATAGATACCTGCCAATGCGCCCGAAACGAAGCCAGCCGAAACGGACGTTCCCGTAAGCGTTCCCAGCGCGCCGTCCGGGAAACAGCTTTCCACATCCCTGCCCCGCGCCGCAATATCAACATCTCCGTAGTTTGAGAAATACGAAAGACCGCCGTCGTCGTTTACCGAAGTGACGCTGACGATATTGTCCGAGCCGAAGCACGCCGGATATACCGGGGTCTCGTACAGATCAAGGCGGTTATTTCCCGCCGCGCATACGAACGTCATCTCCGAGCCTGCCATAGCTTCTTCCAGAGCGGGGTTTTCCTCCGTACTGCCCCAGCTGCAGTTTACGACCTTCGCGCCCATCATTTCGGCGTACCGTATAGCCTCTATTATGTCGCTGGTGTACGCCGAGCCGTTTTCAAACACCTTAAGCGGCAGTATCTTAACGTCCGGCGCGGTATCGGCGATAACTCCGGCTATGTGCGTGCCGTGCGCCTGCTCCAGCCCCAAGTCCGCATTGTATACCTCCGGCTGTCCGTTACAGAAATCCCAGCCGCTGACGTCGCCGGTATAGCCGTTTCCATCCTCGTCATTGCCGAGTTCAAGACTGTTATCATATATCCTTCCGGACAGCTTTTCACAGGAGGTATCAACTCCGGTATCTAAAAGCGCGACTATCACCGCTTCACCGGCCTCAGCGCCGCCCGAGCCGTCCTCCGGTTCGTTCACGCCGCCGTCCGCCTCCGCCGTTTCCGCAGGCGTTTCGGTCTCCGGCGGCACGTCCGTTTCCGCCGCATCTGCCCCCGGCTCTGTGTCCTCCGCTCCGCTTTCTTCGGAGACTTCTGCGTCCTCCGCCGCGTCCGCCGCTTCGGTCTCCTCCGCAGCTGTTTCCGGCTCTGCCGCGTCCTCTTCCGTGAGTTCCGTTTCAGTGACCGGTACGTCCGCGGCTTCGCCAAGCCCGTCTGCCGCGCCGCCGCTTAGCTGCGCATATCCTTCAGCCGTGTCCCCGTACGCCGACAGCATGACCTTTTTATCAGGCTGAACGTATTCAACGTCGAAGCATGCCTTTACCTCGTCGGCAAATTCCTCCGTATCCACGGCTTCATCCACCTCTATAACATGCACATCCTCTTCCTTTTCGGACGAGAAAAACCACACGCCCGTCCGCCGCCTGAGCTTCAGCTCCTTTACGTTCTCTATGTCATACCGAGCCGACAGACCGGAGCTCATCTCATTTATGACAGCCGTATTTTTCTTATCCTTATACTTCACTATAAACCTTTTTGATTTGCCGCTGTCGTCCGGCTTCATTTCTTTAAGAAGCTCCGGCGGGACTTCCCCGCCCTCCTCTACGCCTTCGATAGGGCGAAAGTCGGCTTTCTCTTCGTAGTATTGCCCTCCGAGCAGAGAAGCCCGGTCGATATCCGCGGCTTTGTCAAAAGCCAGGACTGATGATACAGGAACCGCACATGCCAAAAACATGGCTATGGTCTTATTTCTTTTTTTCATAATTATCTCCGTTCCGCAGCTGCCGCCGCTTTTTATCCGGACAAAACGGCTGCGGCTGCTGTTGTTTAAAATAAACTGCGTTCCGGGATATATGCCGTCAGGCATACGCAGTGCATATCCCGCAGCGCAGGCTGTGATACGTTCGTTATTTAAGCTCAGCATCAGAGCAGTGCGCGCTTTACCTGAACACCGTGCCGCTGTATTTAACGATCGATCCCATCTGATCCCATTTGCTGCCGTAAGAATAATGTGTTGTTTTCAAGCGGTAGCTGTGCCTGTTTGCAACGAACCAGCTGCTTGAAACAGCTGCAAAGTCCTCGTCGTGATCAGACCACTTTTTTATGGTCGTCCAGCCTCCGTCATACATTTGCAGCTCTGCTGATATACCGGCATTGCAGTACGGTATCACAGACGTATTTCCCGCACATTTAAGACTCCCGTTCGGATTGACGGTCAGACTTGTATATGTAGTAGATATTCCCGCATGTGCCGGCGCTATAAACTGCTCGTCCTCCGCTCCCTTCTTATCTCCTGCCAGCGCCGCCGTTGAAGCGCCGCATGCACACGCAGCGCTTAATATAACAGCCGCAGCCTTTACGGATATATTTTTCTGCATGAAAAAACCTCCTTTGAACGTTTCTCTAATATATATAACCGTTCAAAAGAGGTAAAAGGGCAACATTTTTTATTTAATTTTTAAATTTTGTGCAATTTTTACAATTTCTTCTCTGTTTATTGTGCTTTTTACAATAACAGCATGGTAATTATCGCATATTATGAGAATTTTTTCATCATTGTTGTTACTGTATAAACACCTTCTTCCGTTTATGGTCAGTTCTTCATAATCGATCCCTTCCGTGTCAACGCTCGTCTTACCGTCGGGGGGATACATGATAAAGCTTATACGGGCTGTTGAGCTGACAAATCGCAGATACTGCATCTGATCCTTCGTTTTTTGCTTATCGAGGACGAAGCCGTCCGGCAGGTAGCCGATGGTCAGAGCTTCCGTATCATATCCGCCGTACTGCATATCTTCATTTGCCGTTATCTCGGTATTGCCGCCCTGCGTATTGAATACAAAATTCAGCAGTCTCACGCGCAGCGCGCTCACGCTCATGACCGCAGCTCCGGATATGAACACAAGCAGCCCGGCGCAGGCAGCCGTGTATTTCAGCGATCTTAAATATTCCTTTCGCCGCAGCTTTCTTTTTTCAGCAGCAAACAGCTTTTTCATCTTTAATTTATGCAGCTCGGAAAATTCAGCGGCCGCCGCGCCCTGCGGCTCGGGATACGGTTCGGCTTCTATTTCCCTGAGCGCCTGACACAAAACGATCTCAAAAAGATCTTCCTTCATTTGCTCGTCCGCCATTTTATTCGTCCCCTCCTTCCCTAAAGATATGCTTAAGTATATTTATCGCTTCTCTGATCCTGTATTTCACCGTGCGTTCGGGCACTCCGATAAGCTCCGAGACCTCATGTATGGTATGACCGTTAAGCGTATGCAGAGTGAGCGGGTCTCTGAGTTTGCAGTCCATATTCTTTATCGCTTCTTTGAGTTTTTCTTTAGTTTCGTTGTTTACCACGAATTTTTCAAGGTCAAACTCGTCCGCTATCTCTCCGTTCAATTCACACTCACAGCTTGTCTCTTCGGACTTGTTCAAATAATTCACGCTTGTATTTGAAGCGATCCTTGCAATATAATTTTTCAGCTCGTTCCCTTCAAGCTCAGACATCTTCTGCGGATACTTGATGATCCTTTCCATAGTTTCCTGCGTTACATCCTCCGCCGCAGCCCGATCCCCTACAAGCTGATATGCAATGCTGTTTATCAGCCTGCCGTATTCGTTATATATCAGTTCTACTTTCAGATTTATTTTTTTTCGGAACATAATTTTCCCCTCTCCAAACAAAGATGCACTCTGAGCGTCCGCAAAATATGCGGCTCTCAATTGTTTTTATACCCCTCTGTAACATTATATCACAATAACCAACATTTTTCAACCAAAAATTAAATATTAATCAAAATATATCCTATCACCCAAACAGCGTATTCTGCTTGTTATGCCAATGATATCGTGTATTGTTAGTTTTGCCTTACATATAATTGTAAACTTGCACAAAGATGTTTTTTTAATAAATATACAATTCAAGCATTTTGTATATTGACATTCCCGAAAAAAGTGATATAATAAATTCATAATTAAATTACATGGTACGGATCTAAGACAAGGGTGTTTTATATTGGTAAAAGATATAAAACACCCTTTTTTGATAAATTCAAAAAAATTAGTCCCGGCTAAATTTTATTTCGGAGCGCTGATGCAAGCCGCGCCGTTTGGGAAGCGCCGGGGAAAACGTACTTATGTACAGGAGGTATTTATTATGATGAAAAACGGAAATGTGGCTGAGATCTTCGGCTGTAAAACGTTCAACCTTCCCACAATGAAGGAGCGTCTGCCGAAGGAAACGTATAAGTCGCTTTTAAAGACTATCAACGACGGCACTAAGCTTGATCCGAGCGTTGCGGACGTTGTGGCAAACGCAATGAAGGATTGGGCTATAGAGAACGGATGCACGCACTACACGCACTGGTTTCAGCCGATGACCGGTTCGACTGCCGAAAAGCACGATTCCTTTATTACTCCCACGTCCGACAAAACAGTTATCATGGAGTTCTCGGGCAAGGAGCTTGTAATGGGCGAGCCGGATGCTTCATCTTTCCCGTCAGGCGGACTGAGAGCCACATTTGAGGCAAGAGGCTATACCGCATGGGATCCTACTTCGTTCGTTTTCATTAAGGATAACTCGCTGTATATTCCCACATCGTTCATCTCATACACAGGCGAAGTGCTCGATAAGAAAACGCCTCTCCTGCGTTCGATGGAAGCTATAAATAAAGAGGCAAAGCGCGTTCTTAAATTCTTCGGCAAAAATCCGACGAGAGTTGTTTCATACGTAGGCCCCGAGCAGGAATACTTCTTAGTTGACAAGGAGCTGCGCAATAAGAGAAAGGATCTTATGCTTACGGGAAGAACGCTTTTCGGGGCTATGCCGCCGAAGGGCCAGGAGCTTGACGACCACTATTTCGGTCAGATCAAGGAGCGCGTTTCAAAATTCATGAAGGAAGTTGACGAGGAGCTTTGGAAGCTGGGCGTTTTCGTAAAGACGAAGCATAACGAGGTCGCGCCGGCTCAGCACGAGATCGCGCCTATATTCTCAACTACCAATATAGCGGCGGATCACAACCAGCTCACAATGGAGATACTCAAAAAAGTAGCGGACCGCCACGGTCTTTACTGCCTGCTCCATGAAAAGCCCTACGAGGGGATCAACGGTTCCGGCAAGCACAACAACTGGTCTATAGGCACATCGGACGGCGAGCTGCTTTTCAAGCCGGGCAAGCATCCGCTTGAAAACGTTCAGTTCCTGCTTTTCCTTGCCGCAGTAATAAAGGCTGTTGACAAGTACGCCGATATACTCAGACTTTCCGTTGCGACCGCAGGAAACGATCACAGGCTCGGCGCAAACGAAGCGCCCCCGGCTATCGTTTCTGTCTACCTCGGCGACCAGCTCGCACAGGTAGTTGAAGAGCTAAAAACAGGCAAGCATGAGGACAGCGTTGCCGGCGAATTCCTCGAAACGGGAATAGACGCTATACCTATCCTCAAGAAGGATACCACCGACAGGAACAGGACTTCGCCGTTCGCGTTCACGGGCAACAGGTTCGAGTTCAGAATGCCCGGCTCCTCCCAGTCTATCTCCGGTATAAACATCGTGCTCAATACTATTCTTGCCGATACCCTGGGCGAGTGTGCGGATATGCTTGAGGGCTGTTCGGACGTTAAGTCAAAGGCGCTTGAAATAGCTATAGACCTGTTCAAAAAGCATGACAGAGTTATCTTCAACGGCAACGGCTACAGCGATGAATGGGTAGCGGAGGCTGAGCGCAGAGGTCTTTCAAATCTCAAGACTACGCCCGAAGCAATGCCTCTGTTCAAATCGGAGCTTTCGCTTGCGCTGTTTGAAAGACACGGTGTATTCACAAGAACCGAAACGACTACGAGAACCGACATCATGATGGAAGAATACGACAAGAAGCTCAATATCGAGGCGCTTACAATGCTCGATATGGCTAAGCAGGAGATACTCCCGGCTTGTCTGAAATATACCAAGTTCGTTGTTGACAACATTGCGGCGAAGAAGTCCATAGGTATCGAAGCGGCTAAGGAGACCGAGCTTGCAAAGACGCTCAATACTCTTACGGAGGATCTTATGGATAAGACCGAGAAGCTCCAGACTGCCGTAAACAACACGCCGAGCGTGGACGACGATCCGTTCGTATGCGGTACGTTCTATGTTTCGACTGTGATACCGGCTATGGATGAGCTCAGAAAGACTGCCGATACGCTTGAAACAATGGTTTCAAAGGAATATTGGCCGTTCCCGACTTACACAGACTTGCTTTACCTCGTATAAGATAATATATGAAACGGAGCTGCTATGCTGTTATTGCATGGCAGCTCCGTTTCCGTTTTCTATTGATATGTTTTTTAGTATATGCCCGGCTATCAGCTTCCCCGCCGCTTTAGCTGTCTTTCCGCTGAACCCGTGTCCCGCGCCGGGTATTATTTTAAGCTCAGCCGACCGGTATCTGTCCGCAGCGCGCACAGACGAAGCCGCCGGTACGATATCGTCGCTGCCGCCGTGAAGTATAAGCACCGGCCCGCCGTAGCCGTCGAAGCATTTATTCATATTCAGCCTCAGCGCATCGCATATATAGCCTTTTCCGGCAACGCCGCCGAGAAGCTCATATTTTTCGGGAATCACGCGAAACTGTCTGCAAGCCGTTCTTGCCAGATACGGTATGGTAAACGCAGGATAAAGCAGGATAAGACCGCGTATCCACTCCGGTATATCAGCCGCCGTGAGCGCCGCAACTGCGCCGCCCTGACTCTTACCCATCACAAACAGGTTATCCGTATCGACGAACCCGAGGCTCTGTGAGAAATCTATGACCGCCTTAAGATCCTGTACCTCGCCGGAAACGGTCATATCTATCATCTCTCCGTCGCTTCTTGTATCCATACTGCCGCCGCAAAAATCAAAGAGTATGCTCGCTATTCCCGCCTCGGTCAGTACATCCGCATATTTTATATTGCCCTTATAGCTGCCGTTGAAGCCGTGACACATTATAACGGCCGGGTATTTCCCCTCCCCCGTACCGGGAACGTACGCTCTGCAATATATCCTCATACCGCCGCGCATACATGTATATTCGTTCATCATAGATACAGCACACCCCTTCATATGCACATATATTTTTAAACCTAATATATAATATCACTTTGCTTGTACGAATGTCAGCATTTATGCGCGTTTTTTTCAAATCAGCCCGGCAGAACGTTTGCCGTATCTCTGACCAAAGACGGCTTTTCGGCTGTAACCAAGATCATAACTGCCTCATCCGTTAATAAAAATTCAAAAAAAAGACGGTCATGTTTCCGGCTCTGAATACAACGGCGCACAAACAAATATAGAAAAAACCGCATCAGAGTAACGCTGAAACATGACCTGTTCTTATTCTATTACATTACGACTTAAAAGTCAATACCCATTTCTGGTCTTTATCCGATATAATTATCAAATCTCTCGATTATCGCGGCGGCTTCCGCTCTTGTCGCATTGCCGCGCGGATCGAGCATGTTATTATCCTTTCCTCCTATTATGCCGGCGCCTATCGTCCATATGAGCGCAGTCTGAGCCCAGTCCGAAATAAGATACGAATCGCTGAACCCGATAATGCTGCCCGCCGCAGAAATGTCATAGCCGTATGCCTCAGCATAACGGTACATTATCGTTGCAAGCTGCTCTCTGGTTATATTCGTATTCGGTTCAAACAGTCCGGGAGCCACTCCGTTTACTATACCTGCGTCGGCTGCCCATGTAACGGCCTCGGTGTACCATGTACCGGCCGGAACGTCGCTGAAGCCGCTTCCTTCCGCTCTCGGCTCGCCTGCGTATCTGTGCAGGATCGTAACCAGCATAGCGCGTGTAAGCGTGGAGTCAGGCTCGAAAACGTTGTTACCTGTACCGTTCATATAGCCCTTCTTGGTAACGCTCATAACGCTTTCATAGAACCAGTGCGACGGCAGAACGTCTGTATAGCTCACTGCCGGCTGTGTCGACGGTTCCTGTACGTTAGTATCCGACGACGGTCTGTTTATGGACGTTCCGTAGGAAGATCCAGAGCTTTTTTCATATATCGCCGTAAATTCCGTCGTTGAACGGATCTGTACCTTCTTCGGATCCTCTACCAAAACCCCGTTTCTGGACCAGCCCTTGAAAACATAGCCTTCGTCAGCCTTTACCTCCGGATATTCCGGCGCATACGCAAGCTTTACCGACTGCTTTGTTTTTCCCGAAACGATCGTACCGTGCAGACCGGCGTCAAAGGTAACGGTAAAGTATCTTGCCCTATTTCGCGTTGCCGTCTCCAATGTCGTTACAGTCGTTCCGCTCGATGGGATAACGCTTGAGCCGCTTTCGCGCAGCTTTACCACGTATCTTGTGCCCGAGGACAGATTGCTGAATGTGACCACGCCGTTAACGGGCGTTTCCCATTTTCTCATAGCGCTGCCGTATTCATTGTATAACGATACGCTCGAGGTGCTGCTGAGATTTTTTATGGTTATGGTAGTAGCGGTCGCCGTTATGTTCTCCGCCGGAACGATATAATCGTAAGCGTTCACGGCTATGACGAGCTCTATTGTGCGCTCCGCTGTTCCGTCAGAAACGATTATAGTGTACTTATACATGCCGTCTTCGCCGTCGGGACTGCTGAGTGTACCGCTTATCGGCCTGCGCGAATCTCCGCTCTCTACCTTTACGGTTATTCCCTCCGGAATATCGATATCGGATTTGATATCCTCCTCAACGCTGTTCCTTACTTCGCTCTGCGATGAATAGCTGCCGTCCGAGCGCTGCCAGATGTCATTGAACTTCATGTCCTCTATCTGCATAATAACATCGTCCAGATCCGTTTTTTCCGATTGTATAATATTAAGGCTGTATGTTTTCTCCGTTCCGTCCTCAGCTCTGACCGTCACTGTAAATATGCCGTTCTCGGTCGTTACGGTGTAGTTTGCCTTGTCGCTGTTTGTTTCCACCTCAATGTCGGCGGTCGTCACAGTCGATCCGAACGGTACGGTCACCGTATATGTATCGTTTTCACCCAAAACGGCCTCCGCGCCGAGCACGGTTATCTTTTTCAAGGTTGCGTCCCACGACTTGGATTCGATACCGTCTATCGTGATCGTAACGTCGTTTGTTATATTTGATACCGTATATACTCCGTTCTCTGCTTCAATAACCGTGCCGTTCGCCTTTACGGACATGTTTTCCGCATTGAAGCTGTCTCCTGTCGATACGGTAAAGCTGTAGCTGCCTCCCGTTTCCACTTCTTCCGTGCTCCCGTTGACCGGAGTTATCGTACAGCCCGAAACCTGCGGAAGGAATATACGGCAAATGCTTTTTACAGCCGATACGGAAAGGCTCTGCTCTTTTCCCTCCGCTACAGTTATGTTTTCGCTGTACGGCTCCAGCTTGAAGCCTTCCTCGCTGAGAGCGCTGACCGTGTATTCTCCGGCTTCAAGCTCGTTGGCTCCGGCCTGCACCTCGCTTGTAAGTCCGTCCTTTGATACTGTCACCTGCTTTACACCCTCGGATATCTCAAGATTGAGTATGCCGGACTTATCAGTTACCGTTATGTAACAGTTTGCGGTTTTGCTGCTTTTCTCGTCCAAAGCCTCGACCACCGCCGTTCCGCTCGACACTGCGGTGACCTTGCCGCTTTCGACCGTTATACATGCGTCGCTCGACGTCCAGACTATATTTCCCGAAACCGCGCCTTCCGGCTCAAAATCGGGAACCAGCTCAAAAGTGTCGCCCACTTTGAGCTCAAGATTTGTTTTGTTCAGCGTTATGTTAGTTACTATGTCCGCAGGCGACGGTGACGGCGACGGCGACGGTGTAGGCGTAGGACTTGGCGTGGGGCTCGGTGTTGGGCTTGGCGATACCGTTGCCGTTGCCGTAGCTGTAGCCGTTGCCGTTACTGTTGCCGTAGCCGTAGCCGCTGCTGTCTGTGACGCGCCCGGACTTGCACTCGGCGATGCACTCGGTGATGCGTTTGGCGACGCGCTCGGATCTGCTGCCGATACGAGATCCCGCTGTCCCTCATAGAAGCTTACGCCTCCGAATGCCGATACGCTCAGCCCCGCTGAAGAAGCTGCCATAATAGATGCTGCCGTAATGAATGATAATAATTTCCTCATTTTATCTCCTCCTTTGAAATATACTCCGGCGCAAAACGCAGCATTTATTTTTTGCCGGATGCATATCTGAAAATTATCTATATGAATAAATTCATATACCGCTTGATGTATCCCCCTATAAGATATCCTGTTCTTCAATTTTAACTAAAAATCAAACGTAAAATACTTACTTTATAAGTATATTATACAACATATCCCTTATGATTGCAAGCCTTTTTGTAATATTTCTTTAATAATTTATATTTTTAAGCTCAAAAATTATGACATTAAGCTCAATTTCAGTAACCGCCGCCGTATTTTATGCGAAAAACGCTGTTTTCTGCCATACGCTTACCGTATATACATTTATTACAGCTTGATTTTGCGCATAAAACCTGCTATTATGTGATTGTGGTTAACGTAAAACACTTTACGTAAACAACAGCAACTCAAATAACAACGTATTAATTTTCTGGAGGTTATGTATGAACAAACGTATTATCGCATCAATACTTGGCGGATGTTTCGCAGTAAGCGCTGTACCGGCGCTCGCGGCTGTACCGTCGGAAGCTGCCGGAACAAGATTTGAAGAGGCGGTTTCGGTTTTATCAGCGCTCAGCATCATGAACGGTGACGAAAACGGCTTGTACAGACTTGATGACACAATCATAAGATCAGAAGTCACGAAAATGGCGGTAACCGCTATGGGAATGCAGGACGCCGCGGACAATCTCAAAGGTTCAAAGAACTTTGACGACGTAGGAACCGATCACTGGGCTAACGGCTATATCAACCTCGCTGTTTCACTCGGTCTTATAGAGGGCGACGGCGACGGCAATTTCAGACCGAACGATGAAATAAGCTACCGTGAGGCGGTTGCCATAATGGTAAGAGCAGCAGGCTACGAGACAAAGGCTCAGAGACTCGGCGGCTATCCTTCGGGACATCTCTCAGTCGCTAACGACAATAAAATGACAAAGAATGTTGAGGGTACGGTAAGCGAGCCGATATCACGAGGCGATGTTGCTATCCTTACTAATAATACTCTCGAAACAAAGAAGATGGAGCAGACAGGCTTCGGCTCAAACCCGGTATACGAGGTAACAGACAAAACTCTGCTCAGCGACAATCTTGAAACAACAAAATTCACCGGTCAGATCACGGCTGTAGGCTCAGCGGCACTCAGCGGCCATGAGGCTGTAAGCGACAGCAGCGTGAAGATAGATGACACAATATATCCTGCGGCAACAGGGCTCAGCAACCTGCTCGGCTATAACGTTACGGCCTATGCCAAAAAGACAGGCGCGGGCGACAGAGAGATAATCCTCGCTATGCCGCAGAAGGCAAAGAATTCTACAGTCGATATAAGCTCCGATCTCTTCGTTCAGCTCACGACAAAGAATTCATCAAACGCTGTTGAATACTATGCAGACGAGAATTCATCAAGAACATCTACGGCTGTTATAAGCGACAGCGCACAGATCATATACAACAACAGAGCCGCAGAGTTCAGCACGGATCTCATAGATCTTACGGGCAAGCAGGCGTATATGACCATGCTCGATACTGACAGCGACTCCAAGTACGACATCATCTTTATAACGGAATATAAGAACGTGGTTCTTGACTATGTATCGTCGAACAAGGCAGTCGGCAAAGACAACACTGTTATAAGATTTGACAACGACGACTACAAGCTCTATCTCGGCAGCAACGAGGCTGAGCCTGAGGATCTTCAGGAATGGGACGTGCTTTCGGTAGCTGAGAGCGCTGACAAGAGCTACAGAGAAATATATGCGTCAAGAAATTCTTTTGAAGGTACCGTAAGCGCAGTAAGCATTGAAGGCTATACTATCGACGGCAAGCTCTATAAGGCTGCGGTTGATTTCACCGATACGATAACAGTAGGCACATCCGCCGAATTCTGCCTCGATATCAGCGGCAAGATCGCAGCGGCCAAGACTGTATCAAACGTAAGCGACGGTTATGCTTATCTCACAAACGCATACCGCAGCGACGACAGAGAAAACGTTATGATAAAGCTGACAGACAAGAACGGCGAAACAGAAACGTTTGCTCTTTCATCAAGAGTAAAGCTCAACGGTTCGAACGCTTCGGCAGCCGATGTGCTTGAAGCCCTTACAAGCGAAGGCAGCGCCGTAAAGCAGCTCGTGACCTATTCGGTAAACTCGTCAAATAAGATAACCGAGCTTAATATCGCAAACGACAGAAGCGAATCGGGCGCGGCAGATCCGGATCACTTCACCATGAACAGAAAGCTTGAAAACGCACTGTACCTTTCTTCTACAGGCAAGCTTGATAATATCAGGATCTCAGACTCAACAATAGTATTCGACGTAAGCGATACGGATAATATCAAGGTAACGGATAAGAGCATATTTGAAAACAACCAGACCTATTCAGGCATGGTATACGACATGAGCGAAAGCTTCACAGCGCGCGTTGTAGTCCTTACAGACACAGCGTTTAAGGCGAACACAAGCGCACCGGCAGCTGTAGTTGTAAAGATGACTACAGGTCTTAACCAGGACGGCGAGCAGACTGATATACTCACAGCTCTTGTAGACGGCGAAGAAGTGACCGTTTATGCTGCGGACGATACGGTTCTCCGCAAGGGCGAGGGCAAAAAGCTTGAGACCGGCGACGTTATTCAGTACAAGACAGACGCCGACGGCAACATCGCGGGTATAAGAGTATTGCTCGATATAAGCGCGAGAAACGAAGAGTTTGAGACAGATACCGAAAATGAGATGAAGCTTGTTTACGGTAAGGTCAACAAGCGTTTCACAGACTCGGTAAATGTGACCGTAAACGACGGCGCGGCTGCAAACTACAGCGTTGGTGAAAACGCTAAGGTCTACAGCGTGGACACAGCAGCGGCAAGAAACAATGTAACGGAAGCGTCATTCGACGATATAACCGTATTCGACGCAGAGGAGAATAACAGACTTCTCATAAGGATCTACGACGACGAAGTCAAAGAGCTTGTTATCGTAAAATAAATTCTTTAACTGTCATAAAAATCTCCTCTTTGAAATATAACTTTTAAACTCCGTAAAAAGCCGGGCGCGGCAGTTCCCTCATGCTGCCGCGCCCGCTTTTTTTTATTCGCTTGTATTTCCTATATACTGTGAGCTTCCCAAACCGAGTATCAATATAAATATCGGGTAAAGGAAGATAAGACCGAGCATAAATCCTACTCCGTGTCCGAATGCTCTCGACAGCTTATATAAAGCAATAAAGCCGATGACCGACACCGCAAGGTTAAGAACAACGCCGATCGACATCAATGCGACGCTGTCATACCCCAGCTGGATAAACAGGTTTGCAGCAAACGCTATCACAAGGTTCAGCCAGAAAAACATAGGCTTCCATGTGAGCTTATACTGTACATATGTACAATATACCGGGATTATGGATTTCCATCCCGGCTCTCCGGCTTTTGTGAATATCATCCAGTATGCAATTATCTGAAGTATCCAGAAAAGCAGTAATGCAATAAGAATAGTTGTAAACATACAAACGCCTCGCTTTCTTTAGTATGATATTGTCATATGGTAAACGGTCTCATCGCCCGAACAAAAACACAATATCATTCTCTTTATTTTCTTTGATATCACTATTATACTATATTTGACCTTGACTGTCAATATTTCAGAAACAATTCGTTAAATTTTTATTCATCAATTATGACCGGAGACATGGTCATATCCCTGCCGCCGCGCCTTAGCTCCGGCCGCGGCGCACAGAGTGCAAACCAATCCTCCGCCCGGCTGTTTGCGGCAAATATCCTGTCAGTTCCAGAGCCCGCATAGTCCGCCGCCTTTATGACAACCGGAACGGACGCTGTTTTTTTCATCTTCCGCAGTATCTCCCGCCCTGTCCTGTTCATTGCGAGTACGCGTATATATCCGGGCGGCTCCGAGCAAAGATCGCCGGTCAGATCAAGCAAAACAGACCATGCGATACGCCTTATCCGGCTCAGCGTATACCGCTTTGACTTGACCGCCATGCAAAGCTCTCCGACGGTGCTGCATTCACGCGCCGCTTTTATGAATTTATTCTCAAGTCCCTCGCAGACGTCGTTTATGCCTGAAATGTGCTCTGCCGTACCGGTACGTATTTTCCCTATAACTGCCGCGTCAAGCCTTGAAGGATCGTAAATATCAAAATTCGGATTCGGCACAAGCCCCTCTGCCCCGATGCCGCTGTACAGTCTGCGCCGTATTTCGGAAGCGCTCGCTATCCCTCCGCTTATAGCTTCGGAATCATGACCCGCGCCGAGACGCGGTACGGCCTGAGCCCCCAATGCCGAGCCCGTTTCATATACCGCACGGAGATACTCGACGGCAAGAATGTCGTTGGGCGAATCGGGGATGTATACTCCGCATATATCTTCAAAAGCGCGTTTGCGCGCAGCCGGATACGTTATACCTGCCGACAAATACTCCTTTATCTTCTCTGACACCTCCGGCGGTTCCTCCGCAATAACTCTTGCCGCCTCGGCCAGGCTGCGCGTATCGCCGCTTTCCGAGCCGAACGCTATCATATCCGCAGCGCCGGACGCATTTAATATACTCACTGCCCCGAACGCAAATTTCTGCGCGGTATTCATTGAATAGACTGCCGGTAGCTCCAAAACAAGATCCGCGCCGCATTTGACCGCAATGGCGGCGCGCGTCCATTTATCCGTTACGGCTATGTCTCCGCGCTGGACAAAGCTGCCGCTCATCACCGCTATCACAGCGTCCGCATAAGAATATTTTATCTCGCCTATCAGATATTTATGTCCGTTGTGGAACGGATTGAATTCTGCTATTATACCGGCTGTTTTCATCGACACGCTCTCCTTTTGCAACTCATATATCATTATCCTGGTCTTTTACAGTGATTTTATCATTTTTAAACACCGCTGTCAATAATATTTTTTGTTTACTCTTGACTATTATACTATATTTATGATATACTAATAGTAAGTTGTAGTTATGTTCGGATAGCAAGATCTAAGCGGCTTGGACCTGTTTCTTAAGGCGCTTTATTTTCTTGTACTTTATACGTTATTTACAAAAATGGGGTACGAGTGTGCGTTTTTCGTATCCCGCAGCTTCGCTGCATGATAATGCAACACAAGGAGGATATAATGGCAAAAACTAAAAAACTGAAAATAATACCTATAGGAGGTCTTGACGAGATCGGAAAAAATCTGACCGCGTTCGAGTACGGCAACGAGATCGTGATAATAGACTGCGGCATGGCTTTTCCCGACGATGATATGCCCGGCGTGGACATGGTCATAAACGACATATCGTATCTTGCACGGAACAGCCAGAAGATACTCGGCATATTCCTGACCCACGGACACGAGGATCATATAGGAGGGCTTCCCTATTTCCTTAAGGAGATAAACGTTCCCGTTTACGGTACAAGGCTGACTCTCGGTCTTGTAGAGCACAAGCTCAAGGAACACAATCTGCTCTCAAGCGTAAAGCTTATTCGAACACGCGCGGGACAGACAGTAGAGGCCGGCGAGCATTTCACGGTCGAATTTATAACAACAAACCATTCGATCGCCGATTCCGTTGCCTTAGCTATAAAAACGCCTGTCGGCACGCTTGTGCACATGGGCGACTGGAAGATAGACTCAACGCCTATCGTGGGAAGCATGATAGACCTTGCAAGACTTGGCGAGCTCGGCAAAGAGGGCGTACTGGCGCTCATGTCCGATTCGACCAACGTTGAACGTCCCGGCTACGCGATGAGCGAGAGGAGCGTCGGAGATAAGTTCGACACGATCTTCAACGGGTGCAATAAGAGGATAATAGTCGCAACATTTGCTTCAAATGTGCACCGCGTACAGCAGATAATCGACGCGGCCGCGAAAAACGGACGAAAAGTGGCTGTTTCCGGACGCAGCATGGAAAATATCGTTGAAATATCGATCCTGCTCGGGTATATGAAAGTCCCGGAGGGAACGCTCATCAATATCGACAACATAAAGAAATACAGACCGAACCAAATCGTTATAATTACAACCGGCTCTCAGGGCGAGCCGATGAGCGCTCTCACAAGAATGGCATATTCAGACCACCGCAAGGTCGAGGTGACAAAAGACGATCTTATCATAATATCGGCCTCGCCAATACCCGGCAATGAAAAATCAGTGTCGAACGTTATAAACGAGCTGTTTAAGATCGGCGCTGAGGTCATTTACAAATCGCTTATGGACGTGCATGTTTCCGGTCATGCATGTCAGGAAGAGCTTAAGCTTATAATATCGCTTATCAAGCCTAAATTCTTCATTCCGGTGCACGGCGAGCACAGACACCTTGTCCTGCACAAGGCTCTTGCAGAATCGGTGGGTATACCGAGCGAGCGCTGTTTTGTCCTGGGCAACGGCTCTGTGCTTGAGATGGACGCCAATTCGGCACGCGTCACCGGCACGGTGCCGGCCGGGCATGTGCTCGTTGACGGTCTCGGCGTGGGAGACGTCGGAAACATCGTTCTCCGCGACAGAAAGCATCTCGCGCAGGACGGACTTATCATTGTCGTTGTGACCATCTCGCATGACACGCACCTTATGGCGTCGCGTCCCGACGTGATCTCGCGCGGCTTCGTTTATGTACGTGAAGCGGAACGGCTGATAGACGGCATAAAGGATATCGCTTCCGACGCCGTCGGCGAATGTCTTTCAAAGCGAAATGTAGACTGGGCAATGATGAAGAACACCATAAAAAATAACGTAGCAAGATTTATTTACGACAGAACAAAACGCAATCCGATGATCCTTCCGATCATTGAAGAGGTATGAGCTGAGTAAACACCTATTAAACAACGGTACTCATTCATCATTTTGACAGGAGTTATGAGCTCCTGCCGAAACACCGGGGCTGCGGAGTTCTCATTTCCGAATGAGGTCGTTTCCAGCCTCCGATTCGGCAGGGCTTGAACCGGGCTCCGCTGCGATCTAAAAATCAAACAGCGTCGGGCGGCAGCTATACTGCCGCCCGTTTTTGTTTTGCGGCAAAAAAATACGGACACACGAAGTGTCCGCTTTTTTGGGAGATAAATAGGTAAATTATATTATATAAAAGCTCATAGAGCAATTATATAGCAATATTAAATAGATAATTATTCTCAATCATCTATCACATATAGTATAACATACCGAGCCAAATTTGTCAAGATTTTTTTTGTTTTTTTCTTCACATTTTGACCCCGCATATCACACAATGATACACCTTATTATCTTTATTTTTTTGTACAAACAGACCATACAAATATCTTTGATACGATCAGAATTTTTCTCTCTTGACATAGCCTGTATGCAGCAGCCGATGCGCACGGTGCTTGCCGGGAGCATCGAAATACTCGTCATACAGCATACGTATCACAGGGCTTTCGTGAGATTTTCTGAGCTTCGTCTTTTTATCCGCGTCATAAAGCGCCTTGGCACGGAGCGTTTTGAGATCCACATAGTTTCTGACGCTGTCTCCCTGGATAGGCTGTCCTCCTCCGTTTATACATCCGCCCGGACACGCCATGACCTCGACAAAGTCGTATTTCCTCTCGCCCGACTTCAAGCCGTCGAGCACGGTTCTCGCATTTGACAGACCCGATACAACGGCGATCTTAAAGGTCTTTCCTCCGAGCGTATACGTCGCTTCCTTGATCCCTTCCGTGCCGCGTATCTCTTTGAAATCTATCTTTTTATTTGAAGGCCCTTCTATCAGATCGGCAGCCGTTCTCAAAGCCGCCTCCATAACTCCGCCGGTCGCGCCGAAGATCATGCCCGCACCCGAAGCTACCTCAAACGGATTGTCGAACTTCTCGGACGGCAGATCTGTAAACTTCATGCCCGCGCCCTTTATCATCTTCGCAAGCTCGCGCGTGGTCAGGGAAACATCTACGTCCCTGAAGCTGAAAGTGTTCTCCTCTTCGCGCGTACACTCAAACTTTTTGGCAGTACACGGGATAACGCTCACAACATACATCTTTTTCGGGTCTATACCCATTTTGTGTGCATAATATGACTTCAATACCGCTCCGAACATCTGCTGCGGAGATTTGCAGGTTGACAAATTCGGTATAAAATCAGGATAATAATGCTCTACAAACTTGACCCAGCCCGGGCAGCAGCTTGTAAACATAGGCAGCGTTTCAAGATTTTTTATCCTTTCAATAAATTCCGTAGCCTCCTCCATTATAGTGAGATCGGCTGTAACATCCATATTGAAAACGCTGTCCGCGCCAAGACGGCGTATAGCTGCGACCATCTGTCCTTCAACATTCGAACCTATCGGCATATCAAAGCATTCGCCGAGCGTTGCGCGTATGGACGGAGCCGTAAAGAATACCACCTTCTTTTCCGGGTCGGCGATGGCGTCCCATACCTCGTCGATATTGCTCTTTTCGTTCAAGGCTCCGACCGGGCATGCAACTATGCACTGTCCGCAGCCTACGCACGGCGCCTCGCCGAGACTCTTTTCAAACGCACAGTCTATATGTACCTTATATCCTCTGCCTATCTCTCCGATAGCGCCTATTCCCTGTATCTTATTGCAGGCCGCGGTACAGCGGCGGCAAAGGATACACTTATTGTTGTCGCGGATTATATACGGCGAATGATCGTCTACTTCGTACTGGATCTCCTCCTGTGCAAAACGATCCTCGTCTACTCCGTAGTCGAACGCTATCTTCTGCAGCTCGCAGTTGTTTCCTCTTACGCATGAAAGACACTTTTTATGGTGAGTGGAAAGTATCAGCTCGACCGTAGTCTTTCTGGATTCACGCACGGCAGGGGTATTTGTGAACACCTCCATGCCCTCTTCTACCGGATATACGCATGAGGCTATAAGACCTCTCCTGCCCTTTACCTCAACAACGCATACGCGGCAGGAGCCTATGCAATTGACGTCCTTCAGATAACAGAGCGACGGTATTTCTATATTTACCTCTTTAGCGGCCTGGAGAATGGTATAGCCCTCCGGTACGCTTACGCTCATGCCGTTTATTTTCAAGTTTACCATCAGATCCAAACCTCCTTATTTCTTAACAATAGCATCGAATTTACAGTTACGCATACAAAGCCCGCACTTAATACACTTCTTCCTGTCGATAACATGCGGCTTCTTGGGCGATCCGGAGATTGCGTCCACCGGACAGTTGCGCGCACAAAGCGTACAGCCCTTGCACTTGTCCGGAAGTATCTGATACTTGAGCAGATCTTTACAAACTCCGGAGGGACACGTTTTATCCTTTACATGCGCAATGTATTCATCCTCAAAATAATGCATCGTTGAGATGACCGGGTTTGGAGTGGACTGTCCCAGAGCGCAGAGCGATGTGGATTTCATATGTGCGCATAGCTCCTTGATCTTATCCACGTCTTCCATTTCCGCCTCGCCCTTTGTCACCTTGTCTATAAACTGGTACAAGCGGCGCGTTCCGATACGGCACGGCGTACATTTTCCGCACGACTCATCGACGGTGAATTCAAGGAAGAATTTCGCTATATCGACCATGCATGTATCCTCATCCATGATGATAAGTCCTCCCGAACCCATCATTGAGCCGAGCGCAATCAGATTTTCGTAGTCTATAGGCACATCCATATGGCATGCCGGGATACAGCCGCCTGACGGTCCGCCCGTCTGGGCTGCCTTGAATTTCTTTCCGTTGGGAACTCCGCCGCCTATTTCCTCAACTATCTCGCGGAGAGTCGTTCCCATAGGCACTTCTACAAGTCCGACATTCGTTATCTTTCCGCCGAGCGCGAACACCTTCGTTCCCTTTGATGTTTCCGTTCCCATTCCTGCGAACCATTCCGGCCCTTTCAGGATTATCTGCGGAATATTTGCATATGTCTCAACATTATTAAGTATGGTAGGCTTTCCGAACAGACCCTTGACTGCCGGGAACGGCGGACGCGGTCTCGGTTCGCCGCGGTTGCCCTCTATGGACGTCATGAGCGCTGTTTCCTCGCCGCAGACAAATGCGCCCGCGCCGAGGCGAAGCTCAACGTCAAACGAAAAGTCTGTGCCGAATATGCCCTTGCCGAGCAGTCCGTATTCCTTAGCCTGCTTTATCGCTATCCTGAGACGCTCTACCGCAACGGGATACTCTGCGCGGACGTATATATATCCCTTATCGGCGCCTATGGTATAGCCCGCTATGGCCATCGCTTCAAGTATCGTATGCGGATCGCCCTCAAGGATAGAACGATCCATGAATGCGCCCGGGTCGCCCTCGTCGGCATTGCAGCACACGTATTTCTGATCGTCCGCGGACGCCTTTGCAAACGCCCATTTGCGTCCGGTCGGGAATCCGCCGCCGCCGCGGCCGCGAAGCCCCGATTTCAGAAGTATATCGATGACGTCGTCCGGACTCATGGAAGCAAGCACCTTTGCAAGCGCCTGATATCCGCCTGTAGCTATATACTCCTCTATATCCTCCGGATCTATAACGCCGCAGTTTCTGAGCGCCACACGGAGCTGTTTTCTGTAAAAATCGGTCTCGTCGAGAGATATTACCGTTCCGTCTTCTTTTACAGTATGCTCATAGAGCATCTCCTTAACGACTTTGCCGTTCTTAAGGTGCTGCTCAACTATCTTTGGTATCTCTTCGACCGTTACCCTTGCATAGAACGAGCCCTCCGGATAAACGATCATTATAGGTCCGAGCGAGCATAGACCAAAGCAGCCTGTGCGCACTATATGTACATCCTTCTCAAGTCCGTTCTTTTTGATCTCCGACTCAAGCGTTTCAATTATCTTCTTGCTGCCCGACGACGTACAGCCCGTACCGCCGCAGACAAGGACCTGATATTTATATCCGCACTTTTTTGCCGGCTTATCGCCGTGATGGCGCATTGCAACAATATCCTTCTTTTTTGCACGGATCTTATTCAATTCTTCTACACTAAGCATCTATCTCTCCTCCTTACGGCTTCGCCACTGTATTCAATCTCTTTTTTGACTCATGGTGCTTGGAGATATATTTCTGTAATATCCCGTCGATCTGATCAACCGTCATTCTTCCGTATACATCGTCGTCCACCATCATTACCGGAGCCAGTCCGCATGCACCGACGCAGCGGCATGAATCAAGAGAAAATACACCGTCAGGCGTACATTCACCCACCTTGATCTCAAGCTTTTCCTCAAGCGCCTCGAGGATCTTGTCGGCGCCCTTTACATAGCAAGCCGTGCCGAGGCAAATGCTTATTCTGTGATCGCCTTTAGGATTAAGAGAAAACTGGGAATAAAACGTTGCCACTCCATAGACCTCGCTGAGCGACAGTCCGAGCATATCCGCAACTATTGTCTGAACTTCAATAGGTAAATACCCGTAAATATCCTGTGCTTTCTGAAGCACAGGCATAAGCGCTCCGGGAACATCCTTTTCTTTCAGGATAAATTCACGGAGTTCACGTTCCTGTGTTTTCGTGCCTTTAAACGGTATTGCAGGCTTTTTATACATTAGTGTTCCTCCTTTTGCAGTATTGATCCAATTATTTTTATGAAATCGCAATAAAACCCATGCAATCATTATATCATTTTTTAAGCAATTTGCATATTGTTAAAAGGTTATATATTTTATCTTTTTATTTGTAGAAAATGCACAAATATTTAATAATTATATCTGATTTTTTATATTTAATTTATACCGTTTTTGTTTAGTTTTTCATGCTGTAACAACTTTGTATCCCCCGTCATATTATAAATTAAAAATAACGCTGATCGGAGGTGTCGGGATGATAAATTTCTGTATGCGCGGCGCGCCCAAGGCGATAGGTCTGAGCATACTTACCTTCTGTCTCGGGATACTTCTGGGACTTCTCTGCCCGCTTTACGTGCTTGCGGTGATCGAAATGCTCATGCTAACGCTGTTCGGTTATATTTGTCTTTTTAAATGGTAGAGCTTTTATAAAAAAGGAGGCTGGTCGGTATGAAGATCGTTGTTAAAAAGGTGCCAAAATGCTTTGCCGGACTTATACGGCTTGTTTTCGGCCTGTAACTACATAAACGCACGAACCGCCGCTTTTGCCGGCGCATATGTGCATAACCGTGTTTTGCCCGGGGAACAATAAAGATAAAGCACGCAGGCGGCCGCAGACTGCTTCAGCGGCCCTGCCGCCGCCTGAAAATATACCGGGAGGGATGATCCAAAATGAAAAACAAAGCAGAGGAAATGACAGATCTTGAATACAATGAATATGTAAAGACCAAAACGCCGAACTCGCATCTGTTTAAGGACTGCATAAAGGCATTTGTGTTCGGAGGCATCATATGCGCGATAGGACAAGTATTCTTAAACCTGTATAAATATTGGGGACTTTCTCAGGAGGACGCATCAACGCTTGTCACGGTCACGATGATATTCCTCGGTACCTTTCTCACCGGGCTCAATATCTATCCGAAGATCGCGAAGCATGCCGGCGCCGGCACCCTCGTGCCTGTCACAGGCTTCGCCAATTCCGTTGCCGCACCCGCGCTTGAAGCCAAAACCGAAGGCTATGTTCTCGGCGTTGGCGCCAAGATATTCACAATAGCCGGTCCGGTAATACTCTACGGCACTCTCGCTTCCATAATATGCGGCGTTATATACTTTTTTATGTAGACACCGCCTTGTCACCGCCGACAAATTATATATGTAAATATGCCGTATTTTTGTCGATTATGACAGCATATAAAAAATTTTGAAATAAATATTGAAAAAAAAACAATTACGTTATATAATATATGTGTGTCATGGATCGTTTTCCGGACCTGAGGACAAACATAACTGCACAATACGAAAGGAACTTTGGAAAACTATGATGGGTAACAGGATCGGCGAAGAATGCGGCGTATTCGCCATTTACGACCCCGACGGCGACTGTGCGAGAAGCGCTTATTACGGTCTTTACGCACTCCAGCACAGGGGTCAGGAGAGCTGCGGCATTGCCGTAAACAACGACCGCAACATCACCTACTATAAGGATATGGGGCTTGTAAACGAAGTGTTTAACAGCGAGATCATCGATAAGCTCGGCGGCACTATGGCTATAGGTCATGTACGCTACTCAACGACCGGAGAATCTCTGCGCGAAAACGCGCAGCCGCTCGTTCTGAGATACGTTAAAGGCAACATTGCCATAGCCCATAACGGCAACCTCATAAACAAACCGGAGCTTGAACAGTATCTTAGCAGAGTCGGGGCTATTTTCCAGACCACAAGCGATACCGAAATGATAGCTTATACGATCGCACAGCACAGGCTGCGCAGCAGAAGCGTTGAAGAAGCGCTCGAAAAGACGGTAAAGCATCTTGAGGGAGCATTTTCACTTGTAGTGATGAGTCCTCAAAAGCTTATCGCATGCCGCGATCCCTGGGGGTTCAGACCGCTGTGTATGGGCCGAAAGGGCAAAGCTATCGTTTTTGCTTCCGAATCCTGCGCCTTAGATACCGTAGGCGCAGAATACGAACGCGATCTTAAGCCCGGCGAGATAGTAGTGGTCAAAAACGGCGAGATATCGACCATAGACAGCTTTGTGAATACAAAGCCGCATACGCAGTGTATATTTGAATACCTGTATTTTGCGCGTCCGGACAGCATTATAGACGGTCAGCCCGCCAATGCTTCTCGTATGCTTGCAGGCAGGATACTTGCCCGCGAATTTCCGGTCGAAGCGGATGTTGTTATAGGCGTCCCGGATTCGGGTATCAGCGCGGCAATGGGATATTCCGACGAGTCCGGTATCCCCTACGGAGTAGGTTTCATCAAAAACAAATACATCGGCCGTTCGTTTATCCAGCCTACTCAGTCTATGCGCGAGGACGCAGTTCGCATAAAGCTCAACGTACTCAAAGGCACGGTCGAAGGAAAAAGAGTCGTTATGGTTGACGATTCGATAGTCCGCGGCACGACCTCCAAAAGAATAGTCAGTCTGCTGCGCAAATTCGGCGCAAAGGAAGTGCATGTGCGCTCATCCGCGCCTCCGTTCCGCTGCCCCTGCTATTTCGGCACCGACGTGCCTTCAAAAGAGCAGCTGATAGCTACAAACAGGACAATAGAGCAAATGTGCGAAATGATCGGCGCGGACAGTCTTGCTTTTCTGCCCGTCGAGCATCTGCGGGATATCATACCGGACGCAGGCTGCGGATACTGCGACGGCTGCTTCTCCGGCAAATATCCGATCGACGTGGACAAATATATCAACAACTGATCAAAAAACAGGGATACCCGTATGAGTATCCCGTTTTTGGCATACATAACTATTAACAGCCTCAGGGCGCACCCTGAAATATCATTAAAACAATTATAACAGAAAGGATATGATTTTATGTCTAACCCCAAAGCAGCGCTTATCATGGGATCCGATTCGGACTTTGATAAGATAAAAAGCTGCATTGCAAAGCTCAAGGAATTCAATATTGACGTTGAGGTAAACGTCATATCTGCGCACCGCACGCCCGAAAAGGCTATGGAATATGCACAGAATGCAGAAAAGAACGGCATTGAGGTCATCATATGCGCCGCCGGGATGGCGGCTCACCTCGGAGGCGTAGTAGCGGCCAATACCACGCTGCCCGTAATAGGCATACCGATCGAATCGACATTTGACGGAATGGACGCCCTTCTTGCCACGGTGCAGATGCCGCCGGGTATCCCCGTTGCAACAGTAGGACTTAATAACGGAACTAACGCCGCCATACTCGCAGCAGAAATGCTGTCGCTCAAATACGGCTATCTGCGCGAAACACTCAAAAAAGCGCGTATAAAAATGGCTGAGGCCGTAGCGGAAAAAGACCGGGCGATAAAGGAAAGAGCGGCGGCGCTCTGATAAGGATGACAAGCGATCATGGAAAATCATAAATTCATATGTTCAAAATGCGGCTGCACGGAATTCGACTCCGACCAGTTTCAGGCTACTGGCGGAAATTTTGCAAAAATTTTTGATATCCAAAATAAAAAATTTATAACGATAACCTGCCGCAGCTGCGGATATACAGAGCTTTACAGAGCTCAGACAAGCACGGGGATGAACATCCTCGACTTCCTTATCGGCAACTGAAAACATATCGCCGTACAAGTGAAGATACCGATCTCTGCAAGGCGCTGCCGTATTTGAAAGAGATATAAAATTTATTAAATTTAAGGAGATACTATTATGGCTACAGATGCTTACAAATCAGCCGGCGTTAATGTTGAGGCCGGATATGAGTCCGTGAGACTTATAAAGGACGATGTTAAGAGAACGTCTATAGAAGGCGTGCTCGGAGGCATAGGCGGCTTCGGCGGTCTGTTTGAGATCTCAAAGGACTACAAGGATCCGGTCCTCGTTTCGGGTACCGACGGAGTGGGAACAAAGCTTAAGATCGCTTTTCTTCTCGATAAGCACGACACTATAGGTCAGGACTGCGTAGCGATGTGCGTAAACGACGTAGCATGCTCCGGCGCAAAGCCCATATTCTTCCTTGACTACCTCGCGGTCGGCAAAAACGTACCGGAAAAGGTAGCGCAGATCGTTAAAGGCGTTGCTGACGGCTGTGTGAGCGCCGGCTGCGCTCTCGTAGGCGGAGAAACGGCAGAGATGCCCGGATTTTATCCCGAGGACGAATACGACCTTGCCGGCTTCAGCGTAGGCATAGTCGAAAAGACAAAGATCACAGACGGAGACAGGGCAAAGGCCGGAGACAAGCTTATCGGCATAGCGTCGAGCGGTATCCACTCAAACGGCTATTCGCTCGTACGCAAGCTGTTTGATCTCAACGGCGAAAATGCAAAAGCCAACCTCTCGGAATACAGCGAAGAGCTCGGCATGACCATAGGCGAGGCTCTTCTTACGCCTACAAGGATATACGTTAAGCCGCTTCTGAAGCTTATAGACGAAGTGGGGATAAACACAGTCTCGCATATAACGGGAGGAGGCTTTATCGAAAACGTTCCGAGAATGCTTCCGGACGGTCTGAAAGCCGTTATACATAAGGGCAGCTGGGACGTTCTGCCGATATTTGAGCTGCTACGCAAAAAAGGCGATATACCGGAGATGGATATGTACAACACCTTTAACATGGGCATAGGAATGATAGTTGCAGTCGATCCGGACAAGGCGGAGGCGGCAGTCAAATGCCTCGAGGCAGCGGGCGAAAGGGCTTATATCATAGGCGAGCTTGCGGAAGGCAGCAAGGACGTGGAGATCGTATAATGAAAAATATCGGAGTTTTGATATCGGGCGGAGGAACAAACCTCCAGGCGCTTATAGACAAGCAGGGCCGCGTCATAAAAAGCGGAAGGATAGTCTGCGTATGCTCAAACAGCGCCGGCGCATACGGACTCGAGCGCGCAAAAAAATCCGGAATACCTACAAAGGTGATCCGCAAAAATGCCGACTGCGGCGGAGACGCGGACGAGTTCAGCAGACAGCTCTGTTCATACATGAAAGAGATGCAGGTCGATATAATAGTTCTTGCCGGGTTCATGGCTATATTCGGCGGCGAGCTTCTTAAGGAGTACTCCGGAAGGATAGTTAATATACATCCGTCTCTTATCCCCTCTTTCTGCGGCAAAGGCATGTACGGTCTTAAGGTGCACGAGGCCGCGCTGGACTACGGAGTGAAGGTTACCGGCGCAACGGTACATCTCGTTAACGAAGTGGTTGACGGCGGAAAAATACTCATTCAGAAAGCCGTGTACGTAAAGGATGGCGACACACCCGAATCCCTGCAGCGCCGGGTCATGGAAGAGGCAGAATGGACGATCCTTCCCGAAGCGGTGGAAATGGTGTGCAGCGGCCGGATATGATTTACATAGATAATTGCGGGCTATACGCCTATCAAGTATCTGATTGATTTATAAAAAGGAGATCGACTATGGAGAAATTAAATATTTATCAGGAGCTTAGGTCAAACGCATATCCCGGCAGAGGGATCGTTATAGGCAAGAGCGCAGACGGCAAAAACGCCGTTGCGGCATATTTTATCATGGGACGAAGCGTAAACAGCCGCAACAGGATCTTCACCGAGGACGGCGACGGCATACGCACGCAGGCCTTCGATCCCTCCAAGCTTGAGGACCCGCATCTCATAATATACGCTCCGGTACGCGTTCTCGGCAACAAAACTATAGTGACGAACGGCGATCAGACCGATACCGTGTATGAGCTTATGAATCAGCAGCTCACCTTCGAGCAGGCGCTGCGCACACGAGAGTTTGAAGACGACGCGCCGAATTACACGCCGAGGATATCAGGGATCATAAAAACCACCGACAACGGCGATTTCAATTATGCCATGTCGATACTGAAAAGCGATAACGGCGACCCGGAGTCCTGCCTGAGATTTACATTTTCATATAAAACGCCTATATCCGGAGAAGGGCGATTTATACACACATATATGGGCGACGGCTCTCCCCTGCCGTCCTTTGAGGGCGAACCTAAGCTTGTAGAGATACCGGACGATATAGACGAATTCACCGACGGGCTTTGGAACGCATTAAATGAAGACAACAAGGTCTCGCTGTTCGTGAGATTTATTGACCTCGAAACGGGCAGAACGAGCACAAGGATAGTGAACAAGAACAAATAAAGATCAAAACGAGAGGAATGATACAAATGAACGAAATGCAACTCAAGTACGGCTGCAATCCAAATCAGAAGCCGTCGCGCGTATTCATGGACGACGGCAGAGAACTGCCAATAGAGGTTCTCTGCGGACGGCCTGGGTATATAAATCTGCTTGACGCTTTAAACGGCTGGCAGCTGGTCAAGGAACTGAAAAAGGCCACCGGACTTCCTGCCGCTGCGTCCTTTAAGCACGTATCCCCCGCCGGCGCGGCTGTAGGCACAGAGCTTTCAGATACTCTCAAGCAGATATACTTCACCGACGATGTGGAGCTGACACCCATGGCCAATGCGTACGCGAGAGCACGAGGCGCGGACAGGATGTCGTCTTTCGGCGATTTTATAGCTCTCTCTGATGAATGCGACAAGTCCACGGCGCTGCTCATAAAAAAAGAGGTCTCCGACGGCATAATAGCTCCTTCATACTCCGATGAAGCTCTTGAGATCTTAAAGGCGAAGAAAAAGGGAAATTACTGCATACTTAAGGCAGATCCCGCTTACACTCCTGATCCGATAGAACGCAAGCAGGTCTTCGGCGTTACGTTCGAGCAGGGCAGAAACGAGCTTGATATAAATACCGAGCTGCTTGACAACGTTGTTACAAGCAACAAGGAGCTTCCGGATGAAGCAAAACGCGATCTTATGATAGCGCTCATAACACTTAAATACACCCAGTCCAACAGCGTGTGCTACGTTAAAGACGGTCAGGCAATAGGCATAGGAGCAGGTCAGCAGTCGAGAATACACTGCACGCGTCTTGCCGGAACGAAAGCCGATACATGGTGGCTCAGACAATGTCCGAAGGTGCTCGGTCTGCAGTTTGTTGACGGAATAAGACGCGCCGACAGAGACAACACCATCGACGTTTATATTTCAGACGAGCATGACGACGTACTCGCTGAGGGGATCTGGCAGCAGTTCTTCAAGGTCAAGCCCGAAGTCCTCACAGCAGAGGAAAAGAAGGAATGGATAGCGAAAAACACAGAGGTCTCGCTCGGCTCGGATGCGTTCTTCCCGTTCGGCGACAATATCGAAAGAGCGCATAAATCAGGCGTTTATTATATAGCCCAGCCCGGAGGCTCGGTACGCGACGACAATGTAATAGAGACCTGCGACAAATACGGTATAGCTATGGCATTTACGGGTATAAGGCTGTTCCATCATTGATCGCTGTTCGTGAAAGGAGTTCTGTAATGAAAATATTAGTTGTAGGCGGCGGCGGACGCGAGCATACTATAGTATGGAAGATCGCACAGTCGCCGCTGGCTGAAAAGATCTACTGCGCACCGGGAAACGGAGGTATATCCGAGCTCGCCGAATGCGTGGACATAAGCGCGACCGATATTGAAGCAATGGTCGCATTCGCAAAGGATAAGGAAATAGACCTGGCAGTTGTGGCGCCGGACGATCCGCTCGTCCTCGGAATGGTGGACGCTATGGAGGCGGCCGGAATAAAAGCTTTTGGACCGCGCGCAAACGCGGCGGTTATAGAGGGAAGCAAGGTATTCTCCAAGGAGCTTATGAAAAAATACAATATACCCACGGCCGCTTACGAGGTGTTCACAGACAGCGCGTCGGCTATAGAGTATGTAAAAAAGGGTACATACCCCGCCGTCATAAAAGCAGAGGGACTTGCTCTCGGCAAGGGAGTTATAATCGCGCAGAATGAACAGGAGGCTGTTGAGGGGATAAAGGAGATAATGGACGACAAAAAGTTCGGCGACAGCGGAAACAGAGTCGTTATTGAGCAATATCTGACCGGCCCCGAGGTCTCTGTCTTAGCCTTTACCGACGGCAATACCGTATGCCCCATGGTCCCCGCGCAGGATCACAAGCGCGCGTATGATAACGACCTCGGGCTGAACACCGGAGGCATGGGTACATTTTCGCCGTCGCGCCTTTATGACGATGCAAAGGCGAAGGAATGTATGGAAAATATATTCATACCCACCGTAAAAGCCATGTCGGCTGAGGGCAGACCGTTCAAGGGCGTTCTGTATTTCGGACTTATGATGACAGAGGACGGAGTTAAGGTTATAGAATACAACTGCCGCTTCGGCGATCCCGAAACACAGGTAGTTCTCCCCCGCCTTAAAACAGATCTTGTAGAGATCATGCAGGCCGTTATAGACGGCTGTCTTGACGAAGTCAGCATCGAATGGGAGGACAACGCCGCAGTATGCGTCGTGATGGCGTCGGGCGGATATCCCGTTTCATATGAAAAGGGCTTTGAGATCTCAGGTATAGACGATGCAAACGCCATGGACGGAGTTATAGTGTTCCATGCCGGCACCAGGCTTGAAAACGGAAAATATGTAAACAGCGGCGGACGCGTTCTCGGTGTGACCGCAGTAGACGACGATCTCGACAAGGCTATAAAGAGAGCTTATGAGGCCGTAGGAAAGATCACGTGGAAGGACGAATTCCACAGAAGCGATATAGGGATAAAGAAGTATGCGAACTGATTATATTTCATGGGACGAGTATTTTATGGGCATCGCTCTGCTTAGCGCCATGCGCTCAAAGGATGAGAATACGCAGGTTGGAGCCTGCATAGTAAACAGCGAAAACAAGATACTCTCGCTCGGATACAACGGCATGCCCATAGGCTGCGCCGATTCGCTTATGCCCTGGCGGAGAAACGGCGCTCCGCTTGATACGAAATACATGTATGTATGCCATGCCGAATTGAACGCTATACTAAACAGTCCGTCGCCATCGCTCAAGGGATCGCGTATATATTCAACGCTGTTTCCCTGCAACGAGTGCGCAAAGGCTATAATCCAGAGCGGGATCGCGGAGATCATATATCTGTCGGACAAATACGCGGAATCCGACAGCGACAACGCCGCAAAAAAAATGTTCGACATGGTAGGTATAAAGTACAGAAAATATATTCCATCGGGACGCGAAGTAAATATCAGTCTTTGAATTTGTGAAAGGATCGTAGGATATGGATTTTGAAGAAAAGGTTATCGGAACGGAACGTATATTCGACGGCAGAGTGATATCGGTCAGAGTTGACGACGTTGAGCTTCCTGACGGAAAAAAATCTAAACGCGAGATAGTCGGGCATCACGGCGGAGTAGGTATCATAGCAGTGACCCCGGAACGCGAGGTGTTTATGGTCAGCCAATACAGGATCGCGGCAAAATCGATGATGCTCGAGATCCCTGCCGGGAAGCTTGAAGCGAGCGATACCGATACGCTTACCGCCGGTATGCGCGAGCTTGAAGAGGAAACGGGATATAAGGCAAACAATATAGTTCCTCTCGGCACCTACTACGCAACGCCCGGATACTGCGAGGAAAAGCTTACTATTTATCTTGCTACCGAGCTTGAATATGTCGGTCAGCATTTGGACACGGGCGAATTTTTAAACGTAAAAAAATATCCGCTCGACGAGCTTTATAACATGGTAATGAACAATGAAATATACGATTGCAAGACCGCGATCGCAATATTAAAGGCAAAGGCCCTGCTTGGATAAAAATCAGAACGACCCGATCATTTCCGTAAAATTGAACGGGCCGTTCTTTTTTCGTCACAGCACGCCCATATCTTTAAGGCGTTCAAACATTATCTCGGTCCTTGCCTCAAGCGGCTTCGGCAGCGCATTTTTCGGGAAATACTTAAGCTGCCTGCTCTCACCGTCCGATATCTTTAGCTCTCCCGATATGCCCTTCATTCTATACAGGATTATAAGCGTGTCCACTTTGTCGCCGTTGGGATATGTATAGAAATATTCCTTTCCCGAAAATATGCCTATAAGCTCCGTATCCTCCGCTTTTAATCCCGTCTCCTCCAGCAGCTCGCGCTTAGCCGCTTCTTCTACCTTTTCCCCTATCTCCATACAGCCGCCGGGCAGACTCCAATCGTCAGTATCGGAACGCAGCTGCATAAGCAATTCACCGGACTCATTTTCAACGAATGCCGTGGCGCCCACCATGATTATACGCTCATGCCCTACTTTTTCTCTTAATTTTGATAAATAGCCCATATCTATACCTCCGTATCTTAAACTTCAGTGTTCTTCTGTCTCATATCCTCCGAACATTTCTCCAGTGATATCATATATATCATCAAAGTGTATTTCCGTATTATCTGAAAATATAACGGAGCGTTTTTCGGTATCCAGTCTTTTCACATGGCCTGTGACCGAAATATACGCACCGCCGCTTTTTTTCTTATCAGGCGCAAAATATGTAACCGTTATCTCCGGCCGCTCGCTTATATGCGGCAGGATCATCCTGAGCTTCCCGTCCAGTATGTCCTTAAAGTTTTCGTCAAGCTCGTGCCTGGTCTCGGTGAGCCTTGCGGCTTCATTTATAGCTGATCCGTATCCGCGCAGAGCCGCAAACGGCGAAAACTGCGCGGCTCTGTCGGATATGCTCATACTTGAACGCTTCTTTGACGTATAATGCGGCAGTCCGATGATATCGTCATATTTGTGCGTATCCCCGAAGTTTTTATCGATACTCATGCCTTATGACCGCCTATTTGATTATTTCTCTCCATGGAAGTCGCTCCTTCTCTCAGACTTATACCTTTTAAAACAGCATTTTTGCCGAATTTCTTTTTAATGTCCAAAATAGCCTGCTGTACTCTTTTTTCACGGTCAAGAGCCTCTGCTTCTTCCTTTTCTCTCTTTTCTCTTTCTTCATAATCCGTGAGCAGATCCAGCTGTTCATAAGCCGGAGTTACTAAGCTCTCCTCCGGCAATGTGTTCTCCGCAGTGAGATATACCCTGCGTACAAGCAGCGCTCTGTCGGTTATGCTTTCGTACAGCTCAGCCGCAGCTCTGGTCAAAAGCTTTGCGGAAGATGTCCTGCGCTCCAGCCGCGCCGTCCCGTGCGCATGCTTTGGCAGCTTTCGTCCGTAATAGTCCGTAACTATCTCACCTTTATAAGGTCGTGCAAGGCTTTCCCTGTCATATCCAACGGTAAGAGTGATATGATCCGTGACAAGCCCCTTGTCAACAAGCTCCAGAGCAAGCGCCTCTGTCATCTCGCGCACGATAATACGCGCGCTTTCCCAGTCGTACGGGCATTTCAGTACCTGTCCCGAGCCTATACTGCTCGACTGCGGTCTGTAAGCCTTTATGTCAGCGATGGTGCACGGCTCCCAGCCCCAGGCGTGGTCTATCAGCAGCTCCGCGTTTTTGCCGAACAGCTTATAAAGCAGATCTTCATTATGGTATTCATACGATTTTCCGAGCGAACATCTTGCAATATCGCCCATGGTGTACATGCCGTGCTTCTCAAGCTTTTTGGCATATCCCCGTCCTACTCTCCAAAAATCCGTAAGAGGACGGTGGTTCCACAGACGGCGGCGGTAGCTCATTTCATCCAGCTCCGCTATCCTTACTCCGTTTCTGTCCGGCTTGGTATGCTTGGCTACGATATCCATAGCTATCTTGCAAAGATATAGATTTGTACCGATCCCCGCTGCCGCTGTTATCCCGGTCTCTTTCAGTACGTCATCGATCATACGCTGCGTAAGCTCCCGCGCCGTCATCCCCTGTGCCTCAAGATACTCCGTCAGATCTATGAACACCTCGTCTATTGAATACACATGTATGTCCTCAGGCGCAGCGTATTTTAAATATATCCCGTAGATCTGCGAGCTTATCTCCATATAATGCGCCATCCTCGGCGGCGCCGTTATAAATCCGGCCTCCAGAGCAGGCGATCTCGAAAGCTCTGAGCTGTCGTACGACGTACCTTCAAACACTCGTCCGTTTATTCTTCGGCGGCGATTTCTATTGACTTCTTCCATTCGCTGCACGACTTCAAAAAGTCTTGCGCGTCCGGATATCCCGCAGGCCTTGAGCGACGGCGAGACAGCAAGGCAAATGGTTTTCTCCGTCCTGCTCTCATCCGCTACAACAAGATTTGTTGTCATAGGATCAAGTCCGCGCGCAGTACATTCCACAGATGCATAAAATGATTTCAAATCTATAGCCGCATATGTCCTGTTCATTGCCTATATCCTCCGGCGGTATTTACCCGCATGTCAAATATCGCAGCAGCCGATATCCGTATCAGCGCTTCCCCTCATCAGATCCGCTATCGTTACGCTGTCAAGATACTCGGATATCGTTTTATAAAGCCCTGTCCAAAGAGCTATTGTCGAACATGACCCGGCTCTCGGACAGATGTTTATCTCATCCTCAAGACAAGCCACCGGCGCCATACTGCCTTCTGTTATTCTCAGTATCTCGCCTACCGTATATTTATCCGGTTCTCGTATCAGTCTGTAGCCTCCCTGCGCCCCTCTCTGGCTGCGCAGCAGACCGGAGCGGCTGAGGACCGTAACTATCTGTTCAAGATATTTCAGCGATATTCCCTGCCGGTCGGCAACGTCCTTGAGAGAGACATTTCCCCCTCCCGAGTTCTTTGCTATATCTATCATCATCCTTATAGCATATCTTCCTTTTGTTGATATTTTCATATATGCGCTCCTCCCAAACAGCTCATACGGCTGTTTTTCATACAATATCTATATGACTATAGTATATCATTCCGCCGCACGCATGTCAATACCCATAAAATATTATCGGGACGCTGCGGCTGCGCAAAAATAATTCATAGACGCTCAGGTATATTAAATTTTCTTGAATTTTTCAATTAATTTAATATTTCCACTTGCTTTTTCCGATAAAAAGTTATATAATATACTTAGCATTGCTTGTGCATGCTATATTCATATATCAGAAAAACCATCGCATTGCCGGCGATGGTTTTTCTTTTACGCTCATATCTCATGATAGCTGTAGCTGCCCAAAAATTTATAAAACGATGCATTCTCACGTATCTTCGTCAGCGCAAAATATATCCTCGCGTCGTCTACATTCCCCTCTATATCAACAAAGAACACATATTTCCCGAATTCCTTTTTTACCGGCCGCGATTCTATGCGCAGCATATTGATATTTTCTTTCGCCAGGATACCGAGCGCCCGGAACAGGCTTCCCGGGGAATGTTCGGTAGACAGAACTATAGAGGTCTTGTCGTGCCCGGTCACACATAGCGCTCTGCGCTTTTCTATCACCGCAAACCTTGTGAAATTGTTGCTGTCGTCATTACAAGCGGCGCGCGCCACCTCAAGTCCGTACAGCATGGCCGCGGCGCCCGATGTTATGGCAGCAATACTGCCGTCGCTTTCCGCCGCTATCTTTGCCGCCATAGCCGTGGATTCCGCCGCTTTCAGCTCAACCCCGGCAAACTCACGTTCGAGCATTTTTGAACACTGCCCCAAAGCCTGAGGATGTGACACTATTGTTTTTATCCCGGAAACATCCGCACCCTTTTTTATGATAAGGTTCTGCGCTATCCTCAGGATATGCTCGTCGGTTATATACACATTCGTATCAAACGCCAAAGTGTCCAATGTCATGGTCACGCTTCCGTTCAGACTGTTTTCTATCGGCACTATGCAGCGCTCTATATCTCCCCTGTCAACCGCCTTTATCGCTCCGGCTATCGTGGGAAATTCACGCAGCTCCTCTCTGCCTTTTGACCACTCCATAGCGGCCTGCTGCGTAAATGTTCCGTCCGGTCCCATATATCCTAACATAGGCAACTATATTCCTTTCGTTTACTTAAAAGGGGCTGCCGCAAAACCCTGTGAGTTTGCAGCAGCCTCAGTTTTTTATATTGTTTTTTGACTATCTTGGATCATATTTCAAGCTCGCGCCCCACAGCGGCCGCGATCGTGCTGATCTCCTTCATAAGCTCGTCAAACTTTTCCGGCTTGAGCGACTGCGGTCCGTCGGACGCGGCACATTCCGGACAATCATGAACTTCTATCATAAGTCCGTCCGCTCCCGCCGCTATAGCGCCCTTGGCTACCGGGCCTACATATTTATATGCGCCCGTAGCATGGCTCGGATCTGCTATTATAGGCAGATGTGAAAGCTCCTGCGTTACCGGTATGGCGCTCAGGTCGAATGTGTTTCTCGTTGAAGTCTCATATGTCCTTATACCTCTTTCACAGAGAATAACATCATCGTTGCCCTCGGACATTATGTACTCAGCCGCCATGAGCCATTCCTCTATGGTGCTTGCCAATCCTCTTTTAAGGAGTATAGGCTTATTTATCTTTCCGACTTCTCTCAGCAGCTTGAAATTCTGCATGTTTCTCGCGCCGATCTGGATAATATCCGCATACTGTGCCACAAGCTCTACGTCACGCGTATCCATTACCTCCGTGCAGATGGGCATGTCCAGCTCATCCCCGGCCTCGCGCATAATCTTTAAGCCCTCGCCCTCAAGACCGCCGAAAGAATACGGCGACGTTCTCGGCTTGAACGCACCGCCGCGGAGTATATTTGCTCCCGATGCTTTGACCAGCCGCGCCATCTTCAAAAAGTGTTCCCGGCTTTCGACCGCACACGGCCCGGCAAATACGGCAAGCTGTTTTCCGCCGATGGTAACGCCGTATCCTGCGTCTATCACCGACTTCTCCTTTATAAGCTCCTTTGAAACGAGCTTATACGGACGCATGATCGGAACAACGTTCTCAACTGCGTTCATGAGCAGTATCTCATTCATGCTTATCTGGCGCTTATCGCCTATAGCGCCTATAACTGTTTTCTTCTCGCCATAGATCGGGTGTGTCTGAAACCCGATATCGGTGAGCTTTTTCTCGACCGCATCAATATCCTGCTTCGTTGCGGCCTCTTTCATAATAATTATCATTTTATCTACCTCGTTCAATAAATAATAGGCAATTTTAAAGAAAAATAAATCCCTCTTTTTTCTTCCTCAATAGATTATAGCACAAATCCGGCTCCAATGCAATAGGTTAGCGAAAAAAAATATAGATTAGACTGCGCATACCTCTCCTGCCTCATTTGTTCATAAAATATCCGATCTCGCCCGAAGTAAGGTATCTCCATCGTCCTTCAGGCAGATGTCCGAGCTGAACATTCCCTACCTGAACCCGCTTGAGCTCAATGACCGGATTGCCCACGGCGTCGAACATCTTCCTGACCTGGCGGTTTCTGCCTTCGTGGATCGTTATCTCAACGAGCGTCTTTCCACCCTCGATCTCCTTTATCTCACACTCAGCCGGGGCAGTCTTCCGCCCGTCAATAACAACGCCGCGTCTTATCCCGTTAAGCGACGCTATGCTCAGAACGCCCTTAAGAACGGCATAATACCTTTTTGAAGCCTCATACCGCGGATGTGTTACCTTATTCGCCCATACGCCGTCATTGGTCATTATCAGAAGTCCTTCCGTTTCATAATCGAGCCTGCCGACCGGGAACACCCTAGTATTGAGCTCCTGAACAAGTTCCATCACCGTAGGCCGGTCAAACTGGTCGTGCACCGTTGTCACGTATCCGGCCGGCTTGTTGAGCGCAATGTAAACCTTTTTGCTTGCCGTCTTTATCACTTTCCCGTCAAGCGCGACCTCGTCGCTTCCGATCTCCACTTTGACGCCCTGCTCCGTAACTCTTTTTCCGTTCACGCTGACTCTGCCCTCGTCTATCAGCTTTTCAGCCGCCCGCCTCGATGCGGCTCCGCTCATAGCGATATATTTCTGTAATCTGACGATCTCACCCATTTGTTTGTTCCTTTCTCTTATCCCAATATGCTTTTTATCATCCTTATCATCATCGTAAAAAAGCACGGCTTGGATCTGTACTCTCCTTCAAGCGGCATATCCGACGCAGCCTCAGCATCCACGCTGCCCAGCAGCTCATCGCCCTTGTAAATATAGAGCACACCGACCTTTTCACCCTTATTTAGCGGCGGGGACACCGCCTCGGATATCTCCGTTTTTACTGTGATATCCGTCCCTTTTCTGCTGTTTATAAAAACCTCGAAATCCTCCGCCGCAACGATCTCGCATGTGCTCTTTCCGTCTGTGATATGTCGGACGCATTCGCCTTTTTCTACCGCCGTTACGCTTCTCGCCGACTCAAAGCCGTGATCGAGCATAGCTTTATGCTCCGCCCAGTCGTTTTTAGAATTGAGCGTGACCGCTATATAGCCGGCTCCGCCGCGCTCGGCCGCACTGACAAGACATCTTCCCGCAGCCTCCGTATAGCCTGTCTTTACGCCTATACAGCCCTCGTATGAGCTCAGGAGTTTGTTATGATTTATGTACTCCATCTCCATAACGGTCCCGTTTTTCAGCGTCTGATGGGCGGTATATCTTCTTGCTGAGACTATGCTTTCAAACTCCTCGTTTTTCATGGCATACCGCGCAAGCGATGCAAGATCGTATGCAGTCGTATAATGCCCCTCGGCATTGAGCCCGTTCGGATTTTTAAATTCAGTGTCCCTAAGACCTATCTCATCCGCAAGCGAATTCATTTTCTCAGCAAACTCATCAGCGCTCCCGCTTATATGCTCTGCTATAGCAACGGCCGCGTCGTTACCCGAATTCAGCATGAGACCGTATTCCAGATCGCGCATGGACATGACCGCTCCGGCTTCTATGTAAGCAGAAGAGCCCTCCTGCCCCGCGGCATTTGCCGAGATCGTTACCTGCTCATCGGGCTCCGATAGCTCCAGCGCCGTAAGCAGCGTCATTATCTTTGTCGTGCTTGCCATAGGCAGCTTTTCATAGCAGTTTTTCTCAAACACCGTTTCACCCGTAGCCATATTTATAAGACACGCCCCGGCGGAAGTATCGGCATAAGCCTTGGCTTCGGCGCACGGCACTGACATAATGACAGCCGCAGCAAACGGCAGTATGCTTTTAATTGTCACAGCTCATTCCACCCCCGGACTTCAATAAGCTATCCGTAATATATATTATACACCAAAACGCCTCCGTATGCAATGCTTTTTTTCTTCTGTGTACCGCATATAAGCAGCCGGCGCATGAACAGCGCCGCATTCCTCGATCGTCTTACATCTTCTTTTGTACTCTTTTGACATAAAAACAGGCGAAAAAATGTCCGATTATGTTCTTTGAGCCAAAAAGTTTACAGATGTATTGACAGCTGTAAACTAAATCTGTATAATGGTTAAAACAGGCGCCGCTGACGGATCGCGGCAGCTTCAACATGTGAAACCGCGTTTGGGGCGCGGCTGCAAAGGATAAGGAGATTTTATATGGATACTCGGATCATTGAGCGTATCAACGAACTAAAAAAAGAAAAAAATGCGGTCATTCTTGCACATTACTATTGTCCGGGCGAGGTACAGGCTCTTGCCGACTATGTAGGCGATTCATTCTATCTGGCAAAAACGGCCAAGGAAACCGACGCGGATATCATAGTATTTGCCGGTGTAAGATTTATGGGGGAAAGCGCAAAGATATTAAATCCCGACAAAAAGGTGCTAATGCCGGATATGAAAGCGGACTGCCCTATGGCTCATATGGCAACCACGGAGCAGATAGCAAAGATCCGTGAAGAATACCCCGGCGTCGCAGTAGTATGCTATGTCAATTCCACCGCTGAGCTTAAATGCGCAAGCGATGTATGCGTAACTTCCGCAAACGCCGCCCGGATCTCCGGAGCGCTGCCCAACAAGTACATATATTTTATACCGGATCAAAATCTTGGCAGACATATAGCCAAGACCGCTACGGACAAGGAATTCATATTCAACGACGGATACTGTCCCATACATAACGATCTGCGCGAAGATGAGCTTTTGCAGACTGTCTCCGAGCATCCCGAAGCCGTGGTCTGCTCACATCCCGAGACACGCGAATGTATACTTCGGCACTCGGACTTTATAGGCTCGACCTCCGCTATAATAGACTACGTTACACGTTCGGATAAAAAAGAATTTATAATATGCACTGAGATAGGCATAGAATACGAACTCTCAAAAAACAATCCCGGGAAGAAATTTTACTTTGCGGGCGGCCGCTGCGTATGTGCAGATATGAAGCTGAATACGCCGGAAGCGATCCTCGACGTACTCGAAAACGAAAACAACGAGGTGATCTTAAGCGGCGGCATACTGCAAAAAGCGCTCGTACCGCTTGAAAGAATGCTGGAGCTTGGCAGGTAATATTCATTGAGGAACAGAGGGATAATATGAAACTTACTACTGATATCGTTATAGCCGGCACAGGCGTAGGCGGACTGTACTGCGCGCTTAACCTTCCGACGGACAAAGATATAATCATGATCACAAAAGCAACAGCCGAGGAAAGCGATTCATTTCTCGCCCAGGGCGGGATCTGTATGCTCAAAAACGACGATGACTACGACAGTTATTTTGAGGATACGATGAAAGCGGGGCATTATGAAAACAACAAGGAATCGGTGGATATCATGATCCGTTCATCCCGCGATATAATTTCAGACCTTATAGGCTACGGAGTTGATTTCAAACGCGATGAAGACGGCGCTCTCGCCTTCACTAAGGAGGGCGCGCACTCAACGCCGCGCATATGCTTTCATGAGGATGAGACCGGCAAGGAGATAACCTCCCGCCTGCTCAGGGCTGTGCAGAGCAGAAACAATATAAAAATAATAGAAAACTGCCGCATGATAGATCTGATAGAAACGGACGGGCGCTGCGCCGGGATCGTTGCGCAGAACGAAAACGGCACTCTCACCGAGATCGACGCCCGGTTCACTGTCCTCGCAACCGGGGGCGTGGGCGGACTGTTCCGCAACAGCACCAACTATCCGCATTTAACAGCCGACGCGCTCGCTGTCGCAATGAAACACGGAGTGGAGCTTGAAAATATAGACTACATACAGATACATCCGACAACGCTTTTTTCACACAAGCCCGGACGGCGCTTTCTCATTTCGGAATCGGTCCGCGGAGAGGGTGCGGTGCTTTTCAATTCGCACATGGAACGCTTCGTTGACGAGCTGCAGCCGCGCGATGTTGTGGCAGACGCGATAATGCGGCAGATGAAAAAAGACGGCAAGCCGTATGTATGGCTTTCCATGAAGCCGATACCGAAGGAAGTCATACTTTCGCACTTCCCCAATATATACAGGCGCTGCCGCGAAGAGGGCTACGACGTTACTCGCGAATGCATCCCGGTCGTTCCCGCACAGCATTATTTTATGGGCGGGATCAAGGTCAACAGGTATTCAAAAACAACAATGGACGCTCTTTACGCCGTCGGTGAAACGGCATGCAACGGAGTCCACGGCAGAAACCGTCTCGCAAGCAACTCACTGCTTGAGAGTCTCGTTTTTGCAAAGCGAGCCGCCGTTAAAATGGCTGAGACCTTCAACTCGCACGAGCGCCTTTCCCCTTCCGTGCGCCTAAGCGCCTACAAGGGCTGCGATAAGGATTATAAGAAAACCGTTTTAAAAGAAATTGAAAGGATGAAAAAATATCATGAACAGCATAACAATGAAAATGAATGCAGATGAACTGATAATCAATGCACTGCGCGAGGACATCTCAAGCGAGGACGTGAGCACGAACGCAGTCATGCCGGTATACAAAAAGGGTGTTGTGGAGCTTATCTGCAAGCAGGACGGCATACTTGCCGGCATAGACGTTTTTAAGCGTGTTTTCACATTGCTTGACAGTGATACCGAATTCGACATCCCCGTTCGCGATGGAAGCGAGATAAGCAATGGAGAAAAACTCGGTACTATAACAGGCGATATACGCGTTCTTCTGTCGGGCGAGCGCACCGCTCTCAATTTCCTTCAGCGCATGAGCGGTATCGCGACATATACTCATTCTATAACCGCGCTTCTCGAAGGCACCGGAATAAAGCTTTTAGATACGCGAAAGACCACTCCCAATATGCGCATATTTGAAAAATACGCAGTAAAGGCGGGAGGCGGCTGCAATCACCGCTACAATCTTTCGGACGGAGTTCTGCTAAAGGATAACCACATAGGCGCGGCCGGCGGCGTTGCAAACGCTGTAAGGCTTGCTAAGGAATACGCGCCGTTTGTCAGAAAAATAGAGATAGAGACAGAAAACCTTGATATGGTACGCGAGGCAGTCGAAGCCGGAGCGGATATAATCATGCTTGACAATATGACGCACGAAATGATGCGCGAGGCTATCGAGCTTATCGGCGGCAGGGCTGAAACAGAATGCAGCGGCAACGTTACAAGGGAGAATATAAAGGCCCTGGCCGACCTCGGGGTGGACTATATATCCAGCGGAGCGCTGACTCATTCCGCACCGATACTTGACTTATCGCTGAAAAATCTTCATGCGGTTTAAAATGATAACTATTTTATGATCGAAAGGTGCTGAAAACATGAATACCGGCGAAAGGATCCATAACATCCTACAGAGGATCTCAGACAGCAGCGCACCCATATCAGGCAGTATGCTCGCGAAAGAATTCAATGTCAGCAGACAGATAATAGTCAAGGATATATCCCTGCTCAAAGAGCAGGGACATCCTATAATCGCCACTACCAAGGGCTATATCCTACAGCTCCCGCCCAGACCTGTCCGCGTTTTTAAAACTGTCCATTCCGACAGCGAGGTACGCAAGGAGCTGGAGACCATCATATCACATAGCGGAGAGGTACGGGATGTGTTCGTCTGGCATAAGATCTACGGCAGGATAGAATGTGCGATGAACATAAAAACACAGCAGGACATAAACGAATATATAGAAAGTCTTGAAAACGGGCGTTCAAGTCCTCTCAAAAGAGTCACCAATGAATACCACTATCATACAGTCGCAGCCGAAAACGAGGCCGCCTTGGACAGGATAGAGAACGCGCTTGACAGCATTGGCTTTCTTGTACGTGACAGCGAATAAAAAACTATTAAAAAAACGGTCTATCCGAAAGGATAAACCGTTTTTTTTGGAGCTGGTAATGGGACTCGAACCCGCGACCTGCTCATTACGAATGAGCTGCTCTACCGACTGAGCTATACCAGCATATTCTAAGCGAAAGAGCCTTCGGCTCCTTCGCTCTGTTAACTTGTACTCAGGATATGCCGCCAAGCAGTTTCCTGGCGATCATATTGATTTCTTTACCGTCAGCCCTGCCCTTTGTTTTCGGCATTACCGCTGACATGATCTTACCCATATCCTTGACTGAGGAGGCTCCGGTCTGTCCGATAGCATCCTCGACTATCGACACAAGCTCTTCATGTGTGAGCTGCGCCGGCAGATATTCCATCAGGATGTCCATTTCTCTTTTTAGCTGGGCTATGAGATCGTCACGCCCGCTCTTTTCGTAATCCGGAAGCGAGTCTCTGCGTTGCTTTAACTGCTTTGCAATTACGTCTAAAACACCTTCGTCATCAAGTGTGACCTTATTATCTTTTTCGACCTGTAACACGCCCGCCTTTATGAGCTGGACAACGTTCTTGCGAACGGTATCCTTGTCCCTCATAGCAGACTTCAGATCTTCTTTCAATTTATCTTTTACAGTCATTCAGGCACCGATCAATACTTTCTCTTTCTCGCTGCTTCTGACTTCTTCTTACGCTTTACGCTTGGCTTTTCATAATGCTCGCGCTTTCTTACTTCAGCCATGACCCCCGATTTAGCACATTGACGCTTAAATCTTCTCAAGGCGCTGTCAAGCGATTCATTCTCTTTAACTCTGATTTCAGACATTCTTCATTCCCCTCCTCCCGGCAAGTCGATTACTAAACGGACTCGATGGAAATATGTCTGCTGTACAATATGACCTGTACAACACATGAATTATTATACTACATATTATACCCTTTTGTCAAGCTTTTTTATTAAATTTTTTTGAATTTTTTTCTTCAAAAGTATACGGCTATCATGTTGACTATATGTTAGCTTTGTGATACAATATTGGCTGAGGTGATTTATATATGCAGCGAAGCAGATCGGAAATAGACATGTGCAGCGGAAAACTGCTGCCTTCGATAATGCTTTTTGCTCTGCCGCTTATGGCGTCGAGCATTCTTCAGCTGCTCTTCAATGCGGCTGATATTATAGTAGTAGGGCGTTTTGCCGGGGAGAACGCTCTTGCGGCAGTGGGGTCGAACACTTCACTGATAAATCTTATGACCAACCTGTTTTTAGGTCTTGCAACAGGTACAAACGTTATTGCAGCTCAGCTTATAGGAGCCGGAAAGACCGGAAGGCTGAGAATGACTATACATACATCCATAGCTCTCGGTATTCTCAGCGGGCTTTTGCTCACTGCTGTCGGGCTCGTATTTGCCGAACAGATACTCAAGCTTATGCAGACGCCGGATGAAGTCATGGGGCTTTCAGCTCTGTATCTGCGCGTATATTTTCTCGGTATGCCCGCAATGATGGTCTATAACTTCGGCAGCGCCGTAATGCGTGCAAAAGGCGATACAAAGCGTCCTCTTTATTATTTGTCCGCGGCCGGGGTCATAAACGTGATACTCAACCTTATCCTGGTGATCGTTTTCGATCTCGATGTTCTCGGCGTAGCTCTCGCAACGGTCTGCTCGCAGTATATATCGGCAGCGCTGATACTCCGCTCGCTGATGCGCGAAAAGGGCGCGTTCAAGGTCAGTCTGAGAAGACTGCGCCCTAACGGCGCAACCGTTAAACGTATCCTTCGCATAGGTATACCGGCGGGAATACAAGGTGTAGTATTCTCACTTTCCAATGTGGTCATACAGTCCTCAATAAATTCCTTCGGCTCGACCGTCATGGCAGGAAACGCCGCAGCCGCCAATCTTGAGGGCTTTGTATGGGTGGCGATGAACGCATTCACCCAGGCAGCGCTGACCTTTACGGGGCAGAACATAGGTGCCGGCAAATACTCACGCATCAACAAGATAATGATAACTGCCGAAGCCTGCGAGATAACCGTAGGACTTGTGCTCGGGCTTCTCATATATATCTTTTATCAGCCAATGCTCGGGATCTATTCCGATTCTCCCGATGTTATAGCCGCAGGTCATATCAGACTGAAATATATATGCCTTACATATTTTCTCTGCGGTTTTATGGATTGTATCGTGGGCTCGATACGCGGAATGGGCGCTTCTATCATCCCTACAGTCGTTTCTCTGCTCGGAGCCTGCGGTCTGCGTCTGGTTTGGGTCGCTACTATATTCATGATAGAGGAATTTCACACCCTGGAGGTGCTGTATCTCTCATATCCCGTTTCTTGGGGGATTACATTCCTCGCGCATCTTGTATGCTATATCATACTGCGCAGAAAATTCCCGCGCCATGACGCCGTTCCTTCGCCGTCCGGAGCGCCCGCTATGCGCTGATACGCTCTTTATCCGCACGCTGCAAAAAGAAAAGCGGCACTTCCGTGCCGCGCTGCAACGTGCGATCGTTATGATCCGATGTATCTGCGTATAGTTATAATTGATATCCTTCTTTTCATTATAAAGTGGTCAGTGCCGTCCTCGTTAAAAGAGTCATGACCATCGTCATAACCGCATCCCCGCGCAGTCCGCAGCTTTTAAACTGCTGTCGCGAGAGGGTCGTCGCACGTTTTACATATGATGACGTCAATACGCCCCTGCCTGTGAATACGGCAGAGCTCGTTTTGACTTTTTCAGCGCAGGATCTGAATCTGCGCTGAGAGCGTTAAATGACAGGGCTTTGCCCCTTGTTAATAAATTTTTTCGCAAGACCGGGGGTCTGTTTGAAAAAATATTATTACATATTTAAGCTATCTATCCGGCGCGCTGCTATGATTTAAATAATCATTCATCAGCCCTTTCAGGATATGTAATGATTCCTTATCCGAATATGTACAGTTTTCCCATACATACTCGGTAAAGTCATTCATAATGCTACATATGGATTGATTTTTCAATATTATTACACTGTCTCCGCTGCTGTGCGGCTCAGAGCTTGACAGATACAGAATCCCGCCGTCTGTGTACACATACGGACGCAGTATACGACGGTCTTTCAGGAACCTTATGTCAACGCCACCGCCGCCGTTTTCCATACACTCCGTTATCCTGCCAAAATACAGCCGCAGCTGTTCGCGGCTCATCGGCATAAAATGCTCCAAATGATCGTGAGATATTCCGGTCATGAGCATATGCCTGACACGCCCCTCGGTAAACAGCAGCTTCTTTTTAAATCCGGCTCTGCTGTCCCTTTCCCTATCCTCAAACAATTTTATGAGCTTTTTCACATATGCATGCTCCGGCGGAAATCCGAAATAATTTATATCCTTGAACATTTCCGTTAGGATATCAATTGAAATATGTCCGAAGCACGGCGCTCCCTCGCTTATGAACGTATTCGCACTGTACAGACACTCATTGCTCGATTCGAGCAGTTCTATATAATCGGATACCCTTTTTGACTGTATCCCACGCAGCTCGCCGCGCTTTCTTATATATTCGGTATTGTCCAGCATATGCCTGTACAGTTCCCTTGTTATCGGCGTGTCAACAAAGCTGCATGCGTCCTCCTTTATGCTCAGAGCCACATAATTATATGAGCCTTCATGTGCAGTGAGCATAAATATGCCTTTATAATTATAAGCATCATTGATAATAGGCATATAGTTTTTATATTTCCACATAGCTATGAGCGAAAGCAGCTCATAGGCAGTCTGAAGCCTGTGATTGTGCAGCTTGAGGTAGTTATATACCTTAACGCTGCCGTCCCACTCCAAAAGACTGATCATATCGCCTATTATACGGTTATCGTCAATATTGACCATGATGACGCGCGCGTCTCCCTTGAGATGCTTTTTCAAGACCGACAGCAGATCTTTCTCGCCCTCCGGCGTTCTGATCACATACCCGCCTCCTATAGTCTCGCTGTAGCATTTTAAGAGAATCTCTCTCGTTTTCTTGTTAAACGAGCTGACGCGTTCACTGTTCAATTTTGATATTATCTTTTGTTTTTCATCCCCTGTCAGTTCAATATGTTCCAATATACTGCTGACTATTTCTTTTGTTTTTTCCTCGCTGTAATAATCCTTGAAAAGTCTGTATAATGTACTTCTGCTTCTGAGGCCCATCGTCTTAGACAGGACCGACACCGAAACGCCCTTTTCATCCAGCAAAGCCTTAACATACTCACCTACTGACAAATCAGCTACACCCCATCCGCTCTCTCAGGATCGTTATTAATAATACCCAAAATAAATGACCTGTGACAGTCAAATATTATCTGTATTATACCAAAAGATCAGCATTATGTCAATACGAGTCTCTATATTTGCCAATAGCGACACCATGTTTTTTGATACAAAAAAAGCCGGAGAACTCTTCCCCGGCTCATTTGAAATTATTTAGCTGTGATAACTGTCTCTATAACATTTGTTCCCTTGTGTATCCTGTACCTAATTGAGGGAATGACGGTTTTATTATATAATACGTTGGTATTGGGAGATGCATCCAATGTCATCGGCATTCCATCCCCTGCGATGCTCTCCGCCCGGCATGAAGAAAAGCTGTTTTCCGCCCATGCGGTATGTTCTTCCGTCCCGCAGCTGAAGCCGTCCGCGTCCCGGCATGCAACCGCAAAGCCTCCGTCATACGCGGCGCAGTCAAACTCGGATTCCACGGTGTGTATCCTGCGGTGTATCGCCTCGCAGCTGCTTTCCGTATCCGCAATCAGCTCTGTTCTGACGCGTATCCCCTTCATAGGCGACCAGTTTATGACAAGACCGGTTTCCGTCAAAGAGAAGCTGTAATTAAAGCGCCGTTCGCAAAAAACTCCGCCCACATCAAAAACAAGCATATTATCGCCGCAGGCTTCCTCAGCGGACATATCGCTGTATTTCACATTAAAACCGAATTTTGTTGAATATACAAATTTAAGATACTTTGCCGCTATCTGACCGCAGCCGAGTGCATCGTGCGTTCCGCCCGGATATGCATACACCTCGCCGCCTATGCGCCTAACGAGCATATCCGCTTCCCTTATAACACGCAGGCTGTCAAGCTCAGGCAGCGGCGCATTGTCAGCTTGCCAGAACTTATCATCATCCGGCAGCGCAAGCATTGCAAACGCCTTGAGTCCCCACATCGGCGAACCTGGCGCATTATAGTGCTCCGCCATTATAAGATTTTGATACTTATAGCCTATAGACAGCACTCCGCCGTTATCAAATATCGGAGCGGCCATCCAGTCCTCAAGATGCCTTGAGACTATACCCTTTATGACAGAAGCATCAAACGGGTACACACCGGCAAACACGCACGCACTCCAAAAAGCCGCCTGTGCAAACCGATACGTAAGCGACCGTCCGTAAGGCAGGGCGCTGCCGCCGTCGGCAAACCAATATATGAAGTCATTCGCAAAAAGCGCAGCGCGCTCTTTAAACCTGCGGGCATATGCGTCATTCTCAAAGCTTGCATATATGAGCGCATAAAAGTGGATCGCCATAGATATATAATAATCCTTTTGATGCTGAGGCCCGTCCATATACCAGCCGCCGCCGATATAAAAATCATCGATCCTCGCCAGATCCCTTTTCAGCATATCCCGGCTGTACTCCTCTCCGGCATGTTTAAGCGCTGTATTTACAAGTATCCTGAAAAACCGCCAGTTATTGTCGCATACTTCATGCGTATTGATCTGCCACAGCCACTGTTTGAACTTTTCTTTCTCATCAGCCGAAAGAGGCTCCCAAACGACCTCCGGCGCCGCAAGTATGCCGTATGCCATAGCCGCCATCTCTACATAACGCTGATCGCAGTCGCCGCATTCGCCCCAATAGCCGTCAGAAGCAGGATCTGTCCCTGCCGCTATGCCGCGCCTGTAAAGCTCGCCATAGCCTCCGCTTTTGCCGCCGCCGCGCCAATACGGCACCAGTCCCCAGAGAGGGCGCGCAAACGTTTCCGCTCCGCACGCAGCATCCGAATACCACGCAGCGGAGCTGCCGGCGCACGGCATGCTTATATTCTTTTCAAGCATACCGCGCACCGGCTCCATGAGTTTCATCAGCAGCTGTTCGCAGTCTTTTTTTGTTCTGTATCCCATATCCAATATATCCCGCTATTCCTTTATATTTTTATATACCCGTGAAGCTTCTGTTTCGCTTCCGCACATCCATACTTACTTGATGTTTACAAGAGTATTATATACAAGCTGCAGAAATTCCGCTCTTGTGAGTGCGTCGTTCGGACGGAATGTATCCACACTGCCGTCTATAACTCCGTAGCCCTTCAATATGGCTGTCGTTCCGTAATTCGTTTCTATATCGCTGTACGGCTGCGCATATATATCCATAGCTGCAACAGCGTCAAGTCCCTCGCATTTGATCAGCATCTCCGCGGCTTCCAGGCGCGTTATAGTCTCATTATCTGCTTTTTCTATATATTTCTCTGTCCTGCTTCCGAACACCTCGGACATTATCTCCTTAACGTCTCCGGCAGTCACCTTTGCGTCCGGAACAAGAACTCCGCCTTCAAAGCCTATCCCGCTTGCCGCAAGCCTCTTTGCCGTATCTTCTGCCCAATGACCGGCTATATCGCTGTATTCGATAACACCGCCGTCCGTCTCCTCATTTCTGTAATTGACCTCCGCGCCGGTCACTGCATTTTTCATGAAAGAGTTTGCTATATATGCCGCCTTTACTCCGTCCGGAGTGTCGATATATTTAAGCTCCGCAAACATCGGGTCGGAATATATAAGCTCTCCGGTATCCATGAATGACGACGGATCAGCATATTCTGCCGACTTATATACTTCTATCGACGGTATCTGCAGGTTATACCTTATCCTGCCGTTATCGGTATACTTATATAACTGCGCTGTGACGCCGTTCAGAGCCAGTCCGTTCACTTTATAGATGAATTCCGAGCTTTCTGTCTTACGGGTCTCATTCTCACCGGCTGTATCGTCTTTCTCCTGATCATCATATTCAAATGCAGAACCGTTTGAAGGCGCGAGCCGCTCTATGAGCAGCTTTGCCGAGCCGCTGTCGCCGAAGCCATAGCCCGCAAGCTTGGTCGTATCCTTTTCCTCCGGCTCTATAACGGCATGCAGGCTTATGATATCGCCGTTATGCGCGTCGATCTCGACCCAATCCTCCCCGCCGGCAAAGGAATACACATATCTGCGTCCGGCAGCGGTATACAATGATGTATTATCCGGTTCCAGCCCGAGTCCTGTCCGCTCGTTTATATAAGAAAGCGCGTCGTCTGCGGAAATAAGCCCGTTCAGAACTGCGGTCTCCTCCATCTCGCTCTCGTTGAGCTCCTTATAGTTACCGCCTCCGCCGCCGCTGCTCTCATCTGATGCAGTGTTTGCGGCAAACGTATATTCCTCTCTGTACACATTGCCGACCTTCAGCACCTCTCCGGTAACTGCGTCGATAGCCTTATCATCTATGCTTCTGTATGCAGGGAATACATTGAGAGTATCATCATCGAAGTATGTCATATACTCCGTCTTTATCCCTATCTTGCTTTTATACAGCTCCGCCGCTTCATCATAGTCTATGTACTCGGCAGCGCCCGGATCGTTCACATCCGGAATATTCACGTTCATATCGCTTACAGTGTAATCCTTGTCCACCGTTATGCTTCCAACGGGTCTGTAATATTCAATGCCGTAGAATTCTGCTTTTATACTATACGAGATACCGCCGTAGCTGTAGGTGCTGCGCTCCAGACTGATTATATCCGCAAGCTCCGGATCTGCCTGTACTATAAAATCTCTTGCCGTGTCCTCCGCTTTTGCGTCATCCATCGAAAGAGAATCGTAGGGATCGCTGTCTCTGTCACGGTCATTGCTTCCGTAATGGGATATGAACCCGTCTCCGGTGCAGCTTACATATATCTGCTTTGCGTCGTCCTCGGTTGACCACGAGAACGAATATACGGTCTTTCCATCGCTTTCATACCTGCCCGAATTTTCAAATTCCGTATACTCCTCCGGGATATTCAGTTTGTTTTTCACGATAAGGATGATATCCTCATATCCCGTGCCGTCCGCCGCAAAAGAGACCGGCATGGCTGCGGCCAACGCCGCCGATGCAGTCATTGCAGCCGTTAATACTGCTGTGATCTTTTTCTTCATTTGATCTCACACCTTTCTTTTTGTAAATTCACATACCGGCGGACATTCGCTCCGCCGCCGATATTGTTCTTTATATTAATACTTTTCAGACTCAGAAAAGGTTGCAGTTTTATGAAAATTTTTCATGCATTTATTTTACGTTAAGATCAAGCGATCTCACCAGAAAATGAACTCTTCTCATATTGATAGATGTGAGCTCTTCTACGGTCTTTCTGATCCTGTGCTGCGCCTCGCGGCACACCTCAAATATATGGCATCCGTACCGAAGCGTCGCGGTTATGTCCATATGCACTCCGTGCCCCGTCTTACGGACATTGATATTATTTATCTTGACTATTCCTTTTATTTTGAGCGCCTCATGGATCGCAAGGTCTATAAGGACTTCATCGGCGATAGAATAATCGCCCAGGTACGAAAAGGTCGGACGCACGATGGACTTGTCCGCCGCCGCCGTTTTTTCCTCAACATCAAGATTTCGCTGAAATCTTCTGAGCGGATGCAGAAAATACCCCGAAAACTGCTTCTGTATCTCAAATGTGGGCACGGGTATAACATGCTTGCCGTCCTCGAGCCTCATCCGGTTCGCCATAGATATCTCCTCGGGGCTTGCCACCTCCTCGATATGTATAAACTTCTGTATCGGCCCCACCTCAAGACGCCTTGCGATCTTTACAGCCATCCCCTCGGATGTTCCGAGTATCATAAGCTTCTTTATTTTACTCTTTTTTATTGCCCTTTTCATCTCAGCGGCATATCCGGGCGGTATAAACAAAGCGTGCTTTACGGAAGCGATACGGGTCGCCTCTCTCTTTGCCGACGTCCCGGCTATCACCTTGCCGCCTGATATCAGCAGACCGTCGTCGATCATGCCGTCCGCGCCGTTTTTCTTTGCGACCATGACAGCCCTGTAGCTCTTGCCCGTTCCGCTCGGCCCCACAAATGCGATTACATCCATATCCGTTTTCTCCTTTGATATTTTAAACCGGAGCAGCGCTCCGGGCTGCCTGATCAAAGCATAGCTTGCTAAAGATCGCGGCAGGCAAAGGCAGCGTTAGCTCCTCGGCATCATTTCCGATGAATGAGGCCCGCCGCCTAAACAGCCGTGCGGCGTCTCTGCCCATGTTATAGATCAGACGGCCGCGGATATCCGTTTCCGCAGACCGTCTGTTTTTGTTCAGTCCTTCTGATTTTTTATCCTGTATGAAAGCGTCATAAGCGAATCGGAAAGATGAACATTTTCAACCGGAACGCTTTCCGGAACATCAAGCTCGGAATATGAAAAATTGAGTATACCCCGTATTCCGCACGCAACAAGTCTTTCCGCCATATCATGCACAGCCGAGCGCGGCAGAGTCAGTATTGCTATATCCACCTTGTTTTCCCGCACGAAAGCTTCCAGCTCCGAATCGGACATGACCTTTATCCCGTTTATGCTTGAACCTACTATTCGGTTATCATTGTCAAAAATACCTGTGAGTGTAAAGCCGCGCTTTATGAATGAATTATGATTTGCCAGCGCCCTGCCGAGATTTCCCGCGCCTATGATTATCATGGTCTCGCCGTCGTTCAGACCGAGGATATTCCCTATTTCAGTTATCAGGTGCTCGACGTTATATCCGTATCCCTGCTGTCCGAACCCGCCGAAATAGTTAAAATCCTGACGTATCTGCGACGCGGTCACGTTCATTTTCTTAGAAAGAGCGTTTGAGGAGATTCGTCTGATGTCCTGATTCAGCAGCTCTCTCAGGTATCTGTAGTACCGCGGCAGCCTTTTTATAACCACCTCGGGTACTTTCTTCTCGTTCATTTCCATCTGAAAAACCTTCCTTATCCACATTGAATTTGTTTATATTGATTGTTTTAATTATAACATACTCAACGTAATTTGTACAGACTTTTCAGATAAAAAGTTTTACGAAATTTTTACACCCCCTTACGCTCCTCTTACAAGACCGCCGTTATTGATTTTGAGCAGTCAGATATTTGCCCGCAATATCGCGCATTATCATAAAGATGCTCTTTTTGTCAACATCCTCGGCCGCGGTTATATCCACGGAATCGATCACTGTTTCATTTTTGACAAGATCCATTCTTCCTATAGTATCACCGGCGTTCACCGGAGCCTCCAGTGGCTCATCTATATAAACCCTTTTTTCTATTTCCCCCTGCTCCGCACGGCTTTCAAGCGACGTTACCGCTTCGGCGGCTTTGCCGTGAACGGTCCTGCTCGTTCCGTTCGTCACCTCCGCTTCACATATTTCTTCTCCCGCCTCAGCCAGCTTTGTTATTTTGTAGGCGGCAAAACCATGATCGAGCAAAGCCTTTGCCGAGGAAAAACGCTTTGCCGAGGTCGGCGCGCCGAGCACCACCGCTATCAGCTGCATGTCGTCGCGCAGCGCCGATGCGCTCAGGCAGCACAGCGCAGACGAGGTAGAACCCGTTTTAAGTCCGTTCGCGCCCGTATAAAATCTTATCAGCTTATTTGTGTTTGCAAGCTTGAACTTCCCGCCCCTGAGCTCATCTGTCCATATGGAAGTGTACTTCAAGATATCCGGATGCTCAAGCAGCGCTCTTGACATGATCGCCACGTCACGCGCCGATGAATAATGGTTTTCATCGTCAAGACCGTTTGTATTTATGAAGTGGGTATTCTCCATTCCAAGTTCCTTTGCTTTTTCGTTCATTCTGTCCACAAAGGCGGTCTCACTCCCGGCTATATGCTCCGCCATAGCCACGCAGCCGTCGTTTGCGGAAGCTACGGCTATGCCTTTGAGCATATCATTCACCGTAAGCTGTTCTCCGGTCTCAAGAAACATAGTAGAACCGCCGTAGCTCATAGCATTGTCGCTGACCGTTACCATATCGTCATACCCGAGCCTACCGCTGTCTATCTCCTCCATTATCAGCAGCATCGTCATGACCTTTGTAACGCTTGCTATCGGCAGCTGCTCATCGGCGTTGAACTCGTCTAAAACGGTACCCGTAGACTGCTCTATAAGTATGTAAGCCTTAGCGTCGCCCTCGGGCACCGCTCCGCTCTCGCCCCGCACGGCGGCGCAGCTGAACAGCATTATAAAGCAAACAAAAAAACATATTTTTTTCATGTGCCTGCACTCCCTTTCATTATTCATAGTCTATAATATTTACCATGAAACAAGATTATTACCTCGGACAAACATTTATGCCAGGGCGGCGCACAAAAAAGCGGCAGGACGACACGATCACCGGTATTTTTGTCAAGAACTGTGTTTGCATTTTTATTGTTTCTTCTCTTTTTTTAATTTCAATTTATTTAAAGCATTATTACTCAATACTTTTTATCTTGTCTAATGAGCTTTTTTAATTTCAGTTTACCTTTTGTCATTCTGTCTATTAAAATTATACTTTCTCTGAACTCTGATTTTTTCCTGTAAACAGTAAGAAATATAATATTGGGAACAACAACGCATATAATTACTCTAACTATAAATGTTGGTATTGCGGACAGTTGTATAAATGTACACAGCAAATATGTTATAACTGCTGTAATACACGCTATTATTGTGTATCTAATCAACCCCAGTACATACTCTGTTCTGTTTTTTCTCTCAAATATAACCATAAATAGGTTATGTAAAAGCCACGGCATACCCACAATCAACGTTGAAACAACAGTTGATAATGTAATGCCATACAATCCCCAAAACTGTACCATTATAAGATTCATTGTGAGATTTGTCAAAGCTGTGACAAGCGGTCTAAATCTGTCCTCGTGCCACATACCAGCTGCGTCCTTATATAAATTAAGCAATGTATTAATTTCCATTACAAAAAAGTATATACAAAGGCATATTACTATTGGAAATTCTACCATTAGATTCTTGCCGACCCACAGCTCCATAAACGGCTGAAAGAGACACAAAAAACAAATGGTACAAACTCCGGCGATCCAAACTATTATAAAAGTGAACGTTCTAAAGTCTTTGTAACATTTTTCTTTCGTGTCAACTATAAGACTATTTCCCACTCCTGCTGTACATGCATTAAATACTATTGAAATAAAGCCTGTGACCGCTGTTATCAAATAAAAATAATTTTGGTAAATTGCCAAAACTGTCAACCCCAGAAATGCAGAAATAACTATTGTATCCGAAGAATTAACTATAACCGAACCTAATTTTGACGTAAAAAGATCCCTAATTCTACGATTAATTTGCTTTATCGTTGCTTTAGGCAGACTTCCTTTCGCCTGATATTGCGTATACATCTTATTTGACATTATTGCGATGGTTATATTTGTTACCACCTGACTAAACAACACTACTATGACAAACAAATAGTAGTTATGGAAAATGGCTAATACTGCGAATTGGAATATATATTTCACTGTATCAGTAAACAACGTCACTTTGCTTGTAATATCCACTCTTTGATGTGCCTGCAAAATACAATTTTTATATGCGAACAACCAATATGACAATACAGTTGCCGTAAGATTCATTACATACAACACATATACGTTCATATCCGGAGGTACATCACCATTAATAAGCTTAGGCATGAATGGTAGCAATATAAGTCCTAGTCCAAGGACAACCGAGCCAATCACTCTATAATAGATCTTATATAGTCTCATCAATGCACATATAGTATTTGTATCATCCTCTGCAATAGGCTTGTACATTGAAAATACCATTGCCGATCCTACTCCCAGCTCAGCAAGGTTAAGTACTTGCAATACTGACGTGAATAAACTGTTCAATCCCAGATATTCAACACCAAGCAGATATATTATTGCTGTGCGTATTACAAACGGCACAAATATTTGGTATATTTTAAGTATGACCCCAAAAATAATGTTTCTTGTCGCATTTTTTGTTCGTTCAATTTTCATCTTCTAACCCCAAGGATCTTTTCAAAAAGTTTTCTGCTTTTTTGCGTTCTAATTCCAATATTCTATACGCATTTCTGTAATCATGTTCAAATACATTTGCATCATCTACACGTCCAGGCATTTTGCACTCAAGCCCCAAAACAGATAACAGTGTGCTTATACGACTTCCCATATCCGCACCGTTTCCATCACGATCAAACACAAGAAAGGGTTTGTTAAATAAGATAGAAAAGACACATGCATGGAATGAGTCTGTACATACCAATTCGGCATGATCTATTAAATCTATAAATTCAGATGGATCTGCACAATATAGTTCGGGGTAGGCTTCATTAGCAAGCTCAATTATTATATATTGATTTAAACTTGCTATATTTACAATTCTGTCACTATTTTTTTTCTCTTCTGTCCCCAAAAAATATTTAAGAATATACTTCTTTCCTATATGTATTGATGGTTTACTGATCTTTCTCCATTCATTAGCCGTAAGCATCATAGTTGGATCCAACAAAACTTCTGCTTTTTTCTTGGTCAGATTATAAACCAACTCTGCACCACTTTGTTCACGAACAGATATATGATTAAAGCCTATTAATTTAGACTTGTAGAAATCAGTCAGCTCTTTTGGAATTACAGATACACCCAAACTTGGTGAGAATGCTATTCTTTTACTTCTGCGAGCGAAACTCAAAAATGAGACTCCATTTGCACATCCTAATTTATAATTCCATATCTGATCACTTCCTACCGAAAAGAAACAATACTTGCTATCTATATATAATCTGCTCCATATAGGGCAATACTTTATAATAATCCCCATGCGTTTATTAAACTGTGAAAAATTCTTAATTCTCCTATGTGATAAATCCATTTTAAACTGCTGTTTAATTTGATTAATAAGCATACGAAATGCCTTTGGAATATATTTAATGTTTCCCTTTCTAGGATTTAAAATTAGGGTCTCAACCTCATAGCCCATTTTCTCATATATCTTCATTACAGCGTAATTTTGTAATCTGTTTCCGTAGTTTTTATTATCCACTATAGTTATTACGCCAATTTTAGACACTATAAAAACTCCTTCCTATAAAGAAATTATATGCTTATTTTTATACTTTTCATTTTTGTATATCTTTTTGCATAATATCATTTTTTCATTAAGAACATAAACAGCATAATATGTTTTCCAACCATAACATTTTTCATTACCTTAGATAACATACTCCTCTGATTTTATGTATTGCAAATACTATTTAAATATTTGATGGATTTTTTTCGCATTTGCTCTATATTCGACTCGACATTGGCTTTTTCGATTTTTAAATTGTTTTTTTTCAATATACACTGTTAGAAAATTGTAAAATAAAGAAGTTCTTTTACCCTATTGTTTATTTTTCCGCTGATCAGTTCAACATCTGCTGCAAGTGGTTTGTTAAAGATCAGCGAAAAAACTGTTCCATGAAATGAATTAGTAAATACTCCCTCAGCATTATATATCCAAGACAGAAAATCCGCCGGCGAGTTTCTAATCATAAACTTAATGCTTTTTTTATTAGATACGAGCTTTAGATTATGTTTTTTTGCGTATTCTTTTGCTGCATTTATAACATTCACATCCTGTTGAACAAGATAAACAAATATATATTTTTTTTTGTATATTCTTTTGCTTGTTATATCTCTCCATTTGTCATTTGTCAGCAACAGTGTAGGGTCAATATCGACCCTAAGATTCGATATTTTCAAGTCCTCAAACACATTCAATGCCGATTTTTCCCTTACTGATACCTCCATAAAATTACTCAACAATTTTTTTATATGATGCCGTTCTTCATTTCTGTAAACATAGTTACCTAAACTTGCTGCATATGAAAACTTTTTCTCTATATCACATACAAAATCAAGGTAATATGTTTTATCTCTTCCGGAGCACTCAAGATTCCATACCTGGTCACTTCCTACTATAAATTTACTATATACCTCTGCACTTTCGTGAATATTCGATTTAGAATATTTTTTCGACAAATTTAAATATTTCATTCTAAATCGATCAAAACCTCTGCGTTTTATATAATAGTATACCGAAAGTAACATATACTTCAACATTTCACCTTTATCACCAGGACACTTTGCATATCTTGATTTTTCAATTTCCTGGCACCTATAGTCAATGATCTCCGTCTCAGCTCCACACTCTTCTGTCAAAATTGTTTGAAGCGCATAGGCTTGCAGAACAGCTCCCAGATTATCAGCGTTATGAAATGTTAATATACCTATCTTCCTTTTCATATAAAGCGTTCTCCTTTGAATCAATCAGTATTAATTGTAATTTTACCATACAATTCATAACTACGCATGTATAATTATATTATAGTAATGATGCGCTCTATTCGATTTAGATTACATACCCAATATTGTCAATAAGCTTTTTTTTCATTTCTATTTTTTTATCAATAGTTATATTACCTATAGTGTAACTTTTGTCAAATATGGGTGCATTATTCATTCTTTCTTTCTGTTTTTCAATCCATTCTGAATAATCTGCAATTTTAACACATTCATGACCATAGTAAATACCGTTTGCCGGTAAATCACTTGTCACTAAACTCTTTGCGCCAATAACCACATTATCTCCAATTCTCACATTTGGGAGAATTGTTGTTCCTGCTCCTATAAATACATTATTACCAATAATAACTCTCCCTATTTTTGTGTATCCCAGTGCTTTTTTTGTTGAAGCATCATGCGCTAAAATATGAACATACGGGGCTAACGTTACATTATCACCTATTTCAATCAACCAACAATGTCCCGGATCAATAATCACACCGTATTGTATGTTTAGATTTTTTCCAACTTTTAAGCCATCTTTAATCAGTCGATGAATATCAATAGTTCCTCTTATTTTTGCTTTTATTTTCTGTAACATAGCTAAAACCATTTCCTTTCGTTTTTATAAAACATATCATCTTTATATAATAATAAAATGTTTTTATTCGACCTTTTGAAATCATCCACCTCGCTAATCTCCATTTAATATTATCTTTTATCTTATTATTAATGCATTTTTGTATAATATTGTATTTATCAATAACAATCTCAATATCTTTTGGCATTAAACAATGATCTACATGCTGCAGCATATATCTTTCTATCATAACCATCATATCCATAAGATATTTTCTTTCAATATACGGCTGAATATCACTGATATCATCGAACATAAATCGCAATTTATTTTTTGTTTCCCGATAAACATAGGTAAGTGTTTCAAATCCATTTTTTATTATGCCACTTGATAAAGATACCCCATTATTTACGACATAATTATATACTGGTATTAGATTTAAGCTTATTTTTTTACAATTACTTAAATAATCTAAATTAAAAAGAATATCTTCTCCCAAATTAATTCCCGGTTCATATTTTTTTGTTATAAGTTTTCTTTTATAACATTTTGACCATGGACTATTAAGCAATCCTCTTTCGTATAATAACCCCAAATAATTAGAAAAACATTTTATATCATAAAAACATTTATTGCACTCTGATGGAACGGTTGCTATTTCTTTTCCTTTATTAATGATATAGTATGCCGATATAACAAAATCTGAGTTTTTTATTTTTTCAATCAATACCTTACATATACATGGTTCAACGTAATCGTCTGCATCTACAAAAATAATATAATCTCCTGTTGCAACACTGATCCCGATATTTCTTGCAACAGAAACCCCTTCATTTTTTTTGTTAATAATTTTTATTCTTGAATCTAACTCATAATCTTTAAATATTTCTTTAGTTTTATCATTAGAACCATCATTAACAACGATCAATTCCCAATTTGAATAATCCATATTTATTATTGAATTTAAGCTTCTGCGTAATACTTTTTCACCGTTATATACAGGCATAATAATACTAACTTTACTTTCTTCCATTTTACTATAAACACACCTTTACTAAAGACTCTTTCGTCTCTTAATTATTTACTATCCTATAATGCCCCATTTGTTTCATATAAATCTCCAATTTGTTCAAGCAGATACGGTAAATCGTAAATTACATATAAAAATGGAACATATGTTTGTATTTCTGTAATTGTTCCAACAAGAACGGCTGCAGAGCAAATAGCTATTATTTTATACCAATTATAATTCTTATTTTTATAAAGATGGATGGAAGATATTATGACTGCTATAATTAATAAAGCCATTGCAATATATCCACCTTCCATTGCAGTGTGCAGCCATTGGTTATGTGCCGGGAACCAACGTCCGTTTATTAAAGCAAGTGCATCATCACCATATCCCGCCCAAGGACTTTCGCATAATCTTTTAACAATTCCCTCCCATATATATGTTCTTCCCGAGAATGTAACATCTTTATTAAACAATATTGCAACTTCATCTAATATTTTTACTTTGGAGCCAAATACTGTTAAGGCTATATCACACACAATCAACGCAATAGTAATATAGAAGATGTTAATTCTTGGAGCTAACTTCTTGTTATTCACGAGAATCATTAATACTATAATAATTATAAGTTCCAACAAACCAGTCACAACCCATTCAGAAAGCAGCAAAACTGTTCCTATTACAATAACTGCCACTGTTCTGATAGATATCTTTTTTTTATAGCATTTATCCAATAATAGATTGAACATGATGCCAGGTATTATATACAGCGAAAATCCTGTTCTAATCCCCAAAAAATATACTCTTGTTCCCTGTTCTGTGCCCAATCCGCTTGGATATTTACAATAAAGCAAGTAATTTATGGCAATCATAATAAAAAACAGATCGCCCGCCGCTTCCAATATTTTTTTAGAGTTGTATGAGAATCCAACTTCAAATAATGATAAAAGCCCCAACGCTCCCATAAAATAAAAACTACTTGGCGGATCATATCCTGAAATTATTGGCGCTAAAATATACGTCCATACCATAAGGGAAACAATGAGATAATAATAAACATTCCCCTTTTTCTTTACCAGACATATAGAAAAAAACAGTATAAATTCTACCGCTATCAAAGCGTTGCATAGTGGTGAAAATATAGAAATATAATCAAATCCTGAATTTTTAAAAAAGGGAAATAATAAAATCATTATTAAATATTTATTAGAAAAAAACATTTCTCCTAATGTATTAAATCTCATAGATACATTATTTTGCTTTGGAGCGAACATGTTTCTCATTTTAATACCTCATAGTACTTTTCAATTTCTGTATCTGTTCCATATTCATTCTGTTTCAAATACATTTCATACTTATCTCGCATCTTATACATTTTTATTATCCCATTGGCAATCTCTACCGGACTCATTCCAACAATAATACCTTCTTTATCATTGATTTGATCTCTAACAGTATCATAATTGGTTACAACAATAGGTTTCCCTAAAATTTTTGCTTCATCAAGAACCATCGACTTACCCTCATAACGTGAGGTTTGAACAATTATACTTGATTTTTTTATATACGGATAGGGATTTAGCCTTGCCCCAATAAAGATTATTACATCTTCAACATTATCATCTCTTGCTTGTTTTTGTAATTCTTCATATTGTATTCCCTTCCCCATTATAATCCATTTGAATTTTAATTCTCTTTCTTTTAATATTTTAGCTGCTTTTATAGCCATATCAAATCCTTTTAATCTTGTGAGAGTTCCGATTGATAATAAATAAGTTATATTCTCTGTCATCTCTGCCGGTTGAAATTCATTGGACATTTTTTTTATAACATCAGAGCTGATCAAATTGGGCAATAGCATAAATTTATTCTTTATGCTCGGAAACATTTCCTTAAGAATAATCACACACTTATTTGAAATACTTATTACTTTATCCAACTGTTCAAAATAGGCTAAATCATATTCCATATTTGCACTGAGCTTGGAGTAGTCTGTATGAATAAATGCAATTTTTTTATTTGCTGTTACTTTATCCGCTAAATAATACATTGGTTCTCCCTCTACAAAGGAAATTGCAGTATCATATTTTTCAGCAAGAATAGGTATATGTTTGCTATAAAAGTGAATCCATCTGTACTGTCCTTTTTCTATCCCGCTTTTTGTTGATTTTGAAGAAATATATGTTCCGAAAATCTGAATCATTTTTAGCCAACATGATTTTAATGAAAAAATTCCTCCCCACAAACTACTGTATAATGTACGTATTTCTTTACAACATTCAAGCATATTCACTTTTACTGGCACTTGTTCAAGAAACATACCTTCTTTTTTAAATAAAAGCAAATCAACATCATATCTATCGTAATCGAAAAGCTGCAAGAAATTCACAAGGCTTCGTTCAGCTCCTCCATTATTTAAATTCATCATAACGATTAAAAATTTTTTTTTCATATTGCCATCAACTCCATTAGTAAATTATTTTTATTGTTCATAACTCTTAATTCATTATTTATAGATACCAACTATTTAAATGCCTCAATATGTAATTTAACGTTATTTTCTATATTATATTTTTTTGACTTTTCAATGAGATATTTGCTGTATTCTAATATATCTATATCATTCTCTAAGTGTTTCAACGCTTCTACAATACTATCCTCATTGCCCGGTTTGGCAAGCAGCATAGGATAATTATCCGCCAAAAATTCAACAGCTGCACCAGATCCCCAAGTCGATACTATTGGTGTTCCGAAAGAGGCTGCTTCATTTATTACCAACCCCCAACATTCTTGACGAGTCGGCAACAGAAGACATTTGCACTTTTTGTACTCCTCTTCTAATTCCTTTTTTTGCAAAAAAGGAATTACCTCTATATCATCAAAATCATCTATGTTGTTTTCTTTAACAAACAAATCCGAACGCTTTCCCATACCTACAAATTTGAAATTCAAATATGGCATTTTTCTTGCAACTTTAACAGCTATATCCAATCCTTTGTAATCAAAATACTGACCTACAACAAGAACATATTCTTTTCGTTTAACTTGTACATGCATGCTATGTTCTTTAAGTTCACTCTTGCTAAGCGATGAAAAATAGTAAGCAGTGACGTCCTTTTCCCCAACAATCCGCTTCAAATTACTTGCTGATTTCTCACCTGCTATAAGATAATACGATGCGCCTTTTAATACCATTCGTTTTAGAGTAGTTTTTAAGGAAACCTTGTCAGCAAAAACCTCTCCATCAAAATTTATAAAAAACGGATTTTTTATGATTCTTAACATAAAATTTGCAAACATTTGCACTGGTGTACTATAGCACCCTAATATAACCACATCATACTTGCCGAATATGTGTTTTAGAATGCTTAATGAAAAGGAACTTTCATTTCCTATCTTTATTCCGTCAAGGAATACCTGCTTATAATTGTATTTCTCGCTATTAACCCATTCATTGTTTCTGTTTCCAGACATACTTCTTTCATACAAGACCGTTAAATCACAATGTTTTGATAATTCATTAAAGAACCGCACTCTGTATGGAACTTGTATATTAGATATATACAAAACTTTTTTCAACGCTCATCAACTCCTTTTTTAAAATTTATCCTCTACAATATGCTTATAAAAATTATCTGAATTACCAATTTCATCATCTAACTTATATGTAAGTTTATGTATACTTGTTAAGCTGCATATCCATTCCATTTTCTCTTTATTGTATTTTTCTCCCAAACACCTTATTAGATACTCACTATAATCCGTGCACATATATGGCATCTTTGTTTCGCAATCAGAATTTCGAATTATTTCTGTTATTATTAAATTAGGCAAAAGATATTCTATAATATGGCTTTCTTTAGTCCAGTATGCAAAGGCTGTGTTCCGTATTTCTCTAATTGTTTTATTTCCTGCCTTAGCATGTAAAAACCATGCTGGATATAACACAGGATTCTCTATCAGACACATAGAATTTCGCAATGCAAATAATTCTGCGTTCAAGACTATTTCAGGAATATCTCCGCTTAAGTACACCGTAGCATCTATCCAAGTTCCACCATAATGCTCCAGCAAAGCAAATCTCATTAGATCAGTGTATCCTGCCATAGGGATATTTCCTGCATTCACTTTATCCATTATATATTTAGGGAAACTTACATATTTCCCTATGTTTTTTTCATCAAGTAATATGACTTCTCGTCCACCATGCTTAACCACTGAACAATAACACTTTCTTACAATGTTTGGTGCATTTTCAATCCCGCTGTTCCAAAATATCCATATTGGTTCTTTTGGTCTTATATCAGCATTAAACTTTAAATTATCCGGATCTGTTTTTTTATATTTTAAATATTTTCTTACTTTTTTTGCTGCATATCTCTGCCACAATAATTTCTTTATTTCATAATCACCAATACAGTGAAATGGGTCAGCTATAAATACCCCTCGCTTCACAGCATTATATATACCGTATCTTTGAACATATCCTCTTGCTTTGATATTCTGATAAAACTCATTCAGCATAATTATATCCCTTTATATATTTTCATAAGCTTCTCATAATATGATTCTGATGTTTCGTATTTAGCATTATAGCAATGATTTGTATACTCAACTAGTTGGTTCTTACTGCATACAATTCTTTTTATAGCGTCCACCAATCCATCCACATCACCTGCTTCAAATAATTCTCCGGTCTTGCCCTCTTCAATCAATTCCGGTATTCCTCCCATTCTCGAACCTACAACAGGAGTCCCTAATGAAATTGATTCTATTACTGAAAATGGACAGTTCTCATACCATTCTGATGGGCACACACTCAAACTCGCCTCAGCTATGAGCTTGTACAGCTCCTTACCGCCTTTAAATCCTACATACTCAATATTATTAATGTCTTTCATCTTTTCTATAGAAGATCCATAGCCTGCAAAAACAAACTTATATCTCGGCATTTTCTTTGCAGCTTCAATCAACGTATCCGTGCCTTTTTCCTTGCATAGTTTGCCAAATTCTAATATGTAGTCTTTTTTTTCAACCCCCTTTAGCGGTTCTATATCCTTGAAATTATGTAAGGTTATTGTTTTATTTCTAAATCTAAACTGTGTGTCCAATTTTCTTTTCAAGAAATCACTGCAACATATGATCACATCAATATATGAATATGTTTTACTGTATTTCCAATAATAAGCGTCTAAAGTTCCCAAAAGACTTTTTGCCTTTGAATTCTTCAGACATTTTGTATTAAAGCAATGTATATATTGTCCATCCAGACATAACTCACACGGTTTTAAATCAACATCAAACAATCCATGACTGGGACATATAAGCTGATAATCGTGAGCAGTATAAACTATCTTACAATCAGCGTTTTTCTCTTTTCTCCACTTGTTAATCTCAATTATAATTGAAGGGGTAATATGGTATTGTATATTATTCAAATGTACTATATCAGGTTTAAAATCATCTAATATTTTGCGTATTTTTTTTCTAGCCTGACAATTATATACTATCCTAAAAGGAGCATTCAGATTTTTCTTTATACCTTCCGAAAAATCCATATCATCAACCAATGAATTTACCCTATTTCCTACTGTATTCTTTTTATTCTTCAATCCAAAATACTGGACTTGATGTCCATGCCTTTCCAGTAAATGCCCTAAAGCAAAGATATATGTCTCTGCTCCACCCTTTGGATACAGAAACTTATTAACTAACAAAACTTTCATCTACTTTATACAACTCCATAGTCCTATCTACAACATCATCCCAATTAAATCTGCTGCAAATGTATCTGTTCGCATTTCTTCTGTATTTTTGCACCATATCTGGATTTTTACAAATCATTTGTAGCTTATCCGTCAAATCAGCAATGTCACTATGCTTAAATACAACTGCCTTATCCTTGACTACCTCTGTACATTCCGGTATATCCGATACCAAGCAGCAGTTACCGTAGCTCATCGCCTCAAGCAAACTTATCGGCATTCCCTCTAAATCGCTCGGCAGTGTGTATATATATGCATTGCTATACAGTTCTTCTAAAACTTGTCCCTGAACAAAGCCCGTAAATACTATACGGTCATCATCTTTTGCCCGCTCTTTGACCTCATCCATAAATTCATTTGTATCGCTTGCCCCTCCGGCTATTACAAGCTTTTTATTTGTGCTTACATTCTTAAACGCGTCTATCAAATACAATATCCCTTTTTCCGGAACTATTCTTCCGAGAAATAATATGTATGAATTTTTTTCAAGTCCCCACTTTTCGGTTATCAATTGTGCCGGCTCTATTTTGGGGACTGATATTCCATTAGGAATGTATACAGTTTGTCTTCCGTACTTATCGCTGAAATACTTTTGTACATTCTTTGATAAAACGATTATCTCATCGGCGTATTTTACAGCCATTTTCTCTCCGAATTTAAGATATCTTGTCGCGAATCCCCCCCATTTTGCTCTCTGCCAATCAAGACCATGTATCGTTGCAATGACCTTTTTACCAAAAAGCTTCGGGATCCATATCATAGCGCACGGTCCTTCTGCATGAAAGTGTACAACATCATATTTTCCAAATGCGGCGCATACCGCCGCGAAAAAAGAAGATGTCATTGCGGCAAGCCCTTTTTTATTTATTGCTAAGACTTTTTTCAACTGTACATCCTTATATTCTTTTAAATAAACTGTACCATATTCCTTACCGGAAATATGGTCACCCATTCTATTGTACACAATTACTTTATGTCCTTTCGCTGCCATCCTTGTTGACAATTCATCTACAACGACCTCAACACCGCCTTCTCTTGACGGGATACGCTTATGTCCGAGCATTGCTATATTCAACTTTTTCTCTTCTCCTATATATTTAACTATTCTTACTTGACAAGATATGCATATACGTTCATTCCAATACAACATCAACTATGACGTATAGCCTTAACAATATTTTTTATATCCTTGTCCTTTTTCGAATTATTAAATTTTTTATTTTTACTGTCTAAAATGACTTTTCTATCAAACAATACTATATCAAACAATCTATATATCCAAAAAGCAGGTAATAACCATGGTTTTCTTCCTATTATTTTATATCTTCGACTTATTCTGTTTGCCGGCGGAAATATTTTATATATAATCCAAATAAATTTATTCATATTAGTATCACTATTCAACATAACTTCCTGCATTTCTTTATTGCCAAAACTTCCCCCACTTAACACAATACTTTCAAGTTCGATGACATCATAATTTTCAATATATATTTCATTAAACCATTTATCGTTCAAGCCGCATATCATTGCATCTAATTCTGTTAAATTAGCTTTTTTTAAATACTTGTTTAAAATATTATTATCAAGCTTGTTTTTACTTTTTAAAATATAAATGTCCATTATTAAACGTATTCCGGCGCCGCCTTGATACAAATGATGGCATAAATGCGCTAATAAATAGGTATACATATACTCATCCGACATCATATATAAACATGTAATTTTATTGTCGCTTATATGTGTTACAAAGTTCCAAACCTCTTTGCAAAATGCGTATGTTCTTTCACTCTTTGCAACCAATTGTCTATGTAGTTCAACCATCAGAAACGGCGGTTTACTATACTCTGAATGTACATCGTATTCCTGTTCATATTCTCGTTTTTTGTATCCGAATTTAAATAATACCTCTTCCGCTTTCTCTTCATCCTCCGGCCGTATCAGGATATCAATATCCCCGCTCTTTCTATAGTCCGGCATGGGATATAAATACTTGATCACACTGCCCTTTAGCGGCACATGGTCTATGCCTGCTTTCTCAAATGCTTCACTGATCGCTTCCAGCTCCAGAGCCTGTGTCGCTTCTACCATTATCTGCATTTCATATGCCGTTTTAAATTTTTGCATGGTTTCTTCCGGAACGTCAATATTTAGATCACGAAGCGCAGCATAGAGCATGTTTTCCACACCGTGGCTTTTGCCAAAGGCGAACAGCTCTTCATAGTCTATGTTCTCGGGCTGTTCAGGTACGTCGCCGTTAAGCACAAATCTTATCAGATTTATTGTGTATTCCCAGACCAGGTTCATCAGCTTTTCACCTCCGTCAGCACGCTCCCTCGTTTCTCAATACTGCCGGGATCGTTTTGAATATTATCCCTATGTCGTTCCAAAATCCGCGTTCGTTTATGTACCTGTTGTCAAGCTCCA
>CALXZP010000052.1 GCA_944393255.1 uncultured Clostridia bacterium | reverse complement strand
GAGGATGTTACCGGCAGCTCTGCTCCGTTCTCAAAGTCGCATACCATAAGCACGTTGTCCGACGCCTCCGGCGGCGCTGCCGATACCGCGCACGGCAGGACTGTGCCGGAGCATCCGACCGCGGCAGCCATGACCGCCGCCGCTATTTTCATTTTTTTCATGGTTTTCCCTCCAGTTCATAAAATTTACTTTATCGTATAACCTATTATATACCCCGCCGGGGCTGAGCGTCAACGTTCAACATTTAACTTTCACTGCGACAAATTCCAACTTTTTCGCATAACTGCGCCATTTTTAAGCTTGCCGGGTCAATCTCCAACATAGTATTGACACATCGGAGCATATCTGGTATCATGAGAACACAGACAGATAAACAAACACTGAAAAGGAGATAATATCGATGCCTTATTTTGATAACGACATGAAGTCTGTGATAAGCTACAGAATGGATAATATAGAAAAGGCGATGTACACCGTTACCGGCAAGCTCGGCATAACGGCGTACCGCACAAGGGAGCCTGTACCGTTTTCCGAGAGAACTTCGGGCGAACGGCTCGAGCTTGATATCGGCGACAGCTGGGGCGGACTCTGGGACTGCGCATGGTTCCGGTTCACCGGCTCCGTTCCGGAGACTGACGGACGCGAGGCGGCGCTGATGATAGACATAAGCGGCGAGCTTTGTATTTTCGATGAAAACGGCTGTCCCGTACGCGGACTTACGAACGTCAGCTCGGAATTTGAGCTCAGCCTCGGCAGACCCGGGAAGCGCATATACCACCTTCCCCCGGGAACTAAGGATATAGACATCTGGGCGGACGCGGGCTGCAACGACCTTTTCGGAAACTACCGTGACAGCGGTAAGATAATAGACGCGTATACCGTTCTCGTAAACGAGGACGTCCGCACGCTTTACTACGACCTTGAAGTCCTCTATGAGCTTATGGAACAGCTCGGCGGCGACAGCGCGCGCGCAAAAAGCATACTGTTTACGATGTTTGAGGCGGTGCGCGGTCTTGACGAAATAAACAACGAAACGGCAAAAGCCGCGCACGAGCTGCTGCGCAGCGAGCTTGACAAAAAGGGCGGCGATCCGTCGCTCACGATATCCGCGAGCGGACATTCGCACCTCGACCTCGCATGGCTCTGGCCGATCCGCGAGACGAAGCGGAAAGCGGCGCGCACCTTTTCGACCGCGCTCGCAATGATGGAACGCTATCCGGACTACGTCTTCGGCGCGACGCAGCCTCAGGCCTACGCATGGGTAAAGGAGCAGTATCCGCAGCTCTATGAAAAGGTGAAGCAAAGGATCGCAGAGGGGCGCTGGGAGCCGCAGGGCGCGATGTGGGTCGAGCCGGACACGAACATCTCGGGCGGAGAAGCGCTCATACGCCAGATACTTTACGGGAAACGGTTCTTTTTCGAGGAATTCGGAGCCGTCCCCGACGCGGTATTCCTGCCGGATGTTTTCGGCTACACCGCCGCGCTGCCGCAGATACTGCGCGGCTGCGGGATAGAATATTTCTTGACGATAAAGCTTTCCTGGAACAGCTACAATATGTTCCCGCATCATTCGTTCGTCTGGAAGGGCATAAACGGCAGCGAAGTCATCGTTCACATGCCGCCCGAGGGCGTATATAACAGCTCCGCCGCGCCGCGCGCCGCGCGGTTCATAGAAAAGAACTTCATCGACAAGGGCGCGCTGAGCGAATGCATGATGATGTTCGGCATAGGCGACGGCGGCGGCGGTCCGGGCATGGAGCACCTTGAAAGGCTCAAACGCGAAAAGGATCTCAGCGGCATGGCGCCGATAAAGCAGGAGTTTACAAGCGAATTTTTCAAACGACTTAAAAACGAGCGCGGCAGGCTCAAGGTCTGGAACGGCGAGCTGTACCTCGAAAAGCACCAGGGCACCTATACCTCGCAGGCGCGGAACAAACGCTGCAACCGAAAAACCGAATACGCGCTGCGCGAGCTGGAATTTGCCGACGTGCTGAGCGGCAGGCATACGGCGGACAAGGCAAGGCTCGACGAGATATGGAAAGAAGTTTTGCTATACCAGTTCCACGACATCCTGCCCGGCTCGTCTATTGACAGAGTGTACGAGGAATCGCTTGAACGCTACGGCGCGCTGCTCTCAGAGCTTGGCGCGGTCACGGACAATATCTATACCTCCGTGTTTGCCGCGCCGGGCGGCGGCAAGGGCTTCACGGCGGTGAATACAGCCCCGTTCTCACGCAGCGAATGGGTGAAGCACGGCGGCGAATGGTATTTCGTTACCGTACCGCCGATGGGCTACGCCGCCGTTACCGAAGCGCCGAAGCCCGCCCCGCAGGTCACGGCAGCAGACGGCGTTCTCAAAAACGACCTCATAGAGGTGAGGTTCGGCGCGGACGGAAGCGTCATATCCGTAAAAGACACAGCCTCTGGCAGAGAATACCTCGGCGGCAGCTCGAACGTGCTCGAGCTTTACGAGGACAGCGGCAACGCATGGGATTTCAATATCCTCACCCGCGAAACGGCGCACATGCGCTGCACGCCCGTAAGCATGAGCTATTATACAGACGGTCCCCGCGCCGTATGCGAAAGCACATACAGGTTTGGCGGCTCCGAGATAGTGCAGAGGGCTGTCCTCACGCACGGCAGCCGGCGTATAGACTTCGTAACAAACGCCGACTGGAGGGAGACGCACAAAATGCTCAGAGCGTCATTTTGCACCGGCATATCCGCCGGACATGTGACCTGCGATATACAGTTCGGAAGGATAGAACGCGCGAACAATGAAAACACGCTGCACAACGCGGCGCAGTACGAGATATGCGCGCATAAATGGATAGACTTATCCCAGCCCGACCGCGGCGTATCGCTGCTCAACGACTGCAAATACGGGTTCAGCGCGAGCGGCGGCATGATGGACATAAACCTTTTGAGAAGCCCCACCGCGCCGGGCGCAACGGCAGACAAGGGAACGCACGAATTCACCTACTCGCTCTATCCGCATGACGGCGGACTTGACGAGGGCGGCACGGCGCGCGAGGGGTATCTGCTCAACCTGCCGCTTCGCTGCATAGACAGGCTGCCGGAGCGCAGAAGCTTTTCCCTCGTACAGACGGACAAGGAAAACGTTGTCACGGAAACGGTCAAGTACGCGGAGGACGGAAACGGCGTTATCATACGCGCCTATGAGAACAAGGGCGCGTCGGTCAGCGCCGCGTTCAGTCTCGGCTTCGATATAGAGGACGCGTACATTACCGATATGCTCGAGCAGGTACAAAGCCCGCTCCCGCACGACGGGAACGGCTTCAGCCTCAGCTTCGAGCCGTTCGAGATAAAAACAGTGAAAATAACAAGAAAACAGAAATAGACCTCTCTCTCAAAAAAATACGCCCTGCGCGGGAATTTGATATCCCTGCGCAGGGCGTGTTTTTTATCACAGCTTTACATATTCAAGAAACCTTTCCGCGATAAAGGCGTGTCCCGTCCAGTTCGGGTGAACGCCGTCCTGCGAATATCTTTCCGGCTCCGAAGCGATATACTGCGCCGCAAACAGTCCGTCGAGCGGGATATACACCGCGCCGAACTCCTTTGCCAGCGAGCGCACTGCGGCTATGCGCGGATCAAGATCCTCACGCCAGCCCTCCTTATCGCCTATCGGCAGAAAGAACGGATCCATCATAACTATCCTCGTATCGGGCAGCTTTTCCTTAAGCTCCGTGAGCAGATACCTGTAATCGCGTTCATATTCCTCAGCCGTTGTGATGCTGTCCGAATCGAACCGCCGCCATGTGTCGTTTATACCTATCAGTATCGACACAACGTCCGGCTTCAGCTCTATGCAGTCCTCCTGCCAGCGGGCGCGCAGGTCGCGCACACGGTTGCCGCCTATGCCCCTGTTTAAAAATCTAACATTCCGTTCCGGATATCTTGCCGAGAACAGCGACGCGGCCATGACCGCGTAGCCGAGGCCGAGATCCTCCGCATCCTCCCTTTTGCGGTCGCAGTCGGTAACACTGTCGCCCTGAAACAGAACTGTCATTTCCTCCATATTACGTTCCTCCGTTTCCAGCTTATAAAATATATCACAGACAGCCGCAGAGCCCGCGCCCCTGCGTACGTCCGTCATTCTTCATCTATTATACACCCGCCGCCTCACTCTGTCAAGCGCGGCGGCGTCATTCTTATTCGTACTTGAAATAATCCTGATGAGTCTTTATGAACTCCACTACCTCGTCCGCCTGAGCAAACGCCATCGCCACTACTGTGTCAGCCGCGCCGTAATAGATAGCGATCCTTCCTGTGGGAGCGTCGCAGAGCGCCGCCACGGGGAATACGACGTTGGGCACGTCGCCCATGCATTCATACTGCGTACGCGGCGAGAGCAGGTACGGCTTAGCCCTGTACTTCACCTTCCACGGCTCGTCCTTATCGAGTATAGCCGCGCCCATGCTGTAATTTAGACCCTGGCATGTCTCCATAACGCCGTGATAGAACAGCAGCCAGCCCTCCTTTGTCTCAATAGGTATCGGGCCCGCGCCTATCTTCACCCAGTCCCACGCGCTGTCCGGCGCCATAACGTGCCTGTGCTTTCCCCAATAGGTCATATCGGGGCTTTCGCTGTAGAAGATATCGCCGAAATTGGTGTGTCCCGAATCGCTCGGTCTGCTGAGCATAGCGAAATTGCCGTTTATCTTTTTCGGGAACATCACTCCGTTGCGGTTGCAGGGTATGAATGCGTTTTCCAGCTGGTAGAACTTTTCAAAATCAAAGGTGTACGCCGCGCCTATGGTCGGGCCGTGATAGCCGTTGCACCAGGTCACATAGTACCTGTCCTCGATAAAGCACACCCTCGGATCGTAGCCGAAAACAAATTCGCCTATCTCCTCGTTATCGCATATGAACTTTATCGGCTCCCGGTCTATCTCCCAGTTCACGCCGTCCTTGCTCCTGCCGCTGTAAAGCTTTTGCAGACGGCAGGTATCGTCGCTCCTGAACACGCCGCGGAACTCGCCCTTATAAGGTACCACAGCGCTGTTGAAAACGCTATTTGAATTTTTTATCGCGCTGCGCGTTATTATGGGGTTTTTGGCGCTGCGCCAAACAACGTCGTCACAGCCCGCCGGTCTTTCCTCCCATGGTATATTCGGCAGCGCGCCGCCTATTATCATATCGTTCATATCATATATTCCTTTCCGGACGCAAAGGGGCTGTTCCGGGAGCGCCGGCTGCCGCAAAGGGGCGGCGTCCGGCGCGTTACCGAAACAGCCTCCGTATCGTCCTCTATTTTATTTTTACTTCTTTAAACACCCTCGGCGTCAATACATTCCGATACAGGAGTCATGCCCTCTGCGCTGTCCCATAAGAACGCCTTTATGCTGTAGTCCGTAAGACCTGTAACGTCAAAGCTGCCCGTCACCGCCGTCTTTGTAAGCGGAGCCGCCGATGCGTCCTTTATCTCGGTCTTAACGAGCCTGCCATTGCCGTCGTAGAGCGCGGCTATCATAACTGCGCTGCCCGAAGCGGTCGGGTGGTCGTTGCGTATCCTCACGCTGTAGCCGGCATTGCCGCCGTCAGCCTCGTATGTCGCCGAAACTATCCTCAGCGTGTCGCTGTCCTCAAGCTCGTACATCTTCACATAGTCGAAGTTCCAGTATACAGACGTGCTGAGAGCAGTCGAACCGTCGCCGTCGTTTGACATGTTGTCGTCGGCCGGACACACATTCATATACAGCCTTATGCCGTTCGCAAACGTTGAGCCGGTCGTAAGTCCCTGCGCATCGACCGTGCTTATGAGCTTGCCGTCCGACATGGTATATACCTTTGCGGTGACCGGATCTACTATGAACTTAACGGTACGGTAGCCGTCGGTGTCCAAGGGCGTGTATATCTCGGTGCTCGCGTTTGAATTTGCGTAGATGTTGAAGTTCGTAAGAGCCAGAGCCAAGCGCGCCTTCGGCGACGGTACGCTGTAATCGTCCAGCGTTACCCTGTATCTCGCCTCTATTACCACCGGCTTGTCTATGCTCATCGCAGCCGGCTGCGGAGCTACAAAGTTCAGATAACCTGTCCAGATCTGCTTCTTCTCCTGTCTTACTATAAATTCATCGCTTGTGCTGCTCGACATAACGCCTGACGTTGAATTGAGCAGCGATGTTCCGTCGGCTATCGAGTTAGCCGAATCGCTTACGGTTATGTTATCGTCTATATCCACTATGTACTCGTCCGCCTTGAACGGTCTTTCCTCCGGCTCCGGCTTTACCGATACCTGTACGGTCGCGCCCGCGCCTATCTCCGTGGGAACGCCGTCCACGTTCGCCCATACGGTCATTTCCGACGGATTGTACAGGCTCGCGCCGTTCTCGTTCGCCGTTACTGTGAGCATACGGCATGCGGTAACGTAGTCAACAATCTCTATAGTCGTCGGGTTCCATATATCCGCGCTGTTTTCTTCAAGATATGTTACAAACTGTTCAAATTCATTCCATATGTCCTCGCGCGCTTCCGTACCGGCTTCCTCCTCCTCAGGAGTTGTAGCGTTGAACTGCCATGCGTGTCCCGCAAGGAACAGCATCTTCCATTCGGACGATGCGTCCATGGATGCGAAATTGTCCATATGTCTCTGGACAGTGCCGTTATCCCAATCGCGCTCTATCGACACCCAGCCCGTGGGGTTCAGGTCGTAGAAGCTTTCGGGAACGTCATAACTGTTCGTCATTATGCAGTTTCTCGCATATCTGTAGCCGAGATCCTGTATCATGCGCAGTCTTACCGGGTCCGATGACGCCGCGCACGAATACGGATAAGCCAGACCGCCTATCTCGCTGCCCCACGCGCTTTCTATAGCCGTTTTTGAAAGCTCCAGCTCCCTCTTGAACGTCGCGTTGTCCGCCTGGTCGAGCTGCGGATGTGTGTTGCTGTGCGAAGCTACCTCCATGCCCGCATAATTTTCCGTCAGCGCGTTCTTGTAATCCTGCGACGCGTTGCCCGGAACAAGGTTGAAAGTCGCCTTTGCATTGTGCCTCTTCAATATCTCTATCGCCTTGAGGTCGGAGTCAAGACACCAGTCCGCTCCGTCGTCAAGGCTGATGACAGCCGCCTTCATTCTTCCTTCCGGATACGCTCTTACTATGCTGTCCTTAAACTCCGCCGGGATCGGAACGGCTGTTGCCACGGGATATGCCGTCGGCAGCTCCTCTTCATCGCCGCCGCTGCCGCTGCCGCTGTAGCCCTCGTCCGCCTTCGGGATATCGTCGGCATAGTAGCCCTCTATCGAGTCGATCTCCCAGTTCACGATCGTGGGGAGTGCATCAACGCCGTCAACAAAGGCGTTTCTTTCAAGCAGCGCCTCGATCCAAAGCCTGAGCTGCCCGCCGTAGGTCTCAACTGAGTCCGCGGCAATATTGCTTTTTTCATTCGTATTATAATCCGCTCCGTCATAGCTGTAGTATATCTTCATACAGCCCGGATTGGTCGCGTTGCCCTCCGGCGAGATAACAAATCGCACCGTATGGTCCTTATCCTTTTCCGACTCGGTCAGCGCCGCGCCCGCCCAGTTCATACCGAAGCTCTGGTCTATGTATCCCGTCTGTCCGCCGCTGTGCGCAAGCGAGATTCCTATGCGCGGGTATTCGTTCGGATATTCCTCGAGCGATACTCTGAACTTTACGTCAATGACAGCGTTCCTGTCCGAGACTATCGTGTCGCCCGGTATCGTGAAGCAGGTTTTATAGTCGCTCGCCTTAGTCTGCTCTATCTTTATCGGAGCACTTGATACTACTCTCGGCTGATCCGAATATATCCTTGAAACTCCGTCCGAGCCGAAGAAGCCTATCGTAATACTGCCGTCCTGGCTTACAGTGCTGTTTTTATCATCAAACAGCTTCTGATCGCTTATATTGAGGAAATACTCCCTGTCCGAAAGCGACGGATCCTGCGTCGGCTGCGGAGGCTCTGGCACCTCGTCAGTCTGATAAGCAGTGAAGCTGTAGAACTCCCAGTTCACCGGAGTATCGAGAGGATCAACGCCGTCGTTGAACGAGTTCTGATTGCCTTCGGGATCGGTTCTGCCCGCGCTCGGGATCGCAGTCGGCATGAAACGAAGCTGCGCCGTCTCGCCGCCTTTTCCGTCATAGCCCCACGTGAGCGCTTCATCCGGAACGTCGCTGCCGTTGCTTGTGCTGTACGCCGCGCCGTCAAGGCTGTAGAGCACAACGGCTTTCCCGTCCTCGCCCTTGCTGAGGACGTATCTCATATGGTGCAGCTTGTCCTTTCCGCTCGCGGTGAGCTGCATGCCGCGCCATCCGATACCATCGCAGTTCACGTAGTTGTTTGTCGTGTACAGTCTCAGTCCCACATAGGGAGATGGCTGCGAATAGTCCTCAAGCGATACCTTAAAGGTTATGTCCACTACCGTGTTCTGATCTGTCGAATAGTTTTGTCCTTCCGTCCAGAACGCGCTCTTCCAGTCGGTCATTACCGTCTGATTGACCTTTATCGGCTTGTCCGACTCCACGTCCTGACCGTCCGAGCTTATGCTCGTTCCGTCGCAGCCGTAATAGTATAAGTTCGCGCTGCCGGTCTGCGTGGTCGTAAAATTCGTATGGTCAAATACCTTGGTGTCGCCGATATTGAGGATATAATCCCCGTCCGCGGCGAAAGCCGCCAGCGGCGTGAACGACGATACGAGCATCGCCGCGCCGACGAGCGCCGACACTATTTTTCCGCCATGTTTTCGTTCCATTCTTTTTCAATCCTTTCTTTTTTGGTTTTCCCGGCGCCGCCTAAAAAACGGCGCCGGAGCATATCTCAATACCCGCCCTCGGCGGATAAACAGGATCTTATTTGTAATTCTTAACGACAAGTATCTGCTTCACCGCACCGTAGTCCGAGCTGATGCAGACGAGGTCGTTCGGCTCCAGGTCGCCCGCCGACTTCATTTCAACGGCGTTCACCTCCGCGTCATACCAATATACATAGGTCGTTCCGTACACGCCGAGCTTCGTTACCCACAGCCTGTTCAGAGCCGCGCCGGGCGCGGTATAGGTGGTACCCTGGTTGGTGCTGT